>DATDGF010000063.1:0-102764 GCA_036522195.1 Candidatus Acidiferrum sp. | reverse complement strand
TGTGCAAGATTCCCCACTGCTGCCTCCCGTAGGAGTCTGGACCGTGTCTCAGTTCCAGTGTGGCTGGCCATCCTCTCAGACCAGCTAACGATCAAAGCCTTGGTAGGCCGTTACCCTACCAACTAGCTAATCGTGCGCGGGCTCCTCCTTCGACGCCTTACGGCTTTGAATCCTCGAACCGAAGTCCAAGGAATGTTATGCGGAATTAGCTTCGGTTTCCCGGAGTTATTCCCCATCGAAGGGCAGATTGCCCACGTGTTACGCACCCGTGCGCCGTGCGCCAGTTGTATTGCTACAACCGCGCACTCGACTTGCATGTGTTAAGCACGCCGCCAGCGTTCGTTCTGAGCCAGGATCAAACTCTCGTTTGAAACTGGTAGCTTGGCGAAAAAAAATGCTCCGATTTACATCGGAGCCAGCCTACCAAGCAAATTATTGTCGCTCGAATTTACTCAGACCATTCGCGCTCGAAAACTCGAATGGCTTCGAACAGATTCTGGCACATCGTATCGGTTGTCAAAGAGCAAAGCCCCCCTGTCTTGCAGGAAGCACTTCCACAGCCCGAGGAGTATCTCAGAGGGCACAAGGATTGTCAACACCAGATTAACGATTTCCACAGACTTCCTCAGACAAGCTCCTAAGGCCTTATGACATGGTACGATGCGCGGCATGCGTGGGTTTGGTTTGCTTGAAATGGGCGAACGGCAGGTACGGTGGGCAAGGTAAGCAGCGGCCGCCAATACGATAGCGGAGCACTCCTGCGGCAAGTTTTAGGCTCGATCCAGAAACTTGCGCTGATCCATGCGGGAGACCGCGTGGGTGCGGCGGTCTCGGGTGGGGCGGACTCCGTGGCGTTGCTTCTTTTACTCCTGGAGTTGCGGAAAAAACTCGGCGTAGTGCTCAGTGTAGTGCACTTCAACCACAAGCTGCGCGGCAAGGCTTGCGAAGCGGACGAAAAATTCGTCGCTCGGCTCGCGGCTAAACTTGAGCTCGAATTCCACACTGCTTTTCTTCACGTTGCGAAAAAAGCCAAGACGGAGCGCGCCAATCTCGAGGACGCGGCGCGGCGCGCGCGCTACGATTATTTCCGGTCACTGGTGGAGTCCGGCAAGGTTACGCGCATCGCTGTCGCTCATACCGCGGACGATCAAGCGGAGACTGTGCTTGCGCACCTGATGCGCGGGACCGGAATCACAGGGCTTGGCGGCATCCATCCAGTGGTAGGACCCGTCTTCCGGCCTTTGCTCGGCGTTCGGCGTCACGAGCTTCGCGAATTTCTGCGCGCTCGCAAACAAAATTGGCGGGAAGACCTCACGAACCGCGATACCAAAAAAATGCGCGCACGCATTCGAAAAAAACTCCTGCCCTTGATCGAGAAACAGTTCCAGACTGCGATCGTTAAACATTTGGCGACCCTTGCGGATCTCGCGCGGGAGGATGAATTATTTTTCGATGCGGTAGTGGGAGAGCGGGCGGCGGCGCTTGTACAGCGGAGCGCAGAGGGAGCGCGAATCGAAATCAGAGATTTGCTCGGGCCACTCAAGAAAGAAGAGGCTCCTGCGCCAAGCAAGCGCCTGGTTCGATGGATCGTGGAAGAAATGAAGCCACGCGAGGGGCAGGTTAGCGCTTCGCATGTGGAAGCGGTGCTGAAACTCGCGCGCAGCGCGGAAAGCGGCAGCGCACTTTCTTTGCCGGGGGGCCTCGAGGTGCGCAGGGAGCGCTCGGCGTTGTTGTTTCGCGCTCAAGAAGACGCTCGAAATGCAAGTGCAAGCGCAGGCGCACGCGAATTTGAGTACAACATCGATATTCGAAGCGGTGAGGCGGAAGTCCGCTTAAGCGAACTCAGGTGCGTATTCCGCCTCAGGGTGATTGACTGGCCCTCCAAGAGAGTAGAAACTATTAAGGATGGGGCGGTCCTGGACCGCTACCGGCTGCGTTTCCCTCTTGTACTGCGCAACTGGCGTCCCGGGGACCGCATGCGTCCTCTGGGTCATCGGAGCGCGCACAAGTTGAAACGCTTGTTGAATGAAAAACGCATCAGCCGATGGGAACGTGACGGCTGGCCGGTGCTGACGAGCGGCGGCGTTCTTGCGTGGGCCCGCGGATTTCCTGTGGCCGCAGAATTCGCAGTGGATGAAAGGACCCGGGCAGGAATGGTGATCGCCGAGGAATCATGGTAAGCGGCGTCCGCAGAGCAGCGGACCACAGCGCGCGGAAAGCAACAACATATTCCGCTGAACGCATTGCCGCCCGCGTTGCGACGCTGGGAAAAGAGATTTCACAGGAATGCCAGGACCGGCGGCTGGATGTGGTGGTCACGCTGGATCGTGGATTTATTTTTGCCGCCGATCTTGTGCGGAAGATTGAGGCGCCGATTGTTTGTCACTTCGTGCGTGAGGATGTGCGGGACGTCGACCATGGCGGGCACGCGCGGCGCGAAGTTTTTTTCGGCTCCCATCCGGAACTAAGCGGGCGGGATGTCCTGGTGGTGGATGCAGTTCTGGAAAGCGGCGTCACGCAGGATTTTCTGCTGCGGCGTTTAGGGGAGAGCAAGCCGCGTTCGATCCGCCTGGCGGTGCTTTTGGATAAGCCGGAAAGCCGCCGTGTAGCCCTGGAGCCCGATTACTTTGGCTTCCGGACTGCATCTAAGCAAGTATGGGTTGGCTACGGCCTGGCCGCCGCCAACGGAACGGGACGCAACCTTAGCCAGCTTTCGTCGGGAGTAAAGGCAGCTCCCGGAAAAAAGGGCAAAGCGCGGAAGAAATAGGCAGGGCCAAATTTCTTCCGGTAGTTTTCAGGATTTGTGAGGACAACGTGAATTCTGGTTCAACATTAAAAACAATTCTCTTCTGGCTTTCGATCGTGCTCCTGGGCGTGATGCTCTGGAAGCTGGTCTCCGCCAATGGCGCGCAGCCGCACGATGACGAGCCCAGCTACAGCATGTTCATGCAGAAGGTCGATGCTGGAGAGATCAACGAAGTGACCATGTATCTCTCTCCGAACAGCTATGAGCTCCAGGGAGAATACGCGAAGCCCGCGCACCAGAAATTCCGCCTGATCATCGCCAAAGAGAATGCGCCGGAAGTCACCAAGGTGCTGCGCGACAAGGCTGTGCAGATCAAGGTGAAGGAAGTTCGCAGCGGGGACTGGGTGCTGATCCTTTTGAACGCCGCGCCGCTTATTTTGCTGGTCGGTTTCTGCCTGTTCCTGATGCGGCAGATGCAAGCCGGCGGAAATAAAGCATTGAGTTTCGGAAAGTCCCGCGCACGGCTGCTCTCCGCGCAGCAGAAAAAGGCCACCTTCAAAGATGTGGCGGGAACCGATGAAGCGAAAGAAGAGTTACAGGAGATCATCGAGTTCCTCAAGGATCCGCAAAAGTTCCAGAAGCTTGGCGGACGAATCCCCAAAGGCGTTCTGCTCGTCGGGCCCCCAGGCACGGGCAAAACCTTGCTGGCGCGCGCGATTGCGGGCGAAGCAAACGTTCCATTTTTTTCCATCTCTGGTTCAGACTTCGTTGAAATGTTCGTTGGCGTTGGCGCGAGCCGCGTGCGTGACCTCTTCGAACAGGGCAAGAAGAATGCTCCTTGCATTATTTTTATCGACGAAATTGATGCCGTCGGCCGCCATCGCGGCGCCGGTCTTGGCGGCGGGCATGACGAGCGCGAACAGACCCTGAACGCGCTGCTCGTCGAAATGGATGGATTCGAATCGAACGAAGGCGTGATCCTGATTGCGGCTACCAACCGGCCGGATGTGCTGGATCCCGCGCTTCTCCGCCCGGGCCGTTTCGATCGACGCGTGGTCGTGGCACGTCCTGACGTCAAGGGCCGCGAAGAAATCCTCCGCGTGCACACCCGCAAAGTTCCCATCGGCGATGACGTTGATTTGTCCATCATCGCGCGCGGCACTCCGGGCTTCTCCGGCGCGGACCTTGCCAACCTGGTGAACGAAGCGGCTCTGTGGGCCGCGCGGCAGAACCGCAAGTTCGTCATGATGGTGGACTTCGAGATGTCCAAGGACAAAGTCCTGATGGGCGTCGAGCGCAAATCCATGATTCTTTCGGACGAAGAGAAGAAGAACACGGCGTATCACGAGGCGGGCCACGCGCTGGTCGCAGCAATGACGCCGGGCGCCGATCCCGTCCACAAGGTAACGATCATTCCGCGCGGCATGGCGCTGGGTCTGACCATGCAGCTGCCGGAAGATGACAAGCACACCTACACGCGTGAGTACCTTGAAACCATGCTCGCCGTGCTGATGGGTGGACGCTCCGCCGAAGAGATTTTCCTCGGTCACATCACCACCGGCGCGGGCAACGACATCGAGCGCGCCACGGACATCGCTCGCAACATGGTGTGCGAATGGGGCATGAGTGAACTTGGACCACTGGCTTACGGCAAGAAAGATGAAGCCATCTTCCTGGGCCGCGAAATCACGCAACATCGCGACTACTCCGAAGACACCGCTATTCAAATTGACAAGGAAGTGAAGCGTATCGTCAACGGCGGCTATGAGGCAGCGAAGAATCTTCTCTCCAACAACCGTGAAACGCTAGAACGCATCGCGCTGGCTCTCCTCGAACGCGAAGTGATCGACGCCAACGAAGTGAAGCTGTTGATGGAAGGCAAACCGTTGCCGGAAAAAGTTCCTCCTCCTCCGCCGCCAACACAGGCCGCGCCCAGCACGGACCCGAAGGTGGTTCGCCCGGAACTTCGTCCAGCGCCCGGATTCACACGTGGGGAAAACCCGGCGAAGGCCTAGAGCGCTGTGATCGGTAATCAGTGGTCAGTTCTCACTTCGGAATAGATATTTGACCTGAGGGGCACGATTAAAAGTGCCCCTTGTTTTTTTCCATGCGGCGTAGCACGCTCCAACAATTGGGAAAGGCCTCCACCAGATTTCCAAATACCGTTCCTGGTACTACGAGGTGCCGGCATGAACTCAGCCAAGTGGCTCACGATCTTGATGCCCTTCCTCCTTTCTCTATCGTCCGCGATCACGCTCTCTCAAGAGAGGGGAGGCTATCTACGGAAGCGCAGCGAACTCAGAGTCCAATACACGCCCTTTGATGAAAATTATTCGCAAAGAATCATTCTGAGAGAGGCCGCCAATTCCGGGACATCCGAAGCAGAAGGAAACAAAGTATATTCGCCCCAGCATACTGCCTGGGTGTCACAGAGCTCGCCGGATTACTCACAACCGGGACCATGGAGCACAACCGTCGTGACTGCCACTCCTCTCGGGTCAAAGGTCTTGCAACTCACATTTCAGAACCACGCGAGCGGAGGAACCAGCATTCAATGGCTCAACGAGAAACTTCTTTTTGGACGCGTCTGGTGGGGAAGGATTTATTCGACCGCCTTCATTGTCGACGTGGAGAAAGAGCAGTTCATCTACAAACAGATGGCCGAGTACGGAGAAATGATCCAACCGTGTCGGTAACAGTTTTCGGCAGTATGGCCACTGGTTTGCATTTCGCCCTATTGCCCTGCTTACTTCCGCCCACACTTACTTCCCTTCCATGAAAGGCGTAGAATTGGGATATGGCGAAGCAGAGTAACGACAACCTGCATGTCACCTGCCCGTGCTGCCAGGCCAAGCTGGTGGTGGATGCGGTCTTTGGCGCGGTGTTATCGCACGAAGCGCCTGTAAAAGCAGGGCCGAACGTTGACCTGACCGACGCGCAGAAGATTCTTGCCGAGCAGCACCGGCAGCGCGAAGACAAGTTCGCGGACTCTTGGTTCCAGGAAACCAACAAGGAAGACATCCTGGCGAAGAAATTTGAAGAAGCGATGAAGAAAGCCAAGGATGCGCCGGTGGGCAAACCGATTCGCGACTTCGACCTCGACTAGCAGATTCCTTTCCTCGGATTCCTTCAGTGCATGGTGTTCTCGCGGGGGCGCTGCGATCCCTGCGTCTCAGTGTTATCCCTTTCTTTCTTCCCGCGCTAAACTAATTCCCTAACATGGTCCGCCGCAAACTGTTCCGCCTCAAACTCCCGTCCCGTACATTGGTTCTGGGCAAGCGCACATTGATCATGGGCGTCCTGAACGTGACGCCGGATAGTTTTTCGGACGGCAGCAAGTTTTACAATGAGGAACACGCGATCGCGCATGCCCTGCGGATGGAACGTGCTGGCGCCGACCTGATCGACATCGGCGCCGAGTCGACCAGGCCCGGTTCCGAAGGCATTTCGGCCGAGGAAGAATGGAAAAGACTGATGCCGGTGCTGGGCGGCCTGCGCAGGCTCCTGAAAATTCCAATCTCCATTGATACGCAAAAAGCGGAGGTCGCAGAGACCGCTCTCGATGCCGGCGCGGAAATCATCAACGATATTTCCGGGCTGAAGAGTGATTCGCGCATTGCCGAAGTCGCCGCACGCCACCGCGTCCCGCTGATATTGATGCACATGCGCGGAGAACCGCGAACCATGCAAAAAGGATCGTTTGCGCGCGACGCGATGAAAGATATTCTGCAAGGCCTGCGGCGATCCGCCGCCATCGCCCGCAAATCCGGCGTCGCAAAATCGCAGATCGTTCTCGATCCGGGCATCGGCTTCGGCAAGAGCTTCGCGCAGAACTACGAGGTGCTCCAGAGGCTCCCGCAAGTGGCGAAACTCGGTTTTCCACTGCTCATAGGCACGTCGCGCAAGGGCTTTCTTGGCGCCACGCTCGTCCGGGACGGCAAGCCTGCTTCTCCCGAAGAGCGCATCTGGGGCACCGCCGCGACGGTCACAGCGAGCATTCTGAACGGCGCGCACATCGTGCGCGTCCATGACGTCGAGGAAATGGCCCAAGTAGCTCGCGTTGCGGATTGTGTTCTGGATACCTCGCTTGCGCCCAAGAACTGAGCACGGTGCCGCAGCGACAATCTGGCGGTCAACTGCATGTCTTGCGTTGCATCCGGTATAATCCGCTCGGAAATCGAGAAACGCGTTCGTCACGCCATATTTCCTGGAGAAGAGAGAACCGATGCCGCGCTGCGCGATCTTCATTACATCCTTATTTCTTTATCTCTTTGCTTCCTTGCTTCCAGCCTCAGCCCAATTGCCGCCGCCAAAAAAAGATACGCTAAGCCCAGCACAAGGCAGCCAAACAGCGGCCTGCTCAACAACCGAGGCTTCTTCCTGCGCACAAGCAGCAGCGAAGATTCTCCCGATCGTGATGGGCTCCTCGCCGATAGCGGAAAATCTGCGCCGGTTAACGGACGAAATCGGCGGGCGCGTCACCGGCACGCCGGAGATGGCTAAGGCCGTTGCGTGGGGGGTTGCTGCATTCCGAGCCGCGGGCGTGGATGTCCATACAGAAAAGTACACGCTTCCCGTAACGTGGAGCGAAGGCGACAGCCGGCTTGAGCTGTTCGGCCCCGTGAAATTCCCTGTGCGGTTGAAATCGGAGGGGTGGTCTCCGGCAACGCCTGCGGGAGGGATTGAAGCGAGCGTCGTCGATGTAGGGTACGGCACCGATGATGATTTCGCAAAGCCGGGAGCTTCCCTGAAAGGCGCGATCCTGCTGGTGCACACCGACATCGGCACGACCTGGGCGGACTTGTTCAACGAGTATCTCCGCCCGCCGACAATTATTGAGAAAGCCCTGCAGCAAGGTGCAGTGGCCATTCTCTGGATCGGAGCACGAGAGAGGCTGCTGCTCTATCGCCACACCAATTCTCTTCACGGGGAGATTGACAGGATTCCTCAAGCTGTCCTGGCGCGCGAAGACGGTTTACGTCTGGCACGGACCGTCGCGGCCTACCCGGGAAAAGTCCGCGTAAACCTGGAGATGCCCAACAAGATTGGCGGGTCCATCGAGCAGGAGAACGTGGTCGGTGAAATCCGCGGTTATGAAAAGCCGGACGAAGTTGTCATCCTCGGCGCGCATCTCGATTCCTGGGAGCTGGGCACCGGCGCGCTGGACAATGGCTGCAACGCGGCGCTGGTGATTGAAGCGGCGCGCGCGATCAAAGCCACGGGGCTGCTCCCCCGACGCACCATCCGCTTCGTGCTCTTCAGCGGCGAGGAACAAGGCACCATCGGCTCATTCGAATACGTGAAGGCGCACCGCGCCGAGCTCGACAAAATCCGCGCCATGATTACTTACGACTCCGGAATCGGCCGCGCAACCGGTTACTCCCTAGGTGGCCGACACGACATTGAACCCGGTGTTCGCGAAGCGCTGAAGCCCCTGGAATCCTGGGGCGCCAATAGGGATACCTATGACGCCTCGTTCGGCACGGACAATTTCGATTTCCTGCTCGAAGGCGTTCCAACCCTCGTCGCCAACCAGGAAGAAGCCAACTACCTGCCAAACTATCACGCTGCTTCGGACACGCTCGATAAAGTGGACATCCGCGAATTGAAGCTGAATACGGTTCTGGCGGCGTTGACCGCCTGGGGCATCGCCGATCGCGTCGAGCCGCTGGGAAAGCGCCTTTCGCGCGCCGAACTCGACGTGCTCGTCAAAGAAACCGGCCTCGACCAGCAACTGAAGCTGCTCGGCTACTGGCCCGCTTGGCAATCCGGCCAGCGCGGCCGCAAACCCTAGCCCTTCGCAGAGCGGAAGCAGAATTCGTCTGCGTGATCGCTGTTCCACGCGAACCACGCCGTATTCGCCGACGAGCTTCCCGGTATACTGGGGGTGTGACAAGAAGCCCGACTGACCTGCGTTCAGGCCTGCACAGCTCGATCCTCGCGATCGATTACGGGCGCGCGCGAATCGGCCTAGCGCTGGCCGATTCCGAAGCGCGCATGCCGCAACCGCTGAGCACTCTAGAGCGCATCAACCGCAATGAAGACATACGGCGGTTGCGCGAGCTGGTGCGCGAGCACGGCGTCAAACAGATCGTCGTCGGTCTGCCGCTGCGGCTGGATGGCACGCGCGGCGAAATGGCCGAAGAAGTGGAAGGATTTGCCCAGCGCTTGCGGAAACAGGTCGGCGTATCCGTGGAAATGGTGGATGAGCGGCTGACGAGCTGGGAAGCAGAACGTTTATTGGAAGAACTTCAGGGTAGATTTATCCGCGACGATAAGCTGCCCGGCGGCAGAAAATCGAAAAAGGTTCAGGCAAAAATGACGGTGGATGCCGTCGCGGCGGCAGTAATTCTGAAAGAATACCTGGAACGGCAAGGGCAAGCACGGGAGCACGAGAAAGCATGAAAGAAACGGTAAGCTAGATCCGTGGGGCTAACTTGAAGTTTCTACTCGCCATCATTCTCCTGATCGTGCTGATCGCCGGCGCCACCGCCGCGTGGATGTGGTATGGCATGACGAAGCCGTACCAGGATTTCCCGGGGGAAGGTGTGTTCGTCGATATACCACACGGGGCTTCGAGCCGGTACGTCGCGTTCCTGTTGAAAAAAAATGGAATCATTCGAAGCGCCATGGCGTTTGAGATTTATTCCCGCCGGAACCCCAAGCATACGCTGCAGGCCGGAGAATATTTCTTCGACCACGCGGCCACCGGCAAGGACGTCTTCTGGAAGCTCGCCAAAGGAGACGTCTACCAGCAGCCCTTCACAGTGAGAGAAGGCGAAACCATGTTTGATATCGCTCGCGAGCTCGATGCCGGCAAGTTCATGCCCGCGGGCGATTTTCTTTTCGCCGCTGGCGACGCGTCGCTGATCCGCGATTTCGCGCCGGGCGCGCAAACTCTCGAAGGCTTTCTCTTCCCCGCGACCTATGAACTCCCGCGGCATCCTTCGGCCAGCGAATTGACCGCCGAAATGGTGCACAAGTTCAAAGAAGAGTGGAAGCGCATAGCCCCAGCGACGATGAGCATCCAGCAGGATCAGGCCGACCCACAATCAGTACTCCGCATCGTGACGCTGGCGTCTCTCGTCGAGAGGGAAACGCCCAAGCCAGAAGAAAGGCCGCTGGTCGCGGGCGCGTTTGAGAACCGGCTACGACAGGGCATGCGCCTGCAATGCGACCCGACGGTGATCTATGGAATGGAGCGCTTTGGAAAGTACAATGGAACGCTGACGGGTAAGGACTTGAGCTTCGATTCGATCTACAACACTTACGAGCACGCGGGACTTCCGCCGGGGCCGATTGGAAATCCCGGCGAAGCTTCGCTTCGCGCCGCGTTGCAACCCGCGCAGACGAATTATCTCTATTTTGTGGCCAACACGCACGGAGGCCATTTTTTCAGCGCTACCCTGGAGGAACATAACAAGAATGTGGTGAAGTATCGCCGGCTGTTGGCAGGGTTGCCGGCGGATCCACCGCCACCGCCGCCGCCTCCACCCAGTGCGAAGAAAAAACACGCCAAGCAACACCGAGGCGCAGCTCGATGACCGAAGCTGCAAAAACGAAAAAAGTCCTGATTCTCGATACGGCGCGCGAGATTAAAGTGGAGAAGTGGACGCCAGCGGAAATCGACCAACTGCGCCGGCGGCTGATCGCCGAACACGGTGAAGCCGGCAAAACCGGCACGGATTACATCGCGGAAGTCCTGAAAGACGCCGGGCACCGGGTGCTGCTGACTTTGCAGGAAGAAGCCGAAGAGCAATACGAGGAAGAGTTCGAAGATCTGCTGCACTTCAAGACGCTCGAAGATGCGGAGGTCAGTATCATGAGGCTCGATGAGCTGATGCTGAAATTCCGCGAACAGGGCGAGCACGCCGCCGTGGAGCGCGTTCTGAACGTAGCGCGTCTCGGGAAGCGCCGGGCGGAAATGATCGCGCGGAATCACAAGGTCGAGCCGCACAAGCGCGACGAAAAGGTCGAGATTGCCAATTGGTTCCGCATCTGGCTGGAAACGCCTGATGCTTTCTTCGACTGGCTGGATGTACGTAAGAAATCGGCGGAATTCCGCGCTAAGTTTCCGGAAGCCGAGATCGAGCAATGAGCGCGACAGGCAATCCGATCCCGAGCGGCAACGCGCTGGAACTACCTCCCTTTTCTCTGGACGTCCAGGCGCTCGATCTGGGGCCCGGCGTGAAAGCTGTGGGCCTTGAACTGGTGGAAACGGAAAATCGCGAGCCGGTGCGCGGCAAGGATGCCGCAAAGATTTGGTCGGCAGTATTCCCTGCTCTCGTCGGAGGCGATCCTTACGTGGTGGATTTTTTCAGCCACATTGATCGTTTCAGGGAATTTTGCAAAGCGCGCGGAATTGCCCTGCGCGAAGCCGCAGAACGCTGCGTGGTGTTACCACAGCCCGATCAGGAACAACTGCGCCAAGTCTTCGAGCGTTTTGAAGGGGAAACCTTTGGGATCCGGACGGGTGCTACGGCCCAATCGGCCGATGCGCCCATCGAGGGCGATCTCTCCAAGCGCGGTCTGGATGCCTACCAGCCCGCTTATGCCCGATACACATTTTGCGCCATCTGCGAACCGGAAGATGGCTGGGTGACGATCTTGAGTGAATCCTTGTGGTCCAGCGAAATCATCCGGCGGGTGCGCCCGGCGGTTGAACCGCTTGATGTACACATTGCGCGGCCCAATTGAGTGCTCCCGCGGCTGCGACCCACGTAGATGGACAGGCATCCAAGTGGTTGTTAGATTGCTCCTCGTGTCTTGGCAAGGACGGAATGGATTGATTCGGCGCGTGAAAACATGCATGGTCCTGGCGACACTGGCGGCAATTTCCTGCGGCTGCGCGGGCAACAATGGCGTGCAAAGCACGACCGTTGTGCCGCAAACGCAGAAACCCGTCGCCAGGGACGCTTCGCGCGAAGAGCTCCTCGATCGATACAACCAGTTCGCACGGAGTATCAAGACGCTCAACGTCACGGTGGAGTTGAAACCCATCGCCGGCTCGAAATACAGCGGAGTGATCGACGAATATCACGAAGTGAAAGCGTTTCTTCTGGCGGCGCGGCCGGCGGACATTCGCATGATTGGGCAGGCGCCGGTCATTGGAACCACGGTTTTCGACATGGTCAGTAATGGGGAAACATTCGAGGTCTCGATTCCTTCGAAACACAAATTTCTGGTCGGCCCAGTAGCCGCGGAGCGGAACAGCAGCAAGCTCATCGAAAATCTCCGTCCGCAGCACCTGCTCGATGCTCTGCTGTGGCCGGAGATTCGAAAAGAAGAAGCTTCGTTCCTGAGAGAATTCAATGACGAGAATGCCCGCTACTACGTGCTGACGGTTTTGCGCGGCGGCTATCAAACCGAAGTTCTGCGCGAAATCTGGTTTGACCGCGCCGACCTGCAGGTTGCCCGGTTGCAGACATTCGGCCCAAAAGGAATCCTGCTTTCCGACGTTCACTTCTCCGGCTGGCAGCCTGTGGAGAATCCTGGAGGCCAGAACACGCAGGCAACGCCCGCAAACGGCGCGCTCTCGTTTCCGCGCACCATTCGCATCGATCGTCCGCACGATGATTATCAGCTCAATCTGCAAGTCACGAAGATTAGCTTGAACGAAGAGGTTCCCGCGGATCGCTTCAAGCTGGAACAGCCCGCGGGTTCGGAACTTGTGCACGTCGGCGACGCCACGGAGAACAAGCAGCCATGATGGGCGAGCTGATCGCGCACAACTTGCTGCATCGTCCCCTGCGCACCCTCATCGGCGTGATGGCCGTTGCAGTGGAAGTCGCGCTGGTGGTCCTGATCGTAGGGCTAACCAGCGGCTTGCTCAAGGAAACCGCGAAGCGCATCGAAGGCATCGGCGCTGACATCATGCTCCAGCCTCCGGCCGCATCGATTTTGATTAACTTTAGCGGTGCTCCGATGCCAGTCAAGATCGGGGAGAAACTTGCTGAACTGAAGTATGTGCAAACGGTCGCGCCAGCGTTGCTTCAGTTCAACTCAACGGGTGCCGTCGAGACGATCTGGGGAATCGATAGAGATAGCTTTCGAGAAGTTTCCGGTGGTTTCGTCTTCCTCCAAGGGCATGACATGGAAGGACCCGATGACCTGTTGATGGACGACTGGGCTGCGAAGGCCAAGCACATCAAAGTCGGTGACACTTTCAATGTATTGAACCATGACTGGCACGTTGCGGCCATCGTGGAACACGGAAAAGGGGCGCGTCTTTTCGTCCCGTTGACAACCCTGCAAGATCTCGTCGGCGCGCATGACAAAGCCTCGATTTTCCTGATCAAATGCACGAGGCCGGAACACGCCGCAGATGTGATGGAAGAAATGCGGCATGTATTGCCAGGTTACACCGTGCGCCCGTTGAAGGAATTTCTTTCGCTGATGACCTCAACCAATATTCCGGGGCTTCAATCATTCATAAATGCCATGATCGCTCTCGCGGTTTGCATCGGGCTGCTGGTCATTTTTCTGACGATGTATACGACTGTGATCGAACGAACGCGCGACATCGGCGTGTTGAAGTCACTGGGAGCAGACAGGTCCTTTATTATTCGGTCGCTCTTGACGGAAGCGGCAGCGCTTTGTTGCGTAGGCATTTTCGCCGGCGTGGGCTTGAGTTATGCCGTCCGCGCCGCGTTTCTCGCGGGATTCCCGACGTTGTCCATTCTCATTACACCGGGATGGATTCTGCGCGCCGCGGGGATTGCGCTCATCGGCGCGGTATTCGGCGCCAGTTATCCGGCGTGGCTTGCCAGCCGCAAAGACGCCGTGGAAGCACTGTCCTACGACTAGACCAAAGGATTCGAAGCTGGGTTTGCCGCGATTGCGGCGGGCATCAAAAACGCAAGAAAGGGCCGCGAAACTCGCGGGATGGCTAGGCAGGGATGGCAATCGCAGCTACAATACCGACACCTGCCGAAGGGCCGCTTTTCCAGGGAAAAAAGAGCGTGGAGCCGATACTTAAGACAGAAAATCTGTGGAAACTCTACCGCGCTGGCAAGGTGGACGTGCCCGCCCTCCGCGGTGTGAATTTCGCGGTACAGCCCGGCGAATCCGTTGCCGTCATGGGCCCTTCGGGTTGCGGCAAGTCTTCGCTCCTGTATGTGATTGGCGGGCTTGCGCAAGCCTCCCGCGGCAAAGTGTTTGTTGACGGCAACGATCTCACTTCCCTGAGCGACGCCGCCCGCACCAGGTTGCGGCGCCACAAAATCGGCTTTGTCTTCCAACGCTTCAATCTGCTCCCGACACTGACGGCCAAGGGCAACATCGCCATCGCACAGTTTATTCATGGCGATGGCTTTGACCCGCACCGCTTCGATGTCGTCACGCAACTATTGGGCCTTGCGGGGCGTATGCATCACAAACCTTCGGAACTCTCAGGCGGCGAGCAGCAGCGCGTCGCGATCGCCCGGGCCATCATCAATGAACCGAAAATCCTCCTTGCCGACGAGCCCACCGGAAATCTCGACTCGAAAAATTCGGAAGTGGTTCTGCAGATGCTCCGCCAGCTCAATAAGGATCTTGGCCAGACCATCGTCATGATCACGCACAATCCCGAAGCCACCACCTATTTCGACCGCGTCGTGCACATGCGCGACGGGATCATCGTCGACGGAGTGCCTGCGGACTGACATGGCCAGCCTCGGACAAATCCTCTCGAAGACATTTTTCTGGTCTTACGAGCGCGGCACCTGGCAGTACGACGCCGCTGTCATCCTGATTCTCGTTTTTGTTCTGCTGACGCCGCGGGAATGGTTCAAGGACAAGCCGGTCGGTGGAGCGCCCGTCACGCCGGGTCAAGTCCAGTTGATCTCCCAGGAAGGCAGCCGGTTGACGTACCGCGTGGACGCGCGTGTTCTTGCTCCTCCTACAAGGCTCGCCTTGCAAAGCGATCTGCACACTGCGTTGCAAGAGGCGCTGCCGGAGCTGCACAACGGAAATTTCCTGATTGCCAAGATCGAACCGCTGCGCGACGAGCAAGGCGTGGTGATTGCCTACCAGGTGGAGATCCGCCACTAACTCCCTGCGAAACGGGCCCTAAAACGCATTCGACGGTAACGCCCGCGCGTGTCCGCGCGTCTCTCTCTATGCTACGATTCTGAAAGGCTGAATGAGCCGCGACTCCGCCACTCGATAGGGGCAACGATTGAAACGCCTACTTCTACTTCTTGCAATGTTAACTCTGGCTTGTACGCCCGGCGCATTTCGAATGCGTGCCGCGCAGGCCAATTCACGCCTGACCATCGAAAACGTCTTGACCATGATGGACCACGGCGCGCAGAATTTTCGCACGCTGACCGCCGACATCGAGCACCTCAAGTACACCGCGGTCGTGAAAGACACTTCCAAAGAATCCGGCCATATTTTTGTGCGCCGCGATGACAAGATGCGCATCGAAATCCTGCAGCCTGATCCGCGCACCATTCTGAGGAGCGGCGACTCCCTGTTCGTCTACACTCCCAAAATCAACCGTGTGGAAGAATTTGACCTCGGCAAGAACCGCGCGTTGATCGATCAATACGTGCGCCTGGGGTTCGGCACCAAAACCGAAGAGATGAAAAAGAGCTATTTGATCACCTTCCTGGGCGAGGAAGATCTCGATCAAAAGAAAACAGCGGTACTCGAACTGACCCCCAAATCGGACCAGACTCGCGGCCAGATCAGCAAAATCCAGATGTGGATTGACGAAGCGTCCTGGCTGCCGGTCGAACAGAAATTCTTCGAGGCGAGCTCCGGAGATTACGTCCTCTTCCACTACAGCAAAATGCTGGAAAATCTGAAAATCGGCGATGGGAAATTCAAGCAGGATTGGCCGAAGGGCGTCCTCCGCGTGAAACCGACCGCCTAGCTTTCAGAAGTTCAGATACTTCATAGGTAAGTTTCCCGACCTCATATCTTGCTTACTGGGCCGCGGCGCGTTCCTGCGCGAGCAGTTGTTCCTTCCGTGATAACCCCCAGCGGTATCCGGCCAGCGTGCCGTCCTCGCGGATCACCCGGTGGCACGGCACGACAATCGAAACCGGATTCGTCGCGCAAGCGTGCGCCACGGCTCGCACCGCTTTCGGCCGTCCCAGGGACCGCGCCACCTGTGAATATGTTCGCGTCCGCCCACGCGGTATGCGCTGCAATTCCTGCCATACCCGCCGCTGAAACGCTGTCGCCTGCAAATCCAGCGGCAGCTCCAGCCGTGGTTGTTTTCCTTCGATGCGTTGGACGATTTCTCGGACCCAACGCTGAAATGAATCCGTTGCCGGAGCAATTTCCGCGCGCGGGTATTCTTCCCGCAATTCCGCGATCAGTTTGCTTTCTGCATCGCCCAGATAAACGGCCGAAACGCCCCGTTCCGTGGCCGCCACGAGAACTTTTCCCAACGGGGACTTCGCAACTGTGTATCCGATCTTCATATTCTTGCCTCCCTTTCGATATGTCGCCGGCGTCATCCCGAGCTGCGCATTGCTCCGCTCGTACACGCGGCTTGAAGATCCATAGCCGGTCTCGTACAACGCATCGGTAATGCTCTTGCCCGACCGCAGCAGCACCTTGAATCTCTTGATCCGCAAGGCCTCCGCAAGCTCGCGCGGCGCAAGTCCAGTCACCCGCTGAAACGCCCGCCGCAGCGTGGCTTGCGTCGTTCCCAGTGTGCGGGCGAGAGCCGCGAGGCGGACGCTCTCTTCGGCGGATTCCCCAAGATGCCGCGCCGCTCGCTGCACCAGCGCCACGGCTCCGGAAATTTCGTTGGGACGACAGCGAAGGCAGGGCCGGTAACCTTGCTTCTCAGCCTCTTCGCGCGTGCGGTAGAAAACGACGTTACGCCGCAGGGGCCGCCGCGCCGGGCACGATGGGCGGCAGTAGATATGCGTCGAGCGCACCGCCAGCACAAAGGTCCCGTCCGCCCGCGAATCTCGCGCCAGCGTCGCCCGCCAGTATCGCGCGGCGGCGTGCGCTGAGATTCCTTGTTCGCTTCTTGTTTGTGTGTGGCTCATGTTGAACATGCCAAAAGTAGCGCAGCTGCAAAAACAAATCTATCCGCAAACGAACGGCAAAGTGAAAAGTCAGCGTCGAGCAGGTGAGCCGGTCTGTCAGCCTTCGTTGGCAGCGGGGAGCGCATCCTTGACGGCGCGGGCCGGCGCCGGATGCGGCGCGGTGATCACCAGAATCACGGCCGTGACGATGACTCCCGCGGCAAGCATGGTCCGCAAGGAGACGGCCTCGCCGGCAAGCAGCCATCCCAGGAACAGCGCCACAACGGGATTCACAAAGGCATACGTCCCCACCCGCGCTGCGGTGCTCTTCTGCAGGATATAGATATACGCGCTGAACCCAATGCCCGATCCAAACACGATCAGATAGCCCAACGCCAGCCATGACCTTGCGCTGATCGCAGCAAAATGGAACGCGCGAAATTCTCCCGTAAACAAGGCCACCAGCAGAAGAGTGGTGCCGCCCGCCAAGCACTGCATTGCGACAGTCAGCATCGCAGAGCTAGGCATCCCGCCGTGTTTCGAGTATAGCGAGCCACAAGCCCAAGCCAGCGATGCAAAGACCAGAATGCCCGCACCCCCGGGATCGACGCGCCCCGAGCCTCCCAAGTGCGCAGGACCGACCAGCAGCACCAAGCCGCCAAAGCCCATCACCAGTCCAACTACCACCCTGAACACTGGTCGAACGCCGTCCGGACGCAACCAGTCCAGGATCACCAGCCAGAGCGACACCGTGGCGACCAGCAGCGCGGTAACTCCCGAGGGCACAGTTTGCTCCGCCCAACTGACCCCGCCGTTGCCCACGCAGAGCAACAGAAAGCCGGTAACAAGAGCTGTTCGCCAGTGCCCCGCACTGGGCCGGATCCCGGTCTTTTGGCGAAAAATCGGATACAAGATGAGCCCGGCGCACAAATGGCGCAAGCCCGCAAGGATGAACGGGGGAAACGATTCAATGCCTAAACGAATCGCCAGATACGTGGAGCCCCACACGATGTATACGCCCGCGAACGCAATGAGTACCAATGTCGTCGCACGAGCATGGCCTGGAGCCAGAGGAACTGAAGCTTCTCTGGGGCTCGGTGCTTCAAGAGGCGTCGTGGTCATGAGCGGTAGCCTTACAGACCATAGGTAGCGTCCAGAGCCGTCGCTGTCGAGCACCATATTGGTAGAGTCCTTTTCTTGGAAATCCACAGCATCTTGTGGCCTTAGTCGAGTACTATGACTAAGTGTTTCAGGTTAGGACACTTCGCACGTTTTCCACAGGTTGACTTAGCGTCCTTCTAGTGACATCGTATCGCTCCGCACCGCGTGGGTGCGGACGGGGCAATTCCAGAAAGACAGTCTGAAAGTTAAGTTTGTTGGGCCGAAGCCAGCGACAGTGAATTGGCGTCTCTGAGGGCACATTGAACGCGTCGAAGCGCGCACTTCCATTGGAAAAATGGCCGGATAAACTTACTGCGGACGTTTGCGCAGCCAAGGATCTACCGAGTTTTGGACCGGAAACTCCGCGTGCGCCGGCGCTGCGACTGAAGCCGCTCCTCGTTCCCGCGCAACCTCGCCGTTTTGCTCGTGTTCCAACCCATGCCGTAGGTGTTTTTCCCGAGCACCGTGAATATCCCCGCGCCACGCTCAACCTGCCGCTCCGTCTTCGGTCCGCAGACGGCGCGGCTGAACATCATCCCATCACTCTCGTCACAAGGGACATCAGCTCCACGGGCGTCTATTTCCTCTGCCCCAAGCAGCTCGCGGCTGGAACTCCCATTGAGATTGAAATCGTCCTGGTCAGCAAGCCCCTCGGCCTTGGAAGTGTAGTCATGGTCACAAAGGCCCACGTACGGCGCATCGAAGCTGCCTCGGTGCCCGGCTGGTACGGTGTCGCCGCTGCATTCGACGACGTCGAATTTGACCGCGACGACGGCCTTCCCACGCGTTTCCTGAAGCATTAGGATTCTCTCTTCCGGTAGCTAGAACGTCCCCATTCGTCTGTTCTACAACCCTGCCTGGGAGGCTTGTCGGTGCTTCCCCACAGGCGCTTTCTGCTACCCTGATGGCCGATGGTCAAGAACCATGATCGTTCCGTGGAAGCCGTCCTCTTCGACTGGGATGGCACGCTCATCGACTCCTATCATGCCGATGCCTCCGCCTACCTGGCCATGTTCAAGGAAATGGGTATCTCCTGGGGCCTCGAAGAACTCGAGAAGAACTACTCCCCAAACTGGTATCAGGTCTATCATGCCGCCGGGCTGCCCCGCAAACACTGGGACGACGCCGACCGCTCTTGGCGCATGCACTACGCGAAGCATAAGCCAAAGCTCATTTCCGGCGCACGGCGGGTTCTCGCAAGCTTGGGCGACACGCATCACCTAGGGCTCGTCACCAGCGGCGATCGTGACCGCGTCCATCGCCAGCTGCGCGAATTCCGATTGACGACTCTCTTCGCCGCCCGGGTCTGCAGCGGCGATACGGTGCGCAAGAAGCCTCATCCTGAGCCGCTCCGGCTCGCTCTTCGTCAAATGGAGATTGCTTCCTCGGCGTGCGTGTACGTCGGCGACGCTCCCCAGGACGTGGAGATGGCACGTCGCGCGGGTGTGCGTGCCATCGGCGTGCTCGGTCCGTTTCCCACGGAAAAGCGCCTGCGCGCCACCCGGCCGGACTTCCTGCTCGAATCCATAGACGAATTGCCCGGTGTTTTGAAACTCTTGCACCGCTAGCGGAGGCAATCCTGCCTAAGGTTTTGCCGGAGCGCCGGCGGAAGAGGTTGCCGCTGCGGGCGCTGTTGGAGTAGCCGGCGCTGCACCCACAGGCTTGAAGTCCGTCCACTTGATCACCACGCGCACAGGTATCAACACATCTTTCTGCCGCAGAGTGTCGTCCGAGCGCGCATAGTCCGGGAACCAGTATTTTCCGGCAACATTTTCGCGATACGTTTCGAACAGGCTGAACGTCTTCCCGGAAAGGCTGTGCATTTCGCCGAGGTCCGTCACCCACTTCCCGTAGGTTTTCACCACCTCGAGATACTTCGCATCCACCCACACGATGCCGTCAAAATAGGCCTTTGCGCGTTCGACGCCCTTGGGCTTCACCTGAAAAATGTAGCAATCGACTTCGTCCACCAGCTCCCTGCCAAGGAATTTCAGGTCGTATTTCGCAAGCTGGCCTGAGGTCAGCGGGAACAGCGGTACCCTGTCCAGGCTTTCCAGATCCTCCGCCTTGAGGTAGAGATGCAACAGCGTGGAATGCGGCCGTTCGATCACTTTCTCGAAATATTTTCCGTCCACGTCCCGGGCCGGTTCGGTCACCATCACGTACTCTCCCGCCGGCTGCCCATCGGGGCCAAACTCCTCGATGCGCACCGTCCTCCTGTATGTGAAATGCGTCCGTGCGACCAGATACTCGTCCTCTTTCTGCGCGAAGTGTCTGATGATTTCGGCTTCGGGAAGGGACGGTGGTGCTTCCGGCGTCGGGTCATTCCCGACGCGCGTCACGCGATGCTCCGGAAGTGGCGCGATCGGCCCCTGCTGCGCACCGTCCGCGGAAACCAGCAATCCTTGAAAAAGTATTACGCCAAGAAATACAACAGCAGTACGAATGAGAAAAACCCGGCTGCAGTCCGGAAATGAATAGGTCTGGTTCATACGAATTTGGATGCGCCCACTTCCTTGCTGGGCAGCCTGTCTTCGCGTCAATTCAAGAGTCTATCGTACCGGCCGCGTGCATCCCAAGCCGCTCGCCTGCACCGAACGGAAATTGCCGCATCCTCATCCTTTGGCCAGGTGCCTGCTGAACACCTCTACTTTTTTTGCCACCCGGCGGACGAAGAAGAAAATAGAACTCTCTGCTACAATTTTGGGGATTCGTGAGCGACACAAGACAAGCGAAGCGGTATCTCGTCTCCGGAATGGTCCAGGGCGTGGGCTTCCGTTACTTTACTCAGGCAGCCGCGGAAAAACTGCATATCGGCGGATTTGTCAAGAACCTGCGTGACGGCCGCGTCGAGGTCTTTGCCATCGCCACACCGCAGCAGCATCAGGAATTGCGTGCCGTGCTCGAACGCGGTCCGCGCTTCTCCAGCGTCACGGAAGTTTTGGAAGAACCCGCAGTACCTGATCGGCAATACGAAGGCGATTTTTTCATTAATCCCAGCGATTGAAGTGCGCAAATTGCGCGGAAACAAGCCAGAAGGAGCCGTTCGAATGGACGATCTGAAAAAGTTGATCCGTGAGGTCCCCGACTATCCCAAGCCGGGAATTCTTTTTTATGACTTGACTACGCTTCTCAAGGACAAGCACGGTTTTCACTTGCTGATCGACCGTCTCTGCGAACACTACAAAGGTCACACCATCGACGTTGTCGCAGGCATCGAAGCGCGCGGCTTCATTTTCGCTCCGGCTCTGGCCTATCGTCTCGGCGCCGGCTTCGTCCCCGTTCGAAAGCCGAAAAAACTCCCCGCCAAAACCGCCAGCGTCTCTTACGCGCTCGAGTACGGCACGGACACTCTCGAGATTCATGAAGATGCAGTTAAGACTGGCCAACGCGTCATCATTTGCGACGACCTGCTAGCCACTGGAGGCACCGCCGCCGCCACCGTCAAGCTGGTCCAGCAGCTCGGCGGCACCGTCGAAGGCGCCGCCTTCGCCGTCGAGCTCACCTTCCTCAACGGCCGCAAAAAACTCGGTGGCGTCGACGTCTTCTCCCTCATTCGGTACGACAAATAGTTGCTTGTTGAACCTCCCTGTAACTTTTCCCGGTCGCAGGCATCTCTTTCAGGGAGGTACCTATGGGTGAGCTTGTCCATACTGCTAAAATCCGTTTGGTTCAGAAAAACAGGCCTTTTCGGGACGCCTATATCGAGGGATTCACCGATCCCCTTCATTTCGGAGTGCATGGGGGTTACGCGCAATATTACGGCGTGAAGGACGCCGCACCGCTCCCCACCACCGTCGATCACGTCATTTCTGCGCTCGCCGGTTGACTGACCGGCACACTTGCCGGCGCGCTGGAAGCGCGTGGAATCACTGCAGCAAACAATTTGGAAGCGGAAGTCGAAGGCCGCATCGAAGGCGATGATAACTTTTTTCGCATCGTTGCCGTCAGTTTGCGGTACAAATTCAAAATTCCCAAAGGAAAGCGCATCGAGGCGCATCGCGCCCTGGCCCACCATGAGAACTACTGCCCGGTTCACATGAGTATCAAAAAAGGCTTCGAAGTGACCTGGAGCGCAGAGGTGCAGGAGGAATGAACTTCACTTCCGGTGTCGCTGGCGAACGGCTTCAAACAGCACCACGCCGGCAGCGACAGAAACATTGAGAGATTTCACCGGACCGGTCGTTGGCAGCTTCACAACAAAATCGCATCGCTTGCGTGTCAACTCGTGCAAGCCCTTGCCTTCGCCTCCCAGAACAACGCCCGTGGGTGAGGTGTAATCCACTTCCGTGTAGCTCTTGTCCCCGTCCTCATCCAGCCCCACCAGCCAGTAACCCGCTTCCTTCAACTCTTCCATCGCGCGCACCAGGTTGGTTACCTTTGCCACCGGCAAATGCGCCAGCGCCCCCGCTGAAGCGCGTGCCACCGTATCCGTAAGTCCTGCCGCGCGCCGCACCGGAATAATCACGCCGTGAGCCCCCGCTGCAAGCGCCGTTCGAATAATCGCCCCCAGATTGTGCGGATCCTCAACGCCATCCAGCAAAACCAGCAGTCCCATGCCTCCGTGGCTCTTGCTGGCCAGTGCCAGTACATCTTCAAGCGTGGCCGGCGCGCGCGCCGCCGCCAGCGCTACCACTCCCTGATGGTCTTTCGAATTGGCTAACCGGTCCAGCTGCCCGCGGTCTTCGAACCGCACGGGCACGCCCTGCTTCCGCGCCAATTGCACGATCTCTTCCACGCGCGTGTCCTGGCGCCCTTTCGCAATCGCAATCCGGTCAATCGGCCGCTGCGCTTCCAGCGCCTCCTTCACCGCGTGAATTCCCGTCAAACAATCCATGGCCGTGACAGTGTACAGGCGAGCGTCCCCCGTTGAAAGCTGCAGGCAGGACAGGCATTCCTGCCTGTCCTCCGAACTCGCCCTGCGTTAGGCTACCGCAACATCAAGTTCAATCCAGCGCCGCACAAAAATCCACAATCCTCGTTCGCGCCGATTTCACCGGCACGGCAAACGAAATCCCCGCCGCTTCATCCAGCAACAGAATCACTCGATCCAACGCCCCTTCTCCCGCGCGCCCCGCCAGCGCTAATCGAATCGGATGAAACAACTCCCGCCAGCGCAAATCCATTCCCTCTTTCAATTTCGTGATGATTACCTTGAATCTTTCTGAATCGAGCGGCGCGCCGTCCAACAGAAACAACGCCAATTCGCGCAACACATCCCGCGCGGCGTAGCGCGAAAGCACCACATGACTTTCCACCCTGGAGATAATTTCCCGCGCATCATATTGAAAAATTAGTCCCAGAAGCTCAGCCAGCGCCGTGCTGTCTGTGGCGTGTCCGCCAAGCATCGAAGCCGCACGCCCGCACCAGGAGATTTGCTCCGTGGTGGGCTCACCCGCAAGCCACCCGCGCTCACGAAGAATCGCGACGATGTCGCTCGATGTGAACGGATTAGTAGTTGCGGCGGGTGCCTCGGAATGATCTTCGGAAAGCATTGCGAGCTCAGCGGGAAACGATGGTTGCCACAACATGCGCAGCAATAGCCTCTCCGCGCCCAACTGCGTCCACGCCTTCGTTGGTCTTCGCCTTCAAATGAATTTTTTCAGCTGGGACGCCGAGCGACTTCGCCAGAGCTTCTCGCATCCTCGGAAAGTGCGGGCCAAGTTTCGGCTTTTCCAGGATCACCACGGCGTCGACATGCTCGATTCCAAACTGTTTTTGTTCCAGCAGCTTCTTTGCGTGTTCCAGAAAGAGCAGGCTGTTCGCGCCCTTCCACTTCGGATCGCTGTCCGGAAAATGCGTGCCGATATCCCCCAGCCCCGCAGCGCCCAGCAGGGCATCGCAAAGCGCGTGCGCCAGCACATCCCCATCTGAGTGCCCCGCCGGCCCTTTATCAAAGGGTACTTCAATTCCGCCTATGATAAGTTTCCGCCCCGCCTCCAGCCGATGCAGGTCGTAGCCAAGCCCGCAGCGCACGCTCATACTTTGTTCCGCTCGCTCTCAAGGTAGAAACGCGCCAGCTCCATATCCGCCGGCTTGGTGATCTTCATATTGCGCTCGGACCCCAGTACCACGTGCACGTCGTGCCCCATGCGTTCGACAAGGCCAGCCTCATCCGAAGCATTCACTCCGTCCGCTTCCGCCCGCGCAAACGCCTCCTTCAAGAGCTTCGTCGCAAAAGCCTGCGGGGTCTGCGCCAGCACCACGCGTTCCCGCGGCATCGTTCCTACGATCAACGCCACATCTTCCGGCAAGCTCGCGCGCTTCACTTCTTTCACCGTATCCATCGCCGGAATGCCCAGAATCGCGGCCTCGCAACGCCGCGCTTCTTCGATGACCCGTGCAATCTGCTCGGCCGTGACGAACGGCCGCACCGCGTCATGTACCAGCACAATCTCGGTATCCTCCGGCACTGCCCGCAGCGCCGCCGCCACGGATTCCTGCCGCGAATCCCCGCCCTTTACCACGCGCACCGTTTGCTTGAATTTTTCCCGCGCGATGCGCTCTTCGAGGCGCGCCACTTCGTCCGCCCGCGTGGCCACGATAATGTCCGTAACCTGCGCGCAGGAAGCGATCCGCCCGAGGCTGTGAATCACGATTGGCGTTCCGGCCAGCTCCAGAAACTGCTTGGGGGTTTCCGCGCCCATGCGCGTTCCCATGCCGGCGGCGGGAAGAATGGCGGCAATTCGGCTCATATCGGAAGCGGCTCCGGCCCGGAATGCCCCATGGGCGGACCCGCAAACTTCAGAGTGTACATCAAGCAAGCGTGCGGCGTGAAATAGGCCAGCGCGCCTACAGCAATCGCTCAAATCGTGGATCTTACTTACTCTGAAAAGACGATGACCTACGACCACCGCCGCTCAAGCAGACAAAAAGTTCGCTAATTCCTATCCGGTGGAGGAAAAATCGGATCTCGCTGGCGTTCCTGAGGGGACCGCTCCGGCAGGCGTCCGCCATTCTCCGCCCGGCCTGACGCACCCGCGCGCGTCCCGCCACCTCCATCGCCACTGCCGGCAGCTGCAGCCTGCCGCAGCATGGGAGCAGCTTGTTCCGCGCGCTCTTCCAGCCGTCCAAAAATCATTTTGCCTGCCGTCGTCTGGTGCACCGAAGTGACCGTCACGTCCACGTTCTTATTGATCATCCGCCGCGCGCCGTCCACCACTACCATCGTTCCGTCATCCAGGTACGCCACGCCCTGGCTCGCTTCTTTTCCTTCGCGCGTGATCAAAACGCGCAACGGCTCTCCGGGCAGCACCGCGGTCTTCAGCGCATTCGCCAATTGATTCACATTCAGCACCGCCATTCCCTGCACCGTAGCCACTTTGTTCAGGTTGAAATCGTTGGTAACAATCTTTGCGCCTAGCCGTCGAGCCAACTCCACCAGCTTGTGATCCACATCGCCGGCTTGCGCAGAATCCTCCAGGATGCGCACGTCCACGCCGGGCATTTTCTGCATACGCTGCAGCACCTCCAACCCGCGCCTCCCGCGCTGCCGTTTCAATCCGTCCGAGGAATCCGCCACCATCTGCAGCTCGCGCAGCACGAATTGCGGCACGCTTAACACACCATCGAGAAACTGCGCGTCGCAAATTTCCGCGATGCGTCCGTCAATCAGAACGCTGGTGTCCAGCAGCTTCATGGATTGCTCGGGTGCAGACTGCTTTTCAAAAAAGTGGCTGAACGAGCCGGCTCGCAGTTTTTCACTTCGTCCGAACCCCACCACCAGTCCGAGATAGCCAAAGGCGAAGAGGGAAGCAAATTCGAGGAAGGACTTGGTAGGTTCCGGCTCATTCGTGCGGGAAATTACGAGGGTAACGAGGAGGGCCGCGAAGATTCCCAGGACCGCGCCAAACGCCCCGCCTAGAAGCCCGCTCAACGCTGCGCGCCTAAGCCGCAGTTCTGCAAGCAGCACCAACATTGCAATCAGAAACCCCACCCCCGCCGCCGGCAGACCGTGCAGGCCAAACGGCCCCAGCGTATAGCTGACGGCTGCGGTGCATGCAATCAAGAACGCGCGCACCGCCCAATAGTCCCAGGCAATACGTGACGCCCGCCAGGCAGGCCAATGGATGCTCTTATCTTCAATTGCGGCGGAAGCTTTGGAATCCGGAGAGTTCGAACGACGCGGCACTTCAGGAGTGTTCCGGCTCATACGACCTCACAGTTTCGGCTTTCACTGCAAAATCAGTACAGCCAGCCCGCAGAAGCGGTAGACACGGGGCCCATGCGGGATGCGGAACGCCAACGCGCGTTCCCGTCGTGTATATACTCTCTCAATGGGATGACGTCAAGTTGTTGCCGGAAGTCTGACGGAACAAAAATAGACAAAAGAGGACCAGGACTTCGGATTATCGGAGGTAGACACGCGGTACGCGTTGGCTCACCGCACAAAGCAGATCGGATGTGACCGTTCCAACGCTGCGTGCCACCAGGCTCGCCATGTGGCTATGAGCACCATCGGTTCCGTAGATTGTGGCCACATCACCGATCTCCACGCCCGCGACATCCGTGACGTCGATCATCGTCACGTCCATGGAGACAATTCCGACGATTGGCGCGAGCTTTCCCCGCAGCAGCACACTGCCGCGATTCCCCAATGAACGATGGATGCCATCGCCGTAGCCCGCCGCAAGCACTCCGATGCGCGACGGCCTCTTCGACACAAACGTCGCGTTGTACCCCACTCCTGCACCCGCCGGCACGCTCCGCAAGCTGATGATCCGCGAACGCAGGCTCATCACCGGCTTAACCACCAGCCTCTTTTCCGCCTCTTCGCGTTTTTCCATGGGATCGTAGCCCGGGTGGTAACCGTACAAAATCGCGCCCGGCCGCACCATATCCGCCCAGGTTTCCGGGCGCGTAACGATGGCGGCGCTGTTCGCAAGATGCACGATTCCGGGATCAATGCCCAGCCCGCGCAGACGATCAAGCGCAGCGTAAAAACGCTCTTCTTGTTCGCAGGTTTGCTGGCCCACGGCGGTATTGGTGAAAACCTCCGACGAAGCAAAATGCGAAAAAACTCCGGTGAGTTGCAGATGCTTGCACTTTGCCAGTTGCCGCGCAAAACATTCCACGTCGGACGTTGCGATGCCCAGCCGGTTCATGCCCGTATCGATTTTCAAATGAAACGGCACGCGCTTCTTACCCTGGCGCGCCGCCGCGCGATCCAGCAACTCCAGTTGCTCGCAGCGATGGATCACTGCGGTAAGATCGTGCTCCACCAACCGGGATTCTTCACCGGGTACAAAGCTCGTCAGGATGAGCACCGGCTTTCGAACGCCGGCCTTTCGAACAGCAATGCCTTCATCCGTACACGTTACGCCGAACCAGTCAGAGCCGGCCTTTTCCAGCGCCTTGGCCACCTCGGGCCCGCCGTGTCCGTAACCATTGCCCTTCACAATCGATAGTATTTTGCGCGGCGTCTTGCGCTTTTCTTCCTGAGGATTCACGTACTTTCGAATGGCCTGAAGATTGTGGGTCAGGGCGAAGAGCGACACATCGGCCCAAACCGGGCGTCTTACTTCTTTGCGGGGACTCTTCTGCGTGCTTGCCATCGTTCTCCCAAAAAAATAGTGTACGACATCCGCGCGTCGCGAGCCGACGGCCACTTTAGCTGCCGCGTGATAGACAACACCTCATTCGAATGCATCTGAAGAGCCATGAAATGCGGCCATCGTGGAGAGTTGTTAGGAGTGACGCGCCATCGTCTAAAGCGCTTAGCCACATGAAGTTACAGAGCAAATCGGCTTTCTGAATCTGTACTGCTTCCCGATTCGGTTGCGGCACTCTGTGGCCGTTCTTCCGCGCTGTGGCAGCAATTACATGTAATCCGGATTGAATTGCGAGAACGCGTCTGGCGCCGCCTCTTCGAATCGGGTGAAGCGGCTTCGAAACACAAACTTCACGCTGTCCACCGGCCCGTTGCGCTGCTTGGCGATTTTCAGCTCGGTCTCTTCCCGCTCTTCGGGAGTCGCGCCTTGTTTGAAAAAGTGCGGCCGGTAGATGAACATCACCACGTCGGCGTCCTGTTCGATGGCGCCCGATTCGCGCAAGTCGGAAAGTTGCGGCCCGCGTTCATCGCGTTCCGGCGCGCGCGAAAGCTGGCTCAGCACCAGCACGGGAATTTGCAATTCTTTCGCCAGCCCTTTCAGAGCGCGCGAAATGCTGGACACCTCTTCCTGCCGGTTGCCGAAGCGCCCGCGTCCTGTAATCAACTGCAGATAATCCACAATCAGCATCGAAAGCCCTTTGTCGCTCTTCAGCCGCCGCGCTTTGGCGCCGATTTCCAGCACGCTGATGGAGCCCGCGTCATCCAGCCACAGCGGCGCGGATGAGATCGTTCCGAGCGATTCCGTCATGCGCCGCCAGTCTTCTTTGCTTAGATGTCCGGTGCGGAACTTGTGCGCGTCAATCTGCGCCACGGACGCAACAAGGCGCTGCAGCAGCGATTCCTTGGACATTTCCAGGCTGAACATGGCCACCGGGTGCCCGCCGCGGATCGCGATGTTCTCCATCAAATTCAGCGCCAGCGCCGTCTTCCCCTGCGAAGGACGCGCCGCCAGAATCAGCAATTCCGAGGACTGCAATCCCGACGTGAGCTTGTCGAGTTCGGTGTAGCCTGTGGGAATCCCGGTGATGCTCTTCCCTTCACGGAAGATTTTTTCCAGCCGTTCGAAATTGTCGCGGACGATGTCTTTAATCGAAACGAGACCGGCTTTCACGCGGTCTTCTGCCAGCGCAAAAATCGAGGACTCGGCGTTATCCAAAATCGTATCGGCGCCGTCTTCTCCTTCGAACGCGCGCTGCTGGATGTTGTGCGTCGTGTGAATCAGATTCCGCAGCATCGCCTTTTCTTTGACGATGCGCGCGTAGTGCTCGATGTTCGAAACCTTGGGCATCCCATCGGCCAGCGACGCCAGATACGGCGCGCCGCCGGACGCTTCCAGATCCCCCTTGCGGTGCAGCTCTTCCGTCAGTGTAATCAGGTCAATGGCCTGCTGACTCTCAGCCAGCGCGATCATCTGCGTGAACACGCGCCGGTGCTGGTCCATGAAAAAATCTTCGGGACGCAAACTCTCGATCGCAGCATTCAGCGCATTGTTATCCAGCAGAATCGCACCCAGCACAGAGCGCTCGGCATCCAGGTTATTCGGCAGTGGCTTTTCGAGCGTGGTATCAACAGGCATGAGAGGTTGTTCAGTATTCGCCTTTTCTTCGCTTTTGTACCACGATCCGCGCTAGAGGGCAAGCGCAGATTTTTTCATTCCCCGTTCGGACTCTTCCCTGTTCAAGCGATGCGCCATTGTGAGTGGAACTCATGCGTGCGTCAATCCAACTGCCTGTGCATCGCGTCGGAAATCTCTGCAAAACTTTTTCGTGTTACAAAAAAGTAGGGCACGATGTATCGTGCCCCTCCGGTTGCAAAACTTCTGCGAAGTTGGATCGCGACTACGCTTCCTTTTCCACGCTCACTTTGATCTGCGCCGTGACATCGCGGAACACTTTGATGGTCACGGGAAATTCGCCGATGGTCTTGAGCGGCTCGCCGAGCTGCGCCTGGCGCTTGTCGATCTTGAATCCTTGCGCGGCCAGTCCTTCCGCGATATCGGCGGTCGTGACCGAGCCGAACATCTGATCGTTCTCGCCCGTCTTGCGCGTGAACTTCAGCGAAGCGCCGTTGAGCAACTCGGCCTGCTTGTGCGCCGCCTCCATCTCCGTGGCGGTTTTCTTGGCCAGCGAGGTGCGAATGCGCTCGATGGCTTTCAAGTTGCCCGCGGTAGCTTCAACCGCGAGCTTCTGCGGCAAAAGAAAATTACGTGCATAGCCCGGCTTCACGGTGACCACGTCGCCACGGTGGCCCAACTTTTCAATGTCTTCCTGAAGAATAATTTGCATGAGTATTCTCTTGGCTCCTTGTCCCTATGCCTTTGGCGCTTCGGCGCCCGCAACCGGTGCATTAGTGGCTGGTGCAACCGTAGCTGGTGCAACTGCAGCAGGTGTAACCGCGGCCTGTGCTGGATGTCCAGCAGCGGCTCCTGGTACAACCACGCGCGGCGCCTGTGTGCCCGCTGCGCTGCCTGCAAACGGCAGCAGAGCGATGTTGCGCGCCCGCTTGATCGCCACGCCCAGCCAGCGCTGGTGGCGTGAGCACACGCCGGTCATGCGCCGCGGCAGAATCTTTCCGCGCTCCTGAACAAACTGCGACAGGATATCCGCGCGCTTGTAGTCGATGAAGTCCATCTTCTCGACGCAGAACTTGCAAACTTTCTTCTTGCGGAAATACTGGCGCTTGCCCCGTGGCCGGCCACCAGGGCCGCCTGGTCCTCCGCCACCCGGCCCGCCTTCGCGCCGCGGACCTCCGTGTCCTCCGCCGGGTCCGTGGCCGCTGTGGCCACCGGAGCCGCCTTCACGCCGTGGCATTCCGCCTGGCGCTGGTGCTGATTTCTGTTCCTCTGCCATACCTGCCTACCTTTCAAAAGTGATCCCAGCCGTGCCAGGATCGATGCTCATCAGACGTTTATCAAAACCGAGTGGCGAATTGTTCAATTCGCCAATTCTCGTTTCACGCGCGCTCAGCTTGCCGCGGCGGTTTGCTCCGGCCCCGCTGCCGGTGGCGCTGCGGGAGCGGGTGCCACCGTCCGGCGCGGACGTCGCGCGGCACGCTTCTCGCGCTTCTGCGTGAGCTTCTTCTGCCGCTTCAAGTCTTCATCAAGCCGCACGGTCTGGTACTTGATCACGTTGTCCTGCACACGCAAACGCCGCTCCAGTTCCGCAATCAATTCGCCGTGCGTCGTGCGAATCTCCTGGTGGACGTAGATTCCTTCGCGGTGCTTGGCCACGCGATACGCCAGCTTCCGCGTTCCCCAGTGCTCGGTCTTCTCGATCTTGCCGCCCTTTTCCGCGCAAGCGTGCTCGATGACCGTCAGAACCTTCTTGATTTCGTCTTCCGGTGTCGCCGGCCGCACAATGAAAACCAAATCGTACAATCGCTCTTCCATGATGACCTCTTTCCCTGTCGGCCCTCGTGGGGCCGCTTCAAATCAAGTCCCGGGACCGTGCCCGGCAAAAACCGTTCCTACTTTTGCTCCGGCTCTTCCGGTGGCGGAAGTTTTCGCCGGTTGTACTTATTCATCGCCGCATCGATCCCCTGGCTCAGGATCATCTCCACGGCATCTCCGGCTTCGCCGAGCATCTCCGCCGCTACTTCCAGCTCCGCCTTCTTCATCGGCCGCAGCACATACTCTTTGCGGCTGCTCACCTCATGATCAGGTCCACAACCCAGACGGAGCCTTGCGAATTCTTCCGTCCCCACAGCTCCGATGATGGATTTCGCGCCGTTGTGGCTGCCCGCACTGCCCTCGGGATGAATCCGGATCGTTCCCAGCGGCAGTTGCGCCTCATCCCACATCACCAGCAGATCCTTCACGTCCAGCTCGTACTCTCCCAGCAGCTCCCTCACGGAAATGCCGCTGAGATTCATGTACGTTTGCGGCTTTGCCAGGATCACTTCTTCCCCGGCGATCTTTCCGCGGCCTGCCAGCGCCTTGCCTTCCGGCCGCTCCACGCGAATCCCATGGCGGTTCGCCAGTTCATCCACGGCCATGAAACCCAGGTTATGTGGCGTCCACTGATACTCCGGATCGGGATTCCCAAGTCCGACAATGAGCCGCATAGACCTTTATCCAGAGGCCCTTTACTCCCGGGCCTCTTGTTACCCAACCGCGCGTTACTTTTTCTTCTCGCCCTTCTCGGGTTTGTCGCTCTTCTCCGCCTTGGGCTTGGCTTCGCCCTCGGCGCCTTCTTCGCCTTCCACTTCCTTCTTGCCCTTCTTGATGACTTCTGGCTCGGCTGGCGTTGTCGCTTCCGCTGCCACCGCCTCCGCGGGCTTCTCTTCTTCCACCTTGAGAGTGACTACGTGCGCCAGCACGCGCTCGGGTTCCGTGAGCAATTTCATCTTGGCCTTGTCGAGCGGCAATTCGCTCGCGCGAAGCTGTGCGTTCAGCACCAGTCCGCTTACGTCCACCCGGAACTCGGTCGGGATGTCCGCGGGCAAGCATTCGATTTCCACTTCGCGTGTGACCACTTCGAATACGCCGCCCTGCACCTTCACGCCGGAAGGCTCGCCAAACGTATGCACGGGAACTTTCACCTTCATGCGCACGTCCATCGCCACACGCAGCAGATCCACGTGCAGCAATTTTCCGCTTACCGGATCGACTAGCCAATCCTTCAAAATCGCCGGCTCGTGCTTTCCGCCCAGGTCTACCTGGAAGAGCGTGTTATGCCCACTCTCGGAACGCAGAATCGCGCCCACTTGCTTGGCGTTCACCGTCAGCGTGATCGCTTCACCCTTGCCGCCGTACAACACCGCAGGCAACTGGCCCGCTTGACGCAGCCGCCGCGCCTTGTTCTTTCCCCGATCGGTTCGGGGCGATCCCTCGACTACAATCTTTTCTGCCATGGCCTTCTTCCCTTCTTGAATTCCCAGTAGGACAGGCATTCCTGCCTGTCCTACTTCTTCCACAATTCCCGCGGACAGACAGGAATGTCTGTCCTACAACTTCAAATAAAAAGTTCGCTGATCGATGTCTCTTCGTGAATCGATCGAATTCCCCGCGCCAGCAGATCCGCCACGCTCAACACCGTAATCTTCCCCATCTTCTTCGCCGCTTCGCTCAGCGGCACGGAGTCTGTCGCCACCACTTCCGTGATCCGGGACTTTTCCAGCCGCTCGATGGCGGGGCCGGAGAGCACCGCGTGAGTGCACGCCGCATACACCTGCGTGGCCCCTTCGCGCAGCAGCGCCTCCGCCGTTTTCACCAGCGTCCCCGCCGTATCAATGATGTCATCCACGATCAGCGTGCTGCGTCCGCGCACGTCTCCGATCAGGTGCATCACTTCGCTCACGTCCACGTCCACGCGGCGCTTGTCCACGATGGCGAGCGGCGCATCCAGCTTCTTCGCGAAAAACCGCGCCCGCTCCACACCGCCCGCGTCCGGCGAAACCACCGTCAAATTTTGCAAATTCAGGTGCCGGAAGTGTTCCACCAGCACCGGCGAACCATACAAATGATCCACAGGCACATCGAAATAGCCCTGAATCTGTGGCGCGTGTAAATCCAGCGTCAGCGCCCGGCTCGCTCCCGCGGTTTCCAGCAAGTCCGCCACCAGCTTTGCGGAGATCGGAACGCGCGGCTTGTCTTTGCGGTCTTGCCGCGCATAGCAGTAGTACGGCAGCACCGCCGTAATCCGCCACGCGGACGCGCGCTTGAACGCGTCAATCATCAGCAACAGCTCCAGCAGGTGGTTGTCCACCGGGGCATGGCACGGCTGAACGACAAAAACATCCGCGCCGCGCACGTTTTCCAGGATCTGGAAATAAATCTCGCCGTCGCTGAATCTACCCAGCAGTGCCTTGCCCAGCGGCACGTCCAGATGCCGGCAGATACTCTCCGCCAGGATAGGATTCGCGGTCCCAGAAAAAATCTTAAACCGATCGTCGTTCACGACGCTCGCGTTCCGTGCAATCGCTCGGCAATCGCACACGTACAAGCTCCGCTGCCAGCGGTTGGTTCTAAGAATTAAGATGGACACAAAGAGACGCTGCGGCCTGAGAAACGACGCACACACTTGTTACCGCGTGCCATTCACCAATCGAATGTACCTGTCGCGCGAGACTGTTTCGCAAACGAAGGTCTGGTCGCCCTGAAACCCTACAGCGGCTCGGCGCGCCATCGCTGGGCTCGGGAAAACTCCAAACACCGCCGAACCGCTACCCGCCAGCGAGGCTTCTGCAGCTCCTCGTTGGAGCAAATCCCGCTTGATCTTTCCAAGCCGCGGATGCCGCCTGAAAACCGCCCTCTCGAAATCATTCGAAAGGCCGCTTCCCTGCGCGCTCCAGCACAAAGCGCAGAACTCAAAGAGTTTATGGTTTGCGCCCGGTTTTGTCAATCGCAGCGGCTTGGCCTTCAGCCAGCGATAGGCGTCCGGGGTTGGCACGTGAATCTCTTTTGGTGAAACAACGAGGATCGCTTGCCGCGGGATATCCGAAAGTGGATAAATTTCATCGCCCTTGTTTCCTCCCAGCGCCCGACCGCCCAGGAGGAAAAACGGTACATCCGCGCCTAGCGAAGCCGCAATTTCCATCAACCGCGCCGCCGGCAACTTTTTTCGTGTAAGTCGCAAGTACCCCAAGAGCGCAGCCGCTGCATCGCTCGAACCCCCGCCGAGGCCCCGTCCCGCCGGAATCTTTTTTGTCAGCTCGATTTCCACGCCGCCGCGAATTTTCAACTCGCTCCGCAACGCCTCGACCGCGCGATACACGAGATTTTTTCGTGAGGGCTCCTGCGAAAGCGTTTCATTGCCCCGGATACTCAGCGTGATCCCCGGCCGCCGTGAAGAACGCAGCCGTAATTCGTCGTGCAACGAAATAGTCTGAAAAATGGTGCGCAACTCGTGAAATCCGTCCGTGCGTTTCCCCAATATATCCAAGCGGAGATTGATTTTAGCGAACGCGGGAATGCGCACTTCGGGCATGCGGACGACTACGGCTTGGGGTCTCTCGACGTGGATTTTTGCGCCACGCGATGCTTGGATTGCGAAACTTTCTTTTCCAGCTCCGCCACTTTCTCGGGTTCGACATCCGCCGGCAGCGAGTGCCGCCACTCGTTCAGCGATTTTTCCCATTCGGCCGCGGCCAGATCGTTCCGCCCCGTTTTTGCATAGAGATCGCCGAGGTGCGAGTGGATCGTCGCGTCGTGGCTTTCCCGCTCCAGGGCCTTCCGCAACGTCGCTTCCGAGGCGACGTAATTGCCCTGCTTGAAATAAATCCACCCGAGGCTGTCCAGATATGCGCCGTTGTAAGGCTCTTCCTGCAACGCGCGCTGCAGCAGCGCCTCCGCTTCATCCAGCCGGATTCCCAGGTCGCCCAGCATGTATCCGTAATAATTCAGCACCGGCGCGTTCTTCGCGTCCACCGCAAGCACTTTCTTGAACTGCTCTTCCGCCTTGTCAAAGAATTTCTGCCGCTCGTAAATCGCGCCAAGCAGGAACCACACCATTTCATTGTCCCGCGGCTGCCCCGGCAACACTTCGGCCGCGTGCGCCGCCTCTTCTGCTTCCTTGTAGCGCCGCCCGCGTTCGTACACTTGCGCGATGTTCAGATACGTTTCGCGGTCACCTTCATGGCCGCGAAGCTGTGCGCGCAGAATCTTGACTGCTTCCTCCGTTTGCCCGTTTTCGCCAAGCAACAGTGCCTGGCTGTCGCGAATCGCGGGGTCGGCCGGATACTTCGTCAGCGCATCCTTCCCCGCTTGCAGCGCCTTCGGTAAATCCTTGGCCGCGCGGTAGGTGTCCATGATCATCATGCGTGCCCGGCGGTCTTCTTCTTCTCCCAGGTGTCCCAGCTCTTCGTAAGTGAAAATGGCCGCCTGATAATTCTGCGTGTCCCGGTACAGTTGCCCCAATTGTTGATAGAGAATCGCCAGCGACCTGCGCCGCGTCGGTTGCACCGGCGATTGCGATTTAATCCCCGTCACCGCGTCCGACAATACCCGGATGGCATCTTCGAAGCGCCCCTGCGCCTGGTACAGCATCGCCTCGTTGTACATCACCTCGAGGCTGCCCGGCGCGTACTGCCGCGCCTTCACCAGATTCTCTTCCGCTTTGTTCAGCTGGTGCAGCTCGCGGTAAATCTGCGCGATTCGCAGGTATACGTCGGAATCATCCGGCATCAAGTCCGAAATTTTCTGGTAGACCGTCAGCGCCTCCGCATATTTTTCTTCTGCGAGGAGCGTCTGCCCCAGCCCGCGCTGGTGGCTCAGTTCGGATGGATCGAGTTCCTGGGCCTGGCGGTACGCCTGCTCCGCCTTCGCCAGATCATGCGCCTGCGTGTACGCATCCCCCAGCAGGTCCAGCAGCACCGGCGATGGCGAATGCGCGGTAATCCCCTCCAGCAGCGTCACCGCTTCCGCGGATTTCCCCTCATCCATCAACAATTGTGTCAGTTGCTCCACCGACAGCTCGTTTTCCGGATCGTTCTTGAGGATCGTGCGCAGCACCTGTTCCGCTTTATCGTGCTCGTTCTTCAGCCGGTAAAGCCGCGCTAGCCAGAGCGCCGATTCTGTATCCGAAGGATCGAGCCGGTAAATTTCGCGATACTGTTCAATCGCTTTGTTCACCGCCTCCGATTGGCTGCTCCCAGAGCTCAAGTCGCCCAGGCTTCGCAGATAGATCCTTCCCAGCAGCCGCCGCGATTGCACATCGTCCGGGTCGCGCTTCAAAATCTCTTGCGCCTCGGCCACCGCCTCTTTAATCCGCTGCGCCTTCCAGTACATCTCCGCCAGCCGCTCGCCGATCACCGGCGACTTCGGATCCAGCGCATAAGCCTTCTTGTAAGCCTCAATCGCTTTTGTCGCGTATTCCGCCTTGCTGGTCGCTTCGTACTGCTGCTCGTAGATGTGCCCCATCGTGAAGTCGTAGTAGGCGTCGCTGCGCGCCGATTCCGCGGTGGAAGTTGCGGCGTTTGGCTCAACAAGTTGGCCCACTGCTACGGGAGGTTCGCTCTTCTTCGCGGGAACGGAGTCCTGTGTGGCTTGCGCAAAACTGGCCACCCCGGTCACGCCGGCCAGTACCGCGGCAAGAGTCATCCTGTGAATGTTCATGTCAGCCCCGGAAACAAAAAGTATCCCATGCGGCTCAAACGCGGTCAAAACCCAAAACGCCGGCGTTTCCAGAGCTCGGAAGGCACTACAGTAAGATGCAAACCGAAGGGAAAGTGTTTCGACGAAAAAAAACGCCTTTGCAGCCCTCTACCGCCGCATCAGCCGGCAATAAAGATCCCGTTCGCCCCCCATTCCCCTATTTCAGGCACGGCATTGCCGCCATCTGCATCTCCGGCGTGTCGTACGTCGCACCGTTTTCATCGCTCATCGACAAGAACACCCACTCGCTTTTTTCTTCCGCCGTTCTGCTGAATTCGAGCGTCAGTGTCCCCTTCCCGCCGGACTTGTAGCTCATTGTCCGCTTGATCATGGGATACAGATCTTTGGTCACGTCCTCTGCCGCCTGCCCGCACTTGGCAATCAAGCTCTCTGGCGTCAAGGATGCGACGGTCCGTTCTTCGCGTCCCTCTCCCGCAGCCTTATTGCTCCCTGTCGCCCGGCTGAAAATCAGAACCGCCACTAGTCCTATAAACAACATTGCTGCAATCAGCCGGGTCTGCTGAGTAATCTTCAACTCGAAAGGAAACTTCGCGGTCTTCCTTGCTCCCGCAAGCGCCACGGACCCTGCCGGCTCCTTACTTTCCGCCAGTTCCGGAGAATCTGCTGGCTGTGCGGTCCCCGCCTCTCTGTCCTCGCCTAACCTTGTGATCTCCATGGCGTCGCTAGACTCCGCCGGCTGTGAGGTCCGTGCTTCTCCTATGTCGTCGCCTAACCGCATGATCTTCATCTCGTCGTCTGACCCCGACAGCTCCGCGGCCTTCGCCCCTTCTCTTGGTTTCACATCGTCCATTGTGGCCCGCCTTTCTTCCCACCCTCTCTATTCGCATCATCCCCCTGCGCGCGTCTCCAGGCGGCCTTTTCTTCTCTCTCAATGCGTGTCGGTAACTTTCCCCAAGGACAGGAACGCAGGCGTTCTTTTCTCTTTGGGTCTTGTACCGCAGCAGCTTCTCAGCCCGGCGTCTTGGGCTTCTTCTCGGCATGTTTGACCGGCGCAGCGGCGAATCCATCTCGCCAGCTTTCCCTTGGCTTCGCATTGCGGGGCTTACGGCAGGCCTTGGAGGTTTCTCGGAGGAGCCTTGCATGGAGGTCAAGAGTGAGCTAAGCTTACTTAGCTAAGGAGCTTCGATGACTGTCGTCACCGTCCACCAGGCCAAAACCAACCTCTCCCGGCTCATCAAAAAAGCCGCCGATGGCGAGGAAGTGATTATCGCTCGTGGATCGAAGCCCGTGGCTCGCCTCGTCCCCGTCGGCGAGTACAAAGGAAAGCGTCGGCCCGGCTCTCTGAAAGGCAAGTTGCAAGTCGGGCCGGAGTTCTTTGAACCGCTTCCGCCCGAAGAACTTTCAGTCTGGGAATCATGATCCGTGCGCGCGCTGCTGGACACGCACACATTACTTTGGTGGCTCTCCGATGATTCGGCATTGACGCGCCCCGCACGCAAAGTCATTGCCGATGTCAAGAACACCATAGTTGCAAGCGCGGCTTCCGCCTGGGAGATTGCCACCAAGGTCCGCCTCGGCAAACTCCCATCCGCGGCCAGCTTGGCCGCCGATTTCACCGGACACCTCAACCGCGAAGGATTTCAACTGCTCTCCATCTCCGCCGATCATGGTATCCGCGCCGGCCTTCTTCCCGGCTCCCACAAAGATCCCTTCGACCGCATGCTCATCGCCCAAGCCCAGGCCGAAAACCTCCCCATCCTCAGTAATGAATCTCTCTTTGACGCTTATGGCCTCCGCCGAATCTGGTAAACGAATCAAACAAAATGTTGTATAGAACGCATGGAGGATCCATGACCCAGCCGCGCAGTTCCTGTGCTTTCGTTCTTGCCGCTCTTTGCTCTGTGTTTCTCAGCTTGCCGCTCCTCACCGCCGCGCATCCGCCTCAGACCACTTCTCCCTCTCCGCAAAAAGCCGCCAAGCTCGACGATTTTTCCTGGCTCGCCGGCCGCTGGGAAGGCAAGCTCGGCCCCCTGACCGCCGAGCAGGAATGGATGGCTCCGAGGAACGGCACCATGCAAGGATTCTTCCGCCTCACCGACAACGAAAAAACCATCGTCATCGAGCTTTTCACCATCCGCGAAACACCCACCGGCATCGACTTTTACTTCCGCCATTTTTCGCCCGAATTGAAGCCCCTGGAAGAGAAGGAAGCCTACCACCTCACTCTCAGCAAATCGGAAGGCGGCGTCTTCCGCTTCGACAATCCCGTCGTCAATCAATTGAAAGACGCCATCCTCACCCGCGTCGACAACGATACCTACATCTCCCACGGCGACATCACCGACCCCGACGGCAAACCCAAATCCATCGAAATCACCTACCACCGCGTGAAGTAGCCAAATGTAGCGCCGCGCCTTCAGCCCGGCATCTTTCTTTTCGATTGCCTTTATAGTGGCCGTCCTTCAGGTGCTTTTGCCTCTGTAGTGGCCGACCTTCAGGTCGGCTCTTTTCTCTTGCCGGGTGCCCCGGGTGTCGGTTTTTGCACCTGGGGCCTTTGTCTTTCCACAACCCAAATTCAACCAGACCCCGTTTACCCTGAGCCGCGAAGGGAGCCTCGAAGGGCTATCTCTCTCCACCCAAACCACTTAAAGTAATCCTTGACTAAGTGTACGAATCAGGTATACTCTTTATTGTAGTTGGCACCGCACTCCCGCCTGTCCGCCGCAGCCTAGGCGAAAGAAGGTGCCCCGCCCCCATGCCCGCCAGGTAGTCCTTCCAACTCCTCCAAACTCCTCTCATCCAAGGACGTTACTTTCTCGCCAACAGTCCGCCACCCTAAGTCCTCTAGCTGCAACACTTATGGCCCTCCCCGCAAGTATTGCAAACAAAAGACTTACGCAATCGCCACACCCTTTAGATGCAACACTTACAAAAAACAGGGGGTCGGGCTCGGAACCCGCCTCGCCTCGGCCCGCCAAGCCTTCAGCAGCGGCGGTCCCAACCTTCCAACCTTCAAACGGCTTTCTCCCCTCACCACGTTCCGACGTTCCGACCGTCGGTCTTTTGTCGCTCTTTGCAGCAGGAGCGTTTCACAATTCTTTTGCAATCAAAGAGATCCGCACTCTTTCTGAAAAATGCCGGGTTGTCACTCACCCCCCCTCCCAGATTCCCATTCTGCAACTTTTAGGCTCCGCTCTTGGACTCTTGGACCTTCAACTGTCAATCGCAGCTCCAGAGCCGCTCGGAAACTTCCACTCCGCGCTTCTTGTTACCTCATTAGCTCGTTATCTCATTCCTTCGTTGTCTCTCAGTGCAAGAAGTGCCTCATGCCGGTGAATACCATCGCCAGGTTCAACCGGTCCGCCGTCGCAATCACATCGGGATCCTTCACCGATCCGCCCGGCTGGATGACCGCCGTCGCGCCCGCCGCTGCGGCGGCCTCGACGCCATCGGGGAACGGAAAAAACGCGTCGGAGGCCACCACGCTTCCCGCCAGCGAGGATTGCGCCTTCATTACCGCGAGTTTGACGGAATCGACGCGGCTCATCTGTCCGGCGCCGACGCCCAGCGTCGCTCCGTCTTTGGCGAACACGATGGCATTCGACTTCACGTGCTTGGAAACTTTCCACGCGAACCGCATCGTGTGCATCTCTTCCGCCGTGGGCGCGCGCTTCGTTACCGTGCGCAGTTCGCTTTCCTTGATTTCACCGAGGTCCGGCTGTTGCACCAGCATCCCGCCCAAGATGCGTTTGAGCTGCAGTTCGCGTTCCGGCTCCAGGCCGCCCGGCGGCAATTCGAGCAAACGCAGATTTTTCTTCGCGGCGAAAATAGCTTTGGATTTTTCATCAAAGCCCGGCGCGGCGATGCACTCCACGAAAAGTTTCGCGACCTCTTCCGCGGTCGCCGCATCCACCTTGCGGTTGAACGCCAGCACGCCGCCGAACGCCGAAACCGGATCGCACGCCAGCGCTTTCAAATACGCTTCCAGCAGCGTTCCTTGCTCCGCCGTCCCGCAAGGATTGTTGTGCTTGATAATCACCGCCGCTGAATTGGAAAATTCTGCCGCCAGGCTTCGCGCCGCTTCCAGGTCCACAAAATTGTTGTACGAAAGTTCCTTGCCCTGGAGCTGCTTCGCTCCGGCGAGTCCTTCCGCTGCGCGTCCCGCCGGCACATACAGTGCCGCCGCCTGGTGCGGATTTTCTCCGTACCGCAATTCCTGCTGTCGCCGCAGCGCGATATGCACGCGTTCGGGCAACACCGGCTTAGCTTCCAACGCGACGTGGCCGGAAGCCGCCGTCAATCGCTCCAATTCCGTGGTAATCATCCCGTCGTATCGCGAAGTTGTGGCAAAAACTTTTCGCGCCAGCTCCAGCCGCGTCGCCGGCGAAGTGTCTCCCGTACTCTCCAGTTCCTTCGCCACGCGCTCGAAATCCGCTGGGTCCGTCACCACCGTCACGCTCTCGAAGTTTTTCGCCGCCGATCGCAGCATCGTCGGCCCGCCGATATCAATGTTCTCGATCAGTTCCTCCGCCGTCAGCCCGGCCTTCGCCGCCGTCGCCTCAAACGGATACAGATTCACCACCAGCAGATCGATTGGCGCGATTCCATGCTCCGCCGCCTGTTTCTGGTCCTCCGTATTCTTCCGGCGAAGCAGCAGCCCGCCGTGAACCTTCGGATGCAGCGTCTTCACGCGCCCGCCGAGCATCTCCGGCCAGCCCGTAAAATGGGAAACGTCGCGCACCGCCACTCCGGCCTCGCGCAACAGTTTCGCCGTTCCGCCCGTAGAAAGAATTTCAATCTTCAGGGCCGCCAGCCGCTTCGCAAATTCCACGATTCCCGTCTTGTCAAACACGCTGATCAGCGCGCGCTCCACCGCCATCGATCCCTCCGCAAAAGGAAAAGCACATCAGTGTACGAGTCTAGCGGGAATTGGGAAAGTGCCTGCCCTGTGGGAATCTTCGGAAGAGAACTACGATTTGACGAGGGCTTTCAGCTTGACCTGGCCCTCGACGGTTTCGACGACGTACTCAACATCTTTGCAGTTTTTCTGCTTCTTGAGTTCCTTGGTTTTTTTCAGCACGAATTCGTTGAAGCTCGACCGCGAAAGTTTTCCGGTATGCTCGCCCGCCAGTTGCTTCGCCTGCAGAAACGCCTCGTACAGCAGCTCCACCTTCTCGGGCTCGCGCTCCGGCTCGGAACAGGTCATGCGAAACGCGCTGGGATGCGCGGCTGACTCTTCGGCTTCTTTTTTCACCCGCGCGGCTTCGATTTCCTTCGCCGCTGCGCCAAAGTGCCGCTGAATTTTCCCTTCTTCCTTCAGCGCGACTTTCTTCCGGAAAATATCTTTGTACTTCGCGTAGGTCTGCGAAAGATTATTGAAGCGGAACCGCTGCGCAAACTTCAGTTCGCCGCCGCGTTCCGCGTAGCGCTTCACCAGCTGATCAATGCGCCACTCGATTTCGGTGGGCGGACGCTTCCTGCCGCCGCCGAAATACTGATCGTATTCGATTTTGAGCTGGCGGATGTCCCGTTCGAGAGTGCCCAGCTCTTCGTCGATGGTCGCCATGCGCGGAGGAAACCCCCAAACCTCCATGCTAAGAGGAGTAAGGAGTGGCGTCAACCGGATGAGCGCGAGGCGATGCGCATCCGCCACGGCTCCCGTTCGAATCCGGATCCCGTCGGGGGAAGAGGCCATTGGCATTGCCCGGGATTGCGCTCTGTGCTGAAATGTCCGCATGGATGCACGGGCCAAACGCACTGTTTCGAACGAACAGGCTGAGCTCCTGCGGCAGATTCCCTCGGTTGACGAATTGCTGCTTCAGCCGCGGCTGGCGGCTCTTTCGAGTCGCGTGGACCGCAACCTGGTAGTCGAAGTGGCACGCGCGATCCTCTCTGGGCTTCGCGCGCGCATCGCCGGGGATTCGAAGGGGACGGCGCTCGCTGCCAACTTGGAATCGGTTGAAGAACTCGTCGCCGCAGAGGTAGAGCGGATTCTCTCGCGTTCGCTGCAGCCGGTGATTAACGCGACGGGGGTGATTCTGCACACGAATCTCGGACGGGCGCCGCTCTCCGCGGCGGTTGTCGAGGAGTTTCGCCGCACGGCCACACAGTATTCGAATCTGGAATACGATTTGGAAGCCGGTGCGCGCGGCAAGCGCGATGTGCATATCGCTGAATTGCTGACTCGCCTCACCGGCGCCGAAGCCGCAATCGTGGTGAACAATTGTGCGGCTGCCGTGCTTGTGACACTTGCGGCCCTGGCGCGCGGCGGCGAAGTGATCGTGTCGCGGGGCGAGCTGATTGAGATTGGCGACGGCTTTCGAATCCCGGAAATCATGGAGCAGAGCGGGGCGATTCTGCGCGAAGTGGGAACGACGAATCGGACGCACGTCGGCGACTATGAAAACGCTATTAACGAAAAAACGCGGCTATTGCTGCGGGTGCATCCTTCGAATTTCAAGGTGACGGGTTTCACGGACAAGCCTTCGCTTGAGGAGCTCGTTGCTCTCAGCCAGCGCATCGGATTGCCGCTGGTTGAAGATCTCGGCTCCGGGTGCCTCGTTAATCTTTCCGAGCATGGCATCGCCGAGCCCACAGTGCGAGAGAGCGTGGAGGCTGCGGTGGGCATCGTCACCTTCAGCGGAGACAAACTTTTTGGCGGGCCGCAGGCGGGGATCATCGCGGGAAAGAAAGAACTCATCGCAAAAGTCCGGCGCCATCCGCTCTTTCGCGCGTTGCGCGTGGACAAACTTACCATTGCTGCGCTGGAAGCCACGCTAAGTGCGTATTTGCGCGCGGCGTGGGATGAAATTCCGGCAATGCGGATGATTCGAATGACGCCGCAGGAAATAAAGCGCCGTGCGGAAAACTTTATTCGCGAACTGCGACCCGAATTACCTCTTGACGAAGTGGAGATAGAGATCGCGGACGGAGTATCTCTCGCGGGCGGCGGCTCCACTCCCGCGCAGTCTCTCCCTACGAAGATCATTCGAATTGCCAGCGCGCGTTATTCCGCCGCGAAACTTGAGCAGCGGCTGCGCCGTGCGCCATCAGGGATTTCCGTGATCGCCCGGGTGGAAGAGGAACGCCTGATCCTCGACCTCCGCACGGTGTTTCCCGAACAGGAACCTCTGCTGGTGAAAACGCTCGCCGCCGCACTGCACTAGCGTATAACTTCGGTCTATCGTATAAACAGATATTAGGTCAATGAGTGAACAGGAAGAGTGCGTTCTACGTCGCGGAGATTGAGCGCATACGGGCATTAGAACAGGGAGAATCCCAGGATGGAAAACCTCCTGCAGGACATCCGCTACGGTTTGCGGACGCTGGCAAAGAATCGGGGTTTTGCGATAGTCGCGGTGCTTACGCTGGCGCTAGGCATTGGCGCAAACACGGCGATCTTCAGCGTGGTGCAAAACCTGCTGCTTCGGCCGCTCCCCTATCCACAACCGGAGAGTTTGGTGGAAATCTGGAACACATACCTGCCACAGGTTCCCCGCGGGGGATTGTCGCCAGGAGATTACGGGGACTGGCGGCGGGAAGCGAAGAGCTTTTCGGAAATGGGCGCCTACGCGAACGTGTCCCACGGATTCAATCTCACGGGTGACGGCGAACCGCAACGCGTTTTGGTTGGTTATGCGAGTTCCTCCCTATTTCCGATGCTTGGGGCTCAAGTAGTTGCCGGCCGTTCGTTTGTTCCAGAAGAAGACCGAGCGGGCAGCGCCCCGGTTGTGCTGCTAAGCCACCGTTTATGGGAGGGCCGTTTTGGTGGTGATCCACGGGTTGTCGGGCGGGCAGTCACGCTCGACAATCATCGCTACACGATTGCGGGGATTCTGCCTGCAGGATTTCAGTTTTTGCGCTGGGCTGATGTCTGGATGCCACTCGGCCAGTTCGACGACGATTTGACGGAACACGTACACCATGCGTTCGCGGCGATTGCGCGGCTGAAGCCCGCGGTGACGATTTCGCAAGCGAGAGAGGAAATCCGTCAGCTCAACGAACAATCGGCGATCGCGTATCCGATCGAGCATAAGAATCTCGGCGTGCTGGTCGAGAAGATGCAAGACCCAGCCGCGGAGAAGCTGCGAAGCACGCTGCTGGTGATGTTTGGGGCGGTGGGACTGGTATTGCTGATTGCGTGCGCGAATATTGTGAACCTGCTTCTGGTGCGCAATGCGGCCCGCGAACGGGAAGTGGCGGTGCGAACGGCGCTGGGTGCGAACCAGTGGCGGCTGATCCGGCAGCTGATCACGGAAAGCGTGCTGCTATCGTTTTTTGGAGGAGGGCTGGGACTGATACTTGCCGTGGCGGGATTGAAAGTTTTGAAGTCGTTGGTTCCCGGCGATCTCGCGGTGTTGCGCGATGCGGGATTGAACGGCTGGGTGCTGGGATTCACACTGGCAGTTTGTCTTCTGGCGGGTCTGGCGTGTGGCTTACTGCCTGCGCTACGGACGCTAAGAACCAATCTTGCGGGGGTTCTGAAGCAAGGAAGCAAGGGCGCTAGCGTTGCCGGTCATCACCGAACGCACAGCCTCCTGGTCATCTGTGAAGTGGCGATGGCGCTGGTTCCGCTCATTGGAGCAGGCCTGTTGCTGAGAAGTTTCCAGCAACTGTTGCAAGTGGCTCCGGGCTTTCAAACGGAGCGCATCCTGACGATGGAGGTTCAGCAGGCGACGGTTCCTTTTCTGGAATCCAGCCAACTCTCGCAGGAAGAGCAACTCAAGCTGGGGCAGAAGCAGTCGCTGCAATTTGAGCAGATTGCGGAGCAAATCCGCGAGTTGCCAGGCGTGAAAGAAGTGGGCGGAATCGACGAGCTGCCGCTGGGCACGGAGTTGCGGCAGGCGTCGCGGTTCGTAATCGAAGGCCAGCCGGCGGTTGCCGCGGGGGCGCGACCGCTGGCGCAATTTCGCACGGTCAGCCTGAGCTATTTCTCCACCCTGCAAATTCCGTTACTGGCGGGGCGCGCGTTTAATCAAGCGGACTGGAACCTGACCAACATTCTGATCAACGAAACGATGGCGCGGCGGTACTGGCCGGGCGGAGATGCGCTGGGCAAGAGGATCGATTTTTGTTCCCTGGATAAAAAATCGTGTTGGCTAACCATCGTCGGAATTGTTGGAAACGTGCATCAGTTTGGGTTGGAAGGCGAGCCGACCTATGACGTGTACTTCGCAGGGGGATGGACGCCCTACCTCATCATTCGAACGGTGTCGGACCCGGCCGGAGTGGCGGCGGCAGTAACGGACGTGATTCACAAAGCGGACCCGACCCTGCCCGTAACCCACGTCATGAGCATGGATGCTTTGCTTTCGGATTCGGTATCGCCACGGCGCTTTTCGGCGCTGCTGATCGGAGCATTCGCGGTTCTTGCGCTCATACTGGCCGCTGTGGGGATCTATGGAGTGATGAGCTATACGGTGAGCCAGCGCACTCATGAGATAGGAATTCGCATGGCGCTGGGGGCGCAGCCCCGGGACGTGCAGGGCATGATTCTGGGACATTCGGTCAAGCTGACGGTGATTGGAGTGGGGCTTGGGCTGGCTGGTGCTTTCGCGCTGGTGCGATTCCTGAGAAGCCTGCTTTTCGGAGTGGGCGCTTACGATGTGGTGACCTTTATTGGCGTACCGCTTCTGCTGGCGGCCGTGGCGATCGCGGCGGCGTATGTGCCGGCGCGGCGGGCCGTACGCGTCGATCCGCTCGTGGCGCTGCGTTACGAGTGAAGAGTGTTGCCGAGTGGGCGGAGCTTAGATCCATCGTGTTATGATATAGGCGCGATATAGGAGTGGATTATGGCGACAGCGCTGATTCACATGGATCCCAAGCAGAAGCACCGGCTGACGCAGCGGGCGAAATTGCGCGGCAAGTCCTTCTCGCAGGAAGTCCGAGACGCCGTGGAAATGTACCTGGACGTGCCAGTGGAGAATGAAGCGGAGCTGCGCGCGCTGGCGAAAACAGCGAATCATGCGGCGGACCGCATGATCAAGAACCTGGATGAAACCATCGCGTATGTCGGCCGCGTTCTGAAACACAAGAGGAATGGCCGTTGAGTTGGGCGCGGGATGCGGTTGCCGCCATCCGCAAGATCGTGCTGATTGAAGACCGGATGGAAACACTGACGGCGCAAGTAAAAACTCTCGCGGAAAGTTATACGGATATTGACCGCAGGCTGGTGAGGATCGAAGCCAAGTTTGAATTGATTGAAAAGATGGGCGCGGCGAGGCGCCGCGAACTGCCAGCAAGATCACAACGCCAAAAAGATCCACGGAAATCCGAATAGGACCGCAGGTGCTTTCCTTCCGCGTCGCTAACAGAAAATTGCGAGTGAGGTCGCGACCATTGCCGAAGCTAAGGCCCGGCTGGGCCCTCATTCGCGTGCGGCTGGCGGGAATCTGCAACACGGACATTGAGATTCTCCGGGGTTATCACGCGTTTAATGGAACGCCGGGGCATGAATTTGTGGGTGAAGTCGCCGACGTTCACGACGTATCAGCGTCAACGAAGAAAAAATGGATTGGGAAGCGCGTTTGCGGGGAAATCAATGTGAGTTGCGGCGCGTACGGTTACAAACCGGTTTGTGATTTCTGCGGGCGGTGGCTGAAGATGCATTGTGCGCGACGGACGGTGCTCGGGATCGTGAACCACGACGGCGCGTTTGCGGAGTATCTGGCGCTGCCGCTGGAAAACTTGCATGTTGTTCCAGCGCAGGTGACCGATGAGCAAGCTGTTTTCGTGGAGCCGCTGGCTGCGGCTTGCGAGATTCTCGAGCAGGTCATTGCCAGGAAATGCAGGTCTGTCGCAGTCCTGGGCGACGGCAAGCTCGCTCAGCTTATCGCGCGAGTGCTTCGCATGGCCATTCCGAGCGTGGTGATGTACGGGAAGCACGAGAAGAAGTTAGCCTTGGCGCGACGCGCTGGTATCGCAATCAGAAAAGTCCGCGGCGACGCCTCGGATTTGAAGCGCAGCAAAGAACAATTTCCACTTCTCGTGGAAGCAACCGGATCGTCCACGGGCTTCGCCCTTGCGCAGCAGATGACCGAGCCTCGCGGAACGCTGGTACTGAAATCCACCTTTCACGGCGCCGCGCCGGTGGAAACCTGGCCGATTGTCGTAAAGGAACTGACGGTGGTTGGCTCGCGCTGCGGTCCGTTCTCCAAAGCGATTGCGCTTCTCCGCTCGGCTAGAGTGGATCCGACACCGCTCATCACGCGAACATTCCCGCTGGCGGAAGCACATAAAGCTATTGCTTTTGCACAACTTTCCGGTGTCATGAAAGTTCTGCTGAAGCCATCGCCGGCGTAGTTCAAGCCTTTAAGCCTGAGGTTCATCCCGCGAGAGGGTGGGCGGCGTCCACGGATGAGAGCCTCGCTCCTGAAAGGGTGAGCTACAGGGTTACAGGCGGTTGATGCAGGAGGCGACGCAGGCAGCGCCGAAACCGTTGTCGATGTTGACGACGGTGACGTTGGAGGCGCAACTGTTGAGCATGCCGAGGAGCGCGGCGATGCCGCCGAAGCTGGCGCCGTAGCCGACGCTGGTGGGAACAGCGATCACCGGCACGGCGACGAGGCCACCCACGACGCTGGGCAGCGCGCCTTCCATTCCGGCGACACAAATAATCACGCGAGCCTGGGTCAGTTTTTCGCGATGCTCGAGGAGACGGTGGATCCCGGCGACGCCGACATCGTAGAGATGCTCGGTGCGATTGCCCATCATGCGGGCAGTAAGGAGCGCTTCTTCGGCGACGGGCATGTCGCTGGTTCCGGCGGAAACGAGGAGAATCGTCCCCTTTCCGGTGAGTTCGGTGCTGCGTTCGATGGTGAGCACTCCGGAAAGTGCGTGAAATTTGGCGGCGCGATGCAACTTCTTTACGACCGTGAACTTTTTCACGTCGGCGCGCGTCACCAAAATGTTTTGCCGTGAATCTTTCTGGCGCAGCATGGCCTTGACGATTTCGGCAACCTGCTGCGGCGTTTTTCCCTTGCCGAAAATAACTTCGGCGAATCCCTGGCGCAGGGCGCGGTGGTGATCCACTTTCGCGAAGCCCAAGTCCTCGAAGGGCAAATGCTTCAGCCGCTCGATGGCCTTCGCTGGGGCGAGGCTACCGACCTTCACGGATTCCAGAATTTTCAGCAGTTCAAGCTGGTTCATATTTTCCGACCGCCGCGAATTCTATCATTGCGCGGTACAATTACCTTACCTTGACTTGGCGCAGGGGCGTTGAGAGACTGAATTCATCCTCCGCGGAAAACATGGTTGAAACGCAAAAACAGATTGTTACCGTAGGTGTGACCGGCGCGAGCGGGGCCATCCTCGCGCAAAAAACGCTGCTGCTGCTGGAGGAAGATCCGCGCGTGGCGCGGGTGCATCTGGTGGTTACGGAAGCGGGGCAGCGGCTGCTGACGGAGGAACTGGGTATAACTTCCGGCGATTTGAAACAGCTTCCCGCTCGCGTTCTTGGCCGCCCAGCTATGAAAATTGAAATTCTGCGGAACAAAGACGTCGGCGCTTCCATCGCTTCCGGCAGCTACGCCGTTGATGCGATGATCGTGATTCCCTGTTCGATGAACACGCTCGGGACGATCGCCAACGGCGTCAGCGAAGATCTGGTGGCACGCGCGGCGGACGTGATGCTGAAGGAAGGCCGCAAGCTGGTCCTCTGTGTGCGTGATACGCCGTTCAATCGCGTGCACCTGGAAAATATGCTGCGCGCGCAACTGGCGGGAGCGACGATCATGCCGGCGGTTCCGGCCTTTTACCATCATCCGAAAACGATCGATGACCTCGTCACGCAATATGTTTGCCGGGTGCTTGCGCAGATAAACTTGCAGCAAGAAAAAATGTACCGGTGGGCGGGAACTCCGTCGGCGAGAAAAGCGGAGGCGTGAAGTAGCGCACAGAAGCAATGGCCAACCGCATCAAAACCGTGCTGGAGATGATCAAGTTCGAGCACTCTGTGTTTGCGCTGCCGTTTGCGCTCACGGGTGCGCTGCTCGCTGCGCGCGCCACACGGCATGGCTGGCCTTCCCTGCGACAGATTTTGTGGATCGTCGTCGCGATGGTGGCGGCGCGCTCCGCGGCGATGACCATGAACCGCATCGCGGATTTGCGTTACGACCGCGAAAATCCGCGAACACAACAGCGCGCGCTGGCCACCGGAGCACTGTCGCTGCAGTTTGCCTGGTTGTTCACAGTGGTAGCGGTTGCGATATTCTTTCTTGCGGCGTGGCAGCTCAATCCGCTGGCGCTGAAGCTTGCGCCGCTGGCGATTGCGATTCTCTTTTTCTATTCCTTCACCAAGCGCTTCACCAACTGGTCGCACCTTTTTCTCGGTTTTGCGCTGGGCATTTCTCCGGCGGCGGCGTGGATTGCCATTACCGGCGGTCTTGATTTGCGGATGCTCATTCTTTGCGCGGCGGTTACGCTGTGGGTGGGCGGCTTTGACGTGCTGTACGCGTGTCAAGATGTGGATTACGACCAACGTGCCGGTCTTTTTTCGGTGCCGAAGAAATTTGGGATCGCCAAAGCGCTCCTGATTGCGCGTGTGATGCACATCGGCGTGATCGCGCTTCTCGCGTGGCTGGCGTTGAGCTTTGGCTTGCCATGGCCGGCGTGGGCGGGGATTGCCGTAGTGGCTGCGCTGCTTGCTTACGAACATTCCCTTGTCAAAGCGGATGACTTGAGCAAGCTGGACGCTGCGTTTTTCGCCGTGAACGGCTATATTAGTATCTTGTTCCTGTTGTTCTGGGGCGCGGCGGCGGCGTTTTGGCGGGTTTGAATTTTTCGATGGATTCGAAATGAGCGAACTGACGATCACGGATCAGCGGTTGAAGCCGATTGCGGAGAGAGTGCTGGCGGGCGAACGGCTGTCCGCGGATGAGGGCATCACGCTTTACCGTTCGCCGGATTTGCTGGCGGTGGGATGGCTGGCGAATCACGTGCGCGAGAAAAAGCACGGGAACGTGACGTATTACAACGTCAACCGGCACATCAATCCGACGAATATTTGCGTGGCGCACTGCAAGCTGTGCGCGTTTGGACGCGACCCGAACGCTCCGGGCGCTTACAATTTTTCGCTGGAAGAGATTTACGCGCGCGCGGAACAAGGCGCGCGTGAAGGCGCGCTGGAATTCCACATTGTCGGCGGCCTGCATCCGGATCTGCCGTTCGAATATTTTCTGGAGATGATTCGCGGGCTGAAGCAGCGCTGTCCAAGCGTGCACCTGAAGGCGTTCACGATGGTCGAAGTGGGTTATTTTGCGCGCATCGCGAAATTGTCCACCAAAGAGACGCTGCTGAAGTTGAAGGAAGCAGGGGTGGACTCGCTTCCCGGGGGCGGCGCGGAGATTTTTCATCCGCGGGTGCGAAGAATCATTTGCGACCACAAAGTCAGCGGGCAGATGTGGCTGAACATTGCGCGGCAGGCGCATGAAATTGGATTGCATTCGAATGCCACGATGCTCTACGGCCACGTGGAGACGGAAGAAGAGCGCGTAGATCACTTGATCAGGCTGCGCGAATTGCAGGACGAGACGCACGGGTTCGTGGCGTTCATACCGCTGGCGTTTCATCCGGATAACACGGCACTCGCGCACATTCCGAAGACGACGGGTTATGCCGATTTGCGCAACATCGCGGTGTCGCGGCTGATGCTGGATAATTTCGAACACATCAAGGCGTATTGGATCATGCTCACGCCAAGCATCGCGCAGATTGCGCTGCGGTTCGGGGCGAATGACCTCGACGGTACGGTGGTGGAAGAAAAGATCTATCACGATGCCGGCGCGAAAACGTCGGAATTCACACCGCGCAGCGAACTCGAGCGATTGATCCGCGCTGCTGGCCGCGTGCCCGTCGAGCGCGATACGCTGTATCATCCGGTGGATCGTTCGAAACTGCTACCGCTCACTCCGCCAACGCGGTCCGACCTCGTCACCCTGACTTTGAACGTCTAGCGCGGGCCACTCCTAGAGAGCAGTCAACACCATTCATGAATGGTGTTGACTGCTCTATACTATCGCTTTATCGTGGGCATGGAAGGTCTCTGTCATGCGGCATCAATTCGTTCTCGACAAACGTACGAACAAATTGCTCGAGGAACTTGCATCCTATCGGGATGGGAATCGAAGTGTGATTGTCCGGGAAGCCATCCAGCTCTACGCCGACATGGAAGAGCGCCTCGATAAGATCGAAGCTGACCCGGCATTTCAAAAGATGATGGCTGAATCGGACAAAGCGATTCGCGAGGGCCGGGTGACTCCGCACAGTGAAGTTGTCCGAATGTCGCGAGCGCTCTCGAAGAAGAGCAAGAAACGGAAGTGAAATCGCGCATCCTCTGGGCCGATCCGGTCCGGGACCTGGCCCTTTCACTTCCCCTGAAGGACCAGCAGGAGATTTATAGCAAGGTTGCGCTATTGGCTTATTTTCCCCACATGTATCCTGTTCGTTCGAAAAGCAGGCGCTTCCGACGGCATCGTTGTTTCTTCACGCGAAAATGGCTGGTCTACTACCGGGTCGTGGACAATATCGTCTACATTCGGGGCCTTTGGCCGGCGCGTATACCGTGATGTCCCTCCAGAGCAGCCGGTGAGAGAGTGCGCGAGGGTGAAAGACTGGAATACTTTTGCGCACCACCGGAGACCGAGGATTTGACGAAACTACGACTTCGGAGAATGCCGGCTCAGGAGTGGATCGGGACCTACAGCAAGAGCTGCAGACTGAAATGCGAACGATTTTACTGCTCACGACGTCCAACATTTTCATGACCATTGCTTGTTACGGCCTCCTGAAGTATTGCAATGCCACGTTGTGGAAAGTCATCCTTATCAGCTGGGGGATGGCCTTCTTTGAGTACTGTTTCCAGGTGCCGGCAAATCGCATCGGCTCGTATGAATTCTCTACCGCGCAGCTGAAAACTATTCAGGAAGTCATTACGCTGACCGTTTTTTCCTTGTTTTCCGTGCTGTATCTGGGCGACCAGTTCAAATGGAACTACGCCGCGGGCTTCGCTTGCATCGTCGCGGGATCATTTTTATTTTTCACAAGTGGTAGGCGGTCGCACTCGCGGTCACACCATCTTTCTTGGCGGCCACACGATGACATCTTGCCTGCGCGAAAAATGCAGGACCGGCAATGACTCCAGCGTGATTCCCAGAGATTGCGCCATGGTGTTGCGTTCGAATTCCGCTTCAGCGCCTTGCAGCGGCCAAGGCGGGTGATGGATTTCGCCACGAAGGAGATGGCCCTGGCCAGCGAGCGCATAGAGGCAATAGCGTTCCGTCAGGAAATGTTCGAGCGTGCCCGTGCGAGAGAAAAACGATGGACCGACCGCGCGATAGCGTCCATGTAATGTGGCCGCGGCAGCACCGGAGTGGGCACGATGGCTGGCATACTCAATCCAGCTACGGCGTTCCTCACAGCGCATCCGCGCGCGGTAGTAGGGTAGATGGAACCAAGCGCGCGCAATCTCTACCGCCAATGCATTGCCCGCATCCAGGCTGAAAAACCACACGCCGGGTTTTGCTCCGTAAGTAACATAGGTACGCACATTCAACTCGGGAAACGCCGAAAGCCAGGGAAGCGCGGGAGTTCCGCGCAAGCGCACGCCGGACATGCGAAATGGAACGACCGCAAGCCAGGCTTGCCCGTCAAAGGTGTCAATTTCCAATTGCGCTGGAATATGCGGGCGCAACAGTTCAATTGACACGGGCCAATGGGCGAAAAGCAGGTCGTGCCATTTCTGCTTCATAATCCAGTGACCAGGAGGCAGAGGCCACGGGCGATGCGCGGTTTGGTCCAGAAGCCGGCTCACGAAGGTTCACAAATGAATCTGGACTTGGTCATTTTCTGAATATACCTTTTCACGGCATCCGCGAATCGAATTCTGTATATTCAAACGGAATGAAAAAACAAAAGGAGACAAAAAATGCAGCGCAAAGCGTCCGCGGTCTGGCAGGGTGGTTTGAAAGACGGCAAGGGAACAATTTCGACGGAGAGTGGCACGTTGAAACAGACGCAATACTCCTTTACTACGCGGTTTGAAAACGGAGTGGGTACCAATCCCGAAGAGCTACTCGCCGCAGCGCACGCCGGATGCTTTACCATGGCGCTTTCGGCACAGCTTGGAGGAGTGGGATTGACGGCCAGCAAACTCGAAACCACAGCTACGATTTCGCTGGAGAAACTTGCCGATGCATTTGCGATTACAAAGAGCCATCTGGACCTCGTCGCGCACGTGCCGGGAGCGGACAAGGCCAAGTTCGATGCAGCCGTCAAGGCCGCAGAAACCGGATGTCCGGTCTCGAAGCTTTTCAAAGCAGAAATCAGCGTCAGCGCACGGCTTGAATCCTGACCAGCAAGCGATCTGATCCCCACGTTCTCATCGAGCGGTCCAAACAGGTACAATGCCGCACATGATTCCAGTTCCGGGAGCATTCGTTGCGGGTGTCGCGATCTTTCTGAGCGTGCTTTGGGAAGCGTTCGAAGCCATCATCCTGCCGCGCCGCGTTACGAGAAAGTTCCGCCTCACCCGCCTATTCTACCGTTCTACCTGGATCACCTGGAAATTCGTTATGTGTCTGTTACCCTCACGAAAAGCTCGCGAGACCATGCTCGGCTTCTATGGTCCGCTTTCTCTACTCGTTCTCGTTGGTGTCTGGGCCACCGGGCTTGTGTTTGGATTCGGACTTATGCAATACGGCGCCGGGTCGGCGGTGGTGGTAGCGGGAGGGCTTCCCAGCTTCGTGACGGACCTGTATTTGAGCGGCACGACATTTTTCACCCTGGGCCTCGGTGACGTTATACCTCACTCCACTTTTTCGCGAGCGCTAGTGGTTATCGAAGCCGGGTTTGGGTTCGGTTTTCTAGCGGCGGTCATAGGCTACTTGCCGTTTATCTACGGCTCATTTTCAAAGCGCGAAGTCGACATTTCGCTGCTCGATTCCCGCGCCGGCACGCCGCCGACCGCCGGTGAACTTCTTCGCCGCCACAGCTACGAGCACGGTCAGGACGCGTTGGCCGAGCTCCTGAAAGATTGGGAACGTTGGTCCGCCGAGCTGATGGAAAGCCACCTGTCCTATCCGGTGCTTGCCTATTTCCGCTCGCAGCACGATAACCAATCATGGATCGCATCGTTGACCGCAATTCTAGATACCTGTGCACTGGTATTGGTGGGTGTCGAAGGAGCTTGTGCAAAACAAGCCGAACTCACCTTCGCGATTGCGCGACATGCCATCGTGGATCTCTCACAAGTTTTCGGGACGCAGCCGAAGGAATTGCCACAAGACCGGCTGCCTGCGGACGAATTGCGCCGCATTCGTAAGGTCCTTGCGCAACATGGCTTGAAGCTCCGCGACGACGAGGAAGCCGACCGCAAACTCGCAGGGCTTCGCAAAATGTATGAGCCCTACATTTTTGCACTGGCGACTTATCTGAATCAGACACTGCCGCCATGGATTCCGCTGAAGAAGGGCAAAGATAACTGGCAGACCACGGCGTGGGCGCAGACCGCCGGGGTGCTGGAAAAGGACACGTTTACAACTATTGCGGATGATCATTTCTGAGGTATTCGGAGTACGGTCTTTTTCCGCCACCTTTTCGGATCAATGACATTTTCGCGGGAGAAAAACAATGGAAGCCATTCTCGTTCATGAATTCGGTGGGCCCGAAGTTCTAAAACTTGAAGAGGTGCCCACACCGAAGCCCGCCGCGGGACAAGTTCTCGTCCGCATCCACGGCGTCGGGGTAAATCCCTACGACACGTACATGCGCGCCGGAACCTATGCGATAAAGCCGCCACTTCCCTACACGCCGGGCTCCGACGCCGCGGGAGTCATCGAAGCCGTCGGCGACGGCGTGAAAAAAGTGAAACCGGGCGACCGCGTCTATACCGCCAGGACACTCACCGGAGCGTACGCAGAGTATGCCCTCGCGCTCGAAGAGCAAGTGCACAATCTTCCGGAAAAGATCAGTTTTGGCCAGGGCGCCGGCGTGTGGGTTCCATACGGTACCGCCTATCACGGACTTCACCACTCGGCGGAAGCGCGGGCCTCGGAAACGGTTCTGGTGCACGGCGCGAGCGGCGGAGTCGGCACCGCCGCGGTACAAATGGCGCGCGCCAAAGGCCTGACGGTTTTCGGCACGGCCGGCACGCAAAAAGGAATGGACCTTGCAAAGCGCGAAGGAGCACACCAGGTTTTCGATCACAGCAAAGCGGGCTATCAGGAAGAGATCTTGAAGGCCACGGGCGGGCGCGGCGTGGACATTGTCCTGGAAATGCTGGCCAACGTGAACCTCGCGACTGATTTCAAGCTTCTCGCAACGAATGGCCGTGTGATCATCATCGGTAACCGCGGCGAAATCACTATTAATCCGCGCGAGCTCATGCTGCGCCGCGCCTCAGCCCGGGGCTTCACGCTGTGGGGCATCACTCCGGCGGAGGAAAATGGAATTCACGCCGGGCTGATCGCCGGGCTCGAGAACGGAACGCTGTGTCCCGTCGTCGGCAAGGAAATGCCGCTTGCCGAGGCCGCGCGCGCACACGTCGAAATTCTCCGGCCGGGAGCGGCAGGGAAAATCGTTCTCGTACCGTAGGAGGAATCGCGGCGTGAGGCTGGTCCCGGCGCTTTGACTGTCCGCAAGCGCGCCTTATAATCGTTGTCTCCCCATGCCGACGTGAATTATTGCGCGGTCTGTGGATCAACCGAGCGACGTGTACACTACAATCCTACTCACGGCCTCTTTCGCAGTGCAGAATTCCGTCAGCCATTACTGGCACCGCATAACGGATAAAACGTTTTCGGGCATTTACCACGCGAATGGCTTTGATTTGGCGATGATGACTCCTTACTTCATCGTCCTGTTTATCCTTGCAGTTTACGGGCTGCACCGTTATTGGCTGGTCTACGACTATTTCATGTATTCGAAAAATGTCCCGGCGGCGCCGCCCGAAGTCCAAGAATGGCCGCGGGTCACCATCCAGTTGCCGATTTTCAATGAGCGCTACGTCATCGAACGGCTTGTCGAAGCGGTTTCCCGGTTCGACTATCCTCGCGAGTTGCTGGACGTGCAGGTCCTCGACGATTCCACGGACGAAACCCAGCAGGTGGCATACGCGTGCGTCGAACGCCACGCCGCCCAGGGCATGCCCATCGTGTACATTCACCGGACCACCCGCGAAGGCTACAAAGCAGGGGCTCTCGAGAATGGCTTGAAAACAGCGAAGGGTGAGTTCGTTGCAATTTTCGACGCCGATTTCCTACCCGAACCGGATTTCCTGAGGCGCACGATTCCTTATTTTATGAATCCCGATGGCGGCGACAAGATCGGGATGGTGCAGGCGCGCTGGACGTACCTCAACAGCGACTATTCACTGCTGACCAACGTGGAAACGATCCTCCTCGATGGGCATTTTGTGGTGGAGCACGGGGCGCGCTCCCGCCGCGGCACGTTTTTCAATTTCAACGGCACTGCCGGAGTGTGGCGGCGCAAAGCCATTGATGACGCCGGCGGTTGGGAACACGATACCCTGACGGAAGATACGGATCTTTCCTATCGCTCGCAGCTCAAGGGCTGGAAGTTTCTCTACCTGCCGCAGATCGAGTGCGCTTCCGAGCTTCCCGTGGACATGAACGGGTTCAAGGCGCAGCAGGCGCGCTGGGCCAAGGGGCTGATGCAAACGGCCAAGAAGATTCTTCCGCGAGTGTTGAAGTCAGATGCGCCATGGCACGTCAAAGCGGAAGCGTTTTTCCACTTGACAGCGAACATCAGCTATCCGCTCATGGTTCTGCTGTCCACGATGCTTTTGCCGGTCATGATCGTGCGCTTTCAGCAGGGGTGGTTCCAGATGTTGCTCATCGACCTGCCGCTCTTCCTAGCATCCACTTGCTCGATTTCCAGTTTTTATCTAGTGGCGCAGAGGGAGCTTCGCCCCAAGACCTGGAGGCGCACTTTCCTCTATTTGCCGTTCGTCATGGCCACGGGCATCGGGATTTCCGTGCGCAACGCGCAGGCTGTCCTGGAAGCGATTGTTGGAAAGAAGAGCGAATTCGCGCGAACGCCAAAATTTAACATTGAAGGCAAGCAAGGCACGTTCGCAAAAAAATCGTACAAAAACAAAGCGGGCTGGATGCCTTACGCGGAAATCCTCCTCGGCCTCTATTTTTCCATGACCGTCGTCTACGCCATTATCAACGAAAACTACGCCACTGTGCCGTTCCTGCTGCTGTTCGTCTGGGGCTATCTCTACACGGGGTGCATGTCGCTCGGCCAAACGTATTTCGCACGCCTGCGCTTTGGCGTCAACGCTCCCGAAATGCGTCCGGCCACGTCCGGCGCGCCGGGTTTCTAGGCATCCGCCGATTTATAGCTCGACCGCGCGCCCGCAAAAAAAACTCCGGGAGCTCGGCTGGGCCGTCACTCCCGGAGATCTATTTCACCTTTTTGTGGAACTCTTCAGCTCGCTGTCACACCGGCCGGGAAACCATCCGATGCTTTTTCTTTCCAAGTACGGCGGCGGCTTCCGCGCACTGCTTCCGCCATTCCCAGCAGAACGATGGACCCGATACCAACCATCAGGGCCAGAATCGTTTTCACATCCAAGGCTGTCATTCCCGCCGCATCGGCTTCCTGCACGGCTGACGGCACTGTTGAATCCGGCGCCGCTTGTGCGACAGCTGCAGGAGGTGAGGCGACGTTGAAAGAACCCTGATCCGGCCGGGACGGGTCAGATGCAACTTCGAACAGCGTGGGGTCGGTTTCCTGCTGCGCGAATACCGGCTTGGCCACCAAGAGTCCCGCTACGAGTCCCACCAGCATCAGCTGAATTCGAATCATCTTTTGGAATTTCATAAACCACCTCCACAATCGAGCTTTGTAAATTGCTGCGATGCCTGAAGAGAATGCAAACCCCGTGCCAGAGTTCAGGGGATCGAGATTTTTTCCACAAACGAGGCGGATCCCATTGCCAGGAATAGAGTTGGCAGTTGCACCCGGCGGGAATACGGCGGAAGGAGATCCAGGCTTTCGCAAGCTGGAACTATCCAAGTAAGTAGAGGCACGGGCGAAGGGGATGCGATGCCAGCATGCCCAAAGCGTCTGTGGTTCGTGTTCCGACCATCTTTCTCTTTGTAAATAAAAGAAAATAAAGCAGATAGACGTGAATCCCATGCAGTCGACTGGAAAAACCAAGCAGCCAGGAATGAAACGAACCATGTGGATAGTCGCACTATCCATTCGGAGAGACACTACTTATGGCTAGGATTCAGAGTTGGCGTTAGAATACCGCCCTTCCCCCAGGCGGGTTGGCCGGGGGAGAATTTCCGCAGGAAAGCCTCTAACCGTGCAGCCCAAACTTGCAGTGCTGAGCGGACCACTAAGAAAGTCGGAATTTCCAGTTGCCGGAGTTCTGTCCATCGGCCGCAACGCTTCGAATTCAATTTGTCTCGAGGACGCATCTGTTTCGCCCAGTCACTGCCGCATCGCCAGCGACAACGATCGCTTTCTCCTGACCGATATGGACAGCGCTTCCGGGACATTTGTAAACGGCATCCCGGTGAAACAGCGCGTGCTGGCCCCGGGAGATCAAATTGCCATCGGCGCATCCTTATTTGTTTTCGAGGTGGAACGGTCTCCGTCTCCTGCGCGCAGTGCAGTCCAACTCGATGAAGATTCCGCAGACGGTGCGCAGGTGGAGCAGCTGCGCCCCGACGAACTGCTTTATCTGCATCCTGATTCCCTGGCAGCTTTACCGCAGTCGGAGCGCCTTGCCCGAGCGCTGAGCACGCTGCTGAAAATCAGCACGGCCATCGGCTCCATCCGCGATGTGGAATCCTTGCAGTGGCAATTGCTCGGGATGATCTTCGACGTTATTCCGGCCGAGCGCGGCGCGGTTCTGCTTGTTGAAGACCCAGGGGAAGACGCTCCATCTCCCGTCGCCTGGGATCGCGTCGCCGGACCCGATCATCCCGTGCACGTCAGCCGGGCGTTGGCGCGCCGCGTGATCAATGAAGGCATCTCTGTCCTCGAGAACGAAGGACTTAAACTCGCTGCTACCGATTCTGCCATTCTCTCAAGGAGCAAGCTCGCGCATTCACTTCTTTGCGTGCCCCTGATTGCGGGTGGCCAGGTCCTCGGAGTCATTTATCTGGACTCCTGCAATCCCGATACAACCTTTTCGAAAGACGATCTCCAACTCCTGGCGGCCATCGCGGGCCTGGCGGCCATCGCCATCGAGAACGCGCGGCAGTTCGAGCGACTGGGCATCGAAAACCAGCAACTGCGGACGGAGGTCAGCCTACAGCATGATATGGCGGGCCAAAGCCCGCGGATGCGCGAGGTCTACCAATTCATCGAGCGCGTGGCTCCCAGCGAATCCACGGTGCTGATTTGCGGGGAAAGCGGCACTGGCAAAGAGCTCGCAGCCCGCGCGATGCACAAAAACAGTCCGCGCAAGGACCAGCCCTTTATGGCGCTGAACTGCGCTGCGCTGACGGAGACGCTTCTTGAAAGCGAGCTGTTTGGCCATGAAAAGGGAGCGTTTACTAGTGCCATCTGCCAAAAGAAAGGTCTGCTGGAAGTTGCCGAGGGCGGCACGGTTTTCCTGGATGAAGTGGGCGAGCTGCCGCTAACACTCCAGGCAAAATTGCTGCGCGTGCTCCAGGAACGCGAGCTCGTCCGCGTTGGCGGGACTCGCTCCATCAAGATTGACGTCCGCTTCGTTGCGGCCACGAACAAGGACCTGCAAAAAGCCGTGCGTGAAGGGACGTTCCGCGGAGATCTATTCCACAGGCTCAATGTCATCTCGCTAACGCTGCCCGCCCTCCGCGAGCACGCGGAAGATATTCCGCTGCTGGCCGAACTCTTCGTTGTCCGCAATGCCAAGAAATGCAATCGCAACATCAAGGGAATCTCGCCGCAAGCGCGCGCCTGCCTGATGCGATACGACTGGCCTGGCAATATCCGCGAGCTGGAAAACGCCATGGAACGAGCCGTGGTCATTGGTTCCTCGGAGTTCATTCTTCCCGAGGATTTGCCGGAAGCTGTGCTCGAGACGGCGCCTTCCTCCGAGGCGGGTGCGGCAAATTATCACGGCGCCATCCGCGATCTGAAAAAGCAGCTGATTCTGAGCGCCTGGGAACAATCCGGCGACAGCTTTACCGAGGCCGCCAAAATTCTGGGCGTCCACCCGAACTATCTGCATCGGCTGATCCGCAATCTGGATTTGCGTGTGGCTCTCAAGAAAAATGCCAGAGCCTAGCGCACTTCCTTTTTCCCCCTTCGTGATGAAGTATCCGAAGCGATAGCGCTGCTATCCATTCGGATAGCGTTCTGTTCGTTTTCAGCAACCCTGATTTTCTTTTCGCTGGTCTTGGTTCGACGCTATCTCCTCTTTTCTCAACTGCATCCAGATGCAAGTGCAAACGGCGGCGAATCGCCTGCCGGGTGGCACAGAAAATGCTCCCTCTATCGCGTGTGTCATAGGGGCAACGCTTCGGGGATGAAAAGACAGTCTGATTGAGAAAGGAGTCTCACCATGAAAACAAATCGAATTCGTATCCTGGTTATGGCTTCACTTGCATTGCTGGCCACCAGCGCATGCGCAAATCCAGCCGCGGCCCAGATCAGCGCCCCGTGCAAAGGAAACTTCACGCTACCGCAGGAAGTACACTGGCAGGGCAGGGTATTGCCAGCGGGCGACTATTCCTTTGTCCTGAAATCGGCCTCCCTGCCGGCCCTTATTGAGCTCCGCGGTCCAAGGGGCGTCGAAGTCCTCATGACCGCCGGACTCTCCATAGACAACAAGATCGACCAGAGCTTCTTGACGATTGAGCGGCGCGGCGACTCCGGTTACGTGCGCGAGCTCTACCTCGCTCCTCTCGGTGTGCACTTCAACTATACCGTCCCCAAAGTTCGGAAAGAGGAGCTTCTTGCTAAGGGGCCTGTGAGCACTGAGCGGGTCCTGGTTTCTGCTGTTGGAAACTAGATGTTCCACTGAGTGCCCCCCGACTGAGGGCAAACCCTTGCCATCCAATGGGTCTGCCCTCAGTTTTTTTTGTGACTTCACTTCCTGGTGGCCGGGTGACTTGCTCCTTAACTCGATTCGCCCTGCCAAGTGGTGATACCCCGGAGCTTGCATCTGCGTGTAGACTCTCACCTCGTGAGCGTTTCTACTGAGTCCGCGACCTTTCAAAACGGTGGCGTGAAACTTCACGCTGTCATTGCGGGACCGAGAGACGGCCCGGTCGTAGTGCTTCTCCACGGCTTTCCTGAGTTCTGGTATGGGTGGCGTGAACAGATCGAGCCGCTGGCAGCTGCCGGCTTTCGTGTCGTTGTGCCGGACCAGCGCGGGTACAACCTGAGCAGCAAACCCTCCGGCGTCGCGTCCTATGCGCTCACGGAACTTGTCTCTGATGTGATTGCGATTGCCGATCGGCTCGGGCAACAAAGAATCTTTCTCGCGGGACACGACTGGGGCGCGGCCGTCGCCTGGGGAACGGCGATTCTGAATCCACAGCGTGTCGCCAAACTCGTGGTCATCAACGTTCCTCACCCTTCGGTGATGCTTAAGTTTCTAAACACGCGCACGCGGCAACTCCTACGGAGCTGGTACATCTTTTTTTTTCAACTGCCCTGGTTACCTGAGGCGTTCCTGTCCGCCTTCAATTATCGTATCGCGGCAAGATCGCTGGTCCGTTCCAGCCGCCCTGGCACGTTCTCTTCCGAAGATCTCATCAGATATCGCGCGGCGTGGTCGCAGCCGGGCGCGCTGACAGGCATGATCAACTGGTACCGCGCACTCTTTCGGCATCGTACGAAGTTTGTGGATCGCACTGTACACGTCCCGACGCGCATCCTCTGGGGCGAGCGAGATGCTTTCCTGCTGTCGGAAATGGCGAAGGAGAGCCTGCGCTACTGCGACAGCGCCGAGCTCTTCACTTTCGCCGGCGCCTCACACTGGCTCCAGCACGAGGAGCACGCACGCGTCTCTGAACTCTTAATTGATTTCTTCAGGAGATAGCAGCCAACCGCAGCTGAGAATAAAAAGCGCGGCCTTAGGCGAAAAGGCGCGTCACTATTCCCGCCGCAATGCCGAGTGCGGCGATGGCGGCATAAGTAGCGGTGGCCACCTTCCAAGAGATTGTCTTTCCCACGACGGCAACCGAGTAGACGCTGTAGATGCCGAGCGTACAAAGCATCACAACCACGTAAGGGAGTGGAACGCCGTGGGCCATGGCAATGTACGCAATGACGACGTCAAAGGCCATGGGGACGGGGAGGAATGCGCCGATCAAAGCAAGCAAAAGGATGCCAACGAGCGAGACCGGCGCGTTGATGGCCTGCGGCGGCACGAGCTCGATGAGCAGAGCTCCCAGAAATGCTGCCAATAGCATCAACGGGAACCCCGGACGAAACACGATCCAAAAGCTTTTCGCGTAACCCTTAAAGGTGCTGACCAGAGCCTGCGGCCAGGTCTCTGAAGCCGCCCACTCTACGGGGCGATCCATTTCCGTGTTTGCCGGCTGCGTTTGGCGCGACGCCACGTAGGGCGCAAAAACAAAGATCAGCAACAACACGCTGGCGAGTTTTATGAGCGCAATTTGCAGCGGGAATAGCGCGAAGGTCATCGCCAGCACCACAACGTTCAAGGCCGGGGAGCTGAACATGGCCGCGAGGACGGATTCGGTGCTCATCCCCGAAGCGTAGAGGCCACGCCCGATAGGCGCGACGCAATTGGCGCAGACCCCGAGAGGCATTCCTGCAAGAGTGCCGAGCAGCGCGTTGAGGTGGCGGGATTTTGTGCGGCGCCGCGGCAGCGTTCCAAGAAACGTAAGTGCCGCAGGGCCAAAGAGAAAGGCAAAGGTCATCCCGATCCGGTTGGCGTTGAGCCAATTGACGGATGTGCGCCACACCCTTTGCGGGAGAGGCATGGTGCGGTCGACCTGGTACACCGCATCAAACGTAATTGCGCCCACAACTTTGACGTGCGTGCCCGAGTGATATTTCTTCATTAGAGACGGATAGCGGGAATCCACCCAGAAAATGCCGCCGATAAGGGCTAACAGGAAGATGGCGATGATGCGGCTGCGCCACACATTCGTTCGAATGGAGGGAAGATCGAAACTGATGGCGGTAGACGGCATGGACACAGTACGCCTCCTGAGCGGTGCGAAATGCGAATCTGAAGCCCGAGGACCGCGCAACTGTAGTCACGTGGAGCGGGGATGGGAATAATATGAATGTACTAGTGACCGAACGGCAAAGCGGGATGCCGCAAGACGATTCTCACTCAAAGCTGAGCATTACGATCTCCGGACTGGAACCCAGGCGCAGCGGCGGGCCCCAAGTCCCCGCACCGCTGGAAGTGTAGACCTGCATGTTTCCGATACGGCTCAGCCCATAGGCAAACTGCCGGTAAATCCTTCGGGCCATCCAAGTCCACGGGAAAAACTGGCCGAGGTGTGTATGCCCGGAGAGTTGGAGTGAAAACCCGGCCTCGGCGGGGATATGCGGGCGATCCGGGGCGTGCGTCAGCAGAATGCTGGCTCGATTCCGGTCCACGCCAATCTTCTGCAGAATAGAACGCAGATGATCGTCATGAGTGGCGTGTTTGTAGGGCACGCCGACGATTTGCAGTCCGTCGGCTTCCACTTTTTCGTTCTCGAGCACGCGAACTCCAGCGCCCGCGACAGCCCTCAAGTATTTGGAATCGTCGCCGAACTGTTCGTGATTCCCGGCAACAAAGTAGGCGCCCTGCGGTACACGCAGCTCGCGCAATGGCTCGGCGGCCCGCGCGGCATCGATCGCCGTGCCATCGAACAAATCGCCGGCAACGAAAACCACGTCCGGCTTTTCTCGCATCGTTTTCGCCACGATGCGCCGCAAAAAGCTGCCGTTTCGAACGTGCCCCAGGTGCAGGTCGCTGACCAACGCGGCCGTCCGTCCGCGCCAGACTTGCGGCAGATTCTCCAATCGAACAGTGATCCGCCGAACCCGCGTCCAGCCGGCATTCACGAAGCCGGAGAAGCCCAACACCACCGCCCCTCCGAACAACACCTCCACGATTCGATGGAAATTGACGTTCATTCCCCCCAGCCAAACTATTCCGAAAACCATCCAGGCCACGCAAGCTGCAAAAAACAGGAAACTCAAGCAGCCCAGCCAAGCTGCAGCGACGCGATAAACTGCCCGCAACAGGGCATTGGTATAGCGAAAGGCCAGAAGCGATGTCGCTAAAAAGCTGACGGAGAGTAAGCCCATGGCGGCCTTAAGCCAGAACGCCAGCGGGGGATCGTCGCCAGCCAAGGAAAACGTCCACGTCTCGTATAGGAAAAAATGGATCAGAATCAATACAGACTGAAAAACCGCGATGAAGCCTATAAGTCCCGTTCTTATGCGCATTTATTATTGGATTCATCTGGTCCTGGAAAGGGTATTCCCGTGCCGCTAACGGGAGTCTACGATCTGGGTAACAGGCGCGGCGGCACTGTTTGGTGACAATTTCGGCCAGCCAGCTGTTTCGGGTACAATCGCGTGTCTGCGCATGGCGCTGCAAACCCGCATGCCCTGTGGGCGCAACAATCAACCGGTGGATTTGAGGTGTATCAATGAGAGGTCGCCCGAGACGGGTAGGTTCGCGATGCTTTTGGCGTTTACAAGCACTTGCTGTCCTCGGATTGCTGTGGATCGCGTGCCTTGGTCCTTCGCTCAGCGCCCAAGAGCGCCGCGAACGCGAGCCCAATAGTGTCTACGCCGAACGCCGCGCCAAACTCGCCGCACAAGCGGACGGACCCGTCATTTTGTGGGGGTTTACCGGACGCGAAGAACATTCGCAAGCCTACATCTTCGCGCAGGAAGACAACTTTTATTACCTCACCGGCCACAACGAGGAAGGCGCTGGAATCATCGTTCTCCCCTCTCTCAAAAATGGCGCAGCAAGTGACGTTTGGGATGGGCCGCGCGAGCTTCTCTTCCTGCCCGCAAAAAATCCTGCCAGGGAAAAATGGAACGGCCTGCGCATGTCTCCCTCCGATCCGGGGATCGAAGCGCGCACCGGTTTTCCCACAGTGATGCCTTTTGGCGAAATGCGCGCGAACGTCGAGAGGCTCGCGAAAATCTATCCTTCCATTTGGACGATTCTTCCTTACGAAAAGGAAAACGGCGGCTATCCGCATGAGAAGGCCGTGATGGAGTGGCTGCAGCTCGGTGCGCCGCAAGCCAAGCTGAAAGACATTCGCGCGCAGATTGGCGCGCTGCGCCAGGTCAAGTCAACCGACGAAGTCGCATTCCTGAAAGAGGCCATCGATCTCTCCCTCGATGCACAACTCGAAGCGATGAAATTAATGCGGCCGGGCTTGTACGAATATCAGATCGCCGCGAAAATGGTGGAAGTTCACGCCTGGGGCGGCTCTGAAGCCGAAGGCTACGCCCCCATCGTAGGCGCTGGGCCAAACTCCACGGCGCTGCATTACGACAACCTCGCGCGCAAGATCGAGGATGGCGATATCGTGGTCCTGGACGTTGGTGCGCAATTCGCAGGCTACTCCGCGGATATCACACGCACCCTGCCCGCCACCGGCAAGTTTACGCCGCGCCAGCGCGAAATTTACGACATCGTCCTCGGGGCGCAAAACGCGGCTCTGGCTGCTCTGAAACCCGGGATGGATATGTGCCAGAAAGGCGACAAGAGCGTTTACAAAATTTCTTACGACTACATCAACACGCATGGCAGGGATTTACACGGAAAGTCGCTCGGCCAATATTACATCCACGGTCTGGGCCACAACATTGGGCTCGATGTGCACGATCCAGGCGAGTCCTGCAAAACCCTTGTCCCGGGCCAGGTAGTCACCATGGAGCCAGGCATCTATATTCCGGAAGAAAATCTCGGCGTGCGTATCGAAGACGATGTGTTGATCACCGATACTGGCTACAAGTTTCTCAGCGAGCGCCTTCCCCGCGATCCCGATGAAATCGAAAAGATCATGGCCGCCGCCGCGAAACAGCGCGCCAAGGATGCCAAGAAGGGCGACGATTGACCCAGGGGATTCAGCCCCTTTATACTGTAGTTTCGCGCTGGGAATGAAATTCTCTCCCGCGTGCCTCGAGTCATTCTGGATGCGGCTTCGTTCCAGGCCAGCCGGAATTTCCGAAAATTGATATCAATCTACGGAGCTTTTGACCCCAGTCTGGGCGGGGTCACACAAAATCATGAGTAACGTTAAAGCCACGCAACTCCGCCCCGGCATGGTGATCCAGCATGAGGGCCAGCTTTACTCCATTTTCAGCGTCGATCACCGCACTCCGGGTAACAAGCGCGGCTCGATGCAGACGCGCATGCGAAACCTGCGCACGGGTTCGATCATCGATTACCGTTTTCGCGCTGAGGAATTCGTGGACCGCGCCATCCTCGATGAAGTCGAGTTCGAATATCTCTACAGCGAAGGCGACGATTTTCACTTCATGAATACGAACAATTACGAACAGATGCAGATGAGCCGCGAAGAGCTAGGCGAAACCGTGTACTACCTCATTCCCAGCACGCTGGTGAAGGTGGAATTTTTCGAAGAAAAAGCCATCGGAGTGGATTTGCCCGACACCATGGACATGAAAGTGATCCAGACGGAACCTACGCTGCAGAAGGCTACGGCCAGCGCGGTGATGAAACCCGCAACACTGGAGACCGGACTGGTCGTTCAGGTGCCGCCCTTTGTGAACGAAGGCGACCGCATCAAGGTGGACACTTCGGAAGCACGTTACGTCCAGCGCGTCGAGTAGGGCATGTATTCTTGATTGAGTTCTTGAGGTACAGTTGACTTTCCGCCTCCGCAGCTAATTTCAGCGCAAGCCGGAATTAGAAGAGGCAGGACGGCGTCCTGGGTCAAACCGGGGCGCCTTTTGTTTTTGTGGAGAACCGCGCCAGGTCAAGCGTCCTGATCCTTTGTCAGTGCGTTCCTGCGGAGCCCGCCACGGATTTCTCGCCGGCAGGATGCGCTCCAAATACTCGGTCGAAGATGGCATCCACGTAACGCAGTTGCCGGTGTAAATCAAAAGTGTTGGCGAGCGCTTTCGCATCGAGGTATTTCATGATGCGCGCATCGGCGGCGACGCGGTCGCGGAAACTGCTGTCCGTTTCCCAGGCGGCCATTGCGTTTTCCTGCACTGCTTTGTAGGCATCGTCGCGCGGCATGCCCTTCTCCACCAGATCCTGCAGCAGCTGGCCGGAATAAACCAGGCCGTGCGTGGATTCCAGGTTGCGCAGCATGCGCTCCGGGAAAACGCGCATGTCACCGACGACAGTAGTCATCTTGGCGAGCATGTAGTCCACAAGAATTGTGGAATCAGGAAGAATGACGCGCTCGACCGAACTATGAGAAATGTCGCGTTCGTGCCACAGCGCGATGTTTTCGAATCCGGCGAGCATGTTCGAACGCACCAGGCGCGCCAGCCCGCAGATTTGTTCGCAGGTAACGGGATTGCGCTTGTGAGGCATCGCGGAACTGCCGCGCTGTTCGCCACTGAAGGGCTCTTCGGCTTCACGAACTTCCGTGCGTTGCAGGTGTCGAATTTCGAGCGCGATTTTTTCGAGCGTGGCGGCGATCAACGCCAGTGCGCTCAGATAGTTCGCGTGGCGGTCACGCTGAATCACCTGGGATGCGACCGGCGCAGCCTTCAGCCCGAGCCGCTTGCAGATGCGCTCTTCCATCTCCGGACCCAGGTGCGAAGCATTGCCGACAGCGCCAGAGATTTTTCCCACCGCCATCTCGGCACCGGCTTCGCGGAAGCGGCCGATATTTCGCTGATTCTCCGCAAACCAGTTGGCGATCTTCAGCCCAAAGGTGATGGGCTCGGCGTGAATGCCGTGAGTGCGCCCGATCTGCGGTGTATTGCGGAATTCGTGGGCCCGCAGATCAAGAATTTCACCGAAAAGCACAAGGCCGCGTTCGATCAGTTTCGAAGCATCACGAATTTGCAATGCCTGCGCGGTATCCACGACGTCGTTCGACGTCATGCCATAATGCAGCCAGCGGGCCGCGTCGGGATCGCCAATCGATTCACCTACGGTCATAGTGAACGCGATGACGTCGTGCTTAACGCGCGCTTCCAGCTCGTGGATCCGGACGACGTCGACTTTCGCTCGGCCGCGAATTTTGGCGGCGGCTTCCTTGGGAATTTGCCCCGCCTCGGCCAGAGTTTCCGTAGCTGCCAGTTCGACTTCCAGCCACTTGGCGAACTTGCTGGCGTCGCTCCAGATCCGGCCCATCTCTTCGCGCGTGTAGCGTTGAATCACTGCCTTCTCCTCGGACCAAAGGGACAAACAGCCAGAGACTTCCAGGTCGCTGACAGTTCCATAATACCTCAGAAGGCAACTCCGGCGCGTGGAGGACGATCGGGGCGGGAGTGTCCGGATTTGGGATGGCGCTGAGCGGAAACGGGCGGTGGTAAGGGGAGATCCACCCGGGGAGCCTGGATAAAGTGCTGTGAAAAAAAGGGTTGGGCAGTCATGGAGACAGGCACAGAAGTTGCATGAGGCAAGGATGTAGAACGCCTACAGGCTGGGGGTAGAATGCCGACAGCCTGGACAAGACCTCTGACGGGGTCGCAACGTCAAACTAAGAACAGGACCGTGCACACGGGCGAGAGGACTGACGATGGCTGAAAAGCGGGAACGATACCAGAACCGCATTGAGCTGCTCCAGGGGACGCTGGACATGCTGATTCTTCAAACGCTGCAATGGGGCCCGCAGCACGGGTACGGCATCAGCGTAGCCATCCGGAACCGTTCCGGCGAGTTGCTGCAGGTAGATACCGGTTCACTCTATCCCGCCCTGCACCGCCTTGAGAAACAAAAGTGGATCGCGGCAGCGTGGAAGATTTCTGAGAACAATCAGCGAGCAAAGTATTACCGCCTGACAACCACCGGCAAGAAGCAACTTACAAAGGAACGCTCAAAGTGGTCTCAGCTGTCGGACGCGATTGCAGGAGTGCTGTATCCGGAAGAGAGATGACGAAGAAAACAGCGGAGTGACGAGAGGTGGCCCGTGAGTTTCTGGCGGCGAAAGAAACGGGAAGCTGAGCTTGACGAAGAATTGCGAAACCATCTGGCCATGGCAGCGCGGGAACGCGCCGAGCGGGGCGAGGATCGTAAAGATGCGGAGCGCGCCGCCCGGCGGGAATTTGGCAATCCCAGCCTGGTCAAAGAAGTAACACGCGACATCTGGGGATGGCGCTGGCTGAGTGACATCGGCAATGATGCGCGTTACGGATTGCGGATGCTGCTGAAAAATCCGGGCTTCACCTGCGTTGCCATCCTCTCGCTGGCGCTTGGCATCGGCGCCACTACCGCTGTGTTTAGCGTGGTCTACGGCGTCCTCGTAAACCCGTATCCGTACGCCAACTCAGACCGTATGGTGCACCTGGTCGTCCACGACGCGGCCGGCAACCGCCGTTTTGTAAACCTCAACGGACCGCAATTGCAACAGCTGCGGCAGGCCAGCTCGGTCGAGAGCGTTGCCGCCATGGACGGATGGAACCTCAGTACGACCGGGGGCGATCTTCCCGAAGACGTCCAGGGTATATATCTCACCTCGAATGCCTTCAACTATTTTGGCGTACCGATGCTCCTGGGGCGTGGATTGCTGCCATCGGATGGACCCGATGGTCAGGATCCCGAGAATGTGGCCGTACTGGGTTATCAGTTCTGGCAGCGTCATTACAACGGTGATCTCGACATTGTGGGCAAGAAGATCCAGTTGGTCCACAAGAACTACGAAATTGTTGGCGTGGTGCGCCCTCGCTTCACCTGGGGCGACGGCGAAGTCTATCTGCCGCTCAAACTCACCGCCGATCCGGCGCGAACTTTCTTCCCTATGCTTCGGCTCAAGCCCGGAGTCACGCGCGCCGCGGCAAATGCGGAGTTCCAGTCGTTGCTCGAACAATTCGCAAAGCAAACGCCGAGCCATTTCCCGGAACATTTCCATTTAACTCTTGAAGGATTGAACGACCACTTTGTAGAGGACATTGGTGGAACATTGTTCCTGCTGCTCTCTGCGGTTGCTCTGTTGTTATTGATTGGCTGCGGTAACGTTTCGATTCTGCTCCTGGCCCGGGCCACAGGGCGCCAGCACGAGATGGCGGTTCGCTCGGCCATCGGCGCCGAGCGTTCCCGGATCCTGCGGCAGCTGCTTACGGAAGCTCTGATGCTCTCGTTCACTGGCGCGGTCATTGGCGTGGCGCTGGCAAATGGCCTGGTGAAGCTCATCGTCAATTGGCTTCCGGAATTCTCTTTCCCTCACGAAGCGGCTATTAGCATCAATTTGCCTGTTTTGTGGTTCAGCGTGGGCCTCGCGTTGCTGACCGGCATTGTGTTCGGTATCTCACCGGCTCTTCAATCCGCGCGTCCGGACGTTGCCCAGGTCATGCAATCGACCACGCGCAAAATGACGACCGGCCTTCATGGCCGCCGGACTCACAGCCTCCTCATCGCGGGCCAGATTGCCCTGACGCTTCTGTTGCTGGCCGCGGCGGGCGTTGCGATGCAAGGCTTCGTGCGCATGATGCGGGTGAACCTCGGCTACGACCCGCACAACGCCATGTCCGTGGGCATCCCCGTGCACGACAACACCTACACGACATGGGAGGCGAGAAGAACGTTTTTCAATCAGCTCCTCCAGAAAGTCAGCGCGATGCCGGAGGTTGCTTCCGCCGGGCTTTCCACTAATGCCACTCCGCCGGACAACGGCTGGGAGCAGCGCTTCGAGATTTCCGGCAGACCTTCAGCTGAGCAGCAGCGCGCGCGTATCAACTTCATCAGTCCCGAATACTTTGCCGTGCTTCACATCCCCTTGCTGCAAGGAAGAATCTGGGATCAAACCGAAACGATGCGCGGCGACAAGCTCGCGCTCATCAATCAGACCCTGGCTCACCAGTATTTTCCGAGCGGCGATGCGATCGGGAGCGAGCTTCGCGTACCGGAACTGAAAGGCGAGCCTCCGTTTCAATTGGCCGTGCCGGGGAGCGACGGTTGGTTCCAGGTGATCGGCGTCGTCAGCGATGCTCGCGATGACGGCCTGCAGAAACCGATCAAGCCCGGCCTGTATATCCCCTACACCATCATGATGCCGGTCTTTACCCAAATCCTCGTGCGAACCCAGGTCCCACCGCTGACGACGCTTCACGCCATCCGCGAGCAAATTCACACAATTGATCCCGACCAGCAGGCGGAGCGCAACGTTCGCGACCTCGACGGCTGGATCGCCATGCAGCCGGAATGGGAGCAGGGACATCTGGTAGCAACCTTGTTTGCGGGATTTGCCATCCTGGCGCTCGCGCTCGCCGCAACCGGGCTATACAGTGTCATTTCCTACACTGTTGCTCAGCGAACAGGGGAATTCGGCATCCGCATGGCGCTCGGGGCCGGGCGCCGGGATGTCCTGCTGATGGTGTTTCGTTCGGCGGCGATGAGCGTGGCCGGCGGCGTTCTGACTGGTGTGCTGCTGACGATCACGCTCAATCGCCTGCTCGCACGCTGGATTCACGGCAGCTCCCTCGATGCGCTGACCCTCGCGGGTGTGATTCTGCTGCTGGTCGCCACTTCCGGCTTGTCATGTCTTATCCCCGCGCGAAGAGCGTCGTCCGTGGATCCAATCGTGGCGCTGAGGTACGAGTAGAAGATGGCAATCAGAAATTGGAACTGTGAAAAATGCAAGGAGTCGCAATGAGCTGGCTGAGCGGACTTTTCCGCAGACGGAAGCGAGAGACGGAACTTGAGGAGGAAATACGGAGCCATCTGGAGATGGCCGCGCAGGAATGCACAGATCGCGGTATAGATCGGCGGGAGGCGAAGCACGCGGCGCGGCGGGAATTCGGGAATGTGGAATTAGTGAAGGAGGTCACGCGTGACATGAACGGATGGCGATGGCTGGAGGATCTTGTCGAGGACGCGCGGTACGGGCTGAGAAGGATGCGCAGGTCTCCCGGTTTTACGGCGATTGCGGTGCTGACACTGGCGCTGGGCATTGGAGCCAACACTGCGATCTTCAGCCTGGTGAACGGCATTCTGCTCGTTTCCCTGCCGTACCCCAGACCGGAACGTCTTGTCAGCGTAACAGGCACGTATCCGCAAGGCGCGTTTGCTGCCATGCGCGAGCAGATGCGCACGATGGAGGTGGGGGCTTACGTTGAGGGTCAGGAACTCAACTTGACCGGCTTCGGAGAGCCTGTTCGGCTGACGGGAACTTCCGTATCCGCGGAATTGTTTTCGATCCTCGGTGCTCGGACAGAGTACGGGCGAACGTTTTATCAGGGCGAGGACATACCGGGCCGGGACAATGTCGTGATTCTGAGCCGCGCGCTTTGGCAGCAACGCTTCGGAGGCGACGCGAGCATCCTTGGCCGATCGATCGAACTGGGAGGCATAAGCCGACAGGTAATTGGCGTGATGCCAGCTGATTTTCGTTTCCCTTCCAACAAAACACAAGTCTGGATTCCCCTGCACAACGATCCTCGAGACACAGTGAATTCATGGGCAGGCGCCTTCATGCCCATCGCCGGCCGGCTTCATCCGGGATCGACGATTGAGCAGGCGCGCACCGAGATTCGAATGTTCCAGTCGCACGTGGGAGCGTTGTTTCCCTGGCCAATGCCTGCGAGCTGGAACGCCAGTGTCAGTGTCGTAGCTCTACAAAACGGAATGGTTGCCGACGTGCGCGCACGACTCCTGATTCTGCTCGGAGCTGTCGTATTGGTCTTGCTGATCGCATGTTCAAATGTCGCCAACTTGACGCTCTCACGTGCAGCGACACGCGAGAAAGAAATCAGCATCCGTTCCGCACTGGGCGCGGGACGGCAGCGAATTACCCGGCAGCTTCTCACCGAGAGCGTTTTGCAGGCGTTGTTCGGGGGACTGCTCGGACTAGCATTTGCCAAGGAGGGACTCGCACTGCTCAAGTCCGTGCTCCCCTCGGACACGCCACGCCTGGCCGAAACTCAAATCGATTGGCATGTACTCCTATTTACGGCAGTGCTGGCCATACTGACCGGCATTGTTTTCGGACTTGCGCCGACTCTTCACTCTGCTCGCGCGGTCCTCACGCAAGCGTTAAACTCCGGAGGCCGCGGCACCGCTGCGCCGGTGCCCCAGCGCTTGCGGAGCAGCTTGGTGGTTGCCGAAGTTGCATTCGCCGTGCTGCTGGTAATCGCCGCTGGACTCATGATCCGAAGCTTCTGGGCGATATCACACGTGAATCCGGGCTTTCATCCTGAACACATTTTGACCGCGCGCATCACGCCTAACGAATCATTCTGTAGCGACGCCGCACGTTGCCTGGCGTTCTATCGCAACGTGCAAGATCAAGTTCAGGGTTTTCCTGGTACAAGCGGGGTCGCACTCATAAACACGCTCCCTCTTGGAGGAAGGGTGAGCAAACGCTCTCTCGATGTTCAGAACTACGACGTTCCCGCAGGTGAGGACGTTCCTCTTTTCTGGCTGAATGTCGTGACTCCCGAATACTTTCGAGTGATGGGGATTCCTCTCCTCTCGGGCAGAGCGTTCGCCGATTCGGATGTCACCGGGGCTCCGGTGGCGGTCATCACCGAAGAGACGGCTCGGCGATTCTGGCCCCATCAGAGCGCCGTCGGGAAACACATCCGACTGCTCGACGACAAGGACTGGCGCACCGTCGTTGGTGTCATTCCCGATGTGCGCGCGTACGATCTCCAGCGAAACGCGCCAGACTGGATTGGCGGCACAGCCTATGTGCCTTATAACCGCTTGGCTACGCTCGAAGACCGCCGGATTCCTACGGAGATGACCATAGCTATCCGCACTGCCTCGGATGACTCGCAAATTGCGATGATGCTTCGCAATACCGTTGCCGCCATAAACCAGGAAGTGCCCGTCAGTGAAGTGAAAAACATGCGTGCCGTGATCTCGGAAGCTGTATCCACGCCCGCATCCACAACCACGCTTATGGCCGTCTTTGCTGCTTTGGCGCTGGGCCTGGGTAGCATCGGCATCTATGGTGTTCTCTCCTTCCTCGTTTCGAATCGCACCCGCGAGATCGGCGTTCGCATGGCGCTCGGCGCACAACGGGGGGACGTGCTGCGGTCCGTGATGAGAGAAGGGGCAAAGCTGTCGCTGGCTGGAATCGCGTTGGGAATGGCGGGCGCATTCGCGATCATGCGGGTCTTGTCGGGTGAATTGTATGGCGTGAGTGCGACGGACCCGCTGACGTTTTGCGGCGTGGCGATCCTCGTCGCTGTTGTGGCGCTGACCGCGTGTTACATCCCCGCGCGCAGGGCCATGAAGGTCGATCCCATCGTGGCGCTGAGATACGAGTAGAAAATGGCAATCAGAAATTGGAACAATGAAAAATGCAAGGAGTCGCGATGAGCTGGCTGAGTCGACTTTTCCGCAGGCGGAAGCAAGAAACGGAACTTGAAGAAGAAGTGCGGAGCCATCTGGAGATGGCCGCGCAAGACCGTGCGGAGCGAGGCGAAGATCACCGGGAAGCAGAGTGCGCGGCGCGGCGTGAGTTTGGAAATGTTAGTCTCGTCAAGGAAGTGACGCGTGACGTGTGGAACTGGGGTTCAGTTGAGCGTCTGACGCAGGACTTGCGTTTTGGATTCCGCATGATGGCGAAGTCGCCAGGCTTTGCAGCCGTCGCAATTCTGACCCTCGCGCTGGGAATTGGCGCAAACACCGCTCTGTTCTCCGTAGTGAATGGAGTCCTGTTAAACCCTTTGCCCTATCCGGACCCAGACCAGCTCGTGACCTTGGCTGAGAGCAAACCCAATTTTGACAGTGGTTCCATCTCCTTCCCGAATTTTCGCGACTGGCGCAGGGATAACCGCACGTTTTCCATGATGGGCGTTTCCCGGAGCTACTCGTACAACTTGACCGGCAAGGGCGATGCGGAACAAGTCAGGGCGGAATTCGTATCGTCAGACTACCTGACGCTGCTCGGCGTCAAGCCGGTGATTGGGCGCCTGTTCGCAGAGGGCGAAGACGAGATCGGCGCAAGTCCCATCGTGCTGATCAGTGAAGGACTATGGAACCACAAGTTTGGCGGCGCGCCGGATATCGTCGGCCAAGGGCTCACTCTCGACGGGCGAACGTTCACCATCGTTGGCGTCGTTCCGGCAAGTTTTAAGCTGCAAGTCGTGAGCTTCCGCGCCAGCGACGTGTATGCTCCCGCCGGCCAGTGGACGAATCCGCTGCTTCCTCTCCGCGCGGCAGGACTTGGCTTCCATGGCATTGCCCGCCTAAAGCCGGGTGTGTCCATTCAGCAGGCGCGAGCCGACATGAAGCGCGTCACGGCGGATTTGACCGCCGCTTATCCCGACGCCGATACGGGAATCGGCGCGACACTCATGCCTCTCAAAGAAGAAATGGTCGGCTACTTGCGCCCGATTCTGCTCGTCCTGCTCGCGGCAGTGGGGTTCGTGCTCTTGATTGCTTGCGTGAATGTGGCAAACCTGCTCATGGCTCGTTCGACCGGACGCGCGCGCGAATTCGCAGTCCGCGCCGCGCTTGGCGCCGGGCGACTGCGAATCGTTCGCCAGCTTCTGACGGAGAGCCTCATTCTCGCCTTAGCCGGCGGATTTCTAGGTTTGCTTTTTGCGGCCTGGGGCACCAAGGTCGCTCTCCGCCATCTGCCCTCCGCGTTGCCGCGCGCCGTTGAAGTCGGCTTGGATGCCCGCGTCTTGGTGTTTACCATAACGGTGGCTCTGCTCTGCGGAATTCTTTTTGGTTTAACACCTGCGTTGAGAATCTCCAGACCAAACTTGCAGGAAACGCTGAAAGAAGGAGGCCGCGGCTCAGGCGGAGCCAGGCATCGCGCACAAGGAATTTTTGTCGTTGCGGAAATGGCCATGGCCTTGGTGCTTCTCATCGCCGCGGGATTGATGATCCGCAGCCTCAGTGCTCTCTGGGGCGTGAACCCCGGCTTTGACTCTCACAACGTCTTGTCGTTTGGCGTAGCCCTTGCCCCGTCTCCGAAAGACGCAAGCCCCGACTCCGTTCGCGCGAAGCTCCGCCAGCTCCAAAGCACGCTGGCAGTAACTCCGGGAGTGAAAGCCGCTTCGCTTTCCTGGGGAGCGGTGCCGCTCTCGGTTGACGATGAAGATCTCTTCTACCTCGAAGGCCAACCCAAACCATCAAGCGAGAACGAAATGAGCTGGGCGCTCAGTTATGTCGTGCAAGAGGACTACCTGAAGGTAATGGGGATCCCACTCCAGCGCGGGCGATTCCTTACCGCACAGGACAATGAACGCTCTCCGCATGTCATCGTGGTGGATGACTTCTTCGCCCGCAAATTCTTCCACGATCACGACCCCATCGGGAAGCGCGTGATTCTAAGTAGCAAGGGCGGCGCAGCGGAGATCGTCGGCGTGGTAGGCCACGTCAAGCAGTGGGGACTCGATTCGGACGACAAGCAATCGCTTCGCGCCCAGCTGTATTTTCCTTTCATGCAGCTACCAGAAGCTGCCATGCAGCCGTCCACCTGGAGCGGCACCGAGGTGCTGGTGCGCTTCGCAGGAGATCCCCAGGCAGTCACGACAGCCATCCGCTCTAGCCTGCGAAACATGAGCAGCGACCAAGTGATGTATGAAGTCCAGACCATGGAAGAAGTCATCGCGGACACGCTGGCCGAACGCCGCTTTTCCATGATTGTGCTCGGAGTTTTTGCGGCGCTCGCGCTGGGATTGGCAAGCATGGGAATCTACGGCGTGATTTCCTATCTCGTCGGCCAGCGCACGCGCGAAATCGGAATCCGCATAGCGCTTGGGGCAAAGCGTGGCGATGTGTTGCGCATGGTCTTGGGCGAAGGCATGAAGATGACGGTAATCGGTGTAGGCGTCGGCCTGATCGCTTCCCTGGGCTTGACCCGTCTGATGGCCAACATGTTATTCGGAGTAAAGGCCACCGACCCCCTCACCTTCGCCGTTTTAGCCCTTACCTTAGTCGCCGTCGCGCTCGTCGCCTGCTACGTCCCAGCACGTCGTGCCATGCAAGTCGATCCAATTGTCGCCCTGCGCTACGAGTAGGGCGCCATCCAGCGTGCGCTCTTTCCTTTGACCTCGCCTTTGCAAAGTCCGCCTACTGAGGCGGGCCGCTTCTCGCGCCTCACCACATCTCATCCTTCTTCCTCGTCGAATCCATCATCTGCGCTATCTTATTGCCAGATAAGGCCGTAACCCAGACCTAACCGCAACCCTCGAATCCTGTCTAATGAATCGGATGCAACAGAGCATCGAGAATGCCCAGGCCATCGCCACAAGCGACGCCCTCGCCGTCGAGCACACCCTCGCGGGCGAGCGCGATGCCTTTCGCGTTCTCGTCGAGCGGCACAGCCAAAATGTTTTTCGGCTGGCCTACCGCATGACCGGGAACCAGCAAGATGCGGAAGAAATTGTCCAGGAGGCGTTTCTGCGAGCGTATCAAAAACTCGGTCAATTCGAAGCGCGCGCAAACTTCGGAACTTGGGTCTATCGCATCGCGGCCAACTACGCCATTGACCGCATGCGCCAGAAGCAGAAAGAAGACGCGCGGCGAGAACCGCCCCGCGCCGGAAGCGCGGACGGAGTGGAAGACGATCCCATGAATCGTGTTGCGGACGATGCGCCAACTCCCGAACGACTGACGCAAAGTCTCGAGCTGCGCAAACAGATGGAACAGGCGCTTGCCGCACTTTCGCATGCGGAAAGGACCGCTTTCGTGATGCGCCATTGGGAGGGCTGCGGCATCGAGGAGATCGCCGCAGTCTTGAAATCGAATTCCGGCGCAGCGAAAAACACGGTGTTTCGCGCCGTGCAGAAGTTACGGCTCGCGCTGCAGCCAATTGTCGGAACAAGAACGCAGGCGCAAGCCATGGGAACGGAATCATGAATCACATGACCGAAGAACAGTTGATTGCATATCGCGAGGGAATCGCGGAGCAGCGCGCTGCGATTTCGGATCATCTCGCAGCCTGCGAAGAGTGCCGCGCGGAGCTGGAGCGAATCGAAGCGGTTCTGGCCGCGTTGGATACGCTCCCGATGCCCGACCCCGGCGCCGATTATGGCCGGCGGGTCTGGCAGCAAATCGCGCCGCGCTTGCCGGAAAAACGTGGACGTTGGTGGCAGATGTGGTTGGCCCCGCGGCGTCTGGCAGCAGCGGGAGCCGTTGTGGCGCTGATCATCGCAGCATTTGTTGCCGGGCGCATGAGCAGGAGAGACCACGGTGTTGACAACAGCGCGAGCAGAGAACAGGTCCGCGAACGAGTGCTGATCGTTGCCGTCGGCGAACACCTGGGCCATTCGGAGCGAATGCTCGTCGAGCTTTCGAACGCCGGGCCTAGCGATCCCGCGCAGAAACAAGTGAACATCTCTGCGGAACAGCGGCGCGCTGAGGATTTGCTCGAAGAAAATCGCATGTACCGGCAGACCGCGCTGCAAGAGGGTGACGCCGGCCTCGCCAGCGTGCTGGACGATCTCGAGCGCGTGCTCCTGGACGTAGCCCACAGCCCTTCGGAGGTCACTCCGAAACAGCTCGAAGCCATTCGCCGGAAGATCGAAGCGCGAGGAATTCTGTTCAAAGTCCGGGTGGTCGGCAAGGAATTGCAACAACGGCAAGAGGCCTCGCAGCCTGCGCCGGCGCAAAACGACTCCAAGAAGAAGGAAAGGAACAAGGTATGACCATCGGAAATCCCGTTCGAATGACGAACATCGCCTGCATTGCAATCGTGGCGCTCCTGATGGCGCCGGCAGGCGTGCGCGCCCATCGGCTCGCAGCAGCGCGGTTGCAGCCCGCGGAATATCTGCAGGACCCGCAGGAGGCCCAGGACAAAGCGCAAGAGAAGCGCGACCGCGAGCAGGAAGCTCGCGACAAAGAAGAAGAAAAACGGGATCGTGAACAAGAAGCACGTGACCGCGCACAGGACCGGGCTGACCGCTTGCAGGAATTGTACGACGACGGCCGCGAGGACCTCGACGAGGACCGCTACGACCAGGCTGAATCCAAGTTTAAGCAACTCGCTGAAATGAACGGCCCGCAGACCGACGCGGCGCTTTATTGGAAGGCCTACGCGGAAAACAAACTGGGCAAGCGCGACACCGCGCTCGCGACCATCACTGACCTGAAGAAGCGCTTTCCGCAAAGCCGCTGGCAAAAAGATGTCAGCGCACTGGAAATCGAAGTGCGTCAATCTACGGGGAATCCCGCACATCCAGAGAACCAGAGTGACGAAGAACTAAAAGTGCTCGCGCTGCAAGGAATCATGAACAGCGATCCGCAGCGAGGCATGTCCATCCTGGAGAATATTCTCAATGGATCGGGGACGCCCAAACTGAAATCGCACGCTCTCTTCATGGCAGCGCAGAGCGGCAGACCTGAAGCGCGCGAGATTCTCGCAAAGATAGCGCGCGGGCAGAGCAACCCCGAACTGCAGCGAAAAGCTGTGGAATATCTAGGTATTTTCGGCGGCGCGGAATCGCGGAAAACCCTCGCTGATGTCTACGCTTCGACCAGCGACGCTTCCGTGAAACGCGCGATTCTTCGCAGCTACATGATCGGCGGCGATCGCGAGCGCATTTTCGCCGCGGCGAAAAGTGAGAAGGACGAATCGTTGCGCCGCGAAGCCATCCGCCAGCTCGGCCTCGTCCACAGCACCAGTGAACTCGAACAGTTGTACCAGACCGAGACATCCTTAGAAGTCCGGCGGGAGATTCTGCAGGCCTTCTTCCTTGCGGGCGACTCCGCCAGGCTCATGCAGGCCGCCCAATCGGAAAAAGATCCGGAACTCCGCCGCGCCGCCGTTCGCAACCTGGGACTCATCCACTCCGACGATTCCGGTAAAGCGTTGCAGTCCATTTATTCGAAAGACCCGGACCGCGGCGTGCGCGAAGAAGTCCTGAACGCCTTCTTTATTCAAGGCAACGCCGCTGCGCTTGTGGCCATCGCCCGCAATGAGAAGGACCCCGAACTGAAGAAGATCGCGGTGCAGAAACTGTCGCTCATGCATTCGAAAGAAGCAACCGACTATTTGATGGAACTTCTGCAAAAGTGAGGCACAACATGCGAACCCTGCGAACAATCCTGATTGGGCAGTTTGTGCTTGGAGTGATGCTGGCCGTCACCGCGCAGAGCGCACAGCAGGCAGCCGATATGCCGCGCATCGATAACGCGAAGCTCGAAACGCGCTCCGTAACTGGCAGCCTCGATACAACTTTCCGCGAACTCGCCGCAAAAGCCGACAAGCCGGAATGGATTGGCTACAGCGTCGATCAAATTCCCAGCGAGCACAACGCGTGCTGCGGCAATTATCACGATGACGGAAGCTGCGGAACCTGCAATCTCGAAAATGACCGTGACGGAGTAACCGGCACGACGCAAAAGAGCGGCACCGTAAAACTCGAAGGCGCGCGGCAGCTCGTCGTGCTCCTCCGCCTCGAAGCAAAGCAGGTAGTGAAGATTCGAGTCGCCTCGCAAAATTGCGCGCTTGACGCAGGCGGATTGCCGCTTGTCTGGCTCACCGGTGTAAAACCCGCCGAAAGTGTAGCACTACTCGAGACTTATGTGCGTGGAGCATCCTTCGAGGGCCACGGTGATCATGGGCTCGGCAACGGGGCGTTGACGGCGATCGCGCTGCACGCCGACGCATCGGCTGACCGCGCGCTCGAATCTTTCGTCGCTCCGGAGCAGAAAGACGCGCTGCGGCGGCAGGCTGCATTCTGGATGGGTGTGGCGCGCGGCAAAGCAGGATTGAACACCTTGCTGCGAATGGCGAAGTCCGACCCCAGCTCCGACGTGCGCGCGCAAGTGGCCTTCGCGCTCTACGTCAGCCACGAACCCGGAGCCATCGACGAAATGATTCGAATGGCGCACGATGACGCGAGCTCCCACGTGCGCGGCCAGACGCTCTTTTGGCTGGCCCAAAAGGCCGGGCGAAAAGCCGTCGGCACAATTACCGGCGCCATCGAAAACGATCCGGACACCGAAGTGAAAAAGAAGGCTGTCTTTGCGCTGAGCCAGCTGCCGCGAGAAGAAGGTGTCCCGAAACTGATCGAAGTCGTCCAAACCAATCGCAACCCCGAAGTTCGAAAGCAGGCCATGTTCTGGCTCGGCCAATCGAACGATCCGCGAGCGCTCGACTTTTTCGAAAAAGTATTGACGCAGTAACCCGCTAGCGCAAGAGATCTTCGAGCTGTACGCGCGCATCTGTCTTTGCATCGCGATACTTCACGATTACCGCCGCCTGCAGCGAAAGTCCCCATTTTGCGCCGGAAGCATGGCTGACAGCCCGTGAGCCAGGCACCACAATCGCAGCTTCCGGAATGACCAATGGCTCGGCATCCGTGGCGTTGTAAACCATGTCGCGAACCAAATCGTAAACCGGTATGGAACGATTGAGTATCGTCCCCGTCCCCAGCACAGCGCGGCGCTTCACGACAGTCCCCTCGTACACGCCTGAATTCCCGCCCACCAAAACTTCGTCTTCAATGATGACCGGAAGCGCGCCGACCGGCTCCAGAACGCCCCCAATCTGCGCTCCCGCGGAGATATGGCAGTTGCCCCCGACTTGCGCGCAGCTCCCGACCAGCGCGTGCGAATCGATCATCGTGCCTTCGCCAACGTAAGCTCCAACATTTACAAACATCGGCGGCATGCAGATCACGCCTCGTCCGATGTGGCTCCCATCACGAATGCTCGAACCGCCCGGAACGATTCGAACGCCATCCCCCGCCGTGAACGTGTGAACAGGAAATGTGGATTTGTCGAAAAAAGGCTGCTTCGTTGCATCGACGGACATGTCCGCGATCGCGCCCATTCGAAAGCCCAGCAGAATTCCCTTCTTCACCCAGGCATTCGCGCGCCAGCCAGACTTCATCGTGGCATCCGGCTCCGCCGCTCGAATTTCTCCGCGGGTCAGTCCCGCCTTGAAATCGCGGAAAAGCCAGAAATGTTCTTCTTCGTAGTGAGCCGGCGCTTCATCAAACAACCGCTCAATTTGCGATGGCAGCATGAACCCTCTGCACCAGTTCCAGCGATTCCAGAACCGTCCGGATGCGCGCCTGATTTTCCGGTTTCGGCGCCACCAGCGGCAAGCGCCACACCGGTTCAAGCAGGCCCATCTCCGCCATGGCGGCTTTCACGGGGATCGGATTCGACTCCACAAAATTGATTTCCATCAGCGGATGAAACCGCCGATGAATTTCGCGCGCGGTCTGGAAATCTCCCTGCAACGCCGCACGCGTAAGCCGCGACATCTCCCTGGGAATCTCGTTCGAAACAACCGAGATGACTCCGCGCCCGCCCAGCGAAATGACCGGCAGCGTGATCGCGTCGTCGCCCGAGAGCACGATGAAATCATTCGGAACCACGTTGAGAATCGCAGCCATCTGCGAAACATTGCCGGACGCTTCCTTGATCCCAACAATGTTTTCGATCTGCGCCAGCCGCTTCACCGTCGCGGGCTCGATGTTCACACCCGTGCGGCCCTGCACGCTATAGACAATGATGAGAAGTGGAACTGCCCCTGCAATCGCGCGATAGTGCTGGAACAGCCCTTCCTGCGTGGGCTTGTTGTAATAGGGCGTGACAGACAGAATTCCATCGACTCCGGTCTCCGCGAGCTCGCGCGCGAGCGCGATGACTTCGGCGGTATTGTACCCACCCGCCCCGCCAAGGATGGGAACCTTTCCCTTCGCAATGTCTACGGTAATCTTCACAACCCGAACATGCTCCTCATGACTGAGCGTCGGACTCTCTCCAGTCGTCCCGCAGGGAACCAGAAAATCGATGCCCGCGTCGATCTGTCTTTGGACTAATCGGCGCAGAGTGGGCTCGTCGAGCGAGCCGTCCCTTCGAAACGGAGTGGCAAGCGCCGTGCCGGTGCCAGTAAACATTGTTTTCTCCTTGCTTATACATCAACTGCCCAAATCTGAAATGAGCGCGTCCCGCCTGCGTGGGGATCAACATCGCCCCAGCAAGATTCCTTCATCCCAGCTCTCCGAGAATCTCGCGGAATTCGAACACCCCGCGCTTGCCACTAGTCCATCGCGCTGCCTGCAGCGCCCCGCGCGCAAACCCTTCGCGGCTCCGCGCCGTGTGCCGCAGCGTGATCGAGTCCGCGGCAGAATCGAACCCAATTTCGTGCGTACCGGGATGCGACCCCGCACGGTTCGCCGTCAGCGTGAGTGTGCGCTGGTACCCAGATGCCCGGATTTCTTCCGCGAGTTTCTTCAGCGTCCCGGAGGGCGCGTCCTTTTTTGCGGAGTGGTGAATCTCCCAGCCCCACGCTTCGTATTCCGGATACTTGGCGAAAAACGAAGCGGCCCGCGCGACGGTCTGGAAGAATACGTTTACTCCCACGGAAAAATTGGGACTGTAAACAAGCACAGTGCCGGCAGAGAGAACCGATTCCCTAACTGCGGGAAGATATTCGAACCAACCAGTAGTTCCGCAGACTGTATGGATCCCCAGCGAAGCCAGCCGTCGCAGATTGTCGGGTGCCGCAGCGGGAGCGCTGAATTCAACCGCAACGTCCACTCCGCGCAGGGATTCGCTGGTGATCGCAGCCACATGCAGGTTATTCGCTCGGCTGAATTTTGCGCGCACGTCGAAGCCGTACTCCGGAGCAATCTGCTCGATCAGCTGCCCCATCTTTCCATGGCCTACGATGGCAAGACCCCGGCTCATGCTCCGCACCGCCCGTTCGCCAGGAGTTGCGAAACCATCCGCGCGTAAATCTCAACTGCTTCCGACAATTCTTTTTTTGAAATCCGCTCTTCGGCTGTGTGCGCGACATGAATGCTGCCCGGTCCTATGAGGAATGGATGCCCCCAGGCTCCGTTAAACGTCGGAATATCGGTCGTGAAAGCGACAATAGTAGCCGGTAAACTTTGGAATTTTTCCAATTGCACCGCTGCCGTGTGCAGCACTTCCCTGGCTTCAGCGCGGCCGGCGGCCGCTTTGGAAACGGCTTCGCGAATCTCCGCGGGATCCCCCACCGTTCGAAACATGATCTCTGCTCCGGCAAGATCCGCAACCACGTTCGGCGCGCGTCCGCCCTCGATCGTCCCGATATTCATCGTACTCCGCCCGAGCAGGCTATCTTCCGGCAGCGGAATCTTTCGAATGTCGTGGAGTACATCCAGCAGCGTGTGAATGGCGGAATGGCCAAGCTCAGGATATGCAGAGTGCGCAAGTTTTCCCCGCGCGGTAATTTCATACCGCAGCGCGCCCTTGCAGCCAAGCGCCAGCCGGTTCTCTGTGGGCTCCCCGTTAATGAGAAATCGCGAATTTCGCGGATTCGAAGCAGCCGTTTTCGCTCCCGCGCTGTCGCGCTCTTCGCCTACCACAAAAAGTAAACCGAAATTCCGTGTGCCCGCGTCGAGCAATTTCTCCGCGGTCGCGATCATGGCCGCGATGATCCCCTTCGCGTCGCAAGACCCGCGCCCCCAAATGAATTCCTCGTCCTCGCGGGAGGCGAAGAACGGCGGCACCGTGTCCATGTGCGTGGAAAGCGTAACCACTGGTTCGCCCCAGCATGCAAAAACATTGTCACGGTTCGGCTCTACCTCCATGCGTTCTACATGACCTTCGTGCCGCGAAGTAAGAGCGGACAAATGCGCAAAAAGGAATTCGCCCACTTTTTTTTCGTGGTTGGTTACGGACTCAATGTCCACGAGAGCGCGCGTTAGTTCGAAAACATTCATTCGAATCCGGCTTTTCTGGATGAGCGAAACGAAAGGAAGGAACCGCGAAGATACAAATCGAGGCTGCTGCCTCTCGATAGCGCTTCATCCGTTTGACGCGGCCTCAAAGCACCCGTCATTTTTCGGACGACAGTGGCCAGGTCTTGGACCTGGCCCCCAACCGCCGCGGTTTCAGCTACCGCTGCGATTTCGGCGGACAACAATTCGTTGATTCGGCCTTACCGGCCGAAAAAAAGCCCCTTTTGCACGGGCGTCCGAAGCTGCTCGGAATTGCTCGCCCGGCTACTCATGGCCTCCGCACCTCTACCAAGAAAGATTGAGTGTAAAGAAAAAGCGCGCAAAAAGCGAACGGGATTTTTGATGGGCTACATCGAAAAAAGTGCTACAGCTCGAGAGGTTTGAGCGGCACGTGCTGCGAGGCGAGGAGTAGTTCGCCGGTGAAAGCAAATTCAGCCGGCCTGCGGTTGAGAGCTTCTTCAGCGGAGATTTTCGCGGTATGCGGATTGTTGTTTTCCTCGGAGAGGTGGGCGAGAACAAGGTACCGAGCCCTAGCATCGAAGCCGGTAGTGCCATCGGTGTCAACCAAATACTCGCTTACCGTGTGATTGGAAAGATGACCGTTCTGGCTTAAGACCCGCTGCTTGACAATCCAAGGGTATGGGCCCGCTTTGAGCATGTCGGGATCGTGGTTCGATTCCAAGATCACACAATCAGAATCGCGGAGATGGACTTTGACATGATTGGGCATGTAGCCAAGATCCGTAACCAGAGCCAGCTTTACGCCATTGGTGCGAAAGGTGAAGCCAACGGGATCAGCAGCGTCGTGTGGAATTCGGAAGGCGTGAACATCGATATCGCCGATGGCGAAATGTTGCCCCGCGTGAATCGTTTCCACCCGGTTCAGCCGCTTGCCCAAGGTTTCCGGCAGGACTCGCTGCATCGCCCCCATCGTGGGCTCGGTAACGTACAAGGGCGCTCTCCACAAGCCGAGCATTTGCGGCAAGCCGTTGCAATGGTCCGTATGTTCGTGAGTAATGAGGATACCGTCGAGGCGCTCGACGGTCCTTCCAGCAGCAGCCAGGCGGGCTAAAGTTTCGCGCTTGCCGAGTCCGCAATCCACGAGGAGTCGGGTGCGCTCCGTCTCGAGTAACGTGATATTCCCCGAGCTGCCCGACGCCAGTATGGATACCCGCAAGCCGATCGTTTTCTCCAAAACTTCTTCGCGCAATCCAGCCACAAAACAAATTTTCAGAATCATGGCAGAGCGCGCGCCGCCCGTCAACACAGACTCCCCGATTGTAACGGTGATATACTCCCGCCTCGCACCATGGAAAAGTACGATCTTATCGTCGTGGGTTCCGGACCCGGCGGACAGCGCGCCGCAATCCAAGCGGCGAAGTTTGGAAAACGTGCTGCGCTCATTGAAAAACTGGAAGTAATCGGCGGAACCGCCGTCAACACCGGCACCATCCCCAGCAAAACCATCCGCGAAGCGGTTCTCCATCTCTCTGGCTATCAGTATCAGAGTATTTACGGCGTCAACTATCGCGTGAAGGAACCGATCACCATGGCCGATCTATCCTTCCGCGCGCTCAACGTGATCAAGACCGAAATCGATGTGATTCGCGCCCAGCTTTCCCGTAACGGCATCGACGTCCTGACGGGAACTGCCAGCTTTATCGATCCTCACCACATGCATGTAACGGGTTCGCGCGGACAATCGGAGCTTGAGGGGGACTACATCGTTATCGCCACGGGCACGAAACCCACCGTTTCTCCCTTGGTCCCCTTCAACGACAAAACCATCATCAATAGCGATCAGATCCTTCGCATGCCCGAGATCCCAAAATCCATGATCGTCGTTGGCGGCGGAGTGATCGGCGTCGAGTACACCTGCATGTTTGCGACGCTCGGCGTGCGCGTCACGCTGATCGAAAAACGTCCGCGTTTGCTGGAGTTTGCCGACGCCGAGATGGTGGAAGCGCTTTGCTACCATTTGCGGGACCGCCGCGTCACGCTGCGCCTCAACGAGGAAGTCGAAAGCGTCGAAGAAACTCCCGAGCACTTGGTCGTGGCCAATCTCAAGAGCAAGAAAAAAGTTTCCGGCGAAGCGCTCTTATACGCCGTGGGCCGCCAGGGTAACGTGGACGAATTGAATCTTGCCGCCGGAGGTCTCGAGGCGGACGCGCGCGGAAGGATTACCGTGGATGAGGACTACCGCACGAAGCAACCTCACATCTTTGCCGTTGGAGACGTGATTGGATTTCCCAGCCTCGGCTCCGTCTCCATGGAGCAGGGTCGCATCGCCGCTGCGAGAGCCTTTGGCATGCCAACCAATTCGAATCGCGCGAATTATCCCTACGGCATTTACACCATCCCCGAAATTTCCTTCATTGGAAAAACGGAAGAACAGCTCACCGACGAAGGCGTGCCCTACGAAGTGGGAATGGCTTATTTTCGTGAAATTGCCCGGGGCCAGATCCGCGGTGACACCACCGGTCGCCTGAAACTCATATTCGATCCCGCCACCAAGCACTTGCTCGGCGTACACATCATCGGAGAAGGAGCTTCGGAGCTATTGCACATCGGGCAGGCGATTTTCGCGATGAAGGGTACCGTGGAGTATTTCGTGGATACGGTTTTCAATTATCCGACGCTGGCGGAATGCTACAAAGCCGCCGCGTTTAATGGACTAAACAAACTGGTCAGGACGTAGTCAGGCCCGAGTCAGGAGTCGAAAGTTAAAGTTTTCGATTCTCTGAGATTGGCAGGAGCATGATGCGCAGGACAGTCGGTGTGCTCGTGATGGAACACGTCGCCGTGGGCCTTGTGGAAGGTCACAAGGTCCTTGGCTCACCCGGCATCTTCCCGGAAAAGAAGGAATCGCTCGACCCGCTGCAATCGATGCCCGCGGAAAGCATCGTGGATTGTATTCGCCGCCAGGTGGAGAAAATTGCGGGGGGAGAAAAGATCGAAGCCGTTGGAATCGGTTTTCCTGGAATCATTCGCGATGGCATCGTGGAGGATTCGCCCAACCTCCAACAGGCAAAAGGATTTGCGTTGCAGGCAGCGTTGTCCGCCGCGCTGGGCGGAAGACTTGCCGGGGCCCAGGTTCGCGTGTTCAATGACGCGGATGTCATGGCCGCGGGAATCGCCGCGAAGCAAGGCAAACTGAATAAGCTTACGCGCGTGTGGACCCTCGGAAATGGCGTCGGATTTGGGCGCTATCCTTCCAGCCAAGGCATCTGGGAGGGCGGCCATTCTGTCGTGACTCTGGATCCCAAAGAAAACTTTTGCGGATGCGGCGGCCGAGGACATCTGGAAGGAATTCTCGGACGCCGGTCCACACGCATGCGCTTCCTGGACCTCGAACCAGAAGAGGTCTTTGAAAACGCTCGAGCGGGCGATGCACGTTGCGTGGAATTTGTGATGCTTTGCCACCGCGCGCTGGCGGCTGCCACGGCCACCAACATCCACATGGAAGGCCCCGGAACATTTTTCATCACCGGACCGGACGTGAAGTTCCTTGATCTCGCCTTGCTGGACCGGCTGCTGCACGAAATGGTCAAGATGAGTCCGCTGCAGGGCAGCCGCTTCGAACTCATCCCCACTTCCGACGAAATGGGAATCATCGGCGCCGCCGTCAACGCCGACCGCGCCGCGCAGCGATAGAGGTTTCGCAGAATCAGCTCTAGAATCGGAGCTACCTCTCTTTCCCTCCTCAGTCTTATCCTAGATCGGGCAGGAGCAAACCGGAATGCTTGGCCCGCAGGAAACAGAGCTCGCATGAGAGAATTCGAAGTCTTACATCGGAGGAATTCTTTGAGTTGGCTCGAGCCGATTCAGAAACAGGGTTTCGCGGTACTCCCCGAAATTCTAACGCCAAAAGAAGTTGACGAGCTGCTCGACGAATTTGGCCGCGTGGATTTGCCCCGCAGCAGAGCTGGAGTGCGCCATGCGATGAAAATTCCGACCGTCGCGGCCGTAGCTCGAGCGGCGCCGCTGATGGAAATCGTGCAGGAGACTCTCGGCCGAAACGCTTTTCCATTCCGTGCAACACTTTTCGACAAGTCGCCGACTGCAAACTGGCTGGTGGTGTGGCACCAAGACACGGCTTTGCCGCTGCAGGAGCGACGTGAGGTTCCGGGTTGGGGACCATGGTCAGTGAAGGATGGCGTGATCTACGCACATGCGCCAGAGAGTGCGCTGAGTCAGGTGCTGGCACTGCGATTGCATCTCGACGATTCGACAGCCGAGAATGGCCCCCTGCGCGTTTTGCAGGGAACGCACACGCTGGGCGTGTTGACCGACGAAGCCCTCCATGACTTATCCACACGGATCGTCGCTGTGGATTGCGTTGTTCCCCGAGGAGGAGTACTGGCGATGCGTCCGCTGATTGTCCACGCTTCGTCCAAGTCTCAATCCGATGCTCCGCGGCGCGTCCTGCATATTGAGTATGCGGCTTCCTCAGTCACTGCGGAGGGCCTTGACTTAGCGATTGCTTGAATGACGGTTCACCTATCCGAACGAAACATCGCCGAGGCATTCGCACTACCAACTAGCAGGCGAGGCGGGAGCGGTCGAGGGTGAAGCCGTTTAGGGGGCCGAGGACAGTGACGGCGATTTGGCCGGGTTGGAAATACTGGCGGGCGAGGGACTGGAGTTCTTCGCGGGTGACGGCTTCGATGCCGGCGAGAATTTCATCGAGCGAGTAGAAGCGCCCAAAGTACAGCTCCTGGCGTGCAAGATTGGACATGCGCGAGCTGGTGGATTCCAGCGAAAGCATCAGCGAACCCTTCAGGTGATTTTTCGAGCGGTGCAACTCTTCTTCCGTTACCAGCGATTCCTTCAGTGAACGAAATTCCTGAATGGTGAGATCGATCACCTGGCCGATGGTGTCCTTGGCGGTGCCGGCGTAGACGGTCATCATGCCAGCATCGGAATAGGGAGTGAGTTCGCTGAATACCGCATATGCAAGGCCTTGTTTCTCGCGAATATTCTGGAAAAGACGGGAGGACATTCCGCCGCCGAGAAGATTGTTGAGGACGGCGATGCCGAAGCGGTGCTGGTGTCCGAGTGGAACTGACGGAACGCCGATGCAGAGATGAACCTGCTCGAGGTCGCGCTTGGCTTCCAAGTGGATCGGCGCGCTCGTTTGCGGAGCGACTTCCCTGTCGGCGAGGCCGGTGGGTTTCAGATGGCCGAATTCGCGCTGCACCAAATCCATTACTTGTTCGTGCGCAACGTTGCCCGCGGCGGTGACTACCAGATGATCCGGAGCGAACCAGTCTCCGAAGCGTGTACGAAGCCCGTCGCGATTAAAATTTTTTACCGTTTCCGGAGTGCCGAGGATTGGACGGCCGAGCGGATGCTCCGGCCAGAATCCGCGCGTGAAAATGTCATGGAGAAGATATTCAGGATTGTCCATGTCCATCTTGATTTCTTCGAGGACGACTTGACGCTCTTTTTTCACGTCATCGGAATCGAATTTTGGCCTAAGGACAAGATCGGCGATGACGTCAAAAGCGATGGGCAAATGCTCATCGAGAATCTTGGCGTTGAAGCAGATTTGCTCTTTCGAAGTGAACGCGTCCAGCATCCCGCCGACGGAATCCATTTCGCGCGCGATCGCTTCGGCGGAGCGGCGCTCCGTGCCTTTGAAAACCATGTGTTCAATAAAGTGCGCGAGGCCGTTTTCTTCCGGGATTTCGCGGCGCGAGCCGTTGCGGACCCACACGCCCACGGAAACAGAGCGGACGTGGGACATGGTCTCGGTGATGACCACCAGTCCGTTGGGCAAAACGTGCTTTTGGATGTCGCGCGTCTCCGATGCCATATAGAGATTGTGACACAGCCGGGACGGAAAGGATAAAGGGAAGCAACCAGTTACCAGAGTTTAAAGCGAGTGACACCGCGCGACAAGAAAGAGCCCGGCTGAAGACCCGCACCTACAAAAGCTTTTCAGCTGTATTGAGCTTGCCATATTCGCTGGTGTAAAAGAGCGGAACGTCGGAGTAGGTGCCCTGGTCGCGAAGATAAACTTCACAACTATCGAAAGGCTTCGAGTACACGTGAATCGTGACGGCGCGCTGTTTGAATTCGGCGAGGTTCTGGACTTCGTGGACCGGTTCAATGGGATTCACGTAAGCCGGACGGGTCGCATCGAGATCGTAGCAATCGGTGGGGATAATTTTACAGGTGCCATGGGAGGCGTCATGATCGACGACGCGGTAGTTCTGGACGCGAAGCCGGCCGATGGGCGCCGACATCCAGCAGTTTTGATCGCGGTGATTGTGGATGCGGCTGTGCTGCCCAATTTCCCAGCAGACGGTCATGCATTCGAAGATCTCATTCTTGAAAATCAGATTGCGGGTGTAATTGCCCTTGGAAAAAAAACAGTACTTTTCGATCGTCTCCGGGCGAACCGCGTGGCGAACGATATAGTCCTGGACATTCTGGAGGGTGAAATCGCGCTCGGGAATGGCGGCGAGGCCCTTGACCCAATCGGTGATGGCGAGCTGCTCGATTGCGACGTGTGGTGTCATGTGGCGCCTCCGGAAGACGTTCCTGAAAAAAGCGGGGTTGCTGGAGAATTATAGCGTGAATCAAAGGCGAAGTAATGAGGTAACGAGAGAACGAGGTGAGGAAAAGAGGTAATCTGTAGATTACGCATCGCGATGGTGCGAATAGAGGATTGGCGGCAGAGACGAAAAGATGGAACTGCTCGGAAAATCGAAAAAAGAGTTGTGCGAATTTTGCGTGGAGCTGGGGGAGCCGGCGTTTCGCGGAGTGCAGATTTATCACGCGCTGTACTCCGAGCGAAAATTCGGTGTTGCGCAAATTACGAATCTTCCGGCGGCACTGCGCGCACGGCTGGCGACGGAGGCCCGGATTACGCTGCCGGAGGTGAAGCAGCGGTTTGCGTCCATGGATGGGTCGGTGCGGTATTTGTACGCACTGAAAACGAGTGAGGAGCAGCCTGCGAGACCGGTGTCCGTTGAAGCGGTATTTATGCCGAGTGAGGGGCGGCAGACGATTTGCATTTCGACGCAGGCAGGGTGCGCGGTGGATTGCCATTTTTGTTTGACGGCGCAACTCGGGTTGATCCGGAATTTGACTGCGGGAGAAATTCTGGCGCAGGTGTTGCTGCCGCTCGAAGAGCACAAGGCGCAGCTCGCGCCGCAGACGAATATTGTGCTGATGGGGCAGGGGGAGCCGCTGCTGAATTTTGAGGCGGTGATGGCGGCGGTGCGCATCATTCTCGATCCGGGAGGGATCGGGATTTCGTCGAAGCACGTAACGCTTTCGACCAGCGGAATCGTGCCAGGTATCGAGCGGCTGGCTCGGGAAACAGTGCGGCCGAAGCTGGCGATTTCACTCAACGCCTCGAATGACGAGCAGCGCGACGCGTTGATGCCGATCAACAAGAAGTATCCGCTCTCGGTATTGATGGAAGCTTGCAGGAATTATCCGTTGCGAACGTGGGAGCATCTGACATTTGAGCACGTGATGCTCGGCGGATTGAATGATTCGGCCGAAGACGCGCGGCGCGTTGTGAGGCTGCTCGCGCCGCTGAAAAGCGTGAAGGTAAATTTGATTCCGTGGAATCCGGGAGAACTTCCCTACCGCGAATCGACCCCCGAGCGAATTGAAGAGTTCCGCCGAATTCTTGTGGATCGCGGCGTGCCGGCGTTTGTGCGCTATTCGCGCGGGCGCGACGTGATGGCGGCTTGCGGGCAACTGGCACTGCTGCAGATTGACGGTTCTCCGTTGTCCGTTGCGAGTCCCCACTAAAGAAATCGAAAAACCGCCGAGCCGGAGACTGATGCAGCCGAAACGACGGAATGTAAGTCCACCGGGTCCGATCGAAGTTTCCTCCTTAGTTCCATCTCGGGGCCGTTGAAGAAAGGCGCAAAAGTCAAAAACCGCACCCTTAAAACCAAAGGGTCGGGACCCCAAGTCGTCCTAGCGGTTTATGTCTGCCCCACCCTGGCACATCTTCATACGTGTGAGAGCAAGCAGAAGTCTGGTTCGACAAGCAAGTTACACAATCTCAACGAAAACATCACGCCGCCGCAATACGCGGCGACTAAGCTGCCGCACGCGATTACCGCCACAGGTAATCCGGAGAGGTGAAATTCCGCATGAGCACAAATCGTCGCGACTTTTTAAAGCTCGTAGGCACCACTGCAGCGTCGGCCGCTTTTCCTTCCATCAGCCGCGCCCTGGCAATTCCAGCGAACGAGCGGACCGGGACCTTCACGACGTCGAGCACGTGGTCTTCCTGATGCAGGAGAACCGTGCGTTCGATCACTATTTCGGAACGCTGCGCGGCGTGCGCGGCTTCGGGGACCCGCGAGCAGTGAAGCTGCCCACGGGCAAGAGCGTATTTCATCAGCCGGACCCGAGCAACCCCGATGGGTTCGTGCTGCCGTTCCGTCCGGATGCCAGCAATCTGGGCCTGAAGTTCCTGGAGGACACACCGCACGACTGGACCGGTACGCACGGGGCGTGGAATGGCGGGAAGTACGACCAGTGGGTGCCGCGCAAGGGCACGACCACGATGGCGCACCTGATGCGGAACGATATTCCCTTCCACTACGCGCTGGCCGACGCGTTCACGGTTTGCGACGCGTACCACTGCTCGCTGCTGGGATTGACGGACCCGAACCGTTATCACATGTGGACAGGTTGGGTGGGCAACGACGGAAGCGGAGGCGGCCCGGTGACATCCGAACACCGGCAAACAGGCCGGGCTGGACAGCCGACCAGAGCACATCAAAGAGGTTGCCGAAGGTTCGCTTAAGCGCCTCAAGACCGATGTCATCGATTTGTTCTATCAACACCGCGTTGACCCCAACGTGCCGATCGAAGACGTCGCGGGGGCGGTGAAAGAGCTGATTCAGCAAGGCAAGGTGAAGCACTTCGGACTTTCTGAAGCAGGGGTGCAGACGATCCGCCGCGCACACGCGGTTCAGCCTGTGACGGCACTCCAGAGTGAATATTCGCTCTGGTGGAGAGAGCCTGAAGCGGAGGTCATCCCGACACTGGAGGAACTCGGGATCGGGTTCGTGCCATTCAGTCCTCTTGGCAAAGGCTTCCTTACCGGAAAGATCGACGAGAAGACCACCTTCGACAGTTCCGATTTCCGCAACATCGTGCCGCGTTTTTCGCCCGAGGCGCGGAAAGCAAATCAGGCGATAGTGGGTCTGCTGGGCAGAATTGCGGCACAGAAGAAGGCGACACCAGCGCAGATCGCGCTGGCATGGCTGCTGGCGCAGAAGCCATGGATCGTTCCGATTCCGGGCACGACCAAGGTATCGCGGCTGGAGGAGAACCTTGGGGCGGTAAACATCAAACTCACAGCAGACGACTTGCGCGAAATCGACAGTGCGGCTTCGAGAATCAAAGTTGAGGGTGCGCGGTATCCGGAGCACCTGCAGAAAATGGTTGGCCGCTGAGCGGTTTACCCAGACTAAGTCTCGAATCGAACCAAGTGCCAAAAAATTAGCCGCTTCTTCGGGAGTGCGCCGACCAAGGACATCGCAAGATTGCGTGACGATCGCTGAACGGAATTCAGGAGACGGGAGATACAACCCTCCCACCAATTTGGATGAATTTCGAAACAGAGGAATTAAGGAATTTGCAATTCGTCAGTGTATGAAAGAAAGGGCAGGCATTGCTGCTTTTACTCGTGCCTAAGCGCTGCCATCGGATCAATCCGGGTAGCTCGTCGTGCCGGAATCCAGCAGGCCAGCGCGGCGACACCCAGCAGAATCGCCGGGACACCGATAAAAACCGGAAAGTTGACCGCGCCCTTTGCAATTACGCGAACGGAAATCAAGAGCGCAAGTACCCATCCAATCGCCGCGCCCCAGGTGATTCCCCCCAAGTTCTCGCGGATAATTTGCAGGACGACTCGCCCGCTGGTGGCCCCGAACGCCAGCCGCACGCCAATCTCTCTCGTTCGCCTGGCCACGGCGTAGGAAACCACGGCGTAGATTCCGACGGCCGCGAGGCCGAGGAGGAGCGGCCCGAGCACGGCGAACATGCGCGCAGGAATGCGGCGAAGATAGAGGTTTCGTTCGATGTGCTGGGAGAAGGTTCGCACGTCGTAAAGTGGGAGCATGGGATCGAGATCGCGCAGAGCGGCACGCACTTCCGAGGTGAGCGCGGTTTCATTGCCGCTGCTCGTCCGCAGGTGAATCTCCCCCTGGTCCTGTGGACGATCACGGTAGGAGAAATAGATCGCTGGTTGCGCGGGCTCTCCGAGTGCGTCGTAGGCCGAATTGCGCGCCACGGCAATGATCGCGAAGCTCTGCGTGCGCGTTTGGATGCGGCGGCCGATGGCGTCGGCGCCATCCAGGTAGCGGCGGACAAACTCCTCGTTGACGATGGCCTGCGCGGGCGCAGCCTTATCTCTCATCTCGGCAAAGTCGTTTCCCTCGAGGAGCGGGATGGCCATGACCTTGAAGTATCCCGGCGTGACGGTGTTGGAAACGGCTCGATCCTGCCCGGGTTCCGTGCGGATGCGACCTTGCACCGTGAAAGGCCGGCGCGGAATTCCATGCAAGTCCACCGGAACATTCGTGGCGATGGCGGCTGCCTCGACGTCGGGCAAAGAGCGCAGCCGGTCCAGCAGTCGCGCGGCAAATTCGCGCTCGGAGGCTTCGTCGGGATTTCGTCCGCTTAAGTCATAAGCGGCCAGCAAAACTCCCTCTCGCCGGAATCGCGGATCCGTTTGGCGTGCGGAGCGAAAACTTTGCAAGAAGAGCGCCGCGGCGATCAGGACGACCATCGCGAGTCCGACTTCCGCCCCCATCAGAACTTTGCGCGCGCGACTGCGAGGCGGAGTGTTGGAACTGCAGCGAAGCCCGTCCTGTGGATCGAGCCGTGCCAGATGGACCGCCGGCGCTGCGCTGAAAATCAAACCGCAGGCAATACCGAGCAATATCGCGAACGTGAGGGTGAATGCATCCACTTTCGTCGGAAACAGGATCGGAAATGCGCCGATCATTGGTGCGACGCGCAATGCGGTGGTGCCCCAAACGGCGATGGCTGCTCCGAGGCCTGCTCCCAGGAGAGCGAGGAGCATATTTTCCGAGAGCACCAGGCTGACGATGCGCCAGCGTCCCGCGCCCAGGGCCACGCGCACGGCCATCTCCCGCTGGCGGGTACTTCCGCGGGCGAGCATGAGGTTTGCGGTGTTTCCGCAGACCGCCAACAGCAGGAGCAGCATAACGCCTTGCAGGATGGCCAGCCCGCTAATCAGCAAGCGCTGCGGACCACGCGGCGCTTCCCAGAAGGAAAGAATCTCGCCCCCAATTCCGGCGCTGGCGTCAGGATAGTCGCGCGCAACCTGAGCCATTGCGGTGCTGAACTCGGCTTGTGCTTCCTTGCGTGTCGCGCCGGGCTTTAACATTCCGATTAGAGAAAAAGCGCGGGAGCTGCGATCTTCGATGTCGCGTGTTCCGCCGAGTAAGGCAGGTGCCATCGTGGCCGGGGCCCACAGTTCGAACTTCAACGGAACCATTGTTCCCTGGAATTCCCTGGGTGTCACGCCAATGACGATGAGGTCGCGATCGTTAACGCGAAGTTTTTGTCCCACGGCCTCCGGTGCGCCGCGAAATCGCGTTTGCCAGTAATCATACGAAATGACAATGACAGGCTCAGTTCCCGGCTGCTCCGCCTCCTCGGGCCGAATAAATCGACCGATCGCAGGCTTCAGACCCAGCGCAGAAAAGTAATTGCCGGAGACGAGTTGCCCGTGCGTCCGCTCGGTCTGGCCCGGCTGGCCCACGTTGAAGGGCACCATCTGAGATGCCACGATTTCCCGCAGTGCCGGCACTTGCGCCTGCAAGTCGCGATATTCCAGCCAGGAAGCGCCTGGATAACCGCCCGTCTCCGAGCGTGGTTCGACCATCAGAAAGTTCGCTGCCCCACTCACAGCGGGCATCGGTTGGAACAGGATCATTTGAATCCATGAAAAGATCGTCGTATTCACGCCAATTCCGATGGCCAGCGAAACGATGATCACGGCCGCAAGGCCTGGCATCCGGGAAATCGATCGCCCTGCGTTTCGCAAATCCCCCAGCAAATTCTCGATGAATGGCAGCCCCCGCTCGGCCCGGAAGTCTTGTTTCATCGCTTCCACCCCTCCAAACTTCAACATGGCCTGGCGCCGCGCCTCGACGGGTGAGAGGCCGGCGCGAAGATTTTCGGCATTCTGCAGAGCGATATGTTCGGCAATCTCTTCGCGCAATCGTTCTTCCTGGGCTCGCCCGATCACCGAGTTGAGCAGACGTGTGAAAAACCGCCTCAGAGATTTCATGACAAATCCTCCGCTTTGGCTTCGAAGAACCGAGCGATGATTGCGGCCGTTTGTTCCCAGTCCTTGGTTTCGGCCTGCAACTGCTTACGCCCTTCACGTGTCAGTCGATAGAAGCGCGCCCGGCGATTATTCTCCGAGGCGCCCCACGCGGATGCGATCGCGCCTTCCTGCTCCAGCTTCAACAGCACGGGATACAGGGTGCCTTGATTCACGGCAAGCAGGTCTCCGCTGATCTGCTCGATGCGCCTCGCGATTCCATAACCGTGAAGCGGCCCCAAGACATCGAGAGTCTTGAGGACCATCAACGCCAACGTGCCTTGCAGGACATCCGTTTTTTGCTTCATTTTTTGCTTCATTTTTGCTTCATAGCATCGCCATTTTGGTTTCCAACAGGAAAGATGCCATACTTCCATTGGGAAAACAACAGGTAAATCGTCGAGCCTGCCGCTGACTGTGCCGCTCCCGATCAGCCGGATCTCCGGACAATTGGTTTGGCGGCCGCAGAGCAAGAGTGATTGTGGAAGTATTTCCTACGACGGGGAATTATCGCTAAGGCCGACCAGTTGCGGAATTCGAGGTCGTCTTGGAGACAGTCATGGGCTGGCGCCGACAACGGAGAGGAGGCGGCCGGATTGGGGGCCTTGTTTTCGGTAGCTGAAGAGGAGGTCGAGGTGGCAGGCGGTACAGAGGTCGCTTATGAAGATGTTTTGGGGACGGAGGCCGAGCGTCAGGAGCTGGGCGCGATTGGCTTTTTTGAGGTCGAGGTGGACGTTCTTTGGCGGGGGCTGGTGGCCGGGGGGCATCATGTTCAGCCATTGGACTGGGTTGGGCTCGTCGCCGGTGCGGAATTCGTCGAACCAGTCGGGAGCGTCAGCGAATTGGGAGTGGAATTGTGTGGCGACTTCGGTGCCGACTTCATAGCAGCAGGGGCCGATGCATGGGCCGATGGCGGCGAAGAGGTCGGCGGGGTTGGTGCCGAAGTGCATCTGCATTTGGCCGATGGTTTTGATGGCGATTCGGGATAGGGTGCCGCGCCAGCCGGCGTGGATAGCGGCTACGGCACGCTTATTGGGGTCTACGAGGAGAATGGGGACGCAGTCGGCGGTTTGGACACCAAGGAGGAGGCCGGGGCGGTTGGTGATGGAGGCGTCGCCCTTGCAGGGTTCGCCAGGCGCGGCGTTGAATAGGTGGATTACGTCGGAGTGGATTTGTTTGAGGGGGAGGAGTTGGAGATCGTCGGCGCCGAGGGCGGATTGGAACCGGCGGCGGTTTTCGAGGACGTTTTCGCGAGTGTCCCCGTCGGTGAAGCCGAGGTTTAGAACTTTTTCGCCGTTAAGATCGGAGATGCCACCGAGTTTGGTACTGAAGCCGTGGAGAAGCCAGGGGAGTTTGGTTAGGCTGGGGACTTGGAGGATTTCGAGGTTGCTGGATTTGAGTGTGGTCCAGTTAGGATTGGATTGGCCGGATTGGACAGACAGGAATGTCTGTCCTACTGGGACAGTTCGAGAGGGCTTGCGTTTCTGCTTGAGTGATTTCGTGGGTGACACGGTGATATCAGTATAATCTCAGTTGTGTGAAGAGCCGAATGTAGGCGGCTGGAGAGACTTTAGGTCTAGAGAACCGCCCCTACACCGGGCCGGGGTGAAGCCCGGCCACTACAGGCGAATCCGGGAGGCCGCGTGATCGTTGGGATGGGGGTGGACCTTGCGGAGGTGGAGCGCATTCGGGGAGCGATTGAACGGCATGGGGAAGTGTTTTTGAGGCGGATTTATACGGAGAGGGAGAGGGCGTATTGCGAGCAGTTTAAGAATAAATACGAGCGGTATGCAGGGCGGTTTGCGGCAAAGGAAGCGGCGATGAAGGCGCTGGGGACGGGATGGCGACGCGGGGTGCGATGGGTGGATCTGGAAGTCGTGCGGGAGGCGAGCGGGCGGCCGACCCTGGCGCTGGCGGGTGAGGCGGGGAAGATTGCGGAGCAGCTGGGAGTGAAGAATATTGCGTTGAGCATTACGCATACGGAGAGTCAGGCATTGGCTCAGGTGATTTTAGAGAGTTGAAAGTTCATGGTTGAAGTCAAAAGCTAAGAGAAAAGACGAAAGATTTAACACAGAGGGCACTCAGGACGGAGCACAGAGAACACGGAAAAGAGAAGCAAACTTAACGCAGAGACACAGAGGACCCAGAGAAGGAAAGAATAGATTCACCTGTCAGAGCAGATCCGGTTTCACCAGAAATCATTACATTGAGACAGAAGTTGGCGGGGAAGATTCCGCGGAGGCGGAGCTTCAGGTAGTTGGAAGAAATGGCCGGAGTAGCTTGTGTATCTGCAGCATCATCGCGTCGGAGAGTGAGGACGCGAAGGGTGCGGCCGATTTGGGATTGGCGGAAGGCGGCGGATTTTTTTTCGGCGAGGGCGCGGAGTTCACGGGCGCGGCGCTTGATGATGGCGCCGGAGACGTCGTTCGAAAGGGCGGCGGCCTTGGTACCGGGACGTTTCGAGAAGGAGAAAACGTGGAGATAGGTGAAGGGGAGGGATTCAATAAAGTTCATGGTGGCGGCGTGATCGGCTTCCAATTCGCCGGGGAAGCCGGTGATGACGTCGGCGCCGATGGCGGCGTGGGGCAGGCGTTCGTGGATGAGTTCGACGCGGCGGGCATAGTGCTCGGCGCGGTACCAGCGATGCATTGCGGCGAGGATGCGGTTGGAGGCGGACTGCAGCGGCATGTGGAAGTGCTGAGCGATGCGGTCGGTGGAAGCGAAGAGATCGATGAGGTCTTGGGTGACGTCGAGGGGCTCGATGGAGCTGATGCGAAGACGCTCGACGGTACTTTCATCGAGAATGCGGCGGAGGAGCGATCCGAATTCGACGCGGGGCGTGAGATCGCGGCCGTAGGTGCCGAGGTTGATGCCGCTGAGGACGATTTCGCGGAAGCCGGATTCGGTGAGGCAGCGAATTTCGTTGAGGACCTTTTCGGGCGGAAGACTGCGGCTTTTTCCGCGGACGAAAGGAATCACGCAATAGGAGCAGCGCGAGTCGCAGCCGTCCTGGATCTTCAGGGTGGGGCGGGTGTGATTCCCTTCCCCGCCGAGGACGGGAGCGGAAAGAAATTCGGTGCGGGCGAAGATATTGCCGGTGAGAATCTTGCCGAGCAAGGGCGCAGCATGCTGCGCCCCCACAAAGGAGTGGAACGGGACGGTTGAGTCAGAATGCAGCGTGGTGGCGGGGAAAAAATTGCCGGGAGATTCGGCCACTGTGGTGGTTGACAGTGATTCGATGAGCTGGGGAATTTGCGGCTTGTGGGAATTTCCGATGACCCAGGAGACGCCGGGAAGGGCGGCGATTTCTTCGGGGGCGCGCTGGGCATAGCAGCCGGTGACGATGAGGCGGGCGGCGGGGTTGGCGACGTGAAGCTTTCGAATGGCGTCGCGAGCCTGGGAGTCGGCGGAAGCGGTGACGGTGCAAGTGTTGATAACGACGATTTCGGCGGCGGACGCTTCGGAGACTATAGTGCAGCCGCGGTCAAGCAGTTGGCGCTCGATGGCGGCGCCGTCGGCCTGCGTGGCACGACAGCCGAATTGTTGGATGAAGAAGGTCGTCATCTGGAACCAGGGCACCCGAACAGGAAATATTTTACACGGAGTTCGCGGAGTACGCAGAGATCACAGAGAAGAGAAAATTCAACACCGTAATTTGTGCGAACTCACGGAACGCTGCGATCCACTGCAGCGGGGGCGCTGAATAGGATAGCGGGTTTGAGGCATGGCGGAAAGCACCGGTAACTGAAGTTCATCGGCTGGGAGGGGTTGCCTTTACTCGCTGGAAGTGGGCCGCTACAATCTTTCAACATTATGGCCCGACAACGACACAATGCGTCCGCCCTGGAAAACCCGAAGGTCTCAATCGTCATACCCGTTTACAACGAGAAAGGGACGATTGATGAAATCCTGCGGCGCGTGCTGGACACGGAGATTCGCAAGGAAGTGATCATCGTGGATGATTGCTCGACCGACGGGACACGGCAGATCCTGGAAAATATGGCGGCACGGCAGGCGAATGGCGAGGCCACGGCTCCGGCGCAGGACCGGAGCGATTCGGTCGCGCTGCGCGATCTGCGGTTTTTCTTTCAGGCGCCGAATCAGGGAAAGGGCGCTGCGCTGCGGCGCGGATTTGCGCAAGCGACGGGCGAGATAATGCTGGTGCAGGACGCAGACCTGGAGTACGACCCGCGCGATTACGGAGTGTTGCTGGAGCCGCTGATCGACGGGCGCGCCGACGTGGTGTATGGCTCGCGATTTCTGAGTGGGCCGCAGCGGGTGCACTACTTCTGGCACTACGTAGCAAACCGCATGCTGACACTTCTTTCAGATATCTTCACGAACCTGAAGCTGACAGACATGGAGACGTGCTACAAGGTATTCCGGCGAGAAGTGTTGACGGGAATCGAGATCAAGTCCAACCGGTTCGGATTCGAACCGGAAATTACGGCAAAGATCGCGAAGCACAAGTGGCGCATCTACGAAGTGCCGATCAGTTATGCGGGCCGCACATACGAAGAGGGAAAGAAAATTACGTGGAAAGACGGCGTGCAGGCGCTGTGGTGCATCATCCGGTATAAATTCAGCGACTAAACGTGGGCGGTGGCGTTACCTGCGTAGCCGCGGGGATGTGCCTGCTTCCACGCCCAGGCGGACCGGATGATTTCTTCGAGGGAAGAATGCGCAGCTTCCCAGCCGAGAGTTTTCTTGAGTTTTTCCTTACTGGCCACCAGAACGGCAGGATCGCCGGGGCGACGAGGGCCGAGTTTGCTGGGAATTCTGCGGCCGGTTATGCGCTCGGCCGCGGCAACGACTTCGAGGATGGAGAATCCACGGCTGTTGCCGACGTTGAAGGCTTCGCCGGTGACGCGGTCGATTTCCTCGAGGGCCCGGACGTGAGAATCGGCGATATCGAGGACGTGAATGTAGTCGCGGACGCAGGTTCCGTCGGGCGTGGGGTAGTCGGTTCCGAAGACATCGACATGCGGGATGCCTCCGCCGGCCGCGTCGAGAACGCGCGGGATAAGGTGAGTTTCGACGCGATGATCTTCGCCGCGCTCTTTCGACGCGCCGGCGGCGTTGAAGTAGCGGAGCGTGACGTATTGCAATCCGGTGTAGGCGCGATAGTCCGCGAGAATCTGTTCGAATACGAGTTTGGACTT
>DATDGF010000062.1:0-22620 GCA_036522195.1 Candidatus Acidiferrum sp. | reverse complement strand
TTGTCCGTCTTGAGATAGTCCTCCATTTCGCACTTGCGAACCTTCTGTCGGACGAGAACGGTTGAAAAGTCATCGGCAAAGTGTTTGTCAATCTCCAGACCAAGCACTTCACCAATTCTCATGCCCATTGGGTGAGCCTCCACCTTGATGTCGCCCAGATGCCTGTCCGTTTTTGCATCGATAATTCCAACCTCTCCAAAGTCTTTTCCCGCATCTTTGCCTCCGTATCCCACAAATAAGAGCTGGGCGTGGAAATCGTATGCGAACCGATTGGGACCGAGGTCGAGTTTGATTGCGTCCAGAAGCTCCAGGCTATCGCCGCGGAATACGCGGACCATCCCATCATCTCCGCTGGCCACAAACAATTTGTTGAGGGATGGCACGAAGGCAATCCCCTGTGTTTTTTTAAACCCGGGAATACTTTTCAACCATTTGCCGGACTGCAGATCCACCACCTCGAGCGAGCCATTCTCGAGGCCGGCCACAAAGAGCCGCTTACCCTTCACGTCCACATCTATATGGTCAATGCGCCCTTTGACATTCGGCATGGGAATGGTCTGCACGAGTCGCAGGGGAGCTCTGTCTTTGGCGTGGCTTTTGACATTCCACGACGCGAGCAGTGCCAGCGCGAGTAGAAGGAACTTCCTCATATAATTCCTCCTCGTTACATGCAAAACAGTTCACGTTAACCCATCTAGACACTTTAATCAGTTGGGCGCGATTTATGGGGGAACGACGAGTGTGTTGATACGCTTGGGGACTTCACCAACATTGACGATGTTGGTAACCTTGAGGGTTTCGGCGTCAATCACCGAAACAGATCGCGCGCCGGAATTTGAAACGTATACTTGCTTGCCGTCCGGTGTGAAGGTGATCCAATCGGGTACCACACCGATGGCAGCGCGACTCGCAACGTGAATCTCCGGCAAGGCACAATGGCCAAGCAGTTGGAGGTCGGGAAGTGAATATTTGAAGGTAGCGTTGGCCAAAGTGCTGTTGACCCAAAGAGTTTTTCCATCGGGGGCAACGCCGATGCCGTGGGAAGGCGTGCCCAGCCGCCCTTCTGCCGCGCCAAAGCCGCCGGGACTTGATGGCAAGAGAATACGAGCGACCTCTTTGTGAGTTTCAAAATCCACAACCGCGAAACCGTTCACTTCGGAAAGCTGGACGAATATCCGGCGAGTCGAGCCGTCCGCGTTGGCCTCGAACGCCATGGGCCGCACCGAATGATCGAACTTCACCCCCCAGGCGGCTTTTTCCGTGCTCAAGTCAATCACCGTGGCGGCCTTATTTTCGATTGACCCACTAACCGCATATTTGCCATCGGGCGTTACGAATATGTTGTGCACGCTTCCATCCACGGGAACCGTTTTGGTGCGCTCGAGCGTAGTGGTGCTGATGATGTCGACTGAGCCTGGGTTTTCACGAATGCCCGCAAGGATGCGGCCGCCGTCTTTGGTGATGGTTAGATTATTCGGATGGCCGCTGAGAGGGATTTTCTTGAGAATCTTGGCGGACTCGCGGTCGACGACATCCACGCTGCTCTCCGACTCGTTGCTGATGTAAACGCGCTTTCCGTCAGGCGAGAAGACCACGCCGTGGGGAAGTTCGATGCCGTGAATGACCTGGACGACCTCGTTAACAGAAGAATCGATGACGTCCACCGTGTTGCCGGCGCTGTTGGTTATGTAGATGAGGGCCCTGGGTCTGGAAACGGGCGGAGCCGCTGAACGCACCCAGTTGGCTATGGCCAGCCAATCAGGATCTTCCTGTGATGTGAATTGCCGTCCGCCAGAATGGAATGCGTCGCCGCCAGATTCCGGAGCAAGCGGATGAAGCAGAAGTGTGCTCGAGAGGGGCTGACCCGGAATCACCCACTGCGAAGCGCTTTGAAAATTCTGCCGCGACTGCTCTTCCGTCCAATCGGTAAGCCCCGGCGAAAGCGTGGCAAGGTGAAAAACCCGGTTGGAAGCGCTGTGGCAGCTGTAACAACGCGCATGGCCGGGGCGCTCCTTGAGAAAAATGGGCTGCACGGTTTCCCTGTATAGTTGAAAATCCAGCGTGCCAGCGGGTGCGGCATCGTGCACCGGTGTTGCAGAGGGGGTCGCAGCAACGGAAAGCCGCACCCAGTCTGACAACATCTGCCATTCCAGGTCGTTTTGCGATTTCCAGAACTTGCCACCGGTGTGCGCCGGATCGCCCCCGGCCTCCGGAGCAAGCGGATGCAGGAGCAAGCGGCTTTTCGTCGGGTCGCCGGGCTGCACCAACTGCAAAACAACAGCGAAGTTTTTCCGAGACTGCGCTTCGGTCCAGGAAGTGGCACCGGCGGACAGAGGTTCCAGTCTGAGGCGGGTGGTCAGGACGGAGTGGCAATCGTAGCAGCGCGCGCCGCTGTCGCGTTGTTTCAAAAATATCGGTTCGATGCGAGTACGGTAGACCTCAAAATCGAGCGTTGCCCCGCCATTGTCGGCCGAGCGGGAGGGGGCGCGCTTCGGCATGGCTGAGGTCCATGATACAGCGCCGCACAGGGTGAGGAGCAAACACGCGAGAGAGGCGTGCAGTTTGGCATTTGCGTTGAGTGGCATGAGCACTTCCTTAAATCCAGGGTTTGGCGTCAGCGGCCGTAGACCAACAAGCGGAATGTACCGGACACCGGTGTCGGTTGGGGATGTGGCTGATCCGCAGTGGGCTCGGGAGCAGAAGCGAAGTCAGCGGTGTCAATGAAAAGCTGATGCGTCTTCGGATCGAAGGCCATGTTGCGGGCGCCAAATTCCGTTTTGACGGATTCCACCACGCTGAACTGGTCGGGAGTGTCCTCATGGAACACATGCAGAATTCCTTCGCGGACGGCGATGAACAGCGTGCCGGTTTCAGGGTCGAAAATATTCGTGTCCACGCCGGCGCCGATGGGAAAGGTCTGGATGATTTTTCCATTTTCCACATTCATGATCGCTTGCACTTTGTTGCGGCCACCGATGAAAAGGCGGTGATGCTTGACGTCCAGGTCAATGGCCGTGGCGCCCTCCGCGGGCGCGATCGGCCAATGCGTTTTCACCGTATTGTCCATGGAATCGATGGCCACGACTTCGTTTTTGTCCTCGACGTTGTCGTAGATCGTGCCGTGGCCGTCGGCGACGGCGTATTCCGGACGGCCTCCGATAGGAATTGTGGCAACGACTGTGCTCGTGGCCGGATCGATCACCGAGGCATCGTTGGTTTTGCCGTTCATGGTGAAGATATGTTTCGACGTGGGATCATAAATAATGCAATCCGGGTTGCCACCCGTTTTGATGTGCCCTGTTACTTTCAGAGTTTTCATGTCAAACACGACCGCTTCATCCGCTCCGCCATCGCTCAGGAATCCCCGGCCGAGTTCGCTGACGAGCGCGATCCCATGGACCCGCTTCAAGTCCGAGATACTACCGATGATTGCTCCCGTGTCGGCATCAACGACCTTCACTTCCGTGTTGTGCGAAACATACAAACGGTGGGTCGTCGGGTCGAAAGTGATGTAGTCCCAATACTCCTTGCCGCCGGGCGCCGCGCCCAGGTCGTACTTCTTCAGGAGGTGATAGCCGCCATCCGGAAGCCGCACCAGCATCGGCGCGGAGCAGAGAATGATTGCACTCCAGAACACCAGCTGTAGACGTGAGACTGCCATACGCAATCCTCCACTCAATCGCTAGTTTTGATGACTGCCCATTTGCTCCCGCGATGAGCGGTTTCAATTGCCGCCGGATGCAGTCGCCACTCCGGGGTCAGTTTGCTGTCTTCCCTTAGAAACTGACCTTTATTGCAAACTGAATCTGTCTTTCCGGGACAGTAGTTCTGACTAAGGCACCGGAGATGCCCCCTGGAGGGGCAAGCGATGCCCCACTCGGGTCAAAGATGTCAGTATTCCCATCGCCGGGCCCTGGAGGAGCGAAGTTAGGATGGTTCATGATGTTGAACATCTCGACGCGGAATTGGATGTTAAAACTCTCCGAGATGCGCGGAATCCGGTTGTTCTTGAAGATGGAAAAATCAAGGCTGGTGACTCCAGGGCCATTCATGATGTTCCGCCCGGCATTGCCGCGTAGGTTGAAACACCGTAGATCGCCTGGAGCGAGGGGTCCTCCCAGCGTAGGAGGGGCCGGATCACAATTAGCATCAAAAAATGCTTGGCTCGGTGCCACCGGAACACCGAAGCACTGGGTCCGAATGTAGTTTGTGGGATTGCCTGGATTGGTAGCTGTGCCACAACCCGGACCAGTCAAACGGTTTGGATAGGCAAAGTCATCGCTGCTCAGGGTCCCGGCAGGATCACCACCTGTGCCCCAAGTCGGGGTGAAGGGCACGCCGTCGCCGGCCGTGAAGATGAGCCCGAGTTGCCAGCCATCTGTTAGCCAGCGCTTGGGCCCCGTGAACGACTTGGCGGTGGGAATCTCCCACGTGCCACTTACAACGAGTGTGCGGCCGACGTTGAAATCCGCTAAGCCACGTGTGAGCTTGGTGTCGAAATAATCCAGGCTGGAAATGGAATTTGCGAACGCGTCGCCGGCGACAGTGGCAGAACTAGTGTCCATACTCTTGCCCCAGGTAAAAGTACCCTGCACCTGGAAGCCATGGCTCATGCGTTTTGCCAGTTGCAATTCCAAGGCATTGAAATAGGAGAGGCCATCATAGAACATCCCTCGAACGGAACTGTAGGCAGGGTTGATGGGGTTCGGAGGCGCGCATTGCGATGGATCGGTGCCATTCGGGTCCGTCTGGTTGCATTGCGGTGTATAGACGTTTCCAAGCACATCTACCTTCGGCCAAAGATAACCGGCGGGTGTCTTTGCCGGCAGCACGAGGTTCGATTCGTCTACACGGAATGGCTGGTGAACACCGCGGGATCCTACGTATGCAACCATGGCCGCCAGGTTCGGGGTGAGCTGGTACTGAAGATTGAGGTTCCATTGGGTAACGTAATTGCGATTAGGATGCGATTCGACGTAGGTGGAACGCAATTTGTTGGGGCTGATGAGACAGGGGGCGACCAGGGGGAACGTGAGGGTCGTCGTTGGTGGATTACAACTCGGGTCGGTTGCCCCTGACTTTAAGGAAGTGTACTCGAAGAAAGGGGCCGACTGCGTTGTAAGCAAGATGAATTGGTAAGGCAGCGGGAGTACATCAAATAATCCTATCCCGCCACGCACCGCCATTTTTCCGGTCTTGAGAGGATCCCACGAAAAGCCGACACGCGGCTCAAAGTTGTGATAGGTGGGATTGTAGAAAAAAGGGCCAGTGCCGGAGCAACTTCCGGGCACCATGGTACCGCAAACCGGAAGAGGATCGGACAGGTTGCGGAGATTGGCCAGTTTTCCGGCGGTTTCCGTAGGCACGGTGGACATTTCATAACGCAGGCCAAGATTCAACGTTAGATTAGATTTCCAGCGCCAATCATCTTGAACATAAGCTCCAAAAATGGACTGCCGCAGATTGCGCGGAGTCAGCGAACTCGCTACACCACCCTGGAATTTGTTTGGAACGTTGGTCAGGAACGACTGCAAATCATTAAAAAACCAAATTCCGTTCGGGTCCGTCAGTGCGGTGACCTGCAATTGCATACGCTCATAGGCTCCGCCGAACTTGATACTGTGCTTGCCGCGCGCCAGGAAGGCGTCGTCATAGAGCTGATAGGAGTTCCACCGATACAGATACGTCGGAAGGCCCCCGACCCCTCCAGTCATTTGGCTGAGGACACCGTTGACATTGATAACCGCGGCATTTCTTCCCTCAAACGCGGCAAGTGAAGTGTCTGCCGCCACGGGATTGATTGCGGTGACGCTCGCATCGTTGTCAACCCGTTCGTGGTTATACCCGAAACGAACCGCATTGACGAAAGTGGGTGTGAAATTGTGGGTTTCTTCCACGGCAACGATTTGCCTCGAAGAGAGCGTCGAAAGGCCGACGTTTCCGAAGGGGTCGGGAGAGTTGTACGGCGTCTTATCGTACAGGTAAGTGCCGTACAAGTTGTCATTATCGGAGAATTTATGGTCGATGCGGGTGATGAAGTAATTCTCGGTCACGACCTGATTTCCGTTGAACACGGTTTGGCAAACGTCGGCACCGTCGGCACACGCCGATGCCGCAGGGACGGGGTAAAGTCCGAGGTACTTCTGAACTTCGGGGTCCACGGTGACCGTAACGGGATTTCCGTTCGAGTCATGGATGTTGCCCAGCCGCGCCGCCGGCGACGGCACGAAATTGACGTTGGCGATACCTTTTGACTGGCGGATTCCTTCGTAGTCTGCAAAAAAGAAGGTCTTGTTCTTGACGATCGGACCGCCGATGTCTCCGCCGAACTGGTTACGACTAAAGTATGCCTTTGACGCATCGGCCGGCTCAAAGTAGTTCTTCGCGTCCAAAGCACTGTTCCTGACGAACTCGTAAACGCTGCCGTGGAACTCATTGGTGCCGGAACGGGTGATGGCATTCACGACGCCGCCGGAGGTTTTTCCATACTCCGCGGAATAGTTGCTGGTAAGGACAGAGAATTCCTGAATGGCATCCACACCGAGGTTGCCGCCCAGCACACTTCCAGGCGCGCCATTCGCGTAGTCGTTCAAACTGACGCCATCGAGGCGGTAGTTATTCTGCTGCGGCCGTGCCCCGGAGATGCTCAACTGCTGCCCAAATCCGCGGTTGCCGCGGTCCGATCCCGTCGCGAAACTCGGCTGGGTCTGAATTGTCGAAACACCGGGCTGGAGCGCCGCCAAGTCAGTCCAACTGCGGCCATTCAACGGAAGTTCACGCACCGTTTTGGCGCCGACGACGGCGCTGATGTCGGAGCTCGTTAGTTGCACATCGGGCACCTGGGTGGTGACTTCGACGCGACTTGACACCGTGCCGACGTGGAGAGTCGTATTGTAGTTCACCTGTGCGCCCACCGACATGGTGACGCCATGACTAGTTTCGGTGCTGAAACCGGTGGCAGAAATGGTGATCTGATACGATCCTGGGAAAAGATTGACCGACGTATAAAAGCCGTCGGAGTCGGTAGTGGCCGTGCGTTCGACGCCTGTAGCCACGTTCTTGATGATCACTTTGGCTTGAGGAATGCCCGCTCCGGAAGGGTCGGTAATCGTCCCAGAGAGAGTCCCGCCCGCCACCTGTGCGAACGTTGGTGCAGCATAAACGATAACAAGTATTAGAAAAATAGCGGTAGTGCGGCCGAGCGAATGCGTTCTAGAAGTTTTTTGGATGAACACAGACCCACCTCCCCCGTTGTGGCGGAGACTAGTTTATGAGCCGGGTGGATGCCTTAACCCATGATTAATTTCTATTTAGACTACCCAGGAGCCACATTTTTGCCGGTGGGAACCAAGGAAAGAACCACGGAAAAAATCGAGCCTACGCCCAGGTTGCTGCTGCATTCGATGGAGCCGTTGTGTGCACGGGCAATGGCTTGAGCGATCGCTAATCCAAGGCCCCCGCTGTGCGAGTCGCCCGAGGAGAAAGGCGCCGCACGATAAAAACGTTCAAAGATAAAAGGCAAATGTTCGGCCGGAATGCCAACGCCCTGATCCCGGAAGGAAGCGCAAATCATGCTGTCCCTCTGTTCTAAGCTGACTTGGATGACGCTGGCTTCGGGTGAGTATTTGATCGCGTTGTCGAGAAAGATCAGGAAAAGCTGGTGAAGAAAGGCTTCGTCGCCCGTGTAGGGAAACTCCTGATCCAATTGACGAACTATCGAAATATTCTTTTTCCGCGCTCGCGAGGCGACCAGCGCGCAGGTCTCTTCGAGAACTTCATTGATGTATAGCGGTTCGGACTCCAGGTGCAATTGCCCGGCATCGGCCATAGAGAGCGTAAAAAGACCTTCGAGCATGCGCGTCAGTTTCTTTAATTCATCGTCGAATACGGACAGTGTCTTCTGGTATTCCTCGGCAGTTCGCGGCTTGGACAGCAGAAGTTCGGTTTCTCCGTGGAGAACGGCGATCGGGGTGCGCAGTTCATGAGAGGCATCGGTGACGAACTGGCGCAACTGGCGAACTGCGGAATCTATTCCCCGAAACAGCTCGTTAAACGTTTGCGCCAACTGGCCGAGTTCGTCCCGCGGCGTGCGCACCGGCAGGGGTTCCCAAAATCCCAGGGAATTTGTCACACGCTTGGCCATGGAGGCGGCATGTTTCGTGAGATCGGTGATGGGCGCGAGAGCGTGTCCCACGTAAAATGCGGAAATCCCGGCGGTGATCAGGAGACTGAGGGGAAACAGAAAGAGGACGATTCTTGCGAAACTATCCATCACCCGATTGGTGCCGAGCGTGGGAATGGCCACAGCCAGGTAGCGGGTCTGCTCGGCCTGCTGAAAAGGAATTATCGCAACGCGAAGAGTTTGCCCTACGCCAAACTTTACCAGCTGAAATGTTGGACGATTGCCGGCGGGATCAATCTGCTGCAGCGGAATCAGCGCAGGCAGATTCTTTGACTTTTGCAGGAGATGTCCCTGGGAGTCCAACAACTCGAAAAATTCACCCGGAATATCCAGCCGCTCCACATCGCGTGCCTGGGGTTCCGCGGAAATATCCGCGACCAAAGGCAGGGCAGTTTCCAATAATTGATGATTCAGCTGGGTGGGGATTTCGTGCGCCAACAAGCCCAGGAACGCCAGGTAGGATGCCGCGAGCAAAACGCTGACGACCGTGCAGAACAGCAACATCATCCGGAAGCGCAGGGATTTGAACTTCATTGCTCCAGCGCCCCTAACCGGTAACCAATCCCCCGTATCGTGTGAATCAACTTTACCGGGCGATTCTGATCGATTTTCTGGCGGAGCCGGTTCACATAAACCTCAACCAGGTTGGTTTCACTGTCAAAATGGCGATCCCAGACGTGCTCGACAATTTCGCTTCGGGTCACGAGGTCAGGGGCATGCAAAAGAAAAAGTTCGAGCAGGGCGAATTCTTTGGAAGTCAGAGGAATTGCCACCTTGCCACGTGTGGCGCGACGACGGTGCCGGTCGAGCTCCAGATCGGCATAGTGGAGCCTCGCATTTCCGCTATGCAGCCCCCGGCGCACCAGCGCGCGCACCCGCGCCAGTAGTTCGGCAAGTACAAACGGCTTGGTGAGGTAGTCGTCTGCCCCAGCGTCCAGGCCTTCTACGCGCTGCTCAACCAGACCGCGTGCCGTCAACATCATCACCGGCGCTTCCACGCCTTGTTGCCGCAATTCACGACAAACTTGAACGCCGCTCATCCCTGGCAAGCGCACATCGAGAAGGATCGCGTCGTAGGTAACGTCGGTGCTCAATTCCAGGGCCTTCTCCCCATTCTCTGCAATATCCACTGCATAGGAGTTTTCCCGCAGAGCCCGGCCAATGAAACTTGCCACTTTCCGCTCGTCTTCAACCAGCAGGATGCGCATGATCGGCCATTCCCGTTAACACTACAAACCGGCATCTTAACATCACTCCGCCGGAAACCCCCCAGAGGTGGATGCTCATTTGGCATCGTTGCGAATCACCTGGCCACCCTTCATGACGAACTTCACTCGCTGGAGTTCGGTAATGTCCTTCAAAGGGTCACCCGAGACGGCAATGATGTCGGCGAACTTGGCTTTCTCAATCGAACCGATGCGATCCTGCCAACCCATCATCTCCGCAGCGACGGTGGTCGCGGACTGGATGGCCTGGCTCGGGGACATCCCGAATTTGACCAGGTAAGCAAACTCGGCCGCTTGCGTGCCGTGAGGGAAGGGGCCGACGCCGCTCCCAAAGGAGATTTTGACTCCACGGGCAATGGCAAGACGTCCGCTCTTCTCGCGCAGGGCCTCCAGGCTGTACTTTCCGCCGGTAGATTTCGCATCGCGCGTCGTGTAGTCGCTCAGAGAATAGTGGTACGCGGTCAGTTCCAGGTAGGTGCCCTTTTTCTTCATGAGGTCTGCCGTTGCTTCGTCCAGTTCGATGGCGTGTTCGACCGTATCCACTCCGGCTTCAACACAATTGCGCAGCCCTTCGCCTCCGAAGGCATGGCACGCGGCCTTTTTTCCATGGCGGTGGGCCTCGTCCACAATGGCCTCGACTTCTTCTTTTGTGAACGTGGGATCGCTGTTCAGTTCGCCATTGGGCTCGAATTCGTAGTCCGCCGTGGAATGGAATTTTATCCAGTCGGCTCCGTAGTGGATCTGCTCGCGAACGGCTTGGCGAGCTTCCCAGGGCCCGTCAACCGTCTGATAATTTCTTGGCAGGTTCACCTCCGGGGAGCCCAAGATTCCTTCCCCCGTGGCCACCAGGCCCATGGTGGAAACCTGCATGCGAGGCCCTTGAAAATAGCCCCGGTTAATCGCCTTCTTGATGTCCACATCCGCGTATCCGCCGCCATGACTCATCAGGTCCCGGAGCGTGGTGAATCCTGCCCGGAGGTCTTTCTGGGCGTTGGCAAGAGCTAAAAGCGTCCGATACTCGCGCGTGTCGTTGATTGGGCTAGCGAAAGGGGGGGGCCCAGGGTTGATTCCATCCAGACCGAATCCAAAAACGTGCGTGTGGCCATCAATCAGACCAGGCAGCACGGTGGAGTTACTCAGGTCGATTACTAGTGCGTCCGGAGGTATCTGGACGGTGTCGGAGGACCCCACCGCGGAGATCTTGTCCTCCTTGATCAGGATGATCTGATTGTCCTGCAAATTGCCTGACTTGCTGTCAAACAAGTGGCCTGCGCGAATCGCAACCACTCCCGCCGATTGCGTTTGGGCCATGCAGCAAGCAGCGGAAACGGCAAAGAGACCTACGGCAAACCATGTTGATAATTTCACGCGCTCCTCCGGCATTCCATGAAGATCACTGCTTGACTCTCGAAATGTTGCGCATCGCATCGCCAACCGGGCCAAAGAATCGCGGAGACGGTGGGCACGGGCGGACTGCCCGCCATGTCCGCGGACTTTGAAGCGGCTAGCGCACTTCAAATACCAGAACTTCGGCGTTTGTGCTTCCGTGTTGCGGCACGGCGACGAAATAGCGGTTCAACTGCGGCACCAGAAGAGCAGTACGAGCGAGAGGTCCCGTAGGCACTTTGCCGAGCAATTTGTAATTGTCGGGAGAGGTTTGTTCGTAAACCGAAACATCACCGTCGCAGGAGGCGTACATGCGCTTGCTGGTGGGATCAAAAACAAGGTCATCCACGCCCTTCGTAATCGGCAAGGCGGTGATCTCTTTCCCGGATTGCGTATCGAGCACTACGATGCCACCGCTGCGGCACGCCACGAAAAGACGATGATTTGCTTCGTCGTAGGCTATGGCCACGTTTGTTTTCGCCAGGGTGATCGGCCAGCTCGCAAGCAACGTGCGCTTTTCCCGGTCAATCACGTCAACCTGGCTCTTGGCCTTGTTGTTTACAAATATCCGGGAGCCCCCCTTTTCGAGCACCATGGCTTCCAGAGTGTCCCCGTCAATTCTAATGTCAGCCACTTTTTCTTCGGCGGTGGTATCCACGATGCTGAGCATCGAGTAAGTCTGGTGAACGTCGCCGCCGCCGTTGTCAATGTAGAGGAACTTTGTCGTGGGGTCGTAGCCGATGGAATCGGCATCCTCGAGCAGTCTGACAGTCGAGAGAATCGCGTAGGACTCGCTGTCCACGATTTTTACGTCGCCCGCCTCTCCATCTGTCACGTAGAGTCGCTTCAGATCCGGACGGAAAAGGATGGCGTGAGGCTTTTCGATCCCGGAAATTTTGTGAATCAGATTGCCGGTCTTCAGGTCGAACACCAGCACGGCTTTGTAAGCCTCCGGCGTTGCGAACAACCGATTGCCGGCCAGATCGATTGCGAAATGATCAAAGTTCCCTTTCACATCTGCGGAAAGCTTGAAAGTTTGCACAAGTTTGAGAGGCGCGGATTCCTGGCCCTGCATTTTTCCGGCGAACAACCCAAGCATCACAAACAGAATCACAAACGTTCTTTTCATTTTTCCCCCTGAGGATCGAATCCATCGATTTGCGGATGGCAGCGTTTCAGGCAAGCATCAACGGCACCATTCAGTCTAGTTGAGAATAATGTCTATCGGGTTCGATACGAACTTAAGGCAACATTAATTTATATTTAGCCACCATTCCGGAGGAGCAGCAAATTTCCTTTCATATCCAGTGAATCTACGAATTCCGAAGCCTGATCGCGTTTCGACAAATACCCAGCGCCGTTGACGCACTATGGAGCGTGACGTAGCATCCGCGTGGATTTGGCGGTTGGCAGATATCCGCCAACACTGCAATTGCTTGTTCAATCAGAGAGGAATGCATGAAGCGCACTCTTTCAGCCCTGTTAACCTTCGCGGTCTGTCTTCCCTTTGCTATACGCGCGCAAGAAAAAACCCCATTGAAGCTGGTGGCAACGATTTCGCTTCCCGGACTCAAGGATGGGGACTTTGACCACTTTGCGCCCGATGTCGATGGCCACCGTCTCTTCCTGACCGCGGAGGAAAATGACAAGCTCGAGATTCTGGACACCAACAAAAATCAACGCATCCACACCATGGAGAATGTGAAGGCGCCGCATGCCGTTCTATACCGCGCCGACCTGAAAAGATTGTTTGTTGTGGAAGGCGACGCCTCGGCGTTGAAAATCTACGACAGCGACACGTATAAGCCGGTCGGTGAAGTGAAACTCACTATCGATGCAGACTCCATCGCCTATGATCCTGCCACGCACTACTTGTACGTGGAAAACGGTGGCCGCGAGGCGCACACACCGTATTCCTTAATTACCGTAGTGGACACGGACCATGCGAAGAAATTGCGTGATATCAAGATACCTTCGAACCACGTGGAAGCAATCGTTCTGGAAAAGAACGGACCGCGCATGTTCATAAACATTACGGGCAAGGATAGCGTTGGCGTGATGGACCGCAATAAATCGGAACTCAGCGCAACGTGGCCCCTGCCCGCCGGCGATAAGCTGAATGTGGCCATGGCCTTCGATGAAGCCAATCATCGTCTTTTTGTGGTTACGCGGACTCCCGGCAAGCTGATTGTTCTGAATTCCGATAATGGAAAGGTGATCGCGGATCTGCCGGCTGTCGGGCTGGTGGACGACGCTGCATACGATGCGCAACACAAGCGGATTTACCTGGCTGGCGATCAGTTTCTGGATGTTTTCGAACAGAAAGACTCGGACCATTACGCGCTGCTCGCGAGAATCCCCGGCGCTTTTCGCGCGAAGACAGGAATCCTTGTTCCGGAGCTCAACCGCTACTATCTTGCCGTTCCTCATCACGAGGGCAAGGAGGCGGAGGTTCGTGTCTATGAGATTCAGCCATAGAATGTACAATTCCATGGTGAAATATGCGGCGGCGTGATTTCGGCAAGTCCTCTTTGGGTTTAATCGGCGCTTCGGTATTTGTGAACCCGGGGAACAGTGCGAGCCTTGCTGTCACGGGCGATTTCCCCAAGATTCCGGGCCTCACAAAATACGTGGGGACGTTTGTCGTCCAAACAAAATACGAAAACATTCCTGCGGATGTGATTGAGCTTGGGAAGAAGTCAATCCTAGACGGGCTGGGGCTGGCGCTGGCGGGCTCGCGCGCGGAAAGCGGGCCGATTTCCCGCAAGTATATCGAGCAAGCCGGAGCCTGCCTCGGCAAAGCCACGGTGATCGGTACCACGCAAAAGACTGCTCCGCAGTTCGCTGCGCTGGTGAACGGGATTTCGATCCATGCGGATGACTTCGACGACACGCAACTCGCCGCTGCAAAAGACCGCGTGTACGGACTGCTGATGCATCCAACCGTGCCGGTCCTGCCCGCTGCTTTTGCGCTGGCGGAGCAGCGCACGGTGAGCGGCAAGGAATGGATGCTGGCGTATCATCTGGGCGTCGAAGTGGAATGCAAGATCGCGGAGGCCATCGCGCCGCGGCACTATCAGGATGGTTTTCACACCACCGGCACCTGCGGGCCATTTGGCTCCGCTGCCGCTTGCGCAAAATTGCTCCAGTTCGACCTATCCGAGACGCTCATCGCTTTCGGGCTGGCGGCCAGCAATTCCGGCGGTTTGCGGGAAAACTTCGGCACCATGACAAAGCCTTACCAGGCCGGGCACGCAGCGCAGAGCGGCTTGGTTTCCGCGGAGCTCGTTGCACTAGGCTGGACAGCGGCGGAGCAAATTCTGGAAGCGGACCGGGGCTTCTTTCACGCGGCTGGCGGTTCCTTTGATCCCTCTGCCATCATGAATCGCCTGGGGGACCCCTGGACGTTTACATCGCCCGGCGTTTCGCTGAAGCCGTATCCCTCGGGATCTCTCACTCATCCGGCGATGACCGAACTGGCGCGACTGATTGCGGCGAATAACATTCAGCCGTCCCGAGTCGAGAAAGTAGATATCGGCGCGAATCACAATATGACCACCACGCTTCTCCACCACAATCCGAAGACCGGACTGGAGGCAAAATTCAGCATGGAGTTTTGCCTGGCCATCCTGCTGATTGAACGCAAAGCGGGCCTGGGTCAATTTTCCGATAAGGTCGTTCAGCGGCCCGACGTCCAGGCAATGATGCGGAGGATCAATTTCTACGTTGACCCCGAAGCGGAAAGCGCCGGGTTCGATAAGATGACTTCGATCCTTAAAATCACGCTGAAGGACGGAAAGGTAATCACCGGCCGGGCGGCATTCGGAAAAGGGAGCCCTTCCGACCCGATGACCTTTGATGAGGCCGCCGCAAAATTCCGGGATTGCGCGGAACATGTGGAGTGGCCGGAGGCAAAAACGGAAAGAATTATCGCCTTTGTCCGGACGATGGAGACACTAGCCGATATGGCGGCCCTGACGCCTCTGCTTTCTGCGACCGTTGGATGATCCCAAATCTATGAAAACATTTCACATTGCGGTGATCGCCGGGGACGGCATCGGAAAAGAAGTGGTTCCGGAAGGTATCCGTGTGCTGGAAGCCGCGGGAAAACGTTTTGGCTTCGGCTTCCATTGGCAAGCATTTGACTGGAGTTGCGAGACGTACTTCCAAACGGGGAAAATGATGCCGGAGGGCGGCCTGCAGCAATTGCGGCCATTCGACGCCATTTTTCTGGGCGCCGTTGGACACCCCAGCGTCGCGGATCACGTTTCACTTTGGGGCCTGCTGATTCCGATCCGTCGCGTGTTTCGGCAGTACGTCAATCTCCGCCCGGTGCGGTTGTTTGAAGGCATCGACTCGCCGCTGAAAAACTGGAAGCCCGGGCAAATCGAATTCACGATCGTGCGCGAAAACAACGAAGGCGAATACTCCAACATCGGCGGCCGTCTCTATGAAGGCACCGAGGACGAGACGGCCGTTCAACAAACGGTGTTCACACGCCGCGGAGTGAATCGCGTGCTTCGGTTTGCTTTCGATCTGGCGCGTCAGCGGAAGAAGCACCTTACATCTGCCACCAAATCCAACGGAATTATTCACACCATGCCCTTTTGGGATGAATGCTTCCACGCGCTCGCGGCCGGGTATCCGGACATTCGTACGGATCAATATCACATCGACATTCTTACTGCTCACTTTGTCCGTCATCCCGATTGGTTCGATGTAGTGGTGGGATCCAATCTTTTCGGGGACATCTTGTCCGATCTCGGTCCGGCCGTGGTTGGCTCCATCGGAATAGCTCCTTCAGCGAACCTCAATCCAGAAAAAGAATTTCCGTCGATGTTTGAGCCAGTCCACGGATCGGCGCCGGATATTGCCGGAAAGGGAATCGCCAATCCCATCGGCCAGATTTGGTCGGGAGCGATGATGTTGAGGCATCTGGGGGTTACCGAGGCTGCGGATGCAGTGGAAAATGCCATCGCGGTGATCTTGGCTGAATCCAGTGTTCGCACACCGGACATCGGAGGGAGCGCAAGCACGCGGGAATTGGGCGAGTCCATCGCAAAGCAAGTCAGAGCAAGCTAAGGTGGCTTGCCAAGGAGCAGGCCGAAGGTTTGCGAGGCTGGAGCCGGAGTGCCGTATCGATGAAATCCAAAAGCACAGAATCTTCAGCGTACGAGTCGCGCGGCCTCACCCGACGGGACCTTCTCGGATTCGCCGGAGCCGCAATCGCCTCCGCCTCCATCCCGTCTCCCGGTGCCGGCCCCTCACCGGCCACCCGGCAGGGCAGAATTTCCAAACCTGATAGTGCAGTAATGAATCCGCTTAGCGCCTATATGAGCGAGGCGGCGACTCGCGCCCTGCCGGAGGAGGTCGCCGAGAAGACAAAACAACATATCCTGGACACCTTGGCGGCGATGATTTCCGGCTCGAAATTGCTGCCAGGCCAGCGATCGCTCCAATTCGCGGAAGCATACGGCGGCAGGCCGATATCCGCGGTCGTTGCTTCGAAGCTTTCGTGCGGCGCGATCGAGGCCGCGCTTGCGAACGGCGTGCTGGCCCACGCTGACGAAACGGATGACTCGCATTCCCCTTCGCAATCGCATCCGGGATGCGCCGTGGTGCCGGGCGCCCTGGCCGTGGGTGAGCAGTTTGGCATCAGCGGAACGCACTTCATTCGCGCCGTCGCCCTTGGTTATGACATCGGGACGCGCGTAACGATGACTCTCGGCGGCCAGGAATTCGAAGCCGCGAGCCACTGGAGCACCCACAGTATAGCTCCTCTCTTCGGCGCGGCTTCCGCGGCAAGCTGCGCCGCAAGCCTCAACGCTCAGCAGATGCGCTGGATGCTGGGTTACACGGCACAGCAATCTTCGGGCCTGGGATCCTGGAATCGCGACACCGATCACATCCAGAAAGCATTCCTTTTTGGTGGCATGACTGCGCGAAGCGGAGTTACCTCTGCCCTGCTCGTCCAATCCGGCTGGACTGGCGTGGACGACATCTTCTCCGGCAAGGACAATTTCTTTGCGGCCTACAATCCAAAGGCGGATCCCTCCGGCCTAATCGACAAACTGGGCGAGCGTTACGAAGTTACGCGAACCAACATCAAGAAATGGCCGGTCGGCTCGCCCATTCAGGCGGCACTCGACGCGCTCGTACTTCTCCGCCAGGAATATCCGTTCAATGCCGATCAGGTTCAACAGGTGGAGGTCCGGCTGGCAACCGATGAAGTGGCCATTGTCAACAATCGTGAGATTCCAGATATCTGCATGCAACACATTTTGGCGATCGCCCTAATCGACAACACGGTCACCTTCGCATCCGCTCATGATCGGGCACTGATGAAGGACCCTGGCGTCTTGCGCGAACGGGCAAAAATTACCCTGATACCTGATGCGGACCTCGAACGGCTGATGCCTCTGCGCGTTGCCATTCTGGAAGTAACGCTTACGGACGGCAAAAAGCTATCGCGCCGGGTCGACAATGTTCGCGGCACTCCCGAAAACCCCATGACCCGCGACGAAGTTCTGGCGAAAGCGCGCGATCTGGTCACTCCGGTTCTTGGCGCGCAAAAGTGCACGCAACTCCTCGCCAAAATTATTGCCCTTGAAGACGTAGCCGATATCCGGGAGCTTCGACCGCTCCTTCAACTTTCATGATTGTGACTTACCCAGACTAACCGGTGAACCGATGAAGATCGTTGACATCCGCGAAAAGGTGGTGCCGATTAAATCGCCGATTCGCAACGCTTTCATCGATTTCAGCCAGATGACGGTAAGTGTGCTTGCCCTGATCACAGACGAGATTCGGGATGGCAAACCGGTGGTTGGATTTGGATTTAATTCCAACGGCCGTTATGCCCCCAGTGGCCTGCTTCGCGATCGCTTCATTCCCCGACTAAAAGCAGCGGAGCCGCAATCGATTGTGGACGAGAATGGCAACAATCTTGACCCTCACCGGATTTGGGAAATCGTCATGCGCAATGAGAAGCCTGGCGGCCACGGCGAGCGCTCGGTCGCCGTTGGTGTGCTGGATATGGCCGTCTGGGACGCAACATCCAAAATCGCCCGCGTTCCCCTGTACCGACTGCTCGCCGACCGTTACCGCAATGGCACCGTGGATGACAAGGTGTTTGTCTATGCCGCCGGCGGTTACTACTACCCCGGTAAAGATTTGCAGGCACTTCGCGATGAGATGTTGAGTTATCTCGACATGGGATACTGCGTCGTCAAAATGAAAATCGGCGGCGCGCCACTTTCAGAAGATCTCACCCGCATCGAGGCCGTTCTTAAAATTTTGAAAGCGCCCGATCAGCTCGCCGTGGATGCCAACGGCCGCTTCGATCTGGACACGGCCGTTACCTACGCGAAAGCGCTCGCTCCCTATAAATTGCGCTGGTACGAAGAACCCGGCGACCCGCTTGATTACGAACTTCAAGCAAAACTCGCTCCGCATTACCCCAGCCCCATGGCTACGGGCGAAAATCTCTTTTCCAAGCAGGATGCCCGCAATCTGATCCGTTACGCCGGCATGCGGCCGGATCTCGATGTTTTGCAGTTCGATTGCGCGCTCAGCTACGGCCTGGTGGAGTACCTGCGCATTTTGGAAATGCTGCAAGAGAATGGATGGTCAGCCCGGCGTTGCATTCCGCACGGCGGCCATCAGATGTCCCTGAATATTGCTGCGGGATTGGGGCTTGGTGGCAATGAATCGTACCCGGGAATTTTCCAACCATTCGGAGGATTTGCGGATGGCATTCCGGTGGAAAACGGCTGTGTGCGGCCTCCGGAAATTCCGGGGATCGGATTTGAGGCCAAAAACGAACTGTTCCGTGTCATGAAAACCCTGGCGGAGGGGTGAGCGCCGCTTCCTAAGCAGAGATGTAGAGCGAGAAGCCGTTTGTGGATTGTTGTGAGTCGGGGCGAAAAAAAATCAGTAGTGAGGACGGGCATGAAGCATTCAGAAGAGCAGGCAAAGGAAAATGGCGTTCGCGCGCGGATAACCCGCCGACATCTGGTCAAGTTGGGCGGGCTATCTGGCATCTTCGCCGCGATCTATCCGAGCTTGACACATGCTGCCATGTTACCGTGCACAGATCAGAAATCACCCGAAATCGGCCCGATTATGCAGCAACTCAGCATGTATATGAGTGCCGCGAGCGAGCGAGCGTTGCCGGAAGATGTGGTCGAAAAAGCCAAGCAGCACATTTTGGACACCTTTGCGGCCATGATTTCCGGCTCTGAGCTTCCACCGGGCCGCGGGGCATTGGATTTTGCTCGTTCTTATGGCGGACCAAACATTGCAACTGTGGTTGCCTCGAAGATTGTTTGCGGGCCAATCGAGGCCGCTTTCGCCAACGGTGTGCTTGCACATTCAGACGAAACCGACGATTCGCATGGTCCGTCGCGTTCGCATCCCGGCGTCTCCACCATTCCTGCGGGATTTGCCTCCGGTGAGCAATACACGATCAGCGGAACGCATTTCGTCCGCGCGGTCACTCTCGGGTATGACATTGGCACCCGCGTCTCGATGAGTCTGGGCGGCCCTAGTTATCAGGCTGCGACGCACCGAAGCACGCACGGCACCGCCGCGTGTTTTTGTGCCGGGGCGGCTGCCGGATGCGCCGCAAGCCTCAACGCGGAACAAATGCGCATCTTGCTGGACTACGCCGCCCAGCAAGTCTCCGGAATCGGCGCGTGGTCGCGCGATGCCGAGCATATGGAAAAGGCGTTTCTCTTTGCTGGAAAGCCGGCAAGCATTGCCGTGCTGACCGCGCAATTGATTCGCTCCGGCTGGAGCGGCGTGCAGGATGTATTCTCCGGGCCGGACAATTTTTACGAGGCGTTCGCCCCGCGTGAAAATGGCGTCATTAAAGCCGATCCGGCGATTCTGGTGGACAAGCTGGGGGAGCGATACGAGATAACCCGCACGAACATCAAGAAATGGACGGTGGGTTCCCCCATTCAGGCTCCCCTGGACGCAATGGTTATTTTCTTCCAGCAGCGATCGTTTACGGCCGAAGACGTTAAGAAAGTTGTCGTCCGCGTGGCCACCGATGAAGCCAATACCGTAAGCAATCGCGATATTCCGGACATCTGTATGGAACACATGATCGCAGTGATGCTTGTGGATAAAACCGTCACCTTTCAGTCCGTTCATGACAAAGCACGCATGAAGGATCCCGCCGTGCTCCGACAGCGCGCCAAGGTGGAAGTGGTTGCCGATCCGCGGATTGATGCTCGCCGCCCTCGCCGCGAAGCCATCGTTGAGCTGACCTTGAATGATGGGCCCCAGCTTACGGAGTGGGTTCGCGACGTGCGGGGCACAGCAGACAACCCGATGACTCGTGCCGAGGCCGTGGACAAATCACGCGACCTCATCGCCCCAGTCCTCGGTACGCAAACCTGTTCAAATCTCATCAACAAACTGCTCGCGTTGGAAACGTTGCGAGATGTCCGCGAATTGCGCGCCGATCTGCAAAGGACCTGACCGAATTGATGCCACTCACAACCGTTGACCCCGAGGCTATGCCACCTGCGCGCAAGCCGCCTTTTTACATGAGCCTCTCGTTTCAGGTACTCGTTGGTGTCGCCATCGCCATCATCCTCGGCTATGTCCGCCCCGCCACCGCCGTTGCCATGAAACCGCTGGGCGACGGATTTATCCGGCTGATCACCATGATCATCAGCCTGGTGATCTTTTGCACGCTGGTGACCGGAATTGCGGGCATGGAAGATATCAAGAAGGTGGGGCGTGTCGGCGGCAAGGCGTTGCTATATTTTGAAGTTGTCTCGACGCTGGCTTTGCTCTTCGGACTAGTGGTTGGAAACCTGACGCGCCCTGGCAGCGGATTTAACATAGACCCCGCCACGCTGGATGGCGGAGCCGTCGCTCAATATGCCGGTCAGGCCAAGGCGCAGAGCGTGGCCGACTTTCTTGCCCACATTATTCCCAACACCATAATCGACGCGTTCGCCAAAGGCGACATACTTCAGGTTTTGTTGGTCTCCCTGCTCTTCGGTTTTGCGATTTCCATGACCGGCCGTCACTGCAAGCCCCTGATCGCCCTTCTGGATGGCTTCACTCACGCGGTGTTCGGCGTGGTGTCCATTCTGATGCGTTTCGCGCCCATCGGGGCGTTCGGAGCCATGGCTTTCACGATCGGCAAGTATGGATTGGCTTCCCTGGGGCCGCTCGCAAAGCTGATTGTTGTCCTTTATCTGACATCTGGGGTCTTCGTTTTCGTGATTCTGGGAGGCATCGCGCACGTTGCCGGATTCGATATCGTGCGCTTCCTCTGGTTTTTACGGGAAGAAATAATCCTGGTGCTAGCGACGAGTTCCTCAGAACCCGCGCTGCCAAGCCTTATGACGAAGCTTGAAAAGCTTGGGTGCTCAAAAACACTCGTGGGTTTGGTGGTTCCCACCGGTTACACGTTTAACGCTGATGGCACAAGCCTATACATGACCATGGCGGCTTTGTTCGTGGCGCAAGCGACCAACACCCATCTGACGCTCCTGCAGCAGTTCACCATCCTGGGCGTGGCTTTGCTTACATCAAAAGGCGCCAGCGGGGTTCAGGGAGCCGCGTTCATCGCCCTGGTTGCCACGATGATGGTGATTCCGACCATTCCTGTGGCTGGAATGGCACTGATCCTTGGCATCGACCGCTTCCTGAGCATGTGCCGGGCAGTGGTCAACATGATTGGCAATGCGGTGGCAACTCTAGTCGTGGCGCGGTGGGAGAAAGAGCTCGATCAGGGTGCCCTGAAGCATCATTTGCGCGGCGAAATGGAAATGGAGCGGCGCGCAGGGTAAGACTTGCAGGTTTCGCGAGGGAGTCCCGAGCAAATTGTTGTTCCGTTTGACCTGAAGACTTTGAAGTCTCTCCCTGAAATCAATGTTGGCAAAAAGCCGGATGCCATCATATTCGAGCCGCTGACGAAACGCCTCTACGTGATGAATGGCGACAGCGACAACATCACGGTACTGAACGCCAGCGACGGGTCGCTGGCCGGGACGATTGACCTTGGCGGTGGGCAAAACCGTCCGGCTGAATGAGCGCGCCAATCTCCAATGGCACATGACGATGTTAAACGTGTGAGTATGCATGCGAGGTTTTGCAGGCATGGAACAAGGAACAAGCATCGAAGAGTCCGTTCGTCTTCCCTAGTCCGCATCTACCACATCAGCCGATTTCTACGATCAAGACTGCCTGGAAGGCTACACTCAGACGGGCAGGCGTACCGCATTTTCCAATCTGCAACTTGCGGCACGTCTGCGGTCAAAGAACTCGTCGTGCCCGCTGCCCCACCCCACGCACAAACCTCACTTCAATCGCAGGTTCATGATAAATCAGGCTCGGCAGACCCTTTGCTTTGGCTAGACTGCACGCATCCTTATATATATGTCAGATATACTTCATGGAATTGCGAAACGCACAATCCGTCATCATTCCTTACGACGGAATCAACCCCATGCCGCCGACGTTCTGCTACTTGAAGCCCTATTACAACGACCCGAATCAGTCCTACTTCAAGCAGCTCGCAGAAGGAGCCCTTTGATGAACGGTTTTGAGATGATCCTTCCGTTTCTCAAGCCGATCGAGCACCTCATTCTCGATGATTCTATCAGCGAGGTGATGGTGAATGGTCCCGACCGCGTGTTCATCGAAAAACAGGGCTTGGGTGGGAATCGACCGCATTCCGCAGATCGGTTTCGTCGAACATCCTCGTCGGCGTGTCCGTGTCGGAACTACGATATTTCGGTACATCCTCGGTACAATTCAGAAGGTCAGTAACGAATAGTTTTGCCCGTAAGCGACGCC
>DATDGF010000061.1:0-84729 GCA_036522195.1 Candidatus Acidiferrum sp. | reverse complement strand
AGCGGTTGCTCCTTGGCTAGGCACGCGCCGAAAGAGATAGCCGCAGCGGGGGCACTACAGGATTGGTTGCGGCGGCGACGGGAAGCGTTGTGCAAGCGGGCCGCTAGTTAACCATAACACCCCTCCGTTTTTCGTAACTGCGCATTCTAAAGGGGTTATAAGTTCTCTGTTTAGTGCAGTTGCGCGAGGTGCTTGTAGGTGCTGAAAATAGAAGACTTGCAGGCGAATCTCGAACCCTGTAAGTCCTTTAGAATGCGCAGTTCCAAGAGGGTCCCGGAAGTGCGGATTATAAAGGGGTTGCGGAAGAGAGTGTCTTTGGCCACTGATTCTAAAGGGGTTACTAGGGACCGACGCCAGAGACGAACTTAGACAGAACACGAGAGGCTCCTTCACTGGTGCGCCGCCAGTTACGAAAGCGTACTATAATTTATAGATTAACAAAGATCAAGGAAAGGTTGATGAAACAGGGGGATCTTGACGCGATTGGAGTGTAAGATAAAGAAAAGAGGGTCATTACGACTGTTATAAGGAAACTTGACAAACGCACACTCAACCTGTATACTCCGTTTCGTTCTGGGCTTGGAGCTGGACCTCCGGGCTGGATGGGCATTGGGTTCAGCATTTTGCGCGCAGACCAAGAGAGAAAGAGATTCAAGAAGGAGCTGTGACGATGAGTAAGATTATTGGAATTGACCTGGGAACGACGAACTCCGTAGTGGCTGTGATGCAGGGCGGCGAACCGGTGGTAATCCCCAACCAGGAGGGGGCGCGGACGACGCCGTCCGTGGTGGCCATTACAAAGACGGGCGAGCGTCTCGTGGGACAAGTGGCGAAGCGGCAAGCAGTGACGAATCCCGAGAACACGGTGTATTCGATCAAGCGGTTCATGGGCCGGCGCTACGATGAAGTGACCGATGAGATGAAGCGCATCCCTTACAAAGTGGTGAAGGGCGACCATGACGATGCGCGCGTGGAGATTCTCGGAAAGATATACAGCCCTCCACAGATTTCCGCGATGATCCTGGGAAAGCTGAAGTCCGCGGCGGAGGATTTTCTGGGCGAAAAGGTCACCAAGGCGGTTATCACCGTGCCGGCGTACTTCAACGACGCGCAACGGCAGGCGACCAAGCAGGCTGGCGAAATTGCCGGGCTGGAAGTGGTGCGCATCATTAACGAGCCAACGGCGGCGGCGCTGGCGTACGGGCTGGACAAGAAGAGCGACGAAACGCTCGCGGTGTACGACCTCGGCGGCGGAACTTTTGACATTTCCGTGCTGGAAGTGGGCGCGGGCGTGGTGGAAGTGAAATCGACGAACGGCGACACGCACCTGGGCGGTGACGACATCGACCAGAGGATCGTCGACTGGATGATCGATGAATTCAAGAAAGAGAACAACATCGACCTGAGCAAGGACCGCATGGCCTTGCAAAGGCTGAAGGAAGCAGCGGAAAAGGCCAAGATCGAACTTTCGCAAATGATGGAAACGACGATCAACCTGCCATTCCTCACGGCGGGCGCTGCGGGCCCCATCCATTTCGAGAAGAACTTGACACGAACGAGGCTCGAACAGCTGATGAACGACCTGCTGGAACGGTCGATGAAGCCGGTGAAGCAAGCGCTCGAGGATGCCAAGATGTCGCCAAACGACATCGAGGAAGTAGTTCTGGTTGGCGGTTCGACGCGCATCCCGAAGGTGCAGCAGCTGGTGCGCACGTTCTTCGGCGGGAAAGAGCCGCATAAGGGCGTGAACCCGGATGAAGTCGTGGCGGTAGGCGCGGCGATTCAGGGCGCGGTACTCGGCGGCGAGGTGAAGGACATTCTGCTGCTGGACGTGACGCCGCTTTCGCTGGGAGTGGAGACGCTCGGTGGCGTGATGACTCCGCAAATTCCGCGCAACACGACGATTCCGACGCGCAAGGTGGAGACGTACTCGACCGCGGCAGACAATCAACCGGGCGTGGAAATCCACGTACTGCAGGGCGAGCGCAAGTTCGCAACGGATAACCGCTCGCTTGGCAAGTTCAAATTGGACGGGATTCCACCCGCCCCGCGCGGGACGCCGCAGATCGAGGTCACGTTTGACATCGACGCTAACGGCATCCTGAACGTGAGCGCTAAGGACAAGGCCACCAATAAGGAACAGAAGATCACCATCACCGCGTCCAGCGGCCTGACCAAGGAAGAGGCCGAGAAGATGCGGCAAGAGGCGGAATCGCATAGTGAAGACGATCGTCGCCGGATGGAAGAGGTCGAGGCGCGCAACCGCCTGGACGGCATCCTCTATCAGGCGGAAAAGATGCTCCGTGAAAACCGCGAGAAGATCGCGGAGGCAGACGTCAAGACGGCGGAAGAAGCGATCGAAGACGCGAAGAAGGCGCTTACTGAAGGTGGCGTGGCGCGGCTGCGGTCGGCTTCGGAAAACCTGGAACGCTCGCTGCACAAAGTCGCGGAAGAACTGTACAAGACGACGCCGGCGGCGGGCGGCGCGGCGGAAGCGGGCGCGGCTGCCGGTGCGGGCGCCGCGGGCGGTTCGACGAGCGGCGAAAGCACGCCGGGGAAGAAGCCGGGGGACGTGATCGACGCCGAGTATGTGGATGTGGACGAGAACAAGCGTCCGAACTAAGTTGAAGCAGCAATCGCAGGGGCGCAGTCCGCGAGGGCGAGCGCCCCTGCAAATATTTTCTCAGAGCAACGATGCCTACGACAGCAAAACAAGATTATTACGAACTGCTGGGAGTGCCGCGGAAGGCGAGCGCGAAGGATATTCGGACGGCATTTCGCAAGCTGGCGCGCAAGTATCACCCCGACCTGAATCCTGGCGATAAATCCTCGGAAGAGAAATTCAAACAGCTGCAGGAAGCTTACGACGTCCTTTCGGATTCGAAGAAGAGGCAGATCTACGACCAGCATGGCTTCTACAGCGACAACATGCCACCCGGCGGTCCGGGAGCGGGCCACCCGGGCGACGACGGAGGGCAAGACGTCAATTTTGATTTTGGCGGATTCGATTTTGGTGGTGGGTCCGGCGCGGCAGGCGGCGGGTCAAACTTTCGTGATCTTTTCAGCCAATTCTTTACCAGCGGCGGCAGAGGGCGCGCAGGAATGGAGCCGGAGCACGAGCCAGGCGGCGACCTGGAATACCAGATCGAAATTGATTTCTGGGATGCGGTACGCGGCGCGGTAAAGAAACTTACCATCACGCGGCTGGACACTTGTGAGACGTGCCACGGAACAGGCGCGGTGGGGTCACCGCAAACTTGCCCGACGTGCCATGGAACGGGAACGATCCAGCAAGCGGCGGGAAAAATGAAATTCAACGTGCCGTGCACGCGGTGCGGCGGCACAGGCAAGCTGCGGACCGTGTGCAAGACGTGCGGCGGCGAGGGACGCGTGCGGCGAACGGAAACGATTGACGTGCGGATTCCGGCGGGCGTGGCGAATGGCGGGCGCGTGCGAGTTCCGGGCAAAGGCAATGCGGGGACGATGGGCGCGCCGCCGGGTGATTTGTATTTGCGCGTGGTGGTGAAGCCGCATGAGTTTTTCGAACGGCGTGGCGATGACTTGTACACCAAGATCCCGGTGACGGTGAGCGAGGCCACGCTGGGCGCGAAAGTGGAAGTGCCCACGATTGACGGTCGGTCTATCGTACGAATTCCGCCGGGCACCAATAGCGGAAAGACGCTGCGGCTGAAAGAAAAAGGCGTGCCCAGCGCGCGAAATGGCGCTAGGGGCGACCAGTACGTGGAGATTCAGGTGGTGGTGCCGCCGCCGACGGATGAGCGCGTGCGAAATCTGATGAAGGAACTGGAAACGATTGCGCCGGAAGATCCGAGAAAAGATTTGTTCAGCAAGTCGGGAGTGTAGGAAAGCAAGAATGCCGCCACGAGCGAAAAAACGGGCCAAAGTGGGGTACATGATCAGCGCCGTGGCGGAGCTTTACAAGCTGCATCCGCAAACGCTGCGGCTCTACGAGCGCGTTGGGTTGCTGAAACCGTCGCGTTCGCAGGGGAACACGCGGCTGTATACGGATTCCGACCTGGAGCGGCTCGACGTGATCCTGACGCTGGCGCGGGACATGGGCGTGAACCTGGCGGGGATCGAGATTATATTGAACATGCGCGAGAAGCTGATCGAAATGGAACGGCAGATGGGGGAATTCGCACAAGTGGTGCAGCAGGAATTGTCGCGGGTGGCGGCTTCACGGATGCAGGGGAAGACGCAACAGCACGCGATTGTGCGGGCGACGCCGAGGTTTGGAAGATAGAGATCAGAGAGCAGTGATCAGTTTCGGCGACAAGCGTTGGCAGTTCCTTCCACAATTTTCCCAATGATGACAACTTGCCGTGTGTGACGGGTACTCGTATGCTGTTGGCGCTGGAGCGAAGAACAGCCGGGCTAAAGGCCGGCGGCTACATGAACCGGAGAGTTACGGACCGGTCTAAAGACCGGCCACTAAAGAATTATGGCGCTGGAGAATTGCACACTTTGTAGGGGAACGGGTTGGAGGCTGGTACCGCGGGCGGATGGCGCGGCGGGCAGCATGGCGGTGGCCTGCGACTGCGGGATGCAGGATCGCGCGACGCGGGTGATGGAGCGCGCGCGAATTCCGAAGCGCTACGAGCATTGTGATTTTGAGAGTTATATCACCGACTTGACTGACGGGAAAACCTGGATGGCGCAGCACGCGCAATCGTTGAAACAGGCAAAGGTGGTCACGCAGGGATTTGTTCGCGAGTACCCAGGTTCGTCCGAAAAAGGATTGTTGTTCATCGGACCTTCGGGAGTCGGGAAAACACATCTTGCTGTTGCGGCGTTGAAAGAGCTGATTCACCGCGGGCATGCGGGATTATTTTGCGATTACCGTGAACTGCTAAAGGAAATTCAGGCGAGTTACAATCCGGCGAGCGAATCCACGGAAATGAAGATTCTGGAGCCGATTCGAACGGTGGAGATTCTGGTGCTCGATGATTTGGGGGCGAGCAAACCGTCGGACTGGGTGCGCGATATTGTGGGGATTGTCTTGAACGCGCGGTATAACGAGAACCTCACGACGATTATTACGACGAACTACCTCGACAATCCGGCGACCGAAGGCGAAGCGGTGCGGCTTCCGAGTGGCAAACTGATATTGCCAACGCGGGAAGATTCGCTGGAACAGCGAATCGGGAGTCGGATGCGTTCGCGATTATATGAGATGTGCCGTACGGTTGAAGTTTCTGCTCCGGATTTTAGGCGCGAAAAAACACAAGCTGGGCGCGCGAAAGCCTAGTCTTGAAATGGATATATCTGTTTTTTACAAATCCGCATGTCCCGCGACAAATTGAAGGATTGGCTCGAAGGCACCGACAGGCGGTCCATTGGTTGTTGCGCTAGTCTTGAGAGAGCCGCGACGACTCCCCCAACTGATTGGCCAATTGTGGAGTGATGACAGCGTAGTGTGGATGCGCGCGGCGGACGTAGCAGAAAAGATTTCCGCAAAAAATCCCGACCTGCTGAAGCCGTTCAAAGCGGAATTATTGGGGCTGCTCGTTGAAGCGGAGCAGAAGGAACTGTGGCACCTTGCGCAGATGATTCCCCGACTGCTGCTAACGAAGAAAGAGCGTCAGCATGCGGCCGAAGGGCTCAGGCGATATCTGAAAGATACCAGCTCGATTGTGAAAACGTTTGCTCTGCAGGGCCTGACGGATCTGGCACGAGCTGAGACTAGTCTGCTTCCCGAAATCATCGAAAATCTGGAAGCGGCTGAACGTGCCGGGACGCCCGCCATGAAGGCGCGAGCACGCAAATTGCTGAAGACTTTCCGTAGTTGACGGACCGCTGCGCCTTCGCTGAACGAACCGCCATGCGGAGACTGCGGACAGGCAAGTTTGTGGGCCGGCGCCGAGCCGCGGTTTCATTGACACGGGGTTGAGGCGGCGAGTATCCTTTTACAGTTGCAGCGTTTCCAACGCCCGCAGCATCTGTGTCCCAAGTAACCGCTCTGCGGTTAACCTCCTTGCACGGACCCCAACAGGGATTTCGCAGGGATATTTTCGACAAAACAGGGATAGACATCCCGGAGGCCAACAACCATGTTTTCCGACCACGATAACCCGTCCCATGCAGCCGCTGCGGCGCCTGCACCCGAATCCGAAACCACTCCGAACGGGGCGCATCCTGAAGCAACAGCAACAGCAGAAGATGCCGCCGAACAGACTGCTCCTGCCGTAACGGAACAAGCCCAAGCTGCAAATTCATCTCAAAAGACAGAAGCAACGCCGACGCCGGAAGCGGCGGGGGCGTCTTCCGATGCGGCAGCTGTGCACGCCGCTGCTGAAGCTCACAGCGAGACGAAAGCGGCCGATGCCGAAGCCGCGTCCGCGGACGAAGAGGCGGCCGGCTCGGAGGAGATGAGCAAGCTGATGGAGCAGTACGACGAGAAGCAGGAAGCTGCCGCGTCGAGCGAGGTGATCGAGGTCAAAGTTGTCGCCTACACGGAACATGGCGTGGTGGTGGATCTGGGCGGAAAGACGGAAGGCCTGATCCCTGCGGCGGAATTCGCCGACACAGAGATTCCGCGTCCCGAGCCAAACAGCACGATCGAAGTGCAACGCACCGGCGAGCACAAGGATGGCTTCACCATCCTCTCTTACCTGAAAGTACTGCGCCGCAAAACCTGGGAAAAGATTGATGCCGCGTTCAAAGCCAAGGAAACGGTCACGGGCAAAGTAGTGGACCGCATCAAGGGCGGCCTGGTGGTGGACATCGGCGTTCGCGCGTTTTTGCCGGGCTCACAATATGACTTGCGGCCGGTGCAGAATCTGGACGATTTGCTCGGCACGGAAATGCAGGTGCGCATCACGAAGCTGAACCGCCGCCGCGGCAACGTGGTGGTCAGCCGCCGCGCGCTGATGGAAGAAGAGCTGCAAACAAAGCGCGCTGCACTGATGGAGACGCTGAGCGAAGGCCAGGTGGTGCACGGACACGTCAAGAACGTGACGGAGTACGGCGCGTTCGTAGACCTGGGCGGAATCGACGGCCTGCTGCACTTGACGGACTTGAGCTGGGGCCGCGTGAAGCATCCTTCGGACCTGGTGAAGCCGGAACAGGAGCTCGACGTCATCATCCTGAAGTTTGACAAGGAAAAGCAGCGCGTCTCGCTGGGTCTGAAGCAATTGATGGCCGATCCGTGGGTGGGCGCGTCGGAGAAGTATCCGGCCGGCGGCAAGGTGAAGGGCAAAATCGTTGGCGTGGTGGATTACGGCGTGTTCGTCGAGCTGGAACAGGGGATCGAAGGATTGGTCCACGTTTCGGAGATGAGCTGGAACAAAAAGGTCACGCATCCTTCGAAGCTCGCCAAGGTTGGCGATGAAGTAGATGTGGTGGTGCTGGACATCAAGCCGAGCGACCGGCGCGTTTCGCTGGGAATCAAGCAGGCGTTACCGGATCCGTGGCTGCAGGTCGCGGAAAAATATCCAGTGGGCACGATCGTAACCGGTAAAGTGCGCAACATCGCCGAGTTTGGCGCGTTCATCGAAATCGAGGACGGTTTCGACGGCCTCGTGCACGTGGGCGATGTGAGTTGGACAGGCCGCGTGAAAAATCCGCATGAGGTCTTCAAGAAGGGCGAAGACATCACCGCCAAAGTGTTGAAGATCGATCCGGAAAATCGCCGCGTGTCGCTGGGCATCAAGCAGGTGAATGATATCTGGGGCGACTGGTTCAAGCAGAACCGCGTCGGACAGATCGTGAAGGGGAAAGTTACGCGCATCGCTACGTTCGGCGCGTTCGTGGAGCTGGGCGAAAACATCGAAGCGCTCTGCCACAACACCGAGATCGAGGAGCGCAAGCGCCGCGATGAGGGCCCATCCAGTTTCCGTCCCACGACCGGACCGCTTAAGAGCGCTGGTCCGCTGGAGCCGGGCAAGGAATACGATTTCAAAATCATCAAAATCAGCCCGGAGACACGGCGCATCGGCCTCAGCTACCGCGCAGCGGTAAAACAGATCGAGCGCAAAGAAATCGAGCAATATCGTTCGACGTCGACGTCAAAGTCCTCCTCGACCGCAACGATTGGGGACGCGCTGAAATCCAAGCTGTCGGCGCGTTAACAGGTGCAAGACCAGGACCCGCAGGGCCCAGCAATACAATTTGATTTACGCGCAGGTCATTTTAGTGATAGGAAGGGTGCAACCCGGCGAAGGGCGAGTCCCCCGTAAGCCGTTTGGATTCACAGTTTAGGGCGGCCGCCACGCGGCGGACGAGCTGAGGCTGTCTTTTCCGGCACTGTGCGACGAGGCATAGCGATGACCACCAAGCAACCGACATTGACGAAGGCCGACCTGATCGAGGAGGTGCTTAGCCTGACGGAGCTCCCGCGTAAAGAGTCGGAGACCATCGTCGAAACGATTTTCGACAGCATCATCGCGGCCTTGCAAAAGGGCGAGAAGATTGAAATCCGGGGCTTTGGAAGCTTCCGCACGCGGCAGCGGCGCGGGCGCGTGGGGCGCAATCCCAAAACGGGTGCGAAAGTGGAAGTGCCGGCGAAGAAAATTCCTTTCTTCAAACCCAGTAAAGAGCTGAAGGATTTTGTGAATAGCGCAGAGGCCCAGGCTTCCGCCGCAGGCAGCGATTCTCCGCGCGCCTAGGTTGCCCGCTGTAACGGACGGGACAGTTTTAATCCACACAAGAATGAGTGCAGGTTCACCGGCCGATTCAGCCGGATCGAGAGTTGGCGTGCCACGGCCGCGCCGGTTCTGCGTTATGCTGTGCGCGCAGCTTTGAAAGCAAAGGAAACGCGGCGATGGATTACATCTGGACTCCCTGGCGCTACCAGTACATGGCGCAGGTCACGAGCGGCGAGCAGCCAGAATGCGTTTTTTGCGATGCGCTGGCCCGCAACAACGATGCCGAGACGTTGATTGCCCATCGCGGCGCGAAGAATTTCGTCATCCTGAACCGTTTTCCGTACACCTCGGGGCACGTGATCATCGTGCCGTACGCGCACGTGGCGGAATTGAATTTGTGCGATGCGGAAACACTAAACGAAATGATGCAGCTTGCGCAGCGTGTCGAAAAAACCTTTCGCGAGAACTACAAGCCCGATGGGATGAACCTGGGAATGAATCTGGGCCGGGCGGCCGGGGCCGGCGTAGCGGGGCATTTGCATCTGCATGCCCTCCCGCGATGGTTTGGCGATTCGAATTTCATGACGGTGACGGGTGAGACGCGCGTGCATCCGGAAGATTTGAAGGTTACATACGAACGGCTGTCGAAGGGATTGACCTGATGCCAGCGGTTCCCATTAGAAGGCGGACTCTACAAAACCTATCCTCGCTGCGGGGCAACCCGCAGGGCGGTGGTCTCGCAATAGGCCAGGCTGTTCGAACGATCTTTTAAAGGAACGGAGTGCCTGCTGTGAATCTGGAGCTGACCGAAGAGCAAGAGCTGCTGCGGAAGAGTGTGCGTGAGTTTGCGGAGTCCGAGGTAAAGCCGCTCGCGAAGGAGCTCGATGAAACGGGCCATTTTCCGCGTGAACTTTTCAAGAAAGCGGCGGAGCTCGGGCTAACAGGCATAGCGTTTCCGGAGTCGGAAGGTGGCGCGGGGTTTGATCATGTCAGCTATACGATTGTGATTGAGGAGATTTCCCGGTGTTGCGCGTCGACCGGGGTGATTCTCTCCGTACAGAACTCTCTTTACTGCGATCCCATCCATCGGCTCGGAACCGAAGAGCAAAAGAACAAATTCCTGGTGCCCTACGCGCGAGGCGAAAAGATCGGCTGTTATGCGCTGACGGAACCGCAAGCCGGTTCGAACGCCGCGGCGTTGCAAACGAAAGCAGTGAAAAAGGGCGACGCCTACGTGATCAATGGAACGAAAGCGTGGATCACCAACGGCGGCGCGGCCGACGCGGCAATCGTGTACGTGAACACGGAACCGGCGAAGGGCGAGAAAGGAATCACAGCCCTTGTGGTCGAAAAAGGGACGCCGGGGTTCAAGGTTGGCAAGGAAGAGAAGAAACTGGGAATCAGCGCCACCGCGTGCATCGAGCTGATTTTTACGGATTGCGAAGTGCCGGTGGCAAATCGCATCGGCAACGAAGGCGAGGGTTACAAGGTGGCGCTTTCCACGCTGGATGGCGGACGCATCGGCATCGCGGCACAAGCTACGGGGATCGCGCAGGGCGCGTTCGAAGCGGCGCTGAACTATTCGCAGGAACGCATGGCCTTCGGCCATCCGATTTCAAAATTTCAAGCAATCCAATTCATGTTGGCGGACATGTCCACGGAAATTGAAGCAGCGAGGCTGCTGATCCGCAAAGCGGCATGGAAGCAGGACGCCGGAGCGCGGTTTACGATGGAAGCGGCGATCGCGAAACTGTTCGCCAGCGAAATGGCCACGCGGGTGACGCATAAAGCCATTCAGATCCATGGCGGGAACGGCTACAGCCGCGAATACCCGGTCGAGCGCAATTACCGCGACGCGCGCATCACAGAGATTTATGAAGGTACGAGCGAGATTCAGCGGCTCGTCATTGCTTCCTGGGTTCTTAAATCGTGAACGCTACCCCAATGCATCGCGTGCGTATTGTATTCTCGCTCTGTCTTCTATTTATGATTGTGGGCCTCGTGTTTATTGAACGGAGCGTTGACCACGTCCGATCGGGCAGCACATTCCAGGACCGCGCGTATGATTGGCTTCCAGCCCTGGGCTTGTTCGTGCTCTTGGTTTCTGTTCTAGTTACGATCTACTGGTCTCGCAAACTAGTTTTGGCTAGCGCTGCCGTCGCTGGCGCTCTCGTCGTTCCTGAGATCGCCTGGACTGCAGCGGGCGTGGTTTTTCTCTTCGTGTCCGGTATTAGGATCATCCTAGAAAAGGCTCGCGGATAATCATCGAAGTTAGAAAAAACCGAATCGACATACTAACCCTCTGCATTTTCGAAAAGAATTGTATTCTAAGTGTGTGCTGGAACTCGATTGCGGACTCGAATTTAGTGTGGCGAACGCTGAGGAGGACTTCTTCCCTGCTCTGCCGCCGCTGCCGGCGGTTTGCCTGATACAGCCGCGCGAAGAAACGGCCGAGCCGTTCCTGATTCGAACGCAGGATTTGCGGCGGCGGATGCAACGGCTGCTGGGCCCCGTCGATCCAAGCAGCAAACGATTGAATCTGAGCGCGTTTGCGAGCGGCGTGCGATATCGGCTGACGGGCTCGGCGTTCGAACAAACACTGACCTACTACGGGCAAGCGAAGCATCTCTTTCCAAAACGATACCGCACGATGATGCGTTTGCGGCCGGCGGCGGTTCTCAAAGTGAATCTGAGAAATGCTTATCCGCGGTGCTATGTGACGCGGCGAATCCCGGTGGATGGCGCGGGCGTGCCGACAGGGGGCACGTACTATGGCCCTTTCGCTTCGCGGCGTTCCGCGCAGGCGTTTGCCGAGCGCGCTCTGGATTTTTTCAAAGTACGGCGCTGCCAGATCAAGATCCGCCGCGATCCGACATTCCCAGGTTGCATTTACTCCGAAATGAAAATGTGCCTGGCGCCTTGCTTCGCGGGCTGCTCCAAAGAAGAATACGACGCGGAGGTGCAGCACCTGGTGCAATTCCTGGAAACGAGCGGCGAATCGCTACGCTCCACGTTCGAAGGTGAGCGTGAACGAGCCAGCGAGCAACTGGACTTCGAGCGAGCCTCCGCACTGCACAAGAAAGTAGAAAAGCTCGACGAAGTGCTGCGTGGGAAGCCGGAAATCACGCGGCGGATTCAGGACCTGGACGCGGTGATCCTGCAGCGTGCCGCGGAAGAACAATCGATTGGCGTGTATGCCGTGCGGGGCGGGCGGCTCGCGGAGCCGTTTTTCTCAAGATTTGGAGAGATCGCCAGCCAGCCGCGGTCGGCGGAACAACTCTTTCGGGATTACCTCGAAACGGAAATGAGCTTCCGCGAAGAAGATCTGGGAGAGCACCTCTGGCTGGCGGCAAAGTGGTATTTCAGCAATCCGCGCGAAGGCGAGATTTTCTTCCGCGAAAAAGACTGGCCGTATCGTAGGATTCTTCGGGCGTGTTCGCGGCTGCTTGCGCCGAAGAGCAGCGAGGCTGCGACTACCGAGAAACCGGGAACAGGCCCATCCACCGAAGGAGCGCCATGACCAAGTCTGCGACCAAGGACGGAACAACACACTACGCACAGAAATTTGCGGGCCGCGCAGCGAAGGGACATTTTCGAGAAGCACACCGGCTCGTGCTCTCTTCGATCGGCATTGGCAGCTATCTCGGGCAGCCGGATACCAGGACGGACGAAGGCTACGCAGCCGCGGTTGCAACGGCGGTGGAGAGCGGCATCAATGTGATCGACGCGGCGATCAACTACCGTTTTCAGCGGAGCGAGCGCAGCATCGGGGCAGCGATCCAGCAGCTGGCCGCGAAAGGATTCGCTCGCGAGGAATTCGTGATTTGTACCAAGGGCGGTTACTTGACGCCGGACGGCTCGATGCCGGCCGATCCCAACGAGTATTTTTTTCGCGAGTACATTCAGCCGGGAGTCTTTACCGCGAAAGACATTGCCGCGGGCAGTCATTGCATGACGCCGAAATTCCTGAAGAACCAGCTCGGGCGCAGCTTGAAGAACCTAGGCGTCGAATGCGTGGATGTCTATTACCTGCACAATCCGGAATCGCAGCTCGCGGAAGTGAGTAAGGAAGATTTCTTGAGCCGCGTGCGTGAGGCATTCACATTTCTCGAATCGGCGGTGGAAGCGGGAGAAATTCAATATTACGGGATGGCCACGTGGAACGGCTTTCGGCAAGATGCGCGTGCGCGCGATACCATGCAGCTCGGAGAGATGGTGCAGATTGCGCAGGAAATTGCGGGCGGGCTGCATCACTTTCGATTCGTGCAACTTCCTTTCAACCTGGGGATGACGGAAGCGCTGACTCTTGGCAATCAATCCTTGAAGGGACGCGACCGGACCATCATGGAGGCGGCAAGTGAGCTGGATATTACGCTGATTGCCAGCGCGTCGCTGCTGCAGGGACAGGTGGCGCAAAATCTGCCAGGATTTGTTGCGGAAGCGTTGGGATTGGAGAATGACGCGGAGCGCGCGCTGCAGTTTGTGCGTTCATCGCCGGGAATTACGACGGCGCTGGTAGGAATGTCGCGCGTTGAACATGTAAAGGCCAACGCGCGGCTAGCAGGTGTGCTTCCGGCGACAGTCGATGAATTCACGAAGCTTTTTTCGCGCGGCGAAGGAGCTTGAAGAGAAGACTGAACTCAGAGGGCGCGGAGAACACAGAGTTCGGGGAGAAGGATAAGGATGGGAAATCTGTGCGTCTCAGTGAGCCGTGCGAAATACTTCGTCAATCAACCAAGTGCTGATCGCGCGGTCGAGTTGGTCCAGTTTGCCGGCAAAGAAGTGATCGGCTTCGTCCACTACCACGAGGCGGTTGTCGCCGGGCCTTGATGCAACGAGCGTTTTGACCGTTTCCTCCGCTCCGAATTTGTCGTTACTGCCGTGGACGAAGAGTTTGGGTTTGTCGCATTGGTTCAGGAAAGAAAAATCTGAGCTATTAACGGGAATTCCGAGACCGATCAGGTAAGAGACACGTGGATCTTCGCAACCCACTCGCAACCCGACTACAGAACCAAAACTGAAGCCTGCCAGCAAGAGCGGCACACCAGGAAATTCGTCGTGGATAAAGTCGAGTGCGGCACGGACGTCGCCTTGCTCGCCTTGGCCGCGGTCGTGTGCGCCGGCGCTTAGACCGGCTCCGCGAAAGTTGAATCGCAGCAACGGAATCCCAAGCGCATCCAGCGATTTCGCTGCTTGGTAGACGACTTTGTTGTGCATGGTACCGCCGAATAGAGGGTGAGGGTGGCAGACGACGGCGGCGAGCTGTGGAGGAACGTCGGCGGCAGGAGTCCAAAGAATTGCTTCAAGGCGTCCCGCAGGACCTTCGAGAAAAAAATTGCGTGATTCATGTGCGGCAGTCATCGATGAGCCCCGAAGGAATGAGGAGTGTAGCGCACCAGGCGAAAAAGATGGAATGGCGGAATATGCCAGAGAGAAACTATTTCACGCGGCAAACGCTGACATCAAGAGCGATGGTGTCCAGCGCAGAGGCGACGCGGACTATTTTTGAACGAAACTCGCCCGTGCCGGACCATGGCGTACGAGTGGCATCTTCAAATGCAACTTTCAAGCTGTCTCCCGCGCGGTACTCGCGATGACTGCGGAAGCGCATGCCCTCTGCGGAGAAATCGATGGTCATGGCTTCTTCAAACCAGGGGATCGCTTCCGGACGCACATGGACGGGTACAGCCAGGACGCGCCGCGGGCTGCCGCGCCGCTCCGGTCCATTGCGATGGCCGTTCCCGTTCGAGGAACCTTTCGCATGCTCCTCGAGCTGAATAGCAACGGCAAAAGTCGCCGGAGCATCATAGAGAGCGAGGGCGCGGGCAATCTGATCCAATTTCGCGGAACGCTCGGCCACTGTCGCGCTTTCCGTGTGCACTAGCTCGCGCGAATTGGCGGAGCGAATGACTTCCAGCACTTCTTCGCAACGGACGATTCGCGCGGACATTTCCGGCTGCCCATCGCCAAGCGAAGCGTCGTATGGAAAAGTGACCCACAGCGGCACACCCACGGTGTGCGGCTCCTTGGTAGAGACAAGCAAGCCGCGGCGCGAGACATCCATCGTTTCGCCTAGCTCGATTTTTTGACCTAGGGGCGTTGTCCAGCGCAAGCGTACGAGAAGGCGCATCCGCACTCGGCGTTGCTCGCGGCTGTCCATAGGCGTAACAGTACTGCCGAATCGGCTGGGATACCCTGGAGTATATTGCTAACGTACTTAAACGGACAAGACCTCGTACTAGGACAAGAATTACTGATTTTCGCGTTGCAGTTTGCGGAGACGGATGTTAGTTTTGCGCCGAACCCAGCCAGACTCAGGGGGCATCAATGAATGATGGAGCGGATCGCCGGGAAGCCAGGCGATTCACGATGAGCTTGCCGTTGCGTGTCTTGCCGCCAAAGGGTCATGAGAAAGAGCTGAGTGCCCAGACGCGGGATGTCAGCTACCGCGGGCTGTACTTTCTGGCCGATGCCGATTTCAAAATCGGCAGTGAAATCGAATTTGTCATCACGCTTCCAGAGCAGATTACGCGCTCGGGCGATGTGAACATCCGTTGCCAGGGGAAGATCGTGCGCGTCGAGCCGACGGAAAACGGGCGAATGGGTATCGCGGCAAAAATAGCACGCTATGAATTCGTGCCTGCCACGGCTACCGCGGCCTAGGCCTTCTCTCCAGATTTACTTTCTCGCGGAACCCTCCTATCGCAGCACAAACTGAGTAGAATATGGTGGACGGATGTTTCCGCTGGGGGAAGCCATGTATCACTACGACGTGAATCTCGCGCTGGAAGAATTGCAGGAAGACGCGCTGCTCCCGCACCCCGTGAGGCTGCGCGACATGATTCTGCGCACGCAGCTTGGTCCGAAGGAAGCGCAAATACTAAACCACGATTTTCAGGATTACCTGACGCGCTTCGGCGAAATCCAGAAAGTCGCGCGAGGAATTCTCGAGCAGCTCGCCGCGGGCCAGCGCAAGGCTTCCTGATGCTCGCCTCGCTCAGAGGAATTCCCCCTTGATGAAAACCAAGCCGCGGGTATTGGTGCTCTCCGCAACATCGGGTGCGGGACATGTGCGCGCCGCGCAAGCGCTGGAAAAAGCTCTTTCCGCGCGCGGCGATTGCATCGTGGAACACATCGACGCATTGCAGCACGTCAGTAAACTTTTTCAGCGCGTCTATGACAAGACCTACCTTTCAATGGTGCGGCGCGCGCCCGAGTTGATGGGCGTGCTCTACGAGCGCACGGATCAGCCATGGCATCACCCGCGGAGGCGACTGGCGCTCGATCGTTTGAATACCGGGCCGATGATCCGCCTGCTGAAGCGCGTTCAGCCGGACCTCTGCGTGGCCACGCATTTTCTTCCCGCGGAAATTATCGCTTGGCTGATCGCCAAGCGAAAATTGCGCGCACGCAACGCCATTGTGGTGACCGACTACGATGTGCATGCCATGTGGCTGTGCCGCACGGTGGACCGCTACTATGTGGCGATTGACGAAGCCGCGGAATATCTGGCGCGCATCGGCGTGCCTCGCGAATCATTGCGAATCACCGGCATCCCCGTCGATCCGCTTTTTGCCAAACCGCCGGATCGCTCTGAAGCCCGCAAGCATCTCAGCCTCGCCGGGGAGGCTACCGTCATTCTCGTGGCTGCCGGCGGTTATGGGATTGGCCCGGTCGAACAATTGGTGAAGGATCTACTGGCGCTGCAGCGGGCGTGGCAAGTCGTGGCGATCGCGGGAAAATCGGAAAAAATCCGCGAGCGTTTGGAAAAGATGGCGAGAACGGCTGGAAAATTGCCGGACGGCTCTCCGAAGCTCTGCGCCATCGGCTTCACCACTGAGATGGACCAATACATGGCCGCGGCAGATTTGCTTGTGGGCAAAGCGGGAGGCTTGACGATTTCGGAAGCGCTGGCACGAGCGCTGCCCATGGCTCTCATCGAGCCAATCCCTGGGCAAGAGGAACGCAACGCGGATCATTTGCTTGAAGCAGGAGCCGCGATCCGCTGCAACAATTTGCCCGCGGCCGCCTGGAAAATTGTAAAGCTGCTGGACGATCCCGCGCGTCTTACCAGAATGCGCGATGCGGCGCGAAGCCTGGGCCGGCCCGGCGCAGCCGCGGCCATCGCAGAAGACGCCATCCGGCTGTTAGACTGAACAAGGGGCACCGGCCCGCCCGCCGCCGGTTGCGCGAACGGAACAAAGAGCAAATATCGATGCGACGCAACACTCTGCTGATTGACGCGGACGACACGCTCTGGGAAAACAACGTATTCTTCGAGAAGCTGATCGAAGATTTCATCAGCATCGTTGAGCCCTGCGGCTACACCCGCGCGTACATCCGCCATATCCTCAACGAGACGGAGCGCAAGAACATCCGCCAGTACGGCTACGGCGTGCGCAGCTTCGGCCGCTCCCTCGAAGAAACCTACATAAAGCTCGCCGACCAGATGGCCAAGCGCGAGACGCTAGCGCTGATTCACAGCCGCGTCGTGGACCTGGAGCGCACTCCGCCAAAAATTATGGACGGAGTGCCGGAGACGTTGGCGTATCTCACCGAGCGGCACCGCCTCATTTTGTTCACGAAGGGCGAGCCAGCGGAACAGGCGGCCAAGGTGGAGCGCTCCGGGCTGCAAGGATTTTTCGAATTCATCGAGATCGTGCCGGAGAAAGACCCGCAGACCTACGGAGGCCTGGTTCACAAACACAAAATCGTAAAGTCCCACGGCTGGATGATCGGCAACAGCCCGCGCAGCGACATTAATCCGGCGATGAAGATCGGACTGAACGCCGTTTACATCCCGCACCAGCACACCTGGAATTTGGAGCATGAACCGGTGATGGGCGGCTCGGGAAAGCTTGTGATTCTGCCCGCCTTCCGCGAACTGCGCGGCCATTTCTAGCGCGGGCAGCCTGCCCAATTTGGACGTTGTACCCGATTACACATGCGTGAATCTAGTCCCCTGTGACTTCCTCGAAGGAGATGCTCATGGCTACTGCGACAACTCCCATGCAAACCGACTGGCGTCAGGAGTGGTTCGAAATCGAAGACGCCACCTATTTGAATGTTTCCGGTCAGTCGCCGATGCCGCGCGTGTCGATTCGCGCCGTGCAAGGCGCGCTCGAAGCGAAGAAGAGTCCGCATCACAAGCCGGACTCCACTTTCTATGAGGTGCCGAATCGCATCCGCGCGTCCATCGCGCGGCTGATCGGCGGAAAGCCCGAAGAGATTGCAGTGACAAGCGGAGCAAGCGCCGGAGTGGCCGCGGTCGCGTACGGCCTGACATGGAGGCCGGGCGACCAAATCATCACGGCGAAAAGTGAGTTCCCGCTGCAGTACACGACGTGGAAACCGATGGAAGAGCGCGAGGGCGTGAAACTGAAAATCGTCGCTCCCCGCGAGCGCTTTATTACGGCAGACGATTTGATCGAGGCGATGACTCCGAGGACGCGGCTCGTTTCCGTGAGCCTGGTGCGTTTCGACGACGGCTCGCTTCTGGATGCCGCGCGCGTTGCCGCTGCCTGCCACGCGCGAGGAGCGTTGTTGCTGCTGGACGCCAGCCAGTGCTGCGGCGCGATGCCTATGGATGTCCGTGCACTCGGTGCGGACTTTGTCGTGAGCGCCGGCTACAAGTGGCTACTCGGTCCCTTCGGAACGGGATTCTTCTGGGTAAAAAGCGAGCACCTCCAGATGGTCCGGCCGGGGCCATTTTATTGGATGGCGGTGGCGGGCTCGGACAATTTTGCAGCATTGAACTTCGATAACCCCAAACCCGCGCCAAGCGCTAAGCGTTGGGACGCGCCGGAGTGGGCCAGCTATTTCAATTTCAACCTGGTGGCCATGGATGTGTCCGCGGATTTCGTCGAGCGCATGGGACCCGAGCGTGTGCTGGCGCATAATCGAAAACTGATCGAGCTGCTCTTTGAGCGGCTGCCCAAAGATCGCTTTGTTCTGGCGAGCCCCCTCGACGCCGCGCGCCGCGGCCCGTATGGATGTTTTGCCGCGCGAAGCCCGGAGAAAACGGCGGAAGTTTACCAGCATCTGCGTAACGAAAATGTTGTCGTCAGCCTGCGCGAAGGCAACATTCGCGTTTCACCGCACTTGTTTAATACTGAGCGCGACATCGATCGCCTCATCAGCGTGGTCACTCCGTGACGGAGCCGCAGGGCTGGCCCAAAATTGCCGTTGTGGGAGCGGGCGCCGTGGGCGGATACTTCGGCGGGCTGCTGGCCCGTGCGGGCGCGCCGGTGGTAATGATTGGCCGGCCGGCCTTCGTCGAAGCGGTGAAAAAGAACGGACTTTTCCTCGACACGCTGCAATTTCAAGAGAGCGTCCGAGTAGAAGCATCAACCGAGCTCGACGCGGCGCGCGGCGCGGATTTGGTCCTCTTCTGCGTGAAGACTACGGACAACGCGATGACCGCACGGGCATTGGCTCCGCTGCTTGCTCCCGGCGCGCTGGTCCTCAGTTTTCAAAACGGCGTTGATAATGTGGAACAGATTCGCGCCGTGGCTGCCATCGAAGCGCTGCCCACCGTCGTTTATGTGGCAGCGTCCGTGCCGGAACCCGGCAGGGTGAAGCATGTTGGCCGTGGCGATCTTGTGTTCGGGCCAACAAACGAAAAGACAGAACGCGCCACTGCACTCTTTACGCGCGCCGGCGTGCCTTGCCGCATCTTGGAAAATATAGAAGGAGAGCTCTGGACCAAGCTGGTCTGGAATTGCGCGTTGAATGCCGTCTCTGCACTCGGACGCGCAAAATACGGGCAGATTGCCGCGAGTGCGGACGCGCGCAAAGTGGTCGAGACGGTTGTGGACGAGGTGCTAGCCGTCGCACACGCCGCAAATGTACACCTGCCGGGGCTCGAAGATCCCAAGACCGCCGTCGCGGGCGCTTTCAAGATCGCCACGCAAATGGCGGAGGCGTTTTCGTCCACAGCCCAGGACATGAATCGCGGCAAGCGCACGGAGATTGATTCACTGAATGGCTTCGTTTCACGCCGTGGTGCGGAGCTAGGCGTTGCCACGCCCGTCAACCACGCTCTATATGCGCTGGTGAAACTCGCCGAGGGGCGCTCCTAATCTCCATCCTGAAAAAAGAGGTGCTTACCGGTCGTTTCGGTAATGAAAAGGGATGTGCACGATGGCCTCGAGTTCCACCGGCGATCCTTGTCTGGTCGCGGGGCTGAATTTCCACTGGCTGAGCGCCGCCATGGCGTTGGCATCGAGCTGTTCATCAATGCCGCGCACCAGTTGGATGCTGTCCACAGATCCGTCGCGGCGGAGCACGGCGTAGAGCACCACTTCTCCATCTATGTGTTCGCTGATGAGCGCGGGCGGGTATTTCGGGTCGACTTTTCGCAACGGAGAAGGCCCAACGAGGTCCGACGAACTGAGGCGCGGTCCATCGGCATGCGTGCGCAGTTCGGAGAAGTTGAGAATCCAGCTCCCCGTCGCGCTGTTCAGGTTGGGCATATTGACCAGCAGTTTATAAATCCTCTTCGACGCGAAGATTTGTTCCGGTTGCGCGCCCGCGGGGAGGTCCGCGAAATTCGGTGGCCCTGTTCTTTCCGGTGCGTCATCGATTCTTGTGTGCGCTTCCGGCTTGGTAATCAACGTGTGTGGCGTGGGCGCGGCGATTTTCGAAGATCCACCAAGGCCAGAAACGCTGTTGCTCGCCGGTGGATTTCCGCCGCCAATGTTCACATCCATCGTATTTTTTCCGCCGCCGTTGCCAGTTCCGGTTCCTCCGCTGCTCCCAGGACTGCCGCCTGCTCCCCCGGTTGCGCCAGGCGTTGCATCTGGCGAGCCGCCTGGAACTCCCGGCTGCTTCCCTTCCGGCGAAATGGAAATACGCGCGGCAAGATTTCCCTGCGGCGGCTGAATCGCCGGCGCCGGCGGGCCAGGAGTTGCTGACAGTGCAATAAATGTCGCTGAATTTCCATTCGCAGGGCTGGCTTGCGCGGCGCCTACTTCCGGCGCAGGTTCGGCGTCTCCTGTTTGCGCGCGCGGCGCGACTCGCGGCGGCGCCCCAGCGTTCAGTTCCAGTTTTGGGCGTGCTGGTGCGTTGGGCGAGGCGGGCAGCGCGAGGTCCCCGAGTTTCTGATCAAAGGCGGGCAAGTCCGGCGCCGGCGCGGTCGTCGCTGTGGCGGTTCGATGTTCGCGTGGGCGCAACTTGGCAAGTGTCTCTTCGCTGATCTGGATTCGTGGACGAGCAGGCCCCGGCAACTGCTGGAGCTGAACAATATTCGGCAGATTCGGAAGAATTTTTGGGGGCTCGGCGGGCGCAGCGGAATTGATCAGCGTCTGCCGCGGATGGTTCGGATGTGCCGGGTCAGTGAAGATGCGTTGGCGGGGATGGAAAGCGTCAGCGCCTTCCTGCGGAAGCGGTTTTTCCGGCTCGCCCCGCGGACTGGGCTTGGCTCTGGGACTCTTCCTCGCCAGGAGAGGCAGATCGGTGATCGGCCCCGACCAGGTGAGTTCCGTGTTGTCGAACGCGGGATTGTGGCGGGGCGCAGCCTGGAATCGCGGCAAGGGCAGGAGAAGAAAAGCTACATGCCACAACGCCGCGGCAATCAAGGCACGGACGGGAATGCTTCTCTCCACCCAGCTGTCCTTGAAAAAACTTTCCGCCAGAAAATTCTTGGGAACGCTGGTCCAGGTGAGAACGGCGCGAATGCTGCTTCCGATGCCCTGATGAAAACTTCCCCAAGCAAGATCCAGCTTCGGTTCATGCCCGGTTTGCAGGCGCACGGGAGCGGCAGGCGTGGTAGCCTGTCCCAAGAGGTCCAATGCCCTGCCGACCTGGCTCAAAGGCAATTCCCTTTCTTCAAGAATAAACCGCGCCGCTGGCTTAGAGCAGTGAACGACACGGGTCTGAAGACCCGCCACTACAAGCAACAATACGCGAACATTTCATAATAGATGAGACCCTGCCAGCGGGGGTTTACTCGGCAGAGTGATTTTCACCGCCAGCTTCGCCGCTCCGGCGGCGGTAAAAACTCAGGGCGGCATCGCCCTGTTTGAGAACGCGAAACCTCTTTAGCGCACCGGCTGCCTCGGACAAGCTAAAGGTGTGGCGGTGCTCGGCGACCACGATGCCACCGGGCGCAAGAAGTTCCGCGGTACCAAGAAATTCTAACACGCGGGCGTACTCTTCCGCAGCAGCGTAAGGAGGGTCCAGGAAAATGCAGTCGAAACCGCGTCCGGAAAGTGGTTTTCGAGAAGCCAGCGCTGTCAGCCCGCGAAGAGCATCCATGGGAAGCACCGTGAAGCGGGAACCAATCCCAAGCGAATCCAGATTCCGGCGAATGAGCTTCGCGGCAGGCTGGTGGTTTTCGATGAAAACGACTTCCGCGGCTCCACGGCTGAGGGCTTCGATACCGATCGCACCAGTTCCCGCGAAGAGATCAAGGAAGCGCGCGCCGGAAACGCCCGGACCGAGCACGTTGAAGAGCGTTTCTCGCAAGCGATCGCTCGTAGGCCGGAGCGCGAGACCTTTGAGGCTCTTCAGGATGCGGCTGCGGTAGGTTCCGGCAATGACGCGCATGAGTGCAGTTATTAGTTGTCAGTTTTCAGTTTTTAGTCAAGGAACAAAGCATCTTTACGTTGGATCCGGTTGAGGGCGCTTGTCCGGTCACGCGACTACTCGTGCATTAGCGGCGAGAAGGACACATGGGCATTTTTTCCATGGCGGGCGCTTTTTTGGGAGTGGCAACATGGAGATAACCAAGACCCGAGGAATGCACCCAAGGAGATAGAATTCTTATGGCTCTTCTTGACTCTATGGTAAGTGCGAATTTTAGAGGTGATGGCGCTGGCCGGGTGGTCATCTTTCCCGCGGACCGCCGCAATCGCGGCTACATTGTCAAGTTTCCGGCTGAGGAACTCAAAATCAGATCTTTTCTGAAGATGTTTTATTGCGCTCATTTTTCAATCCTCTTTCTAGGTTATTTCTTGGGCTTTGAGTGGTCGAGGCAGATCTACCGTGCGTTAGGCAGCCCAGAAGCGCACATGTTCAGAGCCATGTGCATTTCTGTGGGGGTATATCTTCTCGTTACGGGAGTCCCCTATTTCCTGCTTTGGAGCGCCTACAAGAAATCATTCTTGAGTTTCGTTTCGCCCGAAGATGAAGTTGCCGTATCGGGGAGGAGTGCCGGTCGGCAACGCGTTTCTCTTTTTATAGCTGGTGCGCTGATGGTCTTGGCTCTGGGTGCGGTATTGTCATTTGCTATTCGCCATAAGCCGTGAGGTCACCGCGAGCAATTCCTAAAGTCCAGTTCGGAACGAATCGGTTCGCGAGTGAGGGAGGCCATCTGCGACTCCTCGCGGAACTAACTGTTGATGAACGCGGAGCGCAACAACTGAACTCGCGCTAATCCTTTAACCGATGCGGGCGAGGTGGTAGCGGCGCTGCCATTCCGCCGGGAGTTGGCGAAGGATGCGCTGCAAGGTGTCTTGTTGCGAAGGATCGTCAGCCAGCGTAAAAGCTTCGCGGCGCGCAAGTTCGAGGAGTTCGCGGTCGCGAATCGGGTTTGCAATATGAAATCCCAGGTCGCCTGACTGGCGGGTGCCGAAAAATTCCCCTGGGCCGCGGAGGAGGAGATCGGTTTCGGCAATTTCGAATCCGTTCGAAGTGCGCACCATGGTCTCCAGCCGCGCGCGCGCCTCGGCAGTCATTCGAACGGGCGCGACCAGGATGCAATGCGATTTCTCCGCGCCGCGGCCGATCCGCCCGCGAAGCTGGTGGAGCTGTGAAAGTCCGAAGCGCTCGGCATGCTCGATCACCATCACGGTGGCGTTAGGCACGTCAACGCCGACTTCCACGACCGTTGTTGCGACAAGAATCTGCGCCTCGTTCTTGCGGAAACGCTGCATCACTTCTTCTTTTTTTTCGCTTGAGAGACGCCCGTGCAACAAGCCGAGCTTCAATTTTGGAAAGACTTCTCTCGATAACCGCTCGTATTCTTCCATCGCCGCTTTCAGCTCGAGCTTCGATTCTTCGATCACCGGATAAACGATGTAGCCCTGGTGTCCCGCCGCGACTTCGCGGCGCAGAAACTCCCATACGCCGGTGAGATGCGGCTCTGAAGTCATGCGCGTGGTAATCGGCGTACGCCCCGGCGGCAACTCATCGAGAACGGAAACATCAAGATCACCATAGAGCGTGAGCGAAAGCGTGCGTGGAATCGGCGTTGCCGTCAGGACCAGCACGTGTGGCGCGTGACCGTGCTCCGCGGCTTTATCCATCAGACGCTTGCGCTGCAAGACGCCGAAGCGATGCTGCTCGTCAATGGCCACAAAACCGAGACGAGCGAAATCCACGTTGTCCTCGATCAGCGCGTGCGTGCCGATGACCAGTTGCGCTTCCCCGGAGCGAATGCGTTCCGAAGTCGCAGCTTTTTCGGCGCTCTTCAGTCCGCTGATCAGCAACTCCACGCGATACCCCGCCTTCGCCAGAATGCGCCGCGCGGAAAGAAAATGCTGCACGGCAAGAATTTCCGTCGGCGCCATCAGCGTGGCCTGCGTGCCGTTTTCGATGGCAATGACCGCCGTTTGCAGCGCGATGATGGTCTTGCCGCTGCCGACGTCGCCCTGTAGCAGCCGGTTCATCGGCGCGGGCTTTTCCAGGTCCGAGGCGATTTCGGCGAGTACGCGCTTCTGTGCCGCCGTCGGCTTGAAAGGCAGGATGCGCTTCAACGCTTCACGCACCGCGCCTTCGCGAACGCGAAACGCGATGGCATTTTCCTTGCGTGTCGCCCTCCTGTCCAGCGCGAGGCTGAGCTGATATAAAAAAAACTCTTCGAAGATAAGCCGCTGCTGCGCTGGAGAACGAAAGGTGTTCAGCGCGTCGAGCGACTCTCCCGCCTCGGGAAAATGCGTGTGGATCAGCGCGTCGCTGCGCGAAGGATAGCCGAGCCGCGCGCGCAACCCCTCGGGCAAAACGTCCGGCATCGTTCGATCAATGAGCTGCACCGCCGCGTACATGGCGCGGCGAATCTGGCGCGAGCCGAAAGTGCCGATCGCTTCGTAGATCGGCACGATGCGCCCGACCTCGGTGGAATCCATCTCCTCGCTGCTGAGCACTTCGATCTGCGGATTGACCATTTCCACCCGCGCGGGCCGCAGCTTGTCCACCTCGGCTTTGCCATGAAGAATCAGCAATTGCCCGGGCTTCAAACGTCCCTCGAGATACCCACCGTGAAAAAATTTGCAAGGCAGCGAGCCGCCCGTGTCATCTTGTACGAGCAGATGATAGATGGCATCGCGGCCGCGCATCGTGCGCACCGCCTGCCCGCTCATCACGCGCACGCGAAGCGTGTACGTTCCATTCGGCTGAATATCCTTCACTTTTGAAAAATGGATGCGGTCTTCATAACGGAACGGCAGATAGCCCAGCAAATCTTCCAGCGTTCGAATCCCGCGCTGCGCGAGCAATTCGGCGCGCTGCGGCCCCACACCTTTGATCATGCGCACTTCTGTGCCGAGGTTTTGTATCATTCTTGCGAATGCCGGCAAACACACGGCGCATCCTCTTTATATCATTCCCGCGTGGAACCCACGGCACCGCCGAAACTTGCATCCCGGCCCCACGTATCATTAGAGTGTGGAACCGCGTCCTTTTGCCGAATAGGAGGCCCTGGTGGCCGGAGAGCGTCTGACGGGTTCCGAGAAGCGCGCACTATTTCTCTGGGTGGTTTTCGGTATTCTCGGCTCGCTGTTCGCCTACAAATATTTTTTCCGGGCCTTCCCGGAAGCCTCGGTCAACTTCAAAGTCTCTCGCGAAGAAGCTCTGTCACGCGCGCAAAACTTCGTCAGCGGCCTCGGCGAAAACGTCAGCGGTTACCAATCCGCAATCGTTTTCGACGTGGATGATAACGCCAAGGTCTACCTCGAACGCGAGCTCGGACTCCAGCAAGCCAACTGGCTGATGTCCTCCGAATTGAACATCTGGTTCTGGGACGTGCGCTTTTTCAAGCCGCAGCAGGAAGAGGAATTTCGCGTTCGTGTAAGCCCCGCCGGGCAGATCGTCGGTTACACGCACGTCGTGCCCAAATCGCAGTCAAGCGCTACGCTCGATCGAGCCGCCGCGCAGGTTACGGCACAGAACTTCCTCGCCAACAAGCTGGGCATGGACTTGAGTAGCTGGGATTTTCTATCCGAAGAAGCAAATTCGGAGAAACAGACTGCCCGCCTCGATTGGTCCTTCACCTGGGAGAAGCATGGTTTCCGATCTAAGGACGCGCCCTATCGCTTGAAGGTCGGCATTCAAGGTGACCGCATCGGGGGAAGTATTGAATTTCTACAAGTGCCCGAGGCCTGGGAACGCAGTTACAAGAGACTCCGCTCGGGAAACAACACCCTGGAGATCGTCTTCGTTTTTTTTTATTTCGCGATTCTGGGAACCGCTGCCTGGCTGGGGATTCAGCTGACAAAGAGCGGGAAAACTAAGTGGGGCCCGGCGATCAAGCTCGGTTTGCTGGCCACACTGTTTTTGTTTTTGCAAGCACTGAACGACTGGCCCCTATGGGGGGCGGAATACGACACCAATCAGTCCTACGCCAGTTTTATTCTGATCCGAATCGGGCTCGCCTTGGGGCTTGCCGTTTTGACGGCGGTTACCATTACGCTGGTGCTGCCGGCAGCGGAGCCGCTCTACCGCAGCTCGCAACCCGGCCAGCTCCGCTTAGGCCAGGTCTTCACGCGGCGCGGGCTGCGTTCGAAGGAGTTTTTCTCCGCGTCCGTCGTGGGCTTGTCGCTCGCGGCGGCACACATCGGATTTGTTGTGGCCTTTTACATGGTCGCCACAAAGCTGGGGGCGTGGGCGCCGCAGGACTTGAACTATTCGGAGAGCGTGAACACCACCTTCCCCTGGATTTCCGGCGCAGCCATCGGTCTGCTGGCTTCCCTGAACGAAGAATTCACGTTCCGTCTTTTTGCCATTCCATTTTTCATGCGCGTCACGCGCTCGCGGTGGATCGCTGTAATCGTGCCTGCCTTTCTATGGGGCTTCTTGCACAGCAACTACCCGCAAGAACCGGCCTTCATGCGTGGCATCGAAATCGGGTTGATCGGCATCGTCGCGGGAATCGTCATGTTGCGCTGGGGCATCATCGCAACGCTCATCTGGCATTACACCGTGGACGCGTCGCTGGTCGGTTTGCTGCTGATTCGTTCGAACAGTCTGTACTTCAAAATCTCCGGCGTCGTTGTCGCCGCCGCAGCCCTCGCACCCTTCCTCTTTGCGTGCATCTCCTACATGACGCGCGGCGGATTCGAAAACGATGAAGACCTTCTCAATCGCGCGGAGCCCGCGCCGGAGATCGATCTCACCAGTGAACCGGTGGCCGCGACTCCCGAAGCCCGAGCCAGCGGCTATCAGGCGCTTGCACCGCAGATGATCTTGTTCCTGGTGGTTTGCCTGCTTGCTGGAGGCGTGCTGGTGTGGCGCGGGAAGTCGCCGTCCATCGGCGAATACTTGAAACTCTCCATCAACTCGCGCACCGCCCGCGAGCGTGCCGACGAAATTGTTCGCCAGCGCGGCCTTGATCCCAATTCGTACAACCACGCCACAGTCCTCCTGGACGTCACCGATCCCCTCGTCAATGAATATCTGCGCGAGCGCATCGGCATCGCGGGCGCGAACGCCATCTATTCCGATCGCGTTCCTGCCGCGCTCTGGTACATGCGCTATTTCCGCGACGGCCAGCCTGAAGAGTTCACCGTCATCCTTCGGCCCGACGGATCGCTCCACTCCGTCCGGCACAAACTCGCGGAAGCCACTGCGGGCGCTGCTCTCCCAAAGGAAGAAGCCGTCGCGCGTGCAGAGAAATTTCTGCGCGAGGAAAAGAAACTCGACCTGAAGAATTGGAACCTTGTTGAATCTGATTCAGACAAAAGGCCGCACCGCATCGACCACACACTAACTTGGGAACTGAAGGAGCCGCTCGACTCCCCACAAGCCGCGCCCTCCAGCGCAAAAGACACAGCGCACGCGCGCATCGAAATCCGAGTGTTGGGCGACGAAATCTCCAACTACCGCACCTACATCAAGATCCCCGACGACTGGCGCCGCAAACAGGAGGAATTCTCGCTCCCGCGAACCCTGCTCACTTATGTCATTCCGATTCTCTTCTTCGCCGGACTCGGAATCACCGCGCTGGTCCTTTTGCTGAAGAATCTGGAATCCGATGCGGCGCGCTCGATTCCCTGGCGACGCATTTTTTCCTGGTCCATCTGGGGACTTGTCGGCTTCCTCATGGTGTTTGGACTGGGCGGCAGTTTCCAAACCGTTCTGAATGGGCATGACACGGCAACTCCGCTCAAATTCACGATGGTGGGAGTTGCTGTTAGCGCCTTCTTCGTGGCTGGATTCTATCTCGGCGGGGTCGCCGTGCTCCTTAGCATGGCTTGGTATTTCGCTGCCCGCGCTTTTGGAGGTGAGCGTCTGCCAGGAGGCTCACGCAAGCCTGCTGAGTATTATCGCGATGCCTTGTGGATCGGACTGGGAGGAGCCGGAGGCCTCCTCGCCTTACTGCGTATCCTTGCTTTCGCTTCGAGCTTGTGGCCGACGATTCATCGTTCCCTGCCAGCCAGCTTCGGCCAGGACTTTGACGCCGTTCTACCTGCCGGTGCGGTGCTCGGTGGAACTCTGACGCATGGTTTGTTCATGACGGGTGTGGTCGCGGCCGTCGCTGCCTTCGTTGCAGCGCACATTCGCCAAAACTGGCTCCGTGTTTTACTTCTGCTTGGTTGCGGACTGGCACTTGTCGGCGGAGGATGGGGCAGCCCGGTCGATTTGGGAAAACAGTTCCTCGCGCGGCTGATTCTCTTGGCCGTACTCGCTCTCGGCGTCGAGTACATTATGAGGTTCAATATCCTGGGATGCTTTCTCGTGGTCGCGGGAACCTCGCTTTTCGGAGGCGCCGCCGAACTGCTGGCGCAGCCGGATTCTTTCTATCGAATGAACGGGTACGCGGTGCTGCTGATGCTGGTGCTGCTATTCGCCTGGCCCTTCGCTGCCTGGCGCCTGCGCGCAGCCGCGACCACCAGCTGAAACTCCAGCCTGGATCCCCGCCGCTGGAAGCAACCTCCCGCTGAGGGGGTACATCTGGCTAATCAGTGAAACAAAATCCACAGACTCCCCGTTGTTATAGTGGGAAGCACTGCTCACCCAAGAGCTAAGGGTCCGTCCAAATTGGGTGGTCACGGGGCGCTCCGTGTGTAGCCGGTGGCTGCAATACAGTTTAAGGTGTTGTTTTACAACGAGCAACACCGCTCCACGCGAAGAGAAAGCGAAAAATGCCGCTTCCCAGATGGGCTTTGGCTTTGGCCGATGACAACGGTCGCTCGGGTAGCATTAACGCCGCCCTGGCTTCGGTGACCTCTTTGCTCAACCTTGATGAGCGGGCACTGGTGGCGCAAGCGCAAGCGGGTGACCGTGGCGCTTTCGAGGAACTCGTTCGCCGTTTTGACCGCGATGTTCTGCGTCTCGCGCTGAATCTCATGAAGCGGCCCGAAGATGCCCGCGACGTTTATCAGGAAGCTTTCCTCAAGGTTTATCGCAATCTCCACCGCTTCCGCTTCGAATGCAGCTTTTACACCTGGCTCTACCGCATCGTCACCAACGTTTGCCTCGACCATCTGCGCCGCCGCCAGGCGCGCCCCGAAGACCAGGCTCCGGAACTCAACACCGGCCACCACGAAGAAGGCATCACCGATTTTTTTGAGCGCCAACGGGAACACCGCCCCAACCAGGACCCCGAACGCACGCTCATTGGCCAGGAAATTAAAGCACGCATCGCGCTGGCCATGGAGCGCCTTTCCCCGCGCGAGCGTATAGTCTTTGAAATGAAACATTACCAGGGCTTGAAGCTGCGCGCCATCGGCGACGCGCTCGGCACCACTGAGGAAACCGTGAAGAATTCGCTTTTTCGCGCTACGCGCAAACTCCGCAGCCAACTGGGAGGCTTGCGATGAGCGCTTTTGACAAGCACCTTCGCTGCGAGGACATCGCTCCGATTCTCGTGTTCTATGTTTGTGATGAGGTCAGCGATAGGGAACGCAAACAGATCGAAGCGCATCTCGCGAGTTGCGCGTCCTGCTCGGCGCAGATCACGGAAGAACGCGAATTGCAGGAAGCCTTCGCCGTGGGGACACAACCCGCCGATGAGCTGGATGCGGCCGGCACACTCCTCACGCAATGCCGCAGCGAGCTGGCGGAGAAACTCGATGATCTCGCCGCGCCACCGGTGCAGGAACACTGGCGGCCCTTCGGCTGGCTACGCCGTTGGATGGCGCTGCGCCCGGCCTGGAGCGGGGCGGTGCTCGTACTCTTCGGAGTTCTGCTGGGCACCGAACTGATTCCATGGCTGCAATCAGTAAGTCCTGAGAGCTCCAATGGGCAGGCTGTGAACGTGATGGCCGGGCCGAAATTGAGTGATGAGCAGCTCTCGAAAATGACGGTCGCCAACATCTATTCTTCGCCCTCTTCCGGCTCAACGCCGGGCACCGTAAAGCTTCAGCTTAGCGCCGAGCAGCCCATGGTGCTTTCTGGCAACGCTGACGACAGCGATATGCGCCGGGTGCTGACGTATGTGCTCGCAAATGGTGAACGTTTCGACGCCGGTGTGCGCCTCGATTGCTTGGATGCCTTGAAGGGCGGAGTGCGGGATCAGCAAGTGCGCCACGCTTTGATCGTTGCGGCGCGCCAGGATCAGAATCCGGCCGTGCGCATGAAAGCCCTGGAATCGCTGCGCGACGCGGCCGCGGATGACGCGGTGCGTCAAGTGCTGCTGGAATCGCTGGAACACGATGGGAATCCTGGTGTGCGCGTCGAAGCTGTTAACCTACTGGTTCGATCTCTCGACCACGAAACATCCAGTCTGCCTGCAATCGCGCCCGAGGCCCCGCCGATCCCGGATACGCCTCCGTCGATCGCGCCGGTGGCTCCCGCAACTGACCCCTCCGTGGATCATGTAATTCGCGTATTGCAGCAGTTGCAGCGCAGGGATCCCAGCCGCTACGTGCGGTTGCGCAGCGCCGCCGCCTTGCGTCAGATCGGGCCGCGGGACGTGCAGTAGTTCGTCACAGGGTAAACGACATTCGCTCGATGATGAACAAACTCCTCCAACCGATTCGATCTTCTTCCGTTCGCCGCAGTGTTTTCTTCAAAGCAGTCGCGCTGTTTTCTTGCACTGCGATTCTGCCGGCTCTCTGCGCAGCCGGTTCCGGGATCGAACGCTCGGGCATCGAGCCTACAAAGAATCCAGAATCGCCCGGAGCGCATTCCTCGGTCGTCCGCGCCGGCGCTCTGGAAACCAGGGACGGCCTGACACTTCGGCTGACGACCGACCTCGGTTCCGTGAAGGTTTTCCAGCTGGAAGCGGGAGCCGCACCAGTGGTGCGCTATACCGTACACATTGAAACCGATGCCCGGGGCCCGGCGGCGCAGCAACTCCTCGACAATTATTCGCTCAAAGCGCGCGCCCTCGGCTCCGGCGTGGAAATCACGGGTGCGCTTCCCGCGCAAGCGGCCCACCAGACCGATGCTCAGTTCTGGGTGCAGTTTGAAGTGACTGTGCCGGCCGGCTATAGCGTCGAAGTGAACACCGAAGCAGGCGACATTGAAACGCAGGACATCGGCGGCACGGCGAGCCTCCACACTCAGGGTGGAAACATTCGAGCCGGGCGAATCGGCGGCTCTGCTCTCCGCGACGCGTCGCCCGGCCACTCTGTCGCCAGGCTGGAGACGCAAGGCGGACACATCCAGGTTCTCGATGTTGCCGGTGACCTTACGGCCTTCACGGGTGGCGGCCACATCAACGTAGGCAACGTGGCCGGAGACGCTTCACTGCGGACCGGTGGTGGTCACGTCCGCGCCGGACAGATTGGCGGACGCGCCGAGTTGGAAACGGCTGGCGGCAATATCACCGTTGCGCGCGCTGGAAGCTATGTCAGCGTACAGACCGGCGGCGGACAGATTGACTTCGGCGAAGTGCATGGCTCGGTTCATGCGCAGACGGGTGGCGGCGGTATCCGTGTCATGTACGTCTCTGGTCCGATGGAAGTGGAATCGAGCAGTGGAAGCATCTGCTTGACCCGCGTGGCTGGCGCCCTCCAGGCTGCCACTTCGGGCGGTACCATTACTGCGTGGATTAATCCGGAAGCGCCTACCGGGGGCGGAAACGTGCATCTAGGTGGTCCCTCGCAGCTGGCCTCCGGCAATGGCGACATCATCGTTTACTTGCCGCGAAATCTCGCTGCAACCATCGATGCCATCGTGGCCACCGGTGGAGAGCGACACATCGAAGCCGACCCAGCCTTACATCTGATCATTCAGGGATTGAACACTGGGACGGGCCCGGTGCATGCGACCGCGGTTTTGAATGGCGGAGGCGCGCCGCTCAAATTGCGCACTACCGGCGGGAAGATTCGTCTTCAGTTCTTGGATTCGGAGGTCGCTCTGCGCGAATCCCTGATTCGCGAGCAGTTGGACCGCATCAATCTGCACCTCAAGGAATACCAGTTTGAACCCGGTGGCACGTCCGAACCCCCGCCAACGGCCTCCTCCGTGCGCGACGCTGACAAGACAGATTGGCTCGAAAGCTGGCTGGTCAGCCTGGAGCTGGCATTTCGCGGCGGCCTTCGCGAAGACTCCCTCGAATTTCAGAAGCGGCTAGTTGCCGCTCCCAAGCCGACTTATCCCGCGCTCGCGCAGCGCGCCGGTTTGCAGGGGAATGTCGTCCTCCAACTGCGCCTTACAAAGGACGGCCGAGTCGAAGTTCAGAAGCTGGTTGAAGGTGATCCAGCGCTTGCCGACGCCGCCATCGCCGCAGTCAAGCAATGGCGAGGCAAACCGCTATGGGTCAACGGCAAGCCGGTCGAAGTGATTTCGAACGTGACATTCAATTTTCAGTTGCAGCGCTGAGCGGTAGTAGCCTCAGCCACGCGAGTTTCGTTCCGTTCCTCGGGTCTCGAAGGTTGTAAGTCCGAAGAGGGGGTAGAACGTTATGCTGCGTCATTCTTTCCGCGCGACTGCTTTGCTCATCCTGGCTCTGGCCGTGGTTGGGGCTGCTCCCACTCATGCCATCACCAAGGAGTTCAATCAATCCTATCCGCTTCAGCCCGGTGGTTCCTTTGAACTCCAGAACGTCAACGGGACCGTTGAGGTGCAGGGATGGGACCGCAATGAGATTGAAATTCATGCCGTCAAAACCGCTAAACAGAAAGAAACCGACCTCGAGCGCGTCACGATCGATGTAGACGCCAAACCCGATGCTGTCTCCATAACCACGCACTATCCTCAAAATGAAGGCGTCGAAGTGGCAGTGGAATACACCATCCACGTCCCGCACGGCGCGCGCCTGGAGCATCTGGGCACCGTGAACGGCACCCTGCGCATCGCCGGCGTTGAGCTGGTGGAAGACGTCCACACCGTGAATGGCAATATTGAAGTCTTCGATGCCGGCGGAAGCGTCCACGCGCACACCACCAACGGCAACGTGCACCTGGAGCTCGCGCACATCCGCGACAAGAATGGCTTCACCGCCGAAACAACAAACGGCTCTCTGGTGCTTGCCGTGCCTTCTGACACCCAAGCCGATCTCGAAGCTCGCTGCCTCAACGGCAACTTCTACTCGGAACTCCCAGTCACCATCGAGAGTTCGGAACGTCCCCGCGAGATTCACGGCAAATTGGGTCACGGCGGAATTCCGATTCATTTGCGTACCATCAACGGCGGCATTCGAATCGTGATTCTCCGGTCAACGGTTTAGCGTTCGCTGCGTCTAAATCTTCAGGAGGGTGGGACAACAATGTACAAACGACATTTGCTTTTCGCCGGTGGGGTTGCGGCGCTCAGCGTGGCGCTGATTGCGCTGCCCGGCACCTCGGGAAGAGCGCAGAGCCCCCAGGATGCCAGGATCGCGCAACAGCAGCAATCCGGAGAGCGCAAGTCGCAGCGAGTCGCTCCGCGAGCCTTCGTTGTGGACGATGAGTCCGCCGAACAACAGGAAGTGACTCCGCTCATTCAAAAAGATGATGTGACCATTTTCGTGGACGGTGATGGTTCCGGCTGGCTTGGCGTCGAGACGCATGAAGTGACCGCCGACAAGGCCAAGGAACTCAAACTCCCCGCCGAACGCGGCGTCGTCCTCGGAAAGATTGTTCCGGACAGCCCGGCAGCCAAGGCGGGCCTCAAGGAAAATGATGTCGTGACGGAGATCAACGGCCAGCGTGTCGAAGGCGCTGCGCAATTCCGCCGTATGGTCCATGAAATTCCTGCAGGCCGAAGCATCCAGCTTACCGTCTGGCGGGATGGCCGCTCTCAGACTCTGAGCGCCACGCTCGGCAAGTCTGAGGAGCGGCGGCAGAGCCTGAAAATGATCGCGCCGTCGGTCGGAGCCTTTGCCTTTCGTATGCCCGACATGCCGGAAATCCCCGATATCCCTTCGATGGAGTGGAACAATGGGATGCTCTCCGGCGCGCCGCCCCGCCTCGGCATTGATGCGGAAGATCTTAGCGGCCAGCTCGGCGCATTTTTTGGCGCGCCCGAGGGCGAAGGAATTCTGGTCCGTGACGTAAACGCCGGTTCACCCGCTGAAAAGGCTGGACTGAAAGCCGGCGACGTCATCACTTCCCTTGATGGTGACCGCATCCGTTCCGTGAGCGAGCTTCGCGAGAAGCTCTCCGCCAAGCGCGATGGCAAAGACAAGACCGTAAAGCTCGGCCTCCTTCGCAACAAAAGCGCTCTCTCGCTCAGCGTAGAGCTGCCCCCGCCGCCGGCACGGGTCAAGCGCACGATGACGCATCGCACCAATATCTGACATCACCCGATCCGCAGAGGCTCCCGGCCAGGTCTGGGGGCCTTTTTTATTCCTCGTCGGACGGCAGCGCGGAAAGCGCTCCGTCAAACGCGGCGTAATGCCGATGGTGCTCTTCCGGCTCGTTCACTGCGGCCCCATCGCGTTCCACCCACGCGTGCGCTTCGAACTTCTCATTCTCTTTTCGAATCCCGATGCGCAGCTCAGAAGAAATCCCCTCGCGCCCAAGCAGCCACCAGAGTGCCAACGACTTCGCCAGGCAGGACGGATGAACCAATCCGTGGCGATCCGCGGAGTTGACCATGTGCGCGACTAGCGCCGCGCGCCCGCTTGCCACAGTATTGTCTTGCTTGGAGTTTGGATTCGAAAGGAAGCGCTCCAGCGCCGCTCGCGTCACGCGGAATCCACGCCAGCGCAAACTCAGGGAAACTACGGGCAGCAGCACGATCGCGCGCAGAAACAGGCTCTGCGCCGGGCGCTCCAGCGCGCTAAATCGCCGGAGCCGTTCCCACATCAGCGGGCAGAACTTGCAGCAGGCCGTTGTCCACGAGCCGGCTCAGCAGTTCCGTAAAGTTGGCGTGCAGCAATTCCGGTTCAACATCAAATTCCGCGAGCAGTTCCTGGTACGCCGCGTCAATGCTGGGTGAACCCGTGACGAGCTCCCACATCCGCGTGCCAGTCTCATCCAGCCCAAAATAGCGTTCCGTCTCGAGATTCAGCAGTACCGACTCTCGATCCAACACTCGGACCAGCACATGCGCCGGCGCAGCAGCACGGTCAGCAAACGACACCATCAGCATGGCTCCTTGGGGGCATGCGCGGTTTTCTGACCGCGGCGGCTGGAGGGATACCCCTTGGCGCACTATTCTACCGAGGATTCCGCGGTTGCGCCATGCGTGAAGGCCCCGCGCTCTTTTCTTCCCCCTCGTGCACCCAAATGGCGCCCTCCGATTGTCTTCGGGCCGAAGACACGCTATAAGTTTTCTGGTGCCCGAAGCCGCCATCACCATCGAATCTCTGGAAAAGTTGTTCCCTGCGGCACGCAGCGGTTGGCGCGCTTTCATCCAGCCGTTCGAAAAGCCTACCGTCGTCGCACTCGCCGGTCTTTCGTTCGAAGTCCGCGAAGGAGAATCTGTAGCGATTCTCGGCGCCAATGGCGCGGGCAAATCCACTCTCCTGCGAATTCTTGCCACGCTTCTCGTTCCGAGCGGCGGCCACGCGCGCGTTGCGGGAAACGACACCGTCCTGCAATCGCGCGAAGTCCGCCGCCGGCTCGGCTATCACGCCGGGACCGACCATGGCTTCTACCCGCGTCTCACCGGCCATCAAAACCTGCACTTCTTCGGCAGCTTGAATCAGCTTTCGAGCGCCATGGCATCACAAAGAATCTCGCACCTCGCGGAACAGTTCCACATCCGCGAAGCCCTCGACCGTCAGGTACGCACACTCTCTTCCGGCACCGTGCAACGTCTCAGCCTTGTCCGCGCATTGCTCCATCAGCCGAGCGTCCTGCTCCTTGATGAGCCCACCCGCAGCCTCGACGCCATCGGCGCCGCGGAATTCCGCCGTTTCCTGAAAACCGATATCCTGCAGAGCGGCCAAACTTCCCTGCTCTTCGCTTCCCACACGCTTCCCGAAGTCGAATTACTCGCCGACCGCGTGGCCGTCATCGATGCCGGCCGACTTCTCGCTTGCGATACTCCGTCCGCACTGAAACGCAGCACCCGCGTTTCTTCGCTCGAAGAAGTTTTTCTTCGCCTCACGGGACGTAGCCCCCACGCGACGGAAGGGAGCGCCACCGAATGACCCGCGTCCTTCGCGAGTTGTGGCTTTTTTTCTGGCGCGATCTTTCCATAGCTCGTACTTACCGCACGGTCTTTGTCCTCGAGGCCATCGAGGCGCTTTTCGGCGCCGCCATGTTTTATTACGTCGCGCGCTTTGTGGACACTCCCGAGCTCCAGCGCGCCCTTCCGCAGGGCGGCGGTTATTTCGCTTTTTCGCTTGTCGGCTACATCTTCCTGGATTATCTCAACGCCGCGCTGGACACTTTCGACCGCAGCCTGGAAGAAGCGCGCGATTCCGGCACTCTCGAACACATTCTGGTAACTCAGGCCTCGCTTCCCGTTTTCGTTGCCGGCTCGGCCGTCTACCCCTTTGTCGCCACCACCCTGCGCATCGTGGTCTACCTTGCCTGGAGCGTCGCGCTTTTCGGCTTTCCGTTGCATGCCGCGAACTGGCTTACGGTGATCGTCGTCCTCCTGGCGACCTTGCTGGCATTTTCTGGCCTCGGGATCTTTTCCTCGAGTTACCTCCTCCTCTTCAAACGCGGCAATCCCGCCAAGTGGTTTTTTCTGGGAGTTTCCAGCGTTGTCGGTGGCATGCTTTTCCCCGTCGACATCCTCCCAGACTGGCTGCAAGTCGTAGCACGCTTCAACCCCGTGACCTATGCACTCGAGGCTATGCGCGCCGCTCTTCTGGGAGGCGCGACCATAATCGAGTTGTGGCGTCCCCTGGCAGTCCTTCTTTTTTCCGCAGCGCTGCTCTTGCCGAGCTCCATGTTCGTCTTCGCCTGGGCGCTTCGTCGCACAAAAATTACCGGCACTCTCACGCACCGTTAATAGAAAAAAGGCCGGCTTCGCCATGCGAAACCGGCCCCCGAACTTTCAGCAGTAAAAAATATTTAAGACTTCTTTTTCTTCATATTGACTTTGGTATCGATGCCCGGAGCCATCAATTGGAGCTGCTCCAGCCCTTGCTTCGCCTGTTGGCCCCAGGTTCCATTGGGATCGAGCTCCACCGCTTTCTGGTAAGCCTCAATCGTCCCCGGCGCGAACTGCACCTCTTCGCGATCCCCTACTTTTTTCGTGGTCATCTTGTACACCAGCGATGCGCCGAGCAGATACCAGGTCTGTGCGTTTTTCGGATCCAGCTCCGCGGCTTTCTGCAGCGGCTCGACCGCGTCCCCCAAACGGTTCGCGTTGTACAAACTTATTCCGAAGTTGCGCCACGCCGTCGCGGCATTAGCCGGATCCAGTTCCGCGCTCTTGGTGTACGCGGCCTTGGCTTCGTCGATTTTTCCCATGCGCGCCAGGACATTTCCCATGTTGTTGTAGTAGCCCGGAACGTCGGGCTTCAGCGCAATGGCCTGCTTGTACGCATCCGCCGCCTCCTCGTTTCGTCCTCCGGCGTCGTAGGCTTCTCCGAGCTTGACCCAGACCAGCGCCGCGTTGGGATCCTTTTCGCCCAGGGTCTTCTGGGCTTCCTTGAATTCGGCTACCGCCTGGTCCGAAAGGCCCGCCAGCTTTTGCTTGAGCGGGTCGCGCTGATCTGGCGGAGCCTTTTGCAGTTCTGCCCTGACCTGTTTTTCTTGAACAACAAAGGCGTCACCCGCGGCGACGTGCGCTTTCAGTCCTTCCAGGTTTTTCTTGGCTTCTTCATTCTTCTTCGCTACTTCCTGATACTCCGCGCCCTGCTTGGCGGCGATATCCTTGAAATTGAGATCCACCCTTGCTTCAACACCGCCCTGTACCCGGCAATTGGACTCATACGGCGGATTCGGCGCCGGGAGCATCACGCGAACGACGTAGATGCCCGTGCGCAGATTCCGGAACATGTAATTCCCGTCCTTGTCCGTTTTCGTATCCACCTTGACGCCCTGTTCATTGACCGCCTGAACGGGCAGGTCCGCCCACGGCTTGCCGGCGATATCCATGATCTGGCCGCGAATTACACCGTCATTTTGCGCCGCGGCGCGTGGCGTCAGAATGCTTGCCAGCGCTGCCATCAGAATCGCGGCGAGCGCCCACGACTTATTTAAACTCTTCATGCTCCATTCTCCTTTTCACCGGGGAGACCCCGCCCGGGATGGCCGGGCGATGTGCGCCCCATTATCTCTCATCCGTCCCAGATTCCAAGCCTGCCTGCCGCGGGCAGGCTCAGCGCGTTGCGGAAACCGTTCGCCGGTAAGGTATGGGATCCGGCACGCCTGCCTCCGCGAAAGCGCGCAGCCGCAGCAGGCAGCTGTCGCATGCACCACAGGCAGCGTCCTCGTTCTGGTAGCACGACCAGGTCAAGTGAAGCGGAGCTCCCAGCTCGATGCCCCGCATGATGATCTCACTTTTCTTTAGGGCAATGACCGGAGTCACGATTTCGATCCGCGTCTCAGGCCGCGTCCCCACGCGGATCAATTCCTGGAACACCCGATAGTATTCCGGCCGGCAATCCGGGTAGCCCGAACTATCCTCCGCCACTGCGCCAATGTAAATCGCCCGTGCGCCAATGGCCTCCGCCCAGCTCACCGCCACGGAAAGAAAATGGGCGTTGCGGAATGGTACGTAAGTTACGGGAATCGCGCTGCCTTGTGGCCCCGGCGCTCCCAATTCATTTTCGGGAACGGAAATGCTCTGGTCGGTGAGCGCGGACCCGCCAATCGCCCGAAAGTGATCGAGCTGCACAACGAGTCGCTCGCGCACATCATAGAAATCAGCAATCGCTCCAAACGCCCGCCGCTCCCGCTCCAGCGTCCGCTGCCCATACCCGGCATGCAGCACGGCAATATTTTTTATCCCGTGGCTTTCGCGCGCAATCGCCGTACTCACGCACGAGTCCATCCCCCCGCTCAACAGCACCACTGCTTTGCAAGAATCAGTCATTCAATTTTTCCTGAACCCTGGAGTTCTTGCCCCGTTCGTCTCTTCTGCGCGATCTCCGCGCCCTCTGCGTTTTCATTATTTCTTTACTTCGCTACTTCTTTGTTTCTTTTTTCAAACGCCCTTCGTCGCCGACTCCCAGATAAACTTGTGCAATTGCAGCCCCAGCCGCACCGGCAGCCCGTCCGCGAGTATCCATTCCACCAGCTTGCGCGGCTCCAGCCCTGCCCACTTCCCGGCTGGATCTTCAAACACGGGCGAAAACAAAATCTGTTTCACGCGCCCAGCCAACCCGTGTTGCAGCGTAAACTCCCGCGCAAAGTCATAGTCGCGCCGCGTCGAGAGCACGAATTTTACTTCATCCTTTTCGCTCAGCGCTTCCAGGTTGCGCATTTCGAAAGTGCCTGGTTCGCCCGAGTCCGGACACTTCACGTCCACGATCTTGATTACCTCGCGCGGAAGCTCTCCGATGAAACGCTCCCCGCTCGTCTCGATCATCACCGTATAACCGCTGGCATTCAGTCTCTCCGCGAGCGGATATATTTCTTCCTGCAGCAACGGTTCGCCGCCCGTCAGTTCGACCAGCGGCACGCGAGCCTCCGCTCCGCGCTTGTTCTCTCCTCGCCCGGCCAGCTCATCCACGCGCGTCAATACCTCTTCGACGCTCATCTTCTTTCCGCCGTGGAATGCGTAAGCCGTATCGCACCACGTGCAGCGCAGGTTGCAGCCCGTCAGCCGCACAAAAATGCACGGCAGTCCCGCCCGCGTGCCCTCGCCCTGAATCGATTTGAAGATTTCGGTGATAACCATGGCCTACCACTATCTGCTAGGAACGGCGGGTTTCCGTTTTGCGCGTATTCCGGCGCGACAACCAGTAGATCGCGCCAAAGAAGAGCGTCATTGCGACGATCAAACGCGGATAACCTGGCGCAAATCCCATGTATCTCAAAACAATCACATAGCCTGCCGCCACTAGCAGCGCCGGAATCATAATGATGAAGAAAGTTCGGTTCATCGGTTCACCCGCGTCTCAAATGTCTTAGGCCCCGGGCCGGTACTGCGCCCTGCTCGTATCCGTTTCCCACAAAATCACGTCCGTAACCTTCGCGCCGGGCGGCAAACCATTCAATTGCCGCGTAACCTCATCGTAAAAATATTTCGCCACGTTTTCTGCTGAAGGATTCACGGTCTTGAACGGCTCGAGGTCGTTCATGAACTGGTGGTCAAGCCTGCCCATGATCTCTCGAATCACCTGCTTGAGCTGCGTGAAATCAACAAGCAACCCAATCCCATCCAGTTGCGGTCCCTCCAGCGTCACGCGCACGCGATAGTTGTGGCCATGCACGTTTTCACACTTCCCTTTGTAACCGCGCAGGGCGTGTCCCGCCGAAAAGATCTCTTCCACACTGACTTGAAACATATCTCTCCAGAATCAATTCGCCCGCTCACAGCGATTTCCTATAGATCACGGCTTATCTGGCGGGGCTGGCTGAATCAACCTTCAATCGTGCTGTACCGCCGCTTCCCTTGAGAAACCGGGCGACCTCTGCCAACTCCTGCGTCGTCCCGTAGCGCGGCAGCGACTCCAGGAAAATTTTACCATAGGGCATGCGCTGGAGCCGGGTATCCAGCAGCGCGAGAACCCCCCGATCCGTTTTCGTTCGAATCAGCCGCCCGAACCCCTGCTTGAGCGCCAGCACCGCTTGCGGAACTTGAAATTCTGCAAAAGGGTTTCGCCCGTCTTCCTGCAAAGCTCGCACCCGCGCCGCTACGATCGGATCGCTCGGTACCGCGAACGGAAGCCGGTCTACGATGACGCACGAAAGCTGCTCCCCCGGCACATCTACGCCCTGCCAGAAACTCGCCGTCGCAAACAGCACCGCCCCATCCGTGTTCTTGAACTGCTCCAGCAGCACGGAGCGTGGCGCCGTTCCCTGCAACAGCAGCGGAAAAGGAACTCGTGAACGCACGCGCTCGAATAAATCATTCATCTGCGAATAGCTGGTGAAGAGACAGAACGCGCGGCCTTCGCTCAGTTCCAGCAATTGCACGATTTCGTCCGCGGCCGCAGCCTGAAAACCCGCATCGCGCACATCTGGCATCTTCTTCGGCAGATACAGCAGCGCCTGGCTCGGATAATCGAACTCCGGTGGCAGCGCACGGTCCTTTGCGTGATCGATTCCCAGTCGCTGTCGAATGTACTCGAACCGCCCCCCCACCGTGAGCGTCGCAGACGTCAGGATGACCGAATCGAACTGCTCGAACAGCCGCTCTCGCAGAATCTGGCTGACGTCGATCGGCGTGGCCGTCAGGAAAACTCCCTTATTCCGGCGCTCGTACCAGTAAACAAAGTTCTTCTCGTTCGATTCGAACAGGAATGAAAGCTCCTGCCGCAGTTCGAAACTCCTTCGCGCGATGCGCGTCAGTTCTTCCGGCTTCTGCGCCAGCGCCGCGAATTCCGTCTCCATGCTTTTCAGCGAGGTCACCAGCGAATCGTAAGCTTCGCGGTTCTGCTCCAGAAAAGCTTCGCGTTCGTTGTGCGTGAAAGAAAAGCGCCCGTCGCGCGGCGGAAATAATTCGAAGAAGCCCCGGCTGCGCTCGCGAATCCGCTGTGTCTTTCGCAGCAGTGACGGCGTGCCCAGGTGCAGCAAACGCAGCGTCTGATCCGCATCCCGCGCCAGTTCCTCAAACCGGTAATTCGAAATCTGCCGCCCGAAATAGTCGCTGGCCACGTCTTCCATCTCATGCGCTTCATCGAACACGACCGCCGAGTACTCCGGAAGGATGCTCCCGAAATCATCTTGCTTCAGCGCTAGATCCGCAAAAAACAGATGATGGTTCACGATGATCAGGTCGGCCTCTTTGGCACGCTGCTGCATTCCGGTTATAAAACAGGGATTAAACGACGGGCAATTCTTGCCGGTGCACGTGTCCCTTCTTGCGTCCAGCTTCCCCCAAAGCTGCGAGTCATCCGGCAAAAACGTCAGCTCCGCGCGGTCGCCCGTCTCCGTCAATTTCGCCCAATCCTTGATTTGCCGGAACGCATCCAGCTCCTCCATGCCGCTCAGCAGTGCCTGATCCTGCATCTGATTCAGCTTGGAGATGCACAGAAAATTTGCGCGTCCTTTCATCACCGCCACTTTCAGGTTTGGCGCGAAGTGTTTCTGCAGAAACGGAATGTCTTTCTGATAGAGCTGCTCTTGAAGGGATTTTGTCGCCGTCGAAATAACTACGCGCCGCCCGCTGCAAATCGCCGGGACGAGATAGGCCAAGGTCTTCCCCGTGCCTGTGCCAGCCTCTACGATCGCGTGATGGTGCGTTTCGAACGCATCATGCACCAGCCCCGCCATCTCCAGTTGCCCGGGCCGGTGTTCGTAGTCGGCGCTGACCGTGGTCCGGTCAAATCCGCCTCTCATGCATTTTTCAAGGAATCCGCCCGGCCCGAACACTTCCTGCATGGACGGCTTGGCGGTTCCCCCAGCTGATCCCTCCGCAGCACCTTGCACTTCGTCGGCAATCCCTGTGGGATCGTCCTCAACCGGTAAGGGCTCGCGCGAACGGGCTTTCCCGTCACGTTTTTCTTTTGCCTCGGCAGGATTCATCGCCGAATTGGATACGCGCTTCGCCAGATAACCGCCTTCATTCCCGCTTTGGAAACCGCAGAGATCAGTAACGATAACATAACCTCAGCGCTGGCTCTCGCCCACTCCCACAAGCCAGGCCCGCGCATCTCTCTCGATTCATGCCATTTAGCAGTTGAACACTTCGCCGCTTTTTGCGATTCACCCCGGATTCGGGCGCGTTACATTCAAACTGTTATTTTACAGCGTTTTCCTTCCCAGGTCTGGCAAACGCAGAGTAGTCTAGTGTGGGGTGCCACATGAATCGTAGCAAAGCTCTGCTTCTCATTTTCCTGACCGCCTCGCTGGCCTTGGCCGCCTGCAGCGGCCCATCAGGCTCGCATGTCTGCACCGTCAACTGCACCACCGGCGACGCCACCGTCAGCTTCACGCTGGCCGCCGTGCCCATCGCTCCTCAGCCGGGCACCTCCATCCTCTCTTTTGTCGTCACCCTCAACGGAATTAAGCTCACTCCATCCACCGGCGGTACGGATGTTAACGTTCCCCTTAATACTGCCACCTTTGTTGTGGACTTGACACGTCTCCAGAGCGACTCCGCATTCGCCGGCCAAGTGCTGGCAAACATTCCTGCCGGAACCTACAACCAGATCACCGTTGGAATAGCGAGCGCGGTCGTTACCTATTGCACCAACGCAGGCGTCTCTGCTGGGTGTGATCCCCTCAGTATCAAGCAGGTTAGCGAGCCTTTCGCGACGATTACCCCCACTACTTTCTCGGCGACCTTCTCCTCTGGCCAGCAAACCGGCATCCAGATCCGCTTCGACATCGGCAAAGCCTTGACCATCAACACCGTGACCCAAGCCGTAACGGCGGTAAACCTCGGCGCCACAAATGTCATGACCACCGTCGCGCTCCCCCCGCTGCTCTCCAGCCTCGCCAACGGCCAGTTGGATTTCGTCGAAGACTTTACCGGTGTAGTCACCGCCGCAAGCGCCACGTCCGTCACCGTGCAAACATCCTTGCGTGGCTCCATCACCGCAAAGGTTACGCCAACTACCATTACTTCGACGACTTGCGTCATTAACAACAATGCGGGTTGCGCTACGCCGTTGGGACAGGTTGCCAGCATCGACACAGTCCTCAACAACGACGGCACTTTCTTCCTGTTGCAATACGACCCTCTCGATCTGACAAGTTCGGATATCGTCGAAGGCATCGTTACCTCCACCCCGCTCACGTCCAATCAATTCGACATCGTTGCCAACGATATTCTCCGGAAATCGGCCGGCAGCCTCATCGCAACCAATCTCAGTGTCGGCGCTCCCGTCCACGTCACGCTCGGCGCCGCTGTGAATCCGTTCGCCGTAGACAGCAAGGACTTGCCCGTGGTGATAACCTCCTTTAAAGGCAGCGTCTCCGCGACCGATATCCTCCCCGGCCAGACCGTCGCCCTTCGCGTGACCAGTTTCACCGCCGCGACTGCAACCGTCCCCGCCCAAATCACTGTGGACGCTGTCGTCCTCCGCTTTACTCGTGTCGCAGGCAGCATCTTTTCCGTAACTGGCCCCACCTTCAACATCACGTCTTTGCCGCGCTTCTACAACATCTTCACGTCGCTTCCAGTTCAACTCAGCAGCGGCTTGCCAAGCACCTACTACGATGGTGTAACGAGTCCGGGCAGCTTGACCGTCGGCAAAACCGCAGCGATGCGCTCCCTGTACTTCGGCCCCACGGCCACTCCCGGCGCGTTCACCGCCGCCAAAGTCCGACAGTTCTAACTTTTTCTCCGCCTCCGCAAAAGGCAAACGGGCCCGCTGACGATCTCATCAGCGGGCCCGTTCCTCTTTTCTTGCCAGCTCCGTAACTTCAATGCTTGACTTGACGCAGCCTCTGCATCTCCTCTGTTTGACAACCAATCACTAAAAACTCATAACTGTCTTTCACGCCGGCTGCACTCCACCCACCGTGGTACTCGGCGGCAGCGGCGGCGTGTCCGGCCCCGACGTCCTTCCTGTCGCGATCACCGGCTGGAACCGCCGGTAAAGCGCCAGCGAAATTCCTCCAATTCCCCAGAACGCCGCAACGTATTTCACCAGCTCGCCCACATGCGGAATCGTCGTGCACAGCCGCACCACCACCACTCCCACCGCCATCCTCCCGATCAGCGGCCAAAGCTCGCTCGTCCGCCCCATCAGCCAGCGCCCCACCACCGCGCCCACAACCACCTGCCCGAAATGCAGTGCCCCATACCAGAGCGCCAGCGTCGACAATCCAATAAACAATCCCACCACTGTAATACACGCGATGCACGCCGCGATCGGCACTCCAAATCCCACCAGCACCGCCAATCCCGCCGAAGCCCCGTAGTGCTCCGCGGACTTCACCGCATCTTCCGAGAACGCCGGCATCAGCGCAAACAGCACCAGCCCAAACAGAATATAAGCCGCCGCCCAAATCACCTGCCACAGGTAGTAGTGAAAGCTGGAATAATCCGGACCGTGCTTCAGCTTTTCGAATTGCACCGGTGACGCCAGCTTGGCGCGCGGAGAAACTTCCGGCGGTTTGTCGCCCTCGAATTTCACCGGCCCGCCGATTTGCGCCGATGAATCTATTTTTAATTCCCCGCCCTTAATCCGCGCCGACCCGTCAATATTTCCGGAGATGTTCATCTGCCCTGCAAACGCCAGCAGATCGCGCCCAATATGCCCGTCCATGGTTCCTTCCCCGCAAAATGAAGTGAAGCTCCCGCCGATCTTGGCATTTTGATCCAGAACCACTTCCCCGCCGAACACCATCACGTTGCGTCCCACCGTTCCCTTCAGCGAAAAATTTCCCGCATATCCTCGAATATTCCCATCCACTTGCCCAGTCAGCCGCATCGCCCCCGACGACGAAATCACGTCCCCCATCACATGACCCGCGATATCCACTTCTCCGCCTGCGACCACCAGATCCCCTTCAATCGTTCCATCCACCTGGATGCGTCCACCCGCGGCAAAGAGATCGCTGTGGATCACTTCATCTTTTGCAATCGTAACCCGCTTGTCATGGCGAAACTCCGTGGCCGAAGCTGCTGGCGGCATCGCCAGTGCCGTGCATAATCCCGCGAAGACCAGCGCCAGCGCCGAACCGCGCCGGATGCGCCGCCGGAAGACCAGTGCACCCAGTCCCGCCAGCGTCAGCATCGCCAGTACCTCGAGGAGTGTGATCACGGATTGCCATCCTTTCCACATGGTGCCCTGAAAAATCAGCAGGCCCAGCAGGTTCGATCCGCCGAATCCCGCCTGCTCCAATTGCGTCTGCCAGAGCAGGATATATTGCGTATAAAATGCGTAGACGCCCGTTGCCGCCAGCCCAAATACCAGTCCCCAAATCCATTGCATCGATCGCCGCGCCTTTTCTTGAAATTGCGCCAGCCGCGAAGGCAGCGGTTCATCTTCTTCCAGCATCGCGCGCGTCAAGAGCCGCGATTCGCGCTCCATCGCGCGCAGCAGCGTCCGGCAAGTCACGCATTCCTGCGCGTGCGCCGACACTTCCAGCCCTCGCGCACGGTCCAGTTGCCGCTCGATATACAGCAGACACGTCATTTCGTCCAGATGCTTCGATTTCTCTTCCAGTGTCTGGCTCACGAAGTTCCTCCCGCAGCCAACGCGCTGCCGCCTTCCAGGGCCTGCCGCAGTTCATGCCGGGCACGCAGCAGCACCACGCCCACAAAGGCGCGCCGCACTCCCAGCGCATCGGCAATTTCGTCGTAACTCATGTCCGAGTAGTAGCGCATCACCAGCGCCATACGCGCCCGCGCGCCCAGCTTCTCCAGCGCTTTGCGCACTTCCTCGCTGGTGCGCTGCTCGATCAGCCGTTCCAGTTGGCTGGGGTCCGGATGCTCCAACGGCACGTTTTCCAGGTCTCCGGTTTCCTTGTCCTGCCTTGTCCTCCGCCGCCGCAGCGAATCCCAGCAGTGGTTCGCCGCCACTTTATACAGCCAGGCGGTAAACGACCGCGTCGTATCGTACTGGTTCAATTTTCCGCGTAATTTCATGAATACTTCCATCGTGGCGTCTTCCGCGTCTTCCCGTGTCGGCAGCGCGCGCCGGCAGAATCGGAAAATCGCCGGAGCGTAGTCGTGATACAGCTGCCCCCAGGCCTCGGCGTCACCCGCCTTGGCCCGGGCGATCACCTCCGTCGGCTCCGTGGTTCCCGGCGCACTCATCCGGCCTGGTCTCTGTGCTTCCATAGACTAGTACGCAGTCCACCCTCAAAAACTTACGCCAACTTAACAATTCGCAATAGCGCAATACCCGGCTATCCCTCCCCGGGTCAGCACTCTACCAGAAACGACTCCGGGGGCTAAGTCTCCCAGCAATATGCGGCTCCGGCGTTGTACAGCTCATTTTGTGGCCCCTCCCGCCCGCCAAACATCACTTTTTCCGTTACTCGCTATGAAATTCATTATCCTTGACACTTGTAGCATTTGCGGAGTAAAACTCGCCTTACTAAGTCAGTTCGGCTTGTATGTTGTGGCGCTTTTTGAACCGAAAGGAAAGCGAGCTGGTCCGGGGAGCTTGTTTTCATCTTCTGCTATAGGTTCAGATCTTTGAGCCAAAAGCGAACGGTTCGCCATGCGACCTTTCAGTCATTTTCGTTCTTCAAAGCATGCGGCTGAAAAGCCGTATGTGGGTGCTGTTTTTTTTGATCTCGATGAGGGGGGGGTGTTGCTTTATGAAGCGTCTAGTCCTGGCTGTCCTTGTAGTGCTTTCCTTAACGGTGGCGGCAAATGCGCAAACGTTCCGCGGCGCCATCAACGGTACGGTAACTGACCCATCCGGCGCTATCGTTCCTAACGCCGCCGTGAAAGCCACGGAAACCGCCACAGGAATTGATCACAATGCCGTTACCACCACCGATGGAGCCTTTTCTTTCCAGGACATCCCGCTCGGTTTCTATAAAATCACGGTCACCGCCTCGGGTTTCCCCGTTTATACTGTCGATAAGGTGGAGGTCGTCGCGGGCTCCATCTACACGCTGGTTGTCAAATTGAGCCTCCAGCAGCAATCCACGACCGTCGAAGTCTCAGCGGCTGCCCTCACCCTCGACACTACCACCCAAGTGCAGACGATGACTATCTCCTCGAATGTCGTCCAGGACATTCCCCTCAACGGGCGCGATTTTACCCAATTGATCGCCGTCGCTCCTGGCTATGGAGGCTACTCCGTCGGCGGCTTTGGCTCCCTCAATGGAACTCGTCCCAACCAGATGAACTGGCAGATTGACGGCGTGGACAACAACGACTTCTGGCACAACATTCCGGCTGTCAACCAGGGCGGCGTCTCCGGTATTGCCGGCATCGTCCTGCCGATTGACTCCATCGACGAATTTTCGGCCCAGACGCAATCCAGCGCAGAAGCCGGACGCAACGCCGGTGGCACGGTAAACCTGGTGACCAAGTCCGGCTCGAATAGCATCCATGGTTCGGCCTACTACTACAACCGCAACGAATATTACGCCGCCAAATCGCCTTTCTTCTCACCTAGCGCAACGGTCACGAAGGCCCCGCCGCTCCGCAACGAAAACTATGGCTTTTCCGTTGGCGGCCCCATCATCAAGAACAAACTCTTCTATTTTGCTTCGTTCGAAAAGCAACAGTACCTCATCGGTCTTTCGGGCATCGCCACCGAGCCTTCCGATGCTTGGATCGCTCTGGCGCAGGGTTTGCTCGCTAATTGTGCAAATCCGCCGTCCTGCACCACAAAGTATGGCACCTACGCGCCTGTCACCGCGGCCAGTTTTACCCCCAACTTGATCAGCTCGACCGGCTTCTGGCCGAGAAGTGGACAGGGAAGTATCGCTGCGCTTCCCGCCACCAACAATAACTTCTTCAGTCCTGTCGCTTCCACTGGCTACAGCTACAACGGTGTCGCCAGGGTGGATTATCAGATCAACGACAAAAACCATCTTTATTTCCGGTGGTTTGGTGGTCAAGGCAGCCAGACTGCCCCGCTCGGTGGGAGTCCGGCCCTGGGAACCGCCAGCTCGAACCTGGCTTACTATTTTGAAGTTGCTCCCATTCACGTCTACAACTATTCGCTGGTGCTGAACACCACCTTAAAATCCAATTTCACCAACCAGATTCTCGTCGGCGGAAACTATTTCAACCAGCTCTTTCACGACAACAACAATGGCTTCAATACCAAGAACATGGGCATATTCCTCAGCCCCGACGCGACCAATCATGGCCAGCCCATTCTGGGCGCTCCCAATATCGTCATCGGCAGTTTCGAGCAGATCGGTCTCACGCCGCCGGAAGGCCGCTATGACCTTACCTTGCACTTCACGGATATCGCTTCCTACGTCCGCGGAAAGCACCAGATGCGTTTCGGCGGCGAGTTCCGGCAAGGCCGTGTGAACGAGTTCTATCACCGCCGCGGAACCGGCAAGTTCACTTTTGACGGAACGCAGGGGCCCTGGAGTGGGGCCACGGGATGCGGTGTCACGCCACCGGCTGTAGTTCCAGCGGGGTGCGCCGCTCTGATTAGTGCCGCGGCCCTTGCCAATGCGGCAGCACTCGCTGATTTTCTCGCGGGTGATGTATCGACCTCGACCATCGCTGTCGGAAACCCGGAGCGCTTCGTCAAGGTCAATGGCTACAATCTCTTCTTCTCCGACTCTTGGCAGGTTACCCGGAAGCTGAGCTTGGATCTTGGGATGCGCTACGAATACTTCGGGCCTCTCCATAGCGACAATAAAGACCTTCCCGTCTACGTCGTAGGGCAGGGTCTTCTTGTACAAGGGAATGGAATCAGTAATATCTTCCCTCCAGATAAGAACAACTTTGCTCCGCGATTCGGCTTCGCCTATCAACCGACCGGTAACGGCGACCTGGTTGTCCGCGGAGGCATCGGCGTCTTCTACGATCAAATCAACATGAATCCCTTCCTGGACTTCCGCCCCCCGATTACTGCGGCACAGGGGTTACAGGGCAACCCAATTGGCGCTTCTCCGGTGTCCACTTTCAGTCGGAACAATTACAACTGGGGCACTGGAGCAGGGGAGGCGCAGTTCGGCGGAGCCTCGATCTTTCCTGGCGTCATTGCTTGCACCAACCCGACCTGCACCAACGCGCCCGGCCTTAACGTCTATTCCGTCGCCCAGAACTTCCGCACACCCTACTTCTTCAATTACAGCCTGCAGGTTGAGAAGAGCTTCGGCAACTCCGTTGTCTGGCAGGTAGGCTATGTCGGCAGCCAGGGGCGAAAGCTCAACATTATGTTGAACCTCCCCACGACGGGTACGAACTTTAACAACATCATCCAGCTGAACAGTATCGGCACTTCCAACTACAACGCCCTGCAAACCACTTTGAAAATCCGCAGTTGGCATGGCCTCACGTCGCAGGTTAGCTACACCTACGGTCATTCTCTCGATGAGATCAGTGAATACCGTGCCGCCATCGCAGACGGCTTGAACCCGAAAGCGACCGACTACGGCAATAGCGACTACGATACGCGGCACCTCTTCACCGTGGGCATCAACTACAACATTCCAAACGGCAGCTGGGCTAATGGCTGGAAGAAATACATCTTCCACGATTGGCAACTGGCTAGCTTGTGGAACCTCCATAGCGGACAGCCCTGGGACATCACACTCTCGGGCCTCAACTTAATCGGAGACCCTTTCGCCGGTACTTCTCATAGCTTCACGAAAGCGATCCCTGGCGCTCAATGGATTAACCCGGCAGCGTTCTGCGCAGCGGGATTTGCGGGTTGCCCGGGAACGGCACTTGGCGATGTCGCTCGCAATAAATTCTATGGACCCAACTTCCGGGGCGTGGACTTCTCCGTCATTAAGAACATCCCGGTTACCGAACGGGTCAAAATCCAGCTTCGGGCCGAGATGTACAATCTCTTCAACCGGATCAATTTCGCTTCCGGTCCCGGCTCCGTAAGCACCAGTTGCAATGCACCGATACAAGCAAATTCTGCCTTGGCGCCTACTCTGGCCAACACCACGTGCAATCTCGGCAAAGGCTTCGGCCAGGTTACGGACACGATTGGCGACTTCAACGGCGCTCCTGGCCTCGGGCCCGGCGAGCCTTTCAACATGCAGCTCGTTGCAAAAATCATCTTCTAACCAGCCTGCTCCATTTCCGCAAAAGGGCCCCGTCACTCAGTGCCGGGGCCCTTTTCCTTTCTTGCCTTCTCAATCCTCCGGTACCCCACCCGCTTTGCCACCTCTTCGTAGGGCTGGCCTTCCGAGGCCAGCCGCTCTTCGTTCCAGCGTCAAACCTCGCCCCTAACGCCGCGCCCCCTTCAGCGTTAGCTTCGCCGCCCTTTGGCCTCCTGATCACGCACTGCTCAGAAATTCAATTAGCCAGCATCCGAATTTTTCGTGGCACACAATTCTTGGCGAAGCTACAATGGAGCATCCCTCTAAAAGGGGAAACTCGATGCCAACTACAAAAATAACCGCCTCGCCGAAGGTCAAAAAGACTGCTGCGAACGGAAAACATCCGGAACGAGAGGACATTGCTCTTCGTGCCTATGAGATCTATCTCGAGCGCGCTGGAGCCCCGGGCAATCCCCTCGACGACTGGACTCGCGCCGAACGCGAACTCGCGAAAAATGGCAAATCCACCCGCAAGCCTAAGCCTAAATTGAAAACGGCCTAGCCTCATTCCGTTCAGCTACTTCCTAATCTGCCGTCAAATTTAAATTGACGGGTATAGTGTTCCTGTGGTAATACTTCGCGTGATAGTCAGCTGCCATCCCAACCGGTCCTTCCTGCATTCGCCCTCGACCGCTAGCCTCGTCCCTAAATGCTTATCACTCACATCCTTAGCAGCCCCCCCACTCACTAACTCTCGCCGAATCACATCGTTACAAAATCCATGGAGGGGGCACGGCTGCAACCGCTTGCTTCGGCTGCTTGGAGATGAGCACTTCAACTCTTGCCTCGTTCTTTGCTCACTCTTTTCGTTCTTTACGCAAAGAGTGTTTCACAAATCCTTTGCAATCAAATGCATCCACACTCTTTTTAAAAACTGCCGGGGTGTCACCCTCAATTCAAATCCCCTTTTGATTCACACCCAGTGCACCCCAGCGGAACGATTTCGCGCGCAGCCAGTCAGAATCCTCCTTCCTCTGAGGTTTCTCTTCGAACTCAGCGTCTCTGCGCCCCGCATTCCTCTCCCCCTGTCACCTCTTGAAGTGTCGGCTCTCAACTCCTTCCTCCTGCGCTACACTGAAGGACTACACCAATACCCAGTTTCATGACTACTAGCCTTCCATCTCTCGTGATCGTCGGACGCCCCAACGTGGGCAAGTCCACGCTCTTCAACCGCCTCACCGGCACGCGGCGCTCCATCGTCACTAACGAGCCAGGCATCACGCGCGACCGCATCTACGGCAAAGCCGAATGGCGCGGCCGCGCCCTGGAAATCGTGGATACCGGCGGACTGGTCCCCGATGATCACGCCCTCATCCCGCAGGAGATTTTGCGCCAGGCGCATGTTGCCATTAAGAAGGCCGCCCTACTGGTTCTGGTCGTGGATAGCCAGGCAGGGCTCACGCCTCTCGATGAAGAGCTTGCGCGCCTCCTGCGCACCACCGGCAAGCCTTTCGTCATTGCCGTCAACAAAGTAGACGCCATGTCGCAGGAATCGAACGCCGCTGTTTTCCACCGCATCGGCGCTCCGGTCTTTCCCATTGCGGCCGAGCACGGCACCGGCGTCGATGATCTTCTCGATGAGGCATTGAAGCAGGTGGAAGTTGTTTCATCGACCGGGGAAGAAAAACTACCCGAGGTCATCGAAGTCGCCATCATCGGTCGGCCCAACGTCGGCAAGTCCACCTTGCTCAACCGCATGGCCGGCGAGGAACGCTCTATCGTTTCGCCGATTCCCGGCACCACCATGGATAACGTGGACACGGAAATCACGCGCGGCGATAGCACCTACCGTTTCGTGGATACTGCTGGAATTCGCCGCAAGGGAAAAACCACACTGGTCGCGGAGAAACTGAGCGTCGTGATGGCTCGCCGCGGCTTGGAGCGCTGCGACGTTGCTCTTCTCGTCGTCGATGGCGAACAGGGTGTCACCCAGGGCGACGCGCAAATTGCGAGCTACGCCGAAGAATCCGGCCGCTCCGTGGTCATCGTGATCAATAAGTGGGATCTCGCAGTCGAAGCCGCTCGCAATGCTGCTTCGCGTGACGCCGCGTCCGCGAAAGGAAAATCCAGGCGCGCGCCCGGCGAACGCCACAAACCGGAAAATTTCGACGCCGGCCGCCTCATGTTTGAGTACGACAAAATGATTCGCGGAAAATTGAAATTCCTCAGCTATGCGCCGATCGTTTTTCTTTCCGCGAAAACAGGCGAGCGAGCAGATAAACTTTTCCCGTTGATCAATCAGTGCTGGGAAGCGCGTCGCCGCCGCATTTCGACACCAGCGCTGAATAACTGGCTCAAGGAAGAAGTCGATCTCCAGCGCGGCACCACTCCAGGCGCCCGCCCCGTGCGCATCTACTACATCACGCAGGCAAAAATCGGTCCGCCCACTTTCTTGATTTTCACCAATCAGAAAGCCCCGCTGCACTTCAGCTATGAACGCTTCCTGGAAAATCAATTGCGCGGAAAGTTCGACTTCCTGGGCACCCCCATCCGCTTCGTCCAGCGCCTCCGCAAGCGCGGCGACGGCCCTGGGCACGACGAAAAACCTTCGCGTGCTGAAAAAACTTCGCGCTTCAACAAATCCCGGCGTGCAGACAGATCTTCCCGAGGCGGCAAATCTTCGCGCGGTACAAAACCTTCGCGCGGCGGCAATTCTTCGGACCAGGCCGAATAATTGCAAGGCGGCGAGTCTTGGGCCGTGACAGTTCTTCGCGCAATGAAAAGTTTTCGCGCGCTAAACTAAGGTTCGTTTCCCTCTACAGCAATTCCACGCAAGCTGTTACGATATCGGCGTCCCCCTTCCCGGCAGGATTTCGAACGAATGGCAAGCAACGGCACAGCCGCGCAAACCGCAATCGAGAAAGGCCTCTATAACATCGGCCACGTCAGCCGCCTGGCCGCGCTGAAGCCGTTCGTTCTGCGTTATTGGGAAACCGAATTCCCCATGCTGCAACCTCTTAAGAGTTCCGGCGGCCGCCGCCTCTATCGCCAGGAAGACGTGGACATGGTCTTTCGAATCAAGCGCCTACTCTATGATGAGGGATTTACGATAGCGGGAGCGCGCCGCCACCTCCGCGGCCACGAGGGTGCCGGGGATTCGAATGACGGCGCTGCAAGCAATGCCGCGACAGAGGGTGCGGGGCAGCTCCTCAGCCGCAAAATGCTTCTGGATCTGCGCGATACTCTGCGGGCTTTCTTGACGCTTCTCGAACGGCGGTGATAGCCTGTAGATGCTGATTCCCTCTCCGATTTGGCCTTCTGATTATCCGGCCTGTCGAGGTCAGCTTACCGGTCGGGGCGTAGCGCAGTCTGGTAGCGCGCACGCTTGGGGTGCGTGAGGTCCCCGGTTCAAATCCGGGCGCCCCGACCACTTTTCATTCGATCGCAAAAACCGCCCTTAGCTCCTGCCGCTGGAAAACCGCGTACTCTGGTGGTCTTGAGAAAGTGAAGCAACGAGAGTCATACGAACGATGCCGCATATTCTGCTGACAAACGATGACGGGTACCAGGCCGATGGGCTTCGAACGCTGGCCGCAGCGTTCGAAGGATTCGCGACCGTGAGTATTGTTGCGCCGAGCCGGGAACAGAGCGGGGCCGCGCAATCGCTCACGTTGCGGCAGCCGATTGTGTGCCACCCGGCGGGAGAGCGCGTGTGGGCGATTGACGGGACTCCGGCGGACTGCGTGATCGTGGCGCTGCATAAACTTTTGCCGGAAAAACCGGACATGGTAATTTCCGGGATCAATCACGGGGCAAACCTCGGAGAAAATATCTATTACTCAGGAACGGTGGGCGCGGCGCGCGAAGGTGCGCTGCATCACATTCCATCGCTGGCCATTTCGCTGTGCGCAAAGGGAGCGAAAGTAAAATTCGAAACGTCGGCGCGTGTGGCGCGGGCCGCCGCGGAAATGATTTTGAAAGAAGGATTGCCGGATCAGGTGCTGCTGAACGTCAATGTTCCGGAGCCTTGGAAGGGCGGCGTGAAATTTACGCGGCAATCGAAGAAAATCACGCGCAATCAGCTGACAGAAGGAAAAGATCCACGCGGGCGCAGCTATTTCTGGCTGTACGAGCAGAAGATCGACAAGGATGTCGAGCCCAACACGGATTACGAAGCGATTTTTGCTGGGGATGTTTCCGTTACACCTCTTCACCTTGATCCCACACACACCGAGTCACTCAATCACCTATCGCATTGGGGAAAACAACTCGCGGCTGCGTTTCAGCGGTAGCGATTTCGAGTGCGGGAGCTTGCTCCCGCTTTTGTGGCGGCTCAGACAATGGTAGTGTGCAGAGATTGCAACTGGAAGAAAAGCGGCGGCGGGCCGCCGCACTCCCAAATTAGTTTGCCTTTGCGGCTGCGGGGGCGATTAGCGGGATGTTGTTTTTTTGCATGGCTTCGTTGAGGGCGGGGATGTCTTTGGAAAGGACATCGCGCCACTTCGCTAGCTGCGCTTCCAATTGCGGATCGAGCTCGGCGGAGACGGTGTATTCGGCGGCGGTGGGAGCGGCATCGGCGCTGTCCACGACCATATCCAGGTAACCGAACTTGCTGTTGAGCTTGGTGGGGTAGTTGGCCTCGTCTTCGGTCGCTTTCGCGTTCACCTGGATCAATTCCTCTTCGATGGCACTGATTTTTTTTCGCAGGTCGCTGGATGCAGAGACCACGGATTTGGCGTCGTCGCGTGAGCCCAAGCGGCGTTCGAGGGCCAGGAGCTGGGCTCGCAGATCGCGAATGGCCAGAATCGCTTTGTTCATTTCGTCCTGGCGGTCGCGCAATTTGAGCATCAATTCGAATTGTTTGCGCAGATCTTCTTCAGAGGTCTTCACACGAGGATCGAGGGTCACTTCGAGCGGAACCGTGGAACTCTTTCCGGCTACGGTCAGCCGCACCTGGTAGTGGCCCGGCAGAACCAGCGGGCCAATGGGCCGCCCGTTGCTATAAATGGACAAGGGAATTTTCGTGGGCGTCTCGTAGCGTAGATCCCAGGCAAAACGATTCAAGCCGGCCTCCGCGGGAATGTGCTCAACGTCTTCATCGTGTTCCCATTCTTCCGGCGAATCCTCGGTTTTCTTTTTTTCGCTCGTAAATGTGCGAAGCACCTTGCCCTGCGCGTCGAGGAGCTCAAGCTTCGCGGGATCTTTGGACTTTTCTTTCAGCGAGTAATAAAGAATCGCGCCGTCTGGCGGATTCTCACCGATGGCATAGCGGCGCCGAGTGGTGTGGCCGGTGCGCGTTCGAACGGCCTCCGCCGGCGCGAAGAGATGTGCATCCTCGGCCGCAATCGCGGGCGTCAACTGGCGGAGCGGGCTCAGGTCGTCCAGGACCCAATACGAACGACCGTGCGTGGCCGCGACGAGGTCTTTGCCGTGAATGATGAGGTCGTGGATCGGCGTGACCGGCAGATTGTTCTGGAGCAACTGCCAATGGGAGCCGTCGTCAAACGAAACCCAGACGGCGGTCTCCGTGCCGGCGTAAAGCAAGCCTTTGCGAGCGGGATCTTCGCGGACAACATGCACGTAAGAATTGTCCGGCAATCCGCCGCTGATTTTCGACCAGGTCTTGCCAAAGTCGCTGGTCTTGAAAATGTAGGGATGAAAATTGTCGAGCTTGTGAACGTCAACGGCAGCGTAGGCGGTGGCGACGTCAAAGGGTGATGCTTCGATGAGGCTGACCATGCCCCATTCGGGCATTTCTTTTGGAGTGACGTTGGCCCAGTTCTTGCCGCCGTCGCGCGTGACGTGGATGAGACCGTCGTCGGTGCCGGCCCAGAGCACGCCATCCTGCTTGGGCGATTCCGCCAGAGTGAAAATGACGTCGTAGTATTCGACGGTGTATTGATCCTTGGTGAGCGGGCCGCCGGAATCCTGCTGCTTGGACTTATCGTTGCGCGTGAGGTCGGGGCTGATGGCCGTCCAAGTGCGTCCCTGGTCGGCGGAGCGGAAGACGACCTGCGCGGAATGATAGATAACGTCCGGGTTGTGAGAAGAAATGACGATGGGCATGGTCCAGGTGTAACGGTATTTCTCTTCGATGGCGGGATGGCCGTCCAGCATCATGGGCCATTCCTGGATGCTCTGCGCCTGATTGATGCGGCGATCGTAACGCGTAAAGATAGGGCCTTCATCATCGGCGTAGATAATGCTCGAATCGCGCGGGTCCGGGACTACATAGCCGCTTTCTCCGCCGCCGACGGGATCCCACTCGGGGCGATCGATAAAGCCGCGGTCACTGCGCGTGCGGATGCCGATGGAAGTGTTGTCCTGCTGGGAGCCGTAGATACCGTAGAGAAAATCGTTGTCGGCGGCGACGTGATAAAACTGTGCGGTCGGCTGATTTAGCAGGGTGGTCCAGTTTTTGCCTCCATCAACAGAGATGGTGGCGCCGCCGTCGTTGCCGTTGATCATGCGCTGAGTATTCTGCGGATCGACCCACAGGCCGTGGTGATCGCCGTGAGGGGCATTGAGGCGTTCCCAAGTCTTTCCGCCGTCGACGGAGCGATAGAGACCGGTGTTTGCGATGTAGACAGTGTTTGAATTCTTGGGATCCGCCCAGACATGGGTGAAGTACCAGGCGCGCTGGCGGAAGCGGTGATCGTCGGTGATCAGGGACCAATGATCGCCGCCATCGTCGGAGCGGTAGAGACCGCCTTTTTTCGCTTCGATGAGCGCGTAGACCACGTTTGCATCGGCGCCGGAAACGCCGACGCCGATGCGGCCCAGCGGGCCCTCCGGCATGCCACTGCCCTCGATGCGCTTCCAAGTGGTGCCGTCGTCGTTCGAACGGTAGAGGCCGTCTTTCGCGCCACCACTATTGAGGGACCATGGCGTACGGTAGCCTTCCCACATGGCGGCGAAGAGGATGTGAGGATTTTTCGGGTCGAAGACGATGTCGATGCCCCCGGTGCGGTCATCGAGATAGAGAACTTTTTCCCAGGTCTTGCCGCCGTCGCGGGTACGGAAGATGCCGCGTTCGGTGTTGGTGCCGTAAGCATGGCCGAGCGCGGCGACAAAGACGACATCCGGATTTGTGGGATGAATGATGACTTTGCCGATGTGCCGGGTGTCTTTCAATCCGATGTTGGTCCAGGTTTTGCCGGCGTCATTCGAACGATAGACGCCATCGCCGAAGGAAATATTGCCGCGGATGCAGGCTTCGCCGGTTCCAACATAAAGGACGTTGGGATCGGAATCCGCAACGGCGATGCTGCCGATAGAGGAGGTCGTGGTTTGCTTATCGAAGAGAGGATCCCAGGAGACACCGCCATCGGTGGTCTTCCAGACGCCGCCGGCGACGGCGCCAAAATAATAAGTGTTCGGCTGGCTGGGTACGCCGACAACGGACAGGGCCCGGCCTCCACGGAAAGGACCAACCAGGCGCCACTTCATGCCGGAGTAGGATTTTGGATCGATGGGAGGAGCAGCGGCTTGCTGCGCGTGAACGGCACCGGAAACCAAGAATAGAAAGATAAGAGCAGAAACAAAAAAGCAAGCAAAGCTGGGAGAAGCTTTCACAAAGACCTCCGGAATTAGGGCGCGAAGCGCAAGATAGTAGCGCGGAGGCAGGCTGGATGGAAGCGTTTTTCGTTCGATCACAGTTGTCCGGGCAATCCGTCCCAGAATACTAATCCGATAAGCACGACCAGGCGATTGATCCACGCATGCTTCCTTCGCGACCCTGGCACCTGATACGTTTGAATGTGTACACCGGATTCCGGGCAAGTGCCCGAAACTATCCAAAAAACGGTTCTCGAGGAGTCCGATGCGGTCACGCCGGGATATACGCAGGACGACGCACAAGCTCGCGGGGCAAATACATTTGATAAGATGCTTGGACGATGAGCGTGCAGAAGGCGTATGACGTTGCAGTCGTAGGCGCGGGAGTTTTTGGCGCGTGGACGGCGTGGCATCTGGCGAAACGAGGCCAGAAGGTCATCCTTGCAGATGCGTATGGACCGGCAAATGCGCGAGCGAGTTCGGGGGGCGAATCGCGCATCATTCGAATGGGCTACGGTGCGGATGAACTGTACACGCTGTGGTCACAGAATTCACTGGAGAAATGGAAGAGGTTTTTTGCGGCCGCGAAAGCGCCGCTGTTTCATCAAACCGGGGTACTGTGGCTGGGCGGCGAAAATGACGCGCAGCTGCGGCACACGGTCTCGACGCTACGACGATGCAAAATACCGTTTGAAGAGATGGACCGCCCGGCGCTCGAAAAAAAATATCCGCAGGTATCATTTGAAGATATCAAGACGGGGATTCTGGAGCCGCGTAGCGGCGTGCTGATGGCGCGTCGCGCGGTGGCCGCACTGGTAGAAGACGCGCTGCGGCTCGGGGTGGAATATTGCAGCACGCAGGTCATCAAGCCCACGGGATCGGGCCGCGTGGAACATGTTGCCACAAGCGACGGTGAGCGGATCGCCGCGGGCGAATTCGTTTTCGCATGCGGAGCCTGGCTGGGAAAAGTATTCCCGGAAATTCTTGGTCCACGCATCTTCCCTTCCCGGCAGGAAGTCTTTTTCTTTGGCATACCGGGCGGCGACACGCGGTTTGCACCGCCTGCGCTGCCAACGTGGCTGTTTCAGGAGGATCTCTACTACGGCATGCCGGATCTCGAAAGCCGCGGCTTGAAGATTGCGTTTGATGAGCACGGAGAACGCGTCGATCCGGACACGCAGTCGCGCATCGTCACACCGGTGATGAGGGAAAGAGTTCGAGCTTACGTGGAGCGGCGCTTTCCCGCCTTGAAGGACGCCCCGATCGTGGAGACGCGCGTCTGCCAGTACGAGAACACTTCGAATGGAGATTTCCTAATTGACCGGCATCCCGGGATCGAAAACGTCTGGTTCGTCGGCGGCGGGTCTGGGCACGGATTCAAGCATGGTCCGGCAGTGGGAGAATACATGACCGGGCGGTTGCTGGACCGGGCGCAACCGGAACCGCGGTTTTCGCTGGCGACAAAGAGCACGATTCAGAAGCGTGCGGTATACTGACGGCCCGGCGCGAAGACCGGAAGGATGGTTGAAACTTCCGGCAGCGGGGTACGTCTTGTATGAATGGGGTGGTTCGAGGTTTGTCCTTCCGCCTTGGCAGAACGCCTAACCGAAATCCGCAAGCAAGTACGGAGGAAAAATGGTTCTGAAGATTTACCGCGCTGCGCGGGCATTGGTGGCGCTGGCAGCGATGATCTTACTGTGCAGTTCAGCCGCGAGCGCGGGGCCTGGCGCCGCCGCGAATTTCAAGGTTCCCGTGGAGTATTACAAACTTCCCAACGGGCTACGCGTTGTACTCTCGCCGGACCATACCGCGCCGACGATTTGCGTGGGTGTGTATTACCGCATCGGTTTTCGCATTGAGCCGCGCGACCGCACAGGATTCGCGCATTTGTTCGAACACATGATGTTCCAGGGATCGCAAAACCTGGGAAAGATGGAGTACATCCGGCTGGTACAACAGAACGGCGGGATACTGAACGGATCGACCCGCTTTGACTTCACGAATTATTTCGAAGTGTTGCCTTCCAACAAGCTGGAGACAGCGTTGTGGGCGGAAGCGGACCGCATGGGCGGGCTGGCGGTGAACGAAGACAACCTGAAGAACCAGCAGGGGGTGGTCGGCAACGAAGTGAAGGTCAACGTGTTGAATCGTCCCTATGGCGGCTTTCCATGGATCGACATGCCGATGGCAGCAAACGCCAACTGGTTCAATGCGCACAATTTTTATGGAGACCTGAAGGACATTGACGCTGCAACGCTGAAAGACGTTCAGGACTTCTTCAAAACGTATTACGCGCCGAACAATGCCGCGCTGGCGATTGTCGGGGATTTCGAGCCGGCCGATGCCAAGAAATTCGTGGAGAAATACTTCGGTCCACTGAAGGCGTCTCAGCTCCCTCCGGTGCCGGATCTGACAGAACCAAAGCAGGAAAAAGAGAAGCGCGTGACGAAGACGGATGCGCTGGCGAAGCGTCCGGCCATCGCAGTGGGATATCACATGCCAGACCGTAATACCCCGGATTATTACGCGATGGTGTTGATCGATTCGTTGCTGATCGAAGGAGACGACAGCCTGTTGCATCAGGAACTGGTGCAACAGCGCGGGCTTACGGGGAGCGTCAACGGCGGCATCAACTTACTGGGCAACGCTTATGACTATGACGGACCAATGCTCTTCATCATGAACATGATCTACGACCCGGCGACCAGTCCAGAAACGATCCTGGACGCGATGGGCGGGGTTATCGAGCCGCTGCGGAGCAAGCCGGTGGATCAGAAGACGCTCGACCGCGCGCGGATCAAGCTGCGCTCCGACCTGTACGACACCATCGGCGGGCAAGGCGGCTTCGGACTGGTGGACCTGCTGGCGAGCTTTGCGCTCTTCGACGACAATCCGGCACGAATCAATTCACTCGTTGCCGAATTCGAAAAGGTGACACCCGCGCAGATCCAAAAAACGGCCCAGGAGTATCTGCGGCCCGAAAACCGAACGGTCATTGTTCTTAATCCCCAAGCCGCGCCGGCAGCAGCAGCGCCGGCGAAGAACCAGTAAAAGGAGCCGAGCACAGATGACTACGATGGGCCTACAGAAGTTCCTGCTGGTTCTTGCGGCGTTGGCTATTTCCGCCGCACTATCCTCTGCACAGAAACAGACGCCGCCTGCCGGTGGTCCCGCGAAACCGTTCACCTTGCCCGCGCACGAAACGTACCTGCTTCCAAACGGCTTGAAAGTGACGCTGGTGCCATACGGCACTCTGCCGAAAGTGACGGTAAGCCTGGTAGTGCGTGTTGGGAACGTGAATCAGACGCCGGAGCAATACAGCCTGGCCTCGGTGCTGGGAAATCTGCTAAAGGAAGGAACAACGACTCACAGCGCAAAACACGTGGCGGAAGAGTTCGCGCAAATGGGCGGGGACCTTGGCGTCGGTATCGGCGAGGACGAGAGCGCATTTACTACGGATGTGCTCACGGAGTTCGGGCCGGAGGCTGTGAAGCTTCTGGCGGATGTTTCGCTGCATCCGCTTCTGCCAGAATCGGAGTTGGCGCGGCTGAAGAATGATGCGCTGCGCCAAGTTACGGTGGCGCGCTCGATTCCTCAGCAGATCGCTACGGAACGCTTCCGCAAAATCTTGTATGGGGATCATCCGTACGGACGGGTTCTCCCCGCGCCGGAAGATATCCAAAAACAGACCATCGAAACCATCAAGGCGTTTTATCAAGCAAATTTCGTTGCGGCGCGTGCGCATCTCTACGTGGCGGGAAGATTTGACAGCGCGGCAGTGAAGAAGGCGATTGCGGAAAATTTTTCAGGCTGGGCGAAGGGGACGCCAGCCACAAGCATGACGCCAAAAACCCAAGCGAAGCGCGCACTTGACGTTACGGATCGTCCAGGAGCGGCGCAGTCCACAATCTTCGTGGGCTTGCCGGTTCCTCCGGCGGACAGTCCCGACAACATTGCATTGGGAGTGACGAATACATTGCTCGGGGGATCCTTCGGGTCGCGCATCACCTCCAACATTCGCGAGCAGAAGGGCTACACGTATTCGCCGAACAGCCAGATCTCGCGGCGGGTACACGACGCCTACTGGATCGAAACGGCGGACGTTACCACGGCGGCGACCGGACCATCGCTAAAGGAAATATTTTTCGAGGTCGAACGCTTGCAGAAGGAAGCGCCAAGCGCGGCGGAGTTGCAGGGCATCCAGAGCTATATTTCGGGCCTTTTCGTGATTCAGAATTCCACGCGTGGGGCGCTGATCGGGCAGCTACGGTATGTGGACCTGCAGGGCCTCGGCGAAGAGTATCTGAAGACCTATGTGCAAAAGGTCAACGCGGTCACGCCGGCGGATGTGCAACGCATGACGGCGCAGTATATCAAGCCGGATCAGATGACCATTGTGGTGGTGGGAGATAAGGCGAAGATCACCGAGCAGCTTGCGCCCTACGCTTCCGGTGGGGATTCGAACAAATAGCAGAATCTGGCACCGACGATCAACTTTTAGGGGTGCGACGGCGGGGGTGGGCCGTGGCGGCAGGGCGCTTTCCCCGCCGAGCTTTTTCCTCATAAAGATGGTGGTCGGCTTCGGAGAGAAGTTTTTCGATGCGCTCGCCATCCCCGCGGTAGACGGAGATGCCGATGCTCGCGGAAAGCGGCGGTTGCTCATCATCATTGGCCAGCACTTCGCGGATGCGATTGGCAACGTGCTTGGCTTCCTCCTCCTGCGTTTCCGGTAAAACAAGAGCAAATTCGTCGCCGCCATAGCGCGCCGCCGTGTCGATGGCGCGGCAGTGAATTCGGAGAACATCGGCGAGGCGGCAGATGGCGTGGCTGCCAACCAGATGGCCGTAGTTGTCGTTGATTTTTTTCAAGCCATCGAGGTCGAGCAGCAGAACGGAAAATGACCGGCCGCTGCGGTTGGTGCGCTCGGTCTCGTTTTCGAGGACGTCGAGCAGGCGGCGGTAGTTCGCAAGGCCAGTGAGCGGATCGCTGACCGCCAGATGCCGAACCTGTTCGAACAGACGCGCGTTGTCGATCAGCGCGCCGCCCAGAGCGACGGCATAGCTCAGGACGGTGAGGGACTCGGCAAAAACGAAAGGTGCGTCCAGGAGGCGCCCAGACTCCGCGGCCGAGAGCTGTGCCGCGACGTTCAGCCAGGCGGCAATGTAGATGGAGCGGTCAAAGGCGGAAGCTTCCACCTGCAGACGGCGGCGGTACCAGACGAGACTCACCAGGAAAATGGCACCGGGAAGAAGCTGTTGCGGGGTCGGGAAAAAAGTGCCGGGATGCCGTGAGACTTCGGGAGGGAACCCGCGCAGTACCGCGGTGATCACATACGTCAAGGCAACCACGGCCAGCAGGGCGCCAGCGATCTCGCGGCGCGGGTGACGCGAGCGTGGGATGAAGCGATCCACGAGCAAGGCGACAATGAGCAGAAGCGAGAGAATCATCCTTCCCAGCCACCACGCCACCGGCGCCCAAAGAAGCCGAATAGGGGCGTCCACAGAGAATGGAAAGAAAAGGGCGCTGCTTGCCGTCAGCGCCGCACCGGACAAGAAGAATCCTGCGCCGAGAATCAGAGAGATGCGGTCTTGCGTGCCTTGGAAGCGGACCAGTGTGACGGTGGTGAAAACAAAGGCCAGTAGGCCGGAGATGACCTGGAGATAGCCTTGGAGGAGCGGATCGGGCGGGAGAGTGATGCGCCGCAGCCAGAAAGCCGCGGCGATTATGAAAAGGAAGCCGCCAGCGTGCGAAAGGAAGATGGCCGTGCGACTGCGGTGGTTCTCGAGAGGTGCTTCGCCCATGGTACCTGTTCCCAAGAGTTTCCCTATGCTGCGGGCCGGGCGCCTACTTAATTAGACACTGTTGGGGAGGTCATCGTTGCGGTCAAAACGAGGCTCGCGTGAGCCAAGAGATACCCTCCTGTGGATTTTGGCACCTGTACCGGAGTGCAGGTCAAAAAATGGCAGCCAAAGTATGAAGGCAGCCAGCTATTCACGCGGAGTTCACTTTTGCTGTTGCAGAAGCGAGTGTATTTGCGCACACTGCTGTATTGAAACGATTCAATACAGAGTATCTTAAATACCGCTGGTCAAGGCGTGTTTCGGTAACATCGAGAGTCCCCAGGCGCAAGTGTGGTCGCCAGGAACCATAGCTCTTCTGCGAGAAGGACGAAACCTTGAGCAACGAAACTGCGGCGAGTGCTGGCCCAAGCCTAAAGCGTACGTTGACGCTGTGGAACCTGATCATCATCGGGATCGTGATCATCCAGCCGATCGCGCCGATGGGGCTCTACGGCATCGTGAACAACGCGGCGGGCGGGCACGTGGTGACCACCCTCCTGATCGCCATGGTGGCCATGCTGTTCACGGCGATCAGCTACGGGATGCTGGCGCGCGTGTACCCGAGCGCGGGATCCGCGTACACCTACGTGGGTCAGGAAATTCACCCCGGGCTTGGGTACTTGACGGGCTGGGCGATGGTGATGGACTACATCCTCAACCCGCTGATCTGCACGATTCTGTGCAGCAAGCTGACGCAGAACATTTTGCCGGGAGTGCCGTACTGGGCGCTGGCAGTTTTCTACGCGACGGCGTTCACGGTGCTCAACCTTCGCGGGGTGAAGACTTCGGCGCGGATCAACGATGTGCTGGCGGCGGGGATGACGATTGTGGTGATCGTGTTTTTTGGATTTGTGATCCGGTTTCTGCTGGGCTTGCATCAGTATGGCACGGGATTTTTTACGCAGCCGTTTTACAATCCGGCGACGTTCAATCTGAATTCCATTTTTCACGGCACTTCGATCGCGGTGCTGACATACATCGGGTTCGATGCGATTTCAACATTTTCGGAAGAAGTGGAGAATCCTCGGCGGAACATCCTGCTGGCCACCGTGCTGGTGTGCGTGGTGACAGGAGTCTTGTCTTCGCTGGAAGTTTACGCGGCGCAGCTGGTATGGGGCTCGAAGCCGTTCCCCGCGGACCAAGTGGAATCGGCGTTTCCACTGGTGGCCAAACAGGTGGGCGGATTTTTCCTGTTTCAGCTGCTGAACTTCACGATTCTGATCGCCAACATCGGTTCGGGCATGGGCGCGCAGCTCGCGGCCGCGCGGCTGCTGTACGGGATGGGGCGGAACGATGCGCTGCCCAAGGGATTTTTTGGCAAGATCACCGCGAAGACACGGATTCCTGCAAACAACGTGATTCTGATCGGGGCAATCGCGCTAACGGGCTCGTTTTTTCTGTCCTATGAACGGGGCGCGGAGATGCTCAATTTTGGCGCGTTTATCGCGTTTATGGGCGTGAATGCGGCCGCGTTTGTGCGGTATTTCCTGCGGGCGGAGCGGAAAACGGTGTGGCCGGTTGTGTGGCCGGTGCTGGGGTTCGCAATCTGCGGCTACATTTTCCTGCAGCTCAGCATGCCGGCGAAAAAACTTGGCGCGATCTGGGTGACCGTTGGCCTGATTTACGGCGCGTGGAAAACATCAGGTTTCCGCAAGACCATGTCATTCGAAGTGCCCTCCGAATAGCGCGAGCACGGGCGAGTGGAGTGACGAACATTGCAATTCGAACCGCAACCGCCGGATGATAGTGCCTCCAAAGGAGCCAGCGTGAAGCGGCGGAGCGGCAAGGACCTCACGGTGACGATGCGGGATGTCGCGAAGTCCAGCGGCTTTTCTCCGGCTACGGTTTCCATCGTGTTGAACAATGCGCCGCTGGCGCGCTACATCGCGCCGGCTACGAAGAAGCGCATTGAAGACGCGGCGAAAAAACTTGGCTACCGGCCGAACGCCATGGCGCGATTTCTGCGCAGCAAGCGCAGCCATAGCGTGGGAGTGATGTTTTTCGACATCGCCGACCCGTTCTGCATTCCGGTGCTGCGGGGCATCGAGAATGCGCTCTACCAATCCTCGTATGTACAGATTTTTGCGGACGCGCATAACCAGAGAAACCGGTTCGAACGGTATCTCGAGATGCTGCTCGATCATCACGTCGAAGCGCTGATCGTGGTGGCCAACTGGCTCTTTGTGGACATCCATCTGCTGGCCGACCTCAGCAAACGGAATATTCCCGCGGCCACGATCGGATTCGAATTGCCGGGAAACACGGTCGGCTCAGTGATGGTGGATAACGAAGCGGGCGGGCGGCTGGCGCTGGAGCACCTGCACCACCTCGGGCATCGCAAAATCGCGTTCATTCGCGGGCCAAAAATGCTGATTGACAGCGCGCCGCGCTGGCGCGGCATACAGAAATATGCACATTCGGTAGGGTTGGAAATCGATCCGGCGCTGGTGATGCAACTTCCGGATTCGTTCGACCCGAACTCCGGATTTGAAGGCGGCTACCGATTCACGGAAGAATTATTGCAGCGAAGGAAGCGCTTCACGGCGCTGATGGGGTTCGATGACATGACGGCACTGGGCGCCATCCGCGCGCTAACCAAGGCGGGCGTGAAAGTGCCGGAGCATTGTTCGGTGGTGGGCTTCGATGATGTGCCGCTTTCAGCGCTGGCTGCGCCGTCGTTGACCACCGTGCGGCAACCCCTGGAAGAGATGGGGAACCAGGCCGTCAATATCATCATGGAAGGCGTGAATGCGGGCGTGGAGAAACGGGATTGGAGAATTTCGCGGCAGAAGATGAATCCGGAGCTGGTGATCCGCGACTCAACGCGGGCGGCAGCGCTGACAGGCTCGGACGATTAGGAAAAATTGCCAAGCAAGAGATTCGGGTAAGCGGCGCTTTCGAATCAGTGAGAAGAAGAGAGGCGCGGATTGAATGGTCCGCCTCTAACTTTTCAGAGTGAGTGTGATTGCGGTGTCACTGCACGGCCGTTGCTGGCGGCAGATAGGCTTGGGCGGGCGCCATGAACTCGGTGTTGGGAAGCTCCGTGTGAACGCGGAGGCGTTCGAAGCGCCCTTTCTTCCCACCGCTGGCATTAAAGGTCAGAAGGTATTGGTTGCCTAGGTGAACACCGATCTCATCCAGCCAGGGCTTGAATGTGACGGGCATGCCGGTGCCAAGAGAATAGGATTCGGCGCCGGTTTCATCCGACAGCTGGCCGAGGTTTGACTGTGCGGTGGATGTCCGGAAAAATCCGTGCGACCTGTGCCCGGCATCAGGAGCGTAAATAGACCAGATGTTGATGTTCTGCTTTTGAGCGCGTTCAATGGCAGGATCGAGGTCCGGACTTTTCGGGCCGAAACCCCCGCCGCGGAAGTAGTCGACGCCGGAGGAAATCAAGAGAATGGAGCGCCGGTCACCGGAAGCCGGCCAGCGCTTCATTAGATCCAGAATTGAGAGATAGGGACTTGAGAACGCACCGCCGCCCGTGGGTATGCGCAAAGCCTTGGCCGCGAGTTCGTGGTTGTTGGTGAAATCTTGGGCGAGGGTAACCGCTCCATTGCGAGCGTAGCCCACTGAAATATAGGTGGTGTCCGGCTGCGCCGCGAAGAACGCTTTCAAATCACTCCACTGGCTGGCGACGCCGACATCCAGCGAGTCGTCGATGACCACCGCCAGAAACAGTTTTTCGCCCCGCCCCCAATTGGCGACTTGCGTGCGCTCTTTGCTCAGATAAACCTGCACGTCATCCTTGGTGATAGCCGGCGGGGTGGTGTCCTTTTTTCCCACGGCGGTCACCGTGACCGTGACATTTCCGGGCCCTGCGGCAACAGCACCAGCTGTAAAAAATCCCAATGCCAGGGCAAGAGTCCCCAGCATTAAGGCAATGCGGTTTACGTCAGTCTTTTTCATCATCGTAGTAGCTTCCTTTATCCATCTCCACATCCTTAGATGCAGAATCGGGGCCAAAAAGACACATATCATGAGTAGGTTCATCAGTCACTTTCTTAAGACGCTTGCTCCAAGGCTACTACCCATTTGCCTAGCGCGACCGGCGGGCATTGCGTAGTATGTTGCGCGACGCAAGTAGAGGACCGTTTCAGTGAAAAGTTACATTGGCGCGATTGATCAAGGCACCACCAGTACGCGGTTCATGGTCTTTGATAAGTCCGCGCGCGTCGTGGCCGTGGCGCAGAAGGAGCACGAGCAGATTTTCCCCCGGCCGGGATGGGTCGAGCATGACGCGCTGGAAATTCTGCGGCATACCGAGGAAGTGATCGGCGAAGCGCTAGACCAGCGCGGCTTGCGGGCTTCGGACCTGGCGGCGATCGGCATCACCAACCAGCGGGAGACCACCGTCCTTTGGGAGCGAAGCACGGGTGAACCGGTTGCGCACGCCATCGTCTGGCAGGACACCCGCGTCGCGGAGGAAGTGGCGCGGTTCGCCGAGAATGGCGGACAGGACCGCTTTCGTCCCCAAACCGGGCTGCCTCTCAGCACGTACTTCAGCAGTTTGAAGCTGCGCTGGCTCCTCGAGAATGTTCCTGGAGCGCGTGAAAAAGCCGCGGCTGGCGAGCTGCTCTTCGGAAATATTGACACCTTCCTCCTCTGGAACCTGACCGGCGGAGCGCAAGGCGGCGCACATATAACCGACGTGTCTAATGCCAGCCGCACGCAACTCCTGAACTTAAAAACACTGGATTGGGACGAAAAGTTGCTCGCGGCGTTCGAAATTCCACGCGCCGTCCTTCCGCAGGTGCGATCGAGCAGCGAGATCTACGGAGACGCTTCGCTCGGCGCGATTGCCGGTGTTCCAATTAGTGGAATCCTTGGCGATCAGCAGGCGGCGCTGGTCGGGCAGGCGTGCTTCCGACCCGGCGAAGTAAAAAACACGTATGGCACCGGCTGCTTTCTGCTGATGAACACCGGGGAGCGCATGGTTCCATCCAACTTCGGCCTGCTCACCACGGTGGCTTACAAGTTTGGAACCGCCAACGCTCACTACGCGCTCGAAGGCGGAGTCGCCATATCCGGAGCCTTGGTGCAGTGGCTGCGGGACAATCTTGGATTGATTCAGAACAGCGCGGATGTTGAAGTTCTTGCGCGGACAGTGAACGACAACGGCGGCGTTTACTTTGTTCCCGCATTTTCCGGACTTTACGCGCCTTATTGGAAAGAAAATGCGCGTGGAGTGATCGCCGGCCTCACGCGGTACGCCAACAAAGGCCACATTGCGCGTGCGGTTCTGGAAGCCACGGCGTTTCAAACGCGCGAAGTCGTTGAGGCCATGGAGAAAGACGCGCAGATCGCGCTTGAGAACGTGCGTGTGGATGGTGGCATGGTTGGAAACGAGCTGCTGATGCAGTTTCAAGCAGATATCCTGAACCGCGAGGTCATTCGCCCGGTGATTCAAGAAACCACGGCGCTGGGCGCAGCTTACGCTGCGGGGCTGGCAGTGAAGTTTTTTTCAGGGCTGGACGAACTTCAGGCCAACTGGGCGGTGGATCGCACGTGGAAGCCGCAACTGGCCGAAGCGGAGCGGGAACAGTCTTACAAGCAGTGGAAGAAAGCAGTCACGCGTTCTTTCGACTGGATTGAACCCTGAGGGAGGCTCATTCTGATGACATCACCGCTGCTGGGAGAATTCCTCGGCACGATGGTTTTGGTTCTACTAGGCGATGGGGTCGTCGCAGCGGTCCTGCTCAAGCGTTCGAAAGCCGAAGGCAGCGGATGGATCGTCATCACGGCGGGATGGGGGTTCGCGGTGATGGCCGGTGCATTCACCGCCATTGCTTGCGGGAGCAGTGACGCGCATCTGAATCCTGCGCTCACGCTGGGTTTCGCGGTGCGTGACGGCAATTTTGCGAAGTTCGCGCCGTATCTCGTTGCACAGATGCTCGGCGGAATCACCGGAGCCGCCCTCGTATGGCTGCATTATCTTCCCCACTGGAAGGAGACGCCGGACGTTTCCGCGAAGCTTGCCTGCTTCTGTAATGCGCCGGCAATTCGTAAGTTCTTTCCGAACCTGCTCAGCGAAATCATTGCCACTTTTGTACTGGTCTTCGTGATTGGCGCCATTTTCTCCAAGAGCGTTGCCGCAGCGGGTCCCGCGGCAGGCCTTGGCCCGTACCTCGCCGGGAGCCTCGTTTGGGGAATCGGCCTGTCGCTCGGCGGCCCCACAGGATATGCCATTAATCCTGCCCGCGACTTGGGCCCGCGAATCGCGCATGCCATTCTTCCCATCGCCGGCAAAGGCGGCTCGGATTGGGGTTATGCGCCGATTCCGGTGATTGGTCCTCTCCTCGGTGGCGTGGCGGCTGGTCTGCTCCTGCGCATCCTGGCCATCTCCTGATTCCGCCGCGAATCTGTAAGTAACCGATTCTGCATCCGACTTGCGGCAGCGACGGGAAAGACTCTCCACGTGCGCTACTCTTCGAAGAGATGAGTAGCGTACTCACAGCTGAACCAGAGCAGCCGGGATCGGCCACCATTGCGACGCGGGATCCCTGGATTTACCGCCCGTGGATCGATTTGCTTATCGGGTGCGGTGCGTGGTCCGCGCCCCTGTTGCTGCTGGCGTTCTACGCGTCGAGCTCGTTTTCGAGGGCATGGGCGGTGGCGTTCTACTTTCTGGCGCTGCTTTTCAATTACCCGCATTTCATGGCCACTGTTTATCGTGCCTATCACACGCAAACAGAGTTTCAGAAATACCGCATATTTACGGTGCATGTCGCGTTCCTGCTTGCTCTGGCCGGCGTTATAGCCCACCTTTGGTTCCCGCTGCTGCCCTGGATCTTCACTCTCTACATTTGCTGGAGCCCGTGGCACTACACGGGGCAAAACTTCGGGTTGCTGATGATGTTCGCGCGGCGCGCGGGTCTTTCGCCAAGCTCCACGGAGCGCACCGCGATTCATTCGTCCTTCGTCGCTTCATTTCTTCTATTGATGCTGAGTTTTCACACCGGCGCATCGGCCGACCCGATGATTCTATCGCTCGGTTTGCCTGCGAAGTTCACGCTTCCCGCGCGCGGGATACTGGCGTTGTTCTACGTTGCAGCGACCGGGTGGGCGCTCACTTCCATGGCGCGCCGCAGCAGCCTGCGTGCGACCCTCGCTCCTTTGACGCTCGCAGTGACGCAATTCCTGTGGTTCCTCCTGCCCGCCCTCGTGGAACTATTCAGTGGTCATGAAGTGCCGCAGACTCGCTACAGCAGCGGCATTCTTGCGGTGCTCCATTCGGCGCAATACCTCTGGATCACCAGCTATTACCAGAGGCGCGAGGCGCGCGCTGCGGGCGCCGTGCAGTGGAAATTCTCGCGTTATCTGGTCACCCTGATTGCCGGCGGTATCGCGCTCTTCATTCCCGGACCGTGGATCGTCAGCCGGGTCTTTCATGCGGACTTCGCCGCCAGTTTCCTGACCTTTACGGCGCTTGTGAATATCCATCACTTCATCCTTGATGGCGCTCTGTGGAAATTGCGCGACTCACGTGTCGGGGGTTTGCTGCTGAACACAGAGGCAAAAACGCGGGATGCGGCGGAAGCCACGCCGAATGCGTTCGAATCCGCGACGGGCTGGCTTACAGGTTCGGCGCACGCGGCTCGTGCCGTTCGAATCGGCGCTGTCGTATTGCTTTTTTCGTGGGCCGCCGTCGACCAGGTCCATTTTTACTGGGCAAACAAGCCGGAAAACCTGACGGCGCTTCAACGCGCGGCTAAACTCAATCCGGATGACACTTCGGTACAAGTGCGGCTTGCGCGCGCGGAGATCGCTGCTGGAAATAGCGGTGCCGGGCTCGAAGCCCTCAAGCACGCCGCAGCGATCAGCCCCGGCAACTTTGCGCAACAGGAAGCATACGGGCGGGCCTTGATTGAGGCGGGACACGACGCGGAGGCTTATGCGCAGTATGCAAAAATTCTGGCTCGCTGGCCGCGGAACATCGATGCACTGGTAAATTTTGGACTATTGGCTCAGCGGCTCGGCCACGCGGAGGAGGCAGTGGATAGCTGGGAGCGCGCGGTGGACGCCGATCCCTCACAAGCCAATACGCAGCTCTATCTGGGGCAAGCTTTCGAACGGCGCGGCGAATTGCAAGCGGCGGCCCGCCACTACCGCGCCTATCTGCAAATCGTTGCTGCCCATCCGGGCGAGTATCAGGGCAAGAAAAGTGCGGTGCTCGCGGTGTACATCAAAATTGCGGACGCAGATGCCGCGGCGAATCATCCAGCAGAGGCGCTGCAGGGTTACAACGCGGCGATCGATTTCGCCGCAAAGGCTGGCGATAGGGCGCTCGAAAGTCTGGCCCTCGTGCATCGGGCGGAGTTACAGGAAAAACAGGGAGACGCCGCGGGCGCGGCACAATCGTATCAACGCGCACTGGCTTTGGATGATTCCCTCTCGGACGCACGCGGGGCAGCGGGCGATTGGGTGAATTACGGACAATTCCTGCGCCGCCAGCACCAACCGGAACGTTTCGTTTTCGCATGCATGCTTCGCGCGGAGGATCTGCTTTCCGCCACGCCGGGAGACGAACTTCTAGCCGTTGCGCGGGCCCGCTCTGAAAGTGAAGCCCGGCTTGGGCACGAGGCTTCAGCCGCCCACCGGATGAGTGAAGCACTTGCAAAGGAAGCTTCGTCTCTCCCGGCCTCTACCCTCACTCCGGACCACTAACAGCGCCATCGACCCCTCTCTCGCGAGGAACCAAATATCTGCTATGACAATGTGGTCTAAAATGGGGCGCTCGAATTTCGCTCATTGAAATTGAATCCGCAGGCCAACCAGGTGGAATGTTCATGAGTCTTATGCGATCACTGCTGCTTGCGGCAGCCCAAAATCAGTGGCTGCGCGATCACGCGACGCATTACCGCTTTGTCCGGAGCACTGTATCCCGATTTATGCCGGGAGAGAATTTCGAGGACGCCTTGAAAGCCGCTCAGGCTCTGGCCACGAAACAAATCGGAACCGTGTTTACTCATCTGGGGGAAAACATCAAGGATCGCGCAGAGGCGCAACAGGTTACCGAACACTATATCGAAGTACTGGACCAGATTCGAAATTCGGGGATGAAAGCGGAGATTTCCGTCAAGCTCACGCAGCTTGGCCTGGATCTCCCCACGGATCTCTGTTTTGACAACCTGAAAACCATCATCGAGCGGGCGGAGAAAGATTCCATCGTCTGGGTGGACATGGAGGCGAGCAACTACGTCGACCTGACCCTGGAGGTCTACCGCCGGGCGCTGCAAATGTTCCCGAATGTTGGCGTGTGCCTGCAAGCGTACCTCCATCGGACAAAGGAAGATCTTTCGAAACTCATGCCTTTGCGCCCCTCCATCAGGCTCGTCAAAGGAGCGTACAACGAGCCCCCCGAGATCGCGTTCCCGCGCAAACAGGACGTCGATGAAAACTATTTCGCGCTGGCGGCAGCGATGCTGGGAGCAAAGAAAGAAAATCAGTGCGTTCGCGCGGCATTTGGAACACACGATCTAGTTTTGATACGGCGGCTTTCCGAACTGGCTTCGACGCAAGGGCTTGCGAAGGCAGATTTTGAAGTGCAAATGCTTTACGGGATCCAGCGCGCCGAACAAGAACGGCTGGCGAGCGAGGGTTGCACGTCCATGGTGCTTGTTGCTTATGGCACTTACTGGTATCCGTGGTTCGTGAGGCGGCTCGCGGAGCGCCCCGCAAATTTGTGGTTCATGCTCCGCAATGTTTTCGCGGCGTAGATTCAGCTATCGCGACAGATCGCAGGCCAACCCTGAGAAGAAAGCGCTTTTTGCAATTAATTCCCGGTGGCCTTCGCTACCAGAAGAATCGCAAAGAAATAGCACAAGAACATGAGCGCGAGAAACATTCTCGCCTTGCGATTCGCTCCCTTAAATTCCTTCCATGCAAGAATGCCCCACAACGCCGCGACCATCGGCGCGGATTGGCCGATGGCATAAGAAATTGCCACGCCGGTGAAATTCGCGGCCACCAGATTGAAGACCGTCCCAATGCCCCAGATGGCGCCGCCCAGGAGGCCGAGCATGTGGCCTACGGTCGGACCGCGAAAGAATTCGCCGAAGTTCACGGGCTCTCCCACCAGCGGATGCCTCATGAAGTAGACATTCCAGATCAGGCAGGAAATCAAGGCGCCAAGCGTGAAGAAGACACTAACGCTATAGGGTCCCAGCGTATGTCCTTGCGTCATCGCGTGAGTGACGAAGGGCGCCCAAAGGCCCATGAGAATCCCGGAGACGATGCAGACGACGATGCTTTTTTGAGAAGCCGTCCCGGCGGCCCTCTTCAGACTTCCATAGGCTTTGCCATCCAGGATCACCGCAATAACCGCGAACGCAACCCCCGCCGCGAGCAATCCCGGGCTGCCCTTTGGTTGTAGCAAATAACTTGAAACGACGCCGACCACCAGCGCGATACCGATAGATACCGGAAACGCGATGGCCAGGCCGGCCATGTCGATCCCCGCGACGAGCAACAAGTTTGCGAGATTAAAAACTGCGCCGCCGGCCAAAGTGTAGACAAAATTCGAACTGTCCGCGTCGCGGACATTGTTCAGGAAACTCGTTGCATCCTTTGAAGTGCTTCCTATGGTAAAGGCCAGCAGCAGCGAGATGAGGAAGATGCCGAGTGCGTAGTCCCAGTAAAAAAGTTCGAACCGGTAATTCTTTACGCCTTTGTAGGTGTTGGCCCAGGAGCCCCAGCAGATGGCGCTGGTGATCATCATGAGCAGGGCAATGTTGAAAGCATGAGGAACGAACATAGAATTGCTGCTCCTTCGCGTACCGAGCTGCGAATTGTTGCTTGCGTCCGGTATTCGCTGAACGCAGCACTGTTTTTGACCTTTGTTGCTCTGGCTGCTTATAGTCACGGCGGCCCAGGCTGTCAAGGATAAACGGGATTCTAGTGAGTTTCTGCAGATGGCTAGCGTGAAGATTTCCATTCGAATGGCTTGAGAGAGTTGTTGCTGATTCGGGAGCGAGTTCCTATATAATCCGCGCGCGGTTTGGACGGGAGAGTTGTCATGGCCAGGCAGTCTCTAATCGCCGTCGTAGGCAGCGCCAATGTCGACCTCACAACGTTTAATGACGTTTTTCCACGGCCCGGTGAGACGATCTTCGGCAAGCAATTTGATCTTGGCTTTGGCGGCAAAGGCGCGAATCAGGCAGTCGCCGCGCGGCTTTGTGGCGCGAACGTGGGAATGGTGGCCAAAGTGGGAAGCGATCTCTTCGGCCCCGCCACCATCAAGAATTTCGAATCGCAAGGGATTGACGCCGCGTACGTAGCGATTGCCGAAGGCGTTTCCAGCGGCGTCGCTCCCATTTTTGTGGAACCTAACGGACAGAATCGCATCATCGTGGTAAAGGGCGCGAACGATTTGCTTTCTCCCGATGACGTGGACGCGGCTGCGCCGCTTCTCCGCAGGGCGGACACCATTGTGATGCAGTTCGAAATTCCTTTGCGCACTGTCTATCACACGGTGGGCTTTGCCAAGGCCAATGGAATACGTTGCATCGTGAACCCCGCTCCCGCCCAACCCGTCGATTTCAAGGAAATTGGCGCGGCGGATTATTTCATTCCGAACGAAACCGAAGCGGAAGTCACGACAGGAATGCCGGTGAAATCCATCGACGATGCGAAACGATGCGCGGAGTTTTTACTGCGGCAGGGGATGCGGCGCGTGGTTATTACGCTTGGCGAGCGCGGCTCGCTTGTCGCGGGAGCGGAGGGGATCGAGCTGATTCCAGCGTTTAAGGTCCAGGCTGTGGACACTACCGGCGCGGGCGATGCCTTCATCGGCAGTTTTGCGGTCTTCCTTGGGGAGGGTCTGCCAGAAAAGGAAGCGCTTCGGCGGGCGAATCTCTATGCCGCTCTTTCCACGACAAAGGTAGGGACGCAAAAATCCTTTTGTAGCCGGGCGGAATTTGAGAAAGAGTGGCTGTCTCGCGGCTGACATTTGTAATCCCTCTTTGGCTAAGTGGTAAGATTGGGTGCCACTCGCTGTTTTGCTTGAGGCGGTAACGCTTGCCATGACTCCGCGCGACAACACGCAAACACCGAACGTATCCAGCCAGGGGCACCAGGCGCCACGCTCCCCGATTTCTCCTTCGGATACAGCCATCGCACATTATGCGGGACGCGATCTTCAGCCAAACTCCGGCATTCCACTCAACCTGGACTGGGTGAAAGAAGTGCGCGTGAACACCAGCGCCGTCGAAAGGCGCGCGCAAACCATCGGCACTCGGCGAACGGTGAAAAACGAATGGCAGGCGGCGTGGCTGCTGCGCGCCATTACGTGCATGGATCTCACCACACTCTCCGGGGACGACACCGACGAGCGCGTTCGCCGATTGTGCGCCAAGGCGCGCCAGCCGCTGCAGCAGGAAATCGTGCAGAGGCTCGGAATAGAAAGCCTGAATATCAAGGTCGCGGCGGTATGCGGGTATCACACGTTTGTCGAAACCGCGCGCCGCGCAGTCGAAGGAAGCGGGATTCACGTTGCTGCTGTCTCCACGGGATTTCCTGCCGGGCTTTCTCCGCTCGCGGAGCGCGTTGCTGAAATTCGGCGCTCCGTCGAGGCGGGTGCGGACGAGATCGATGTCGTCATTACCCGCGCGCACGTGTTCGGCGGAAAGTGGCAAGCGCTTTACGATGAAATCGCAATGTTCAAGAACGCTTGTGGGCCTGCGCATCTGAAAGTGATTCTCGGCACCGGTGACCTGATGACCCTGCGAAACGTCGGACGCGCGAGTCTTGTGGCCATGATGGCCGGCGCGGACTTCATCAAAACTTCCACGGGGAAGGAAACCGTCAACGCGACGCTTCCCGTCAGCCTGGTAATGACGCGCGCCATTCGCGAATACGCGCAAGAAACGGGCATGGCTGTGGGATTCAAGCCCGCAGGCGGCATTCGAACAGCGAAGCAGGCGCTCGAATGGCTCTTTTTGATGAAGGAAGAGCTGGGCAATTCCTGGTTGAATGCGGAGCTTTTCCGATTTGGCGTCAGCGGAATGTTGGCGGATATCGAGCGGCAATTGGAACACCATGCTACCGGAAGATATTCCGCGGAGTATCGGCACCCGATGGCGTAGGCAAACAGCGCTCGGCCAGCGATGAAGGAAGCAGGAAGAAGAGAATGAGCATCGTCGAAAAATTCATGACCATGGATTACGGCCCCGCTCCGGAAGATCCGCGCGAAGCTCTGGCGTGGCTCGATCGAAGTGGCCGGAGGTTTGGGCACTTCATCAACGGTGCCTGGCAGCCGCCCGTAGCAGGCGAATACCTCGATACTACCGATCCTTCCACCGGTGAAAAACTTGCGTCCGTCGCACAAGGATCCGCAGCAGATGTGGACTGCGCGGTGCGCGCTGCGCGTGCTGCCTTGCCTGCATGGCAAGCGCTCACTCCCCATGCTCGCGCGCGCTACCTCTACGCCCTTGCGCGCCAGGTGCAGAAACATTCCCGCTGGTTGGCCGTTCTCGAGACGCTGGACAACGGCAAGCCGATTCGCGAAAGCCGCGACATTGATATTCCTCTCGTAGCGCGGCATTTCTATCATCACGCCGGCTGGGCACAGCTTCTCCAACAGGAATTTCCCGGCTACACCGCTTGTGGAGTCGTCGGTCAGATCATCCCTTGGAATTTCCCTCTTCTGATGCTGGCGTGGAAGATTGCGCCCGCGATAGCCACGGGCAATACCGTCGTCCTCAAGCCTGCGGAGTTCACTCCGCTTACGGCACTCGCGTTCGCGCACATCTGCCAGGAGGTTGATCTCCCCGCTGGAGTCGTAAACATCATCACGGGCGACGGCTCAACCGGCGAAGCGCTTGTGAAGCATCCAGACGTGGACAAGATTGCCTTTACCGGCTCGACCGAAGTGGGCCGCGCCATTCGAACGGCGACCGCGCCGAGCCATAAAAAACTCTCGCTCGAACTGGGCGGCAAATCCCCCTTCATCATTTTTGAAGACGCGGACCTGGACAGCGCAGTGGAAGGCCTCGTCGACGGTATCTGGTTCAACCAGGGGCAGGTTTGTTGCGCCGGTTCGCGCCTGCTGATGCAGGAGAGCATCGCGGAAACGCTGATCGGGAAAATCCAGAATCGCATGAACACTCTGCGCATCGGGCCGCCACTCGATAAAGCCATTGACATCGGCGCGATTGTTGATCGCGTGCAGATGGAGCGCATCCAGCGACTGGTCGATCAAGGCGTCGCCGAAGGCGCGACGTGCTGGCAGCCATCCATTCCCACGCCCTCGCGCGGCCACTATTTCCTGCCGACTCTGCTGAGTAACGTGCATCCATCATCCGTTGCAGCGCAGCAGGAAATATTTGGTCCAGTGCTGGCCGCCATGACGTTTCGAACGCCGCGCGAGGCCGTCGAACTTGCCAACAATACGGTTTATGGATTGGCCGCGTGCGTCTGGAGCGAGAGCATCAATGTTTCACTTCACGTGGCGGCGCAGCTCAAAGCCGGTGTCGTCTGGGTGAACTGCACGAATCTCTTCGATGCCGCCTGTGGATTCGGCGGCTATCGCGAGAGCGGTTTTGGGCGCGAGGGCGGACGCGAAGGGCTTCTTGAGTATCTCGAACCTGTTTGGTTCAAAGAAGCTCCTCCGCAGCGGGCAACGCCGTTGGCGATTGACCAGCCGCCGGAGCAGCCTGCTGCCTTCTCCGATCCCCCGATCGATCGCACGGTAAAACTCTACATTGGCGGCAAGCAGGCGCGGCCCGACTCCGGTTATAGCATCGAAGTACGCGGCGCGGACGGCCGCTTGCTTGGAGAGGCGCCGCTGGGCAATCGTAAAGACATTCGCAACGCTGTGGAAGCGGCGCGCAAGGCCGACGGGTGGGGCAAAGCAACCGCCCACAATCGCGCGCAAGTTCTCTACTACATTGCCGAAAATCTTTCACAGCGACGCGAAGAGATAGCCCACCGATTGTCCGACGTGGTCGGTAAGAAGCAGGCGGAAGCCGAAGTCAGCCACGGCATCGAACGCATCTTTTCCTATGCCGCGTGGGCCGACAAGTTCGACGGCGCGGTCCACAATCCGCCATTCCGCAATGTCGCGCTGGCAATGAAAGAACCGATCGGCGCCGTCGGGATTATCTGTCCGGCGGACGCACCGTTGCTCGGATTCCTGTCGCTCGTCATGCCCGCCATCTCCATGGGCAACACGGTTATCGCCGTTCCATCCGAAAAATATCCCCTCATCACCAGTGATCTTTATCAAATTTTCGAAACGAGCGATCTGCCGGATGGCGTCGTAAATATCGTTACCGGCCGCGCGCCAGAATTGCTGAAGACGCTTGCCGAACACGACGATGTCGACGCCATTTGGTGCTTCACGGATGAAGCCGGCGCTGCGGCCGCGAAATCCCTGTCCGTGGGAAACCTGAAGCAGGTGTTCACCAACGAAGGCCGCACGATCGACTGGTTCCGTACAGAGCAGGCCGAGGGACGCTGGTACCTCGATCATGGCGTCCAGGTGAAAAATATCTGGGTCCCGTACGGCGAGTAGGCATTCGAACGCGCGGAGAGTAAGCGGTTTTACTGCCAGCAGGCTCGCCAATATCCTTTTCCGCCACGCAAAGATAAGCTACCGATGGTATTTGAAGATTGCTGCCTCTGTCAGTCATTTCGCGGAATCAGCCAAACTATGGAACTCTTCCAAAACTGTCCCTCGGTCCAGTTGACCTAATCTCCTCGCTACCGTAAGCTCTCGCTCACAGCAACCCGGCTTGATCTAAGAATGGCCCCGACTATGTTGAGTCCCCCGCCCACGGCTGGGGTGTAAATGTCTAGGTTGATATCAACCATTGCCTGGATTGAATCGACCGGAAACAAGGAGCGTGCCATGGGCGAAAAACACCTCCGTAATGTCGATAAAAATGCCCCCCCACGAACTAAAGTGGCCAATCCAAAGAATTTGCCCGATCGTTCGGGCACCCCGCCTTCAGGCAGCCGTCGGAAGTTCCTCGGAAACGTAAGCGGTGTTGCCGTCGCTGCCGTAACGGCCGGCGCGATCGGCTTGGAACCCCTGCTCGGCGGAAAAGAGTCGGTCGCCGACGCGTCGGTCGTACCCTATAGTTCTGAGGGCCGCGAGGATAAAAGCCTCAAATACCGCGCAATGACGGCCAATGCCGAGAAGATCGACGTCGGGCAGCAACCAGACAATGGCGACGCGACGAGATTCACAGACTTCAGCGGCAGTTACAGCAAAGCTTCGTTGCACGACGCCCTCGGCGTTCCGAATGCTGCATCCTGGCTTAGCCTAAAACATGCCCTCAAGAGCGGCGAGTTCGAAGACTTCGAAAACATCATTGTTGGCACGCCTGGCGGGGGACCCAACTCGAAGCACAATGGACCACAGGCTGCCCTTGCATTGGACTTGGAGGGCCTCGACTCGCATGCCACTGTCGTCCCACCAGCGCCGAGCGTCACCAGCAACATTACGGCGGCCGAGGAGGTCGAGCACTACTGGGGTGCTTTGCTAGGCGACGTTCCGTTTACCGAATATCCGACAAATTCGCTGGTCGCTCAGGCTGTTGCCGACATGAATCGGCTGTCCTTCCTCAACAGCAGTCAAAATTTTGAGTACCCGTTCCCGGTCACACCGGGAAATCTGTTCCGCGGACAGTTCGTCCCGGGCGACGGCAACGTCCAGGGGCCGTACATCTCGCAGTTCATGGTTCAGCAGACGTTCTTCGGCGCGCAGCCCCTCAGCCAGCAGTACCAGACGTTCCTTCCCTTGGGGGGCGGCGGGAGCCACTTCATGACTTCCGTCAGCGAGTACCAACAGATCCAAAACGGCGGAGCCTCGGTTGGCCAGTTGGCTTTTGATCCGACGTTTAGGTTCATCCGAAACGGTCGAGACCTCGCCGCGTATACTCACGTGGACGTGCTCTATCAAGGGTACTTTATCGCCTTCCTCGTGCTGGCGGGGATAGGCACGCCGCCGAACCCGGGCAACCCCTATATCGGATCGAGGACCGAAAAAGCCTTCTGCACCCTTGGCGGGCCAGACGGCGCAGGGACAATCGCTGAAACGGCAACGCGAGCGCTCAAAGGCGCCTGGTTTCACAAGTGGATCAAGGACCTGCGAATGCGGCCGGAGGAATATGGGGCCCTTGTGCAAGCGAATCTTACCAAGTCTACGCCAGCTCCCCAGGCGGCGGGGGCGCTGCACAAAGACGTTCTGAACTCAGCGGTGCTTCCCATCATCCAGCAGACCTACGGCAGTTTCTTGCTGCCACAGGCATTTCCGGAGGGTTCGCCGACCCACCCATGCTATCCGACGGGCCACGGAACGGTCGGAGGTGCGTGCATCACTGTGCTCAAATTCTTCTTTGATGGCAGCCAGAAGATCCGGCCGCTGCTCACCCACGCCGGACGGGACGTGGTCATGCCAGGCACGGATGGCCTCTCGCTCAATTCCTACACGGGCGCGGACCGAGACAATCTGGACATCAACGGAGAGCTGAACAAGCTGGCGTACAACATCTCATTTGGTCACGGGATTCACGCCGGCATCCACTTCCGCAGTTCAACCTACTGGTCGATCCTGCTGGGCGAGCAGATTGCGCTCAGCATGCTGCGGGACCGGGCCAAGTCCAACAACGAGCCGTTCACGATCAGCATCACGAAATTCGACGGAACGACCGCTACTATCACCAATCAATAAGGCTTGCTAGCTAGTGGGTGGGTCCGGTCACTGGCTGATAAACGCGCTTACCGGAACTTGAAGTCCTGGTACGGGACTTGTCAGGTAATGCGCACGACAAATCAGGAGTTGACAGAGTTTGAGCCCGCAGAATTTCACCAAGTGACTACTTCAGCTTCGCGTATTCCGCTTTCGCCGCGATGAGGATGGGAATGTCAGGGTCGGCGTCTTTCCATAGCGTCAGAAAATCCTGATAGGCCGCTTTGGCTTTTACGGTGTCGCTTTGCATGGCGTAGGCGCGGGCCAGTCCCAACCGAGCGAGCAATGGATGTCAGCCACCCGTTACTTACAGATTTAGCCCGGGAGCGCGTAGAACTCAAGGAGGTCACCAAGGCTTTGAGTATTGGCGACCGCATTCGTGTGCTCTGCGATGACGGAGTGCTTGTTGCGGAGAAAATTTCTTAGACGCAATTTACCTAGCTCGTGACTGCACCCTTACTGTGAGACAAATTTGGGGGGCGCACTTGCCGTGACCGCAAAGACTTCCCAGAACCCCGTTTCCGAATTGTTTTCGGATGCCGACTACTCTCTAGAAAACAAACGCGTAAATCGTTTGTTTTCTCTCACCACTGACAGCGCAGCGCTGTCCCCTGCTCGGAAGTTATCGCGTAATGGCTCGAATTGAAATACTGCGTGTGAAACTTACAGTAATCCTCCAGCCCGAGGAAATCTCACCGATGAGGCGCTACCCCCACAGCCTATCTCCCCAGTCTATGAAGCTCGCCCGAAATTTTAATCCCACACAGAAATCCCCATTCGTCAGAGGCTGACAGTAGACCACGCTCCCTTGCAGCCGAAAATAGCTTGTCAATGAAGCTAGCCACGGCTGCTCTTCAGCCCGCCAGCGCCGCTTCGTCACCACGCGAGCGCCGTGGGGACTTACGTTGACCGTTACCACTCTTTCGGCAACGAGCATCTCTTCCGCAATCACAAGGTCTACTGGCACCGCCATCGGGACGCGCTTCTCAATTCTTCCGTCTAGAGGCATTGAACCAGAACCTTTTTCGGAGTTAGCTTTTACGGGAGCCCGGGTCGGGCTTTGCCGTTCAGTTGTTGCCACTGCAAGACTTCTGATGGTTTCGTTTTTGTTCATACATGGCCTCGTCCGCTTGCGCCATAAGTTCACCGAGCGAGATGACACGCTTCGGATCAAACCGCGCTACACCAACACTGACCGATAACTCGTAACGAGATTCATTTGCATTCGACTTCTTGAGATTCTTTTCCAATCGGCGGAGGAGGACTTCCTGGGTCTGGCTGGACGCTTCCGACGCCAATACGACAAATTCATCTCCGCCGAGGCGAGCCAGAATGTCGGAATCTCGAAATGCCTGTTCCAGAGCGTCGGCAGTGCGAATCAGCGCCAGATCTCCCTCCTGATGCCCATAGGAGTCATTGATTTTTTTCAGATTGTCGACATCACAGTACAACAGCAAGAGGCTCTGTTCCTTCCGGCTCGCCAGCTTGAGCTGCTGCGCGGCGGCGGCAAAAAATCCGCGTCGGTTATAGAGGCAGGTTAATTCATCGGTGAGAGCCAAATGGCGCAGCTCTCTGTCCAAAAGGGCCTGCTTAACGGCACACCAGACCGCAGGGTGGGCTGCGGCCCTGAGAGTCTGCGTGTCCGGGGTGACCAACTTCAGTGATTTAGAAATCTCGTCCACTTCATGCAAGATCTGACCAAGCTCATTGTCCGCGGTGCGCAATGCGGAAGACAGAATCTCCTCAAGGCCCTCTTCTGCAGGGCCGTTTCTTCGACGCATGGCAAGAACTCTGCGGTTGGATGTCTGCTTCGGCGGACCAGTCCTGAAGCGAGCAGGCTGCACTTGGTTGGCGGCTTGCAATTCGTGTATTGGCATTACCCCTCCTGCCAGCAAGTGCGATGAGTTGCCTTACTGGAAACCACATCGTTCCATTGATCTGGATAGCCGACAAGCGGGTGAGGACCGTAGAGTTGGTACAGGTGATTCCACTAGTACTTCCGCGTGACCAGGCACTCATGAAGGATTAGAGGAGAGACCGGTTCTGCAACTCTGACAATACTTAGCGCATAACTCAGGTATTCACCTGATGTCATTCGCAGGGGTTAGCCTGCTTGAGATAGCCGGTAAGTCGTGGTATTTGTTTCGAGTCTGCAGGGGACCCAGACCATTCGCCGATAAGGGTGCATGCCGTTCAGAGCAAGGAGAAAGAATTCATGTCCAAACGAGATAGCAGTTCAAAGGATTCGGGGGCACGGAACAATCCGGGTTTGGACTTGGTGCGGAGTGAGGCGCCTTCCGAGCTTCTTCGCGAACTCGTAGCGCACCTCCGTCAGAACCGCACGCAGTTGCGCGAGGAATGGGTGGTGCGCATCACTGAGACGCGCCTCCTTACGGCGATGACCAAGGAAGAGATCTTCGCGGAAGCAACTTCAGTGTACGACAGTTACGTGGAGGCCCTGGAAACCGAGGCCTTCGAAGCGCTGCAAGCGTATGCGCGCAACCTTTCCGAACGCATTATCCCGCGAGGAGTTGAGACGCACGAAGTCGTTGGAATCGTTCTGCTGCTGCGTGACGTCCTGGCACGGTCCCTGTTCGCAAAGTACCAGACGGATTTCAAAAAATTGAACCGGATTCTGGACGCGTATGAGCCCGCCGCGAACCGCATCGCGAACACCGTGGCGGTTGGATTCGTGCAGGAGCGCGAACGCGTCATCCGTCAGCAGCAAGAAGCGATTCGCGAACTCTCGACGCCGGTGTTGCAGGTTCGCGAGCGCTTGCTGATTCTCCCGATCATCGGGGTGATCGATCCACAGCGCGCGCGGCAGTTGACGGAACAACTGCTGCGGGGAATCCGCACGAACCGCGCGAAAGTCG
>DATDGF010000060.1:0-5001 GCA_036522195.1 Candidatus Acidiferrum sp. | reverse complement strand
GAGAGTGGCCAAGGAGGACGTTGTGCAAGTAATGCAGGAAGGTCAAACCATCAAGCATGAAGTGTACGGCCTGGGAATTGTGACCGCTTCCGACCAGGAACGCACCGCAGTGGATTTTGACGATCACGGCGCCAAGCTTTTCGTCACCAGCATTATGACCGCCGAACTAATCGGAGAAGCCCCGGCCACGCCCCCAAAGACCAAGCGCCGCCGCAAAGCCTCGACGGTAGCCAAAGCCGCCAAAAAAGCCGCAGCTGCTGCAGCCGCCCACTCGTAAGTCTCTGTTATACAGATCCAATCCTCCTGTGCCAAACCGGCGCAGGAGTGTGTTTGCTTCGAATCCACCGCGGAATTTCAACCCTCACGAAGCCTTAGCCGTTCGGATTCGCCGGTACTCAAATCGTACCTTCCTGTTCATCTCATTCTTAATCGCTTCGCCGCAATGCCCATGAAGTGCGTTGACATCCGACAAACGCAGGACTAAACAGGACATAGTGAGATCCATCCTCTCGGGCCCCGTCGTAGCGCGGAGTGCAACATGAAAAGAGAAGCACTGAAGTACATGCCGGGGCTGATTGCGGTTTGTCTCGGCCTGATTGGCAACTCTTCTGCAATGCTGGCGCAGAGCGCACCGGGCATCACGGATAAGGAAATCCTGATTGGGTCTTGTTCCGCCCTCGAAGGCCTGTCGCATTTCCTCGGGACGGAAACAATTAACGGCGCAAAGGCCTATTTCGACATGATCAACGATGCCGGCGGCGTGGACGGCCGCAAGTTGAAACTGGTGGCCTACGACGACAGCTATGACCCGGCGAAAACGCAGATCTGTTTCGACCGCCTGATGGAACAGAAGGTTTTTGCGTTCGGTTTTTTTGTTGGAACACCCACGGCGGTGAAGTACCTGCCGATGGCGGAGAACAGCAAAATTCCGCTCGTCGGGCTCTTCACCGGCGCACAAACGCTATACACGCCCCTACGCCACTGGGTGATCAACGTGCGCGCATCCTACTTCGATGAGACGCGCGAACAGATCGAAGGGATGTGGGGAACGCTGGGCTTCAAGAAAATTGGGGTAATTTATCCGGAGGACGCGTTTGGAACGGCAGTCCTCGAAGGAGTAAAGGCGGCGCTGAAAGCTCGCGGTGCCGAGCCGGTTGCCGTAGCCTCTTACCAGCGGCAGACCGCGCAGGTCGGCGGAGCGATTGACACGGTGCGCGCGGCAAATCCCGACGCGGTGGTGGTGGTAGGGCCTTCGAATACCGTCGCTCCGATCCTCAAGCAATCCCACGCGAAAGGCTGGAAGCCACTATTCCTGACCGTGTCCTTTGTTGGCACTGACGAATTAATCCTCGAAGCAGGCGCCGATGCGGAGGGCATAGTCATTACCCAGGTTGTGCCGCCTTATTACCTGACGGATTTCAAGACGGTCGCGCTCTATCGCCGCACAATGACAAAATACTTTCCTTCCGCACAACCAAATTTTGTGAGCCTGGAGGGCTTCGTCGATGCCATGGTGCTAGTTGAAGGGTTGAAACGCGCAGGGAAGGATTTGACGCGCGAAGGGCTGATTCGAGGCATCGAATCCATCCATGACCTCGATGTAGGGCTCGGCCCCCAGCTCAAATTGGACTATTCCCCGAAAGACCACAAGGGTTTTGATCACGTCATCCCTACGGTCGTTCGCGGAGGCCGCGCCGTCCCGTTCACCGATTGGTCCACTGCCGCGCCGAAGTAGTTTTCGCGCTCAACCTGCTGAGTATTGACGCGCCAACAGAACCTCGTGCTACTTGGTAGCGGATTCCGACTGGTCAAACGCGTGATAGGAGGAGCGCACCAGGGGGCCGGCCTCAACATGTTTGAAGCCCATAGCTTCCCCGCGGACTTTGTATTCGGCGAATTCGTCGGGATGAACGTAGCGGATGATCGGCAGATGTTGGCGCGTCGGTTGCAGGTACTGACCAAGGGTAAGAATGTCCGTGCCCTGCGCCGCGAGGTCCTGCATGGTAACCAGGACTTCGTCTTTTTCTTCTCCGAGGCCGAGCATCAGCCCAGTTTTTGTCGGCACTTCCGGATGCGCTTCTTTCGAACGCCGCAGTAACTCGAGCGACCGCTCGTAAACCGCTCCCTTGCGCACCTGCCGATACAGTCGCGGCACCGTCTCGGTGTTGTGATTCAGAATGTCCGGGCACACAGCAAGCACGACGTCCAACGCGCCCCAATCCCCGCGAAAATCAGGAATCAACACCTCGACCTTGCAACCCGGGACGCGCCGGCGAATCTCTTCGATGGTCCGGGCAAAAATGTGTGCGCCGCCATCAGGCTGATCGTCACGATTGACCGAGGTCACCACCGCATACCGCAAGCCCATCTTGGCCACCGCTTCCGCAACGCGAAACGGCTCCTCTTCGTCAGGAGGGCCTACTGGCTTGCCCGAAGGCACTGCGCAGAACCCGCAAGCGCGCGTGCAGATATCGCCCAGGATCATGAACGTCGCCGTGCCATGCTCCCAGCACTCCCCCATGTTGGGGCAGCGCGCGCTCTCGCACACCGTGTGCAGATCGAGCGAGCGCATGATACGCCTGAGGTCCTGGTAGCGTTCGCCTCCAAAAAACTTGACACGAAGCCAGTCCGGCCGCGGGTGCGCACCCGGCGCCTGTATTGGCATCGTCAGTGCATTCGAGATGATATTGAAAGGTGAGGCCATGGCGTACGCGAAACCCTTATTTTACCCGCATCCTCCCCAACCTACAAACCGACTGCCTGCATGGTTGAGATAGCCGATTTCCATGTGGAATATTCAACAGGAGGAGCTGCTTACTTAATCGTGGCGACGCGTCCTTCGGTCGGAAATTTCTGGAACTGTAACGGGTCATGCCCGGGCACAACGCGGTCGACCGAGCCGGCAAGCTCAATCATGCGCGCTTGTGCAGCAATGTTGGCCGCATGGTCGGCCTCGCCAAACGTCGCGCTCGCCGCGTGTGTGGACAGATTGCGGTAGAGATAGCAGTTGTCCGAAGCCAGCACAAACGCAGGATTCCCTTCGACACGCAAGTACGCCGACGCATAGGTATGCCGGGCACCTGTATACACGTGAATCCCGGGCAGAATCTCAACGTTGTCGCCAGCGATCAGCCGCAAGCGCCCCTCGGTATTCAGCTGCAACAACTCCTTCACATCTTCGGGGTCAATCCCGCCGTGATTCCCTCCCGGCTGCCATGCTTCTCCCGTGTAATAGCGATATTCGTCTTTCTGAATCCAGACAGTCGCTTTCGGAAAAAGATCGATTCCCCCCATGTGATCCCAATGCGCATGGCTGATGACGATGTCCGTCACCTCTTCGGGTTTCACCCCCGCCAGTTTCACCGCTTCATCCGGGCGCACGTAGTCGTTCATTGGAAAATACTTGAACCATTTTTCTCGGTGAAATCCGCTGTCGAACAGGATCGTCCGGCTTCCGCCACGAATCAGCCAGATCACCATGGCGATATCCACCTTCTCATCCTTGGGCGCTCCCATCACCAAGCCTGCGACAGGAAATCCGGGTGAGATGGCGTAACGTATCGCCTGGATCGAATACTCGGGAGTGGAATTCTCCGCGAGAAAAAAGGCCACGATCGTGGCCAGCAGGAATCGCTTCACATCAGCCTCGCATGAGCGGGTGAAAGTGCGGAGAACATTCTACTGCGGGTCAGAATTCAAGCGAAAACAATCGCTTCGCCGAGACGGTGGCATGGAACACAACAGCGTCGAAGTCTCGATGGCTTATATCGGCTGGCGGGAAGAACGGATGAAATCGCGCAAAACCGTAACATTGGGACCGTATGCGCCAATGCGTCCGGCATCCACCGGTAGTCCGAGGCGCTCAGCCAGATCGAGATCCACTCCGGCGTCGTCCAATTCGGACAAGCTGAATCCCTGCGCAGGCAGCACGCGATTCAAACCCGTCGGATACACTGGCCGCGGCGGGCGATGGCGCTGCCAAGGACGGCGCGCCAGTTCGTAAAATTGCTGCCAATCGCGTTTGTGCCAGGTCGTCATTCTATTCACTAATACGTCTCACTCAATCGCTTGGATGCGTGCCCCGACAAAAAGGTTCTTCCCGGACCCATCGCGCATCGTGTTCGCGGAACGCAGCATCAACTCCCCGCGCTATTCATATACTCCACAACCGTTCTGCCAAACCATTTTCCTTGCCTGTTGTATCAAACACGTTACGGGGCAATTTGTTTCGCGAACCGGAGAGCAGAGAAGGGGCGGGGAGCGCCTTCAAGACCGGCCGCCGCTGCGCAGGCCATTCCATTTACCACGCGCAACGAGTGTCAAAGCGCCGGGATATTACACAGATTCATTCCTGGTAGCCAGTCCGTAGTACTACTCTCACGCCATCAGGCAACGTGGGGTTTCCGTTCTTCAGCAGGATTTAGACGGCCAGCGCAAACAAAGGTGAGAGGCCGCGATCCCCCGGCCCTTGGCACAGAACTACCGCTTCGAACTTCTTGGGGGGAGTGACGCGCCCCGATCGACTCGCGGCGCTATGTTCTCAGGTTCCGAGTCCTTGCTTACCAGCGGTTGCCGCGATCGCCACCGCGATCCCCGCCACGCCCACCGCCGCCGCGTCCACCGCCGCCACCGCCGTGGCCGCCACGCCCGCCACCGTATCCACCGCCGCCACGTCCGCCTCCACCGCCGCCGCCGCGCTCGGCCTGGGGACGCGCTTCATTCACAACGAGGTTTCGCCCGCCAAAATTCTGGCCGTTTAGGGAGTTGACGGCGCGATCCGCGTCTTCGTCATTGGTAACTTCGACGAAGGCGAAGCCGCGCGACTGCCCCGTGAAACGATCGCGAATCAGATTGACGCCGGAAGGGGTGACACCGATCTGCGAAAACCACTCGTTGAGCTGATCTTCCGTCGCGGAAAACGGAAGATTACCGATATAGAGCTTCTTCACCTGCTGACTCCTTCTGCCCGGAACCCACTTGCGAGTCGCGGAGCGCGCTGAA
>DATDGF010000059.1:0-1751 GCA_036522195.1 Candidatus Acidiferrum sp. | reverse complement strand
CGACGTTCGTCAAGTGGCATGGTCAGTGCTTGCGCGATGGCGCCGGCCACCGATTCAGCATCATGGGGATTAACGAGCAGCGCCCTCTTGCCTTCGACCGCGGCGCCGGCGAAGCGAGAGACGATGAGCACCCCTGGATCGTTTGGATCCTGTGCGGCGACGTATTCCTTGGCGACGAGGTTCATTCCGTCCCGAAGCGGCGTCACCAAGCCGACCCGTGCCGTGCGGTAGAGTCCAGCGAGGGCCGAGCGGCTGTAGACGCGGTTGACGTAGCGGATCGGTGTCCATGATACCTCGCCGTATTTGCCGTTGATGCGGCCGGCTAATACCGTTTCCAGATCAGAATGACTTGGCGATGTAGGGGAAGGAGGTGATGGATTTCACCATCTTCGGGTTGCGTTGGATGTAAAGTGCGGCCTCATCAAGTTTAGCGTTGACTTCGTTCATGGATTTGAGGGCGTAGTTCTTGAAGATTTTCTCCCGAATTTCGTCCCAGAGATTTTCCTGCGGGTTCAACTCCGGCGCGTAAGGTGGGAGGCGCTGCAGAATGATATTGGCGGGGATCTCGAGTTCGTCGCTAACGTGATTGCCGGCTCCATCCACAACAAGCAGGATCAGCTCCCTAGAATATTTCTTCGCCACGGTATCCAGAAAAATCTGGAAGCATTCGGTATCGGGCGCCGGCATGACCAGAAAGACGCAAGTACCGTCCTTCGGGCTGACTGCGCCATACAAATATACGTATTCACGAATGAGCTGGGAGGCAACCTGTGGCCGGATGCCGGTGGGTGCCCAGCACGGCCGCGGGCGGTTCATCCGGCCGAAGCGCGCTTCGTCGGCGAACATGATGCGCAGGCGGCAACCACGCCGGGCGGCAACCCGCCGGGCGTTCCTCACGGCATTGGGAAACCTTTTTTTTAAAGGCGTTTTGAGCCGCGATGTCGCGTTGCGGATGGAACGGTCGCGGCATCAGCTTGCGCCAGCCATGCCGGCCGAGAAGCTCGTAAACCGTGCTCTTGCTGGTCTGGTGGCCGATCGCCTGCTCATAGGCCAGCTTGAGGTCGTGAATGTTCAACAGTTCGCCGGCGCCCGCCGCTTTGGCAAAGCGCGCCAATAACTTCTTCTCCTCCGCTATGGCCATGTTCTCGCGCTGGCGTCCGCCGCACGGCTTCGGCGTGAGGGCTTTGATGCCGCGCTGGTCATAGGCCATATGCGCGCGGTTGACCGTGCTCAGCGAAACCCCCATCGCCGCAGCAATGGCCGGCTGCGCCAAGCCCTGCTCGCGCAGCAATACCATTTGGATGCGTTGGCGCTGCTTCTCGGGTACATTCTTCCAATGCAGCGCCTTTTTCAGCTTTCGAACCTCGCCTTTGCTGCATTTGACCATCCGTTCCCCCCGAATCAGATAGTCACAGTGAACCACAGTGCAGCCTTCAAGATTCGGCACCACCTTACCGTAAACTCATCGATTCAACCCGCTCCGGAAATGGTATTAGAGCTCTTTAGGGATTGCAAGCTCGTGCGCCACGAGCCACGCCTTGAATTCGGACAAGGCTGCAAATCGGTCGATGTCAGCCATCGTGTAGATTGCGGGCTCACAGCCCTGAGCCCGGAATAAGTCGACATGCAGACTTGGGGGTGCCCATCCGCTTTTGATTTCGTGGATCACGCGCCCCAAGGCGATATGCGTACCGCGGCCAGGCCATGTGACCAATTCGTCGAAACTTGCAAGCTCGTGCGTCACGAGCCAC
>DATDGF010000058.1:0-98866 GCA_036522195.1 Candidatus Acidiferrum sp. | reverse complement strand
CCATCGCTTACTTTGACGCTCTCGGTCTTCCTCGACTCCTCGATGACCTCGCGTAACCCACTGAACCGCCGTACGCGGACCCGCATCTACGGTGGTGTGGCAGGGGCGAGCGGGCGACCGCTCCCCCTATGCCGATTGGCGAGTAACGAAACGCAAATCATTAGGATCGCGACGGGCGAAGGCCGCGCCGAAATCGAATTTACAGATGGCGGGCAGGCGTATCTTGCGAAGAATTCACCAGGGAGAATGGATTTACCATCATGGGCACTACGCGAAGGTGGTTTCCACCAAACCACATCCTCAGTGCAAACTGCAGGCATGCAAGAAGGTGCATCCCCCCGTGTATTGGTGAAGGCCGGCGGAAAGCTCGGCTTTGTGCCTGCGCATCCGAACGACGTGAAGGGCAAACCACCCCTCAATCTCAAGCACGGAATCTTTGTTCCGCCCGCCACGCCCGGTGAGCCATTTCAGCGAGTTAACTCGGATCCTTCGCAAAAGGTAAAACTTCTGGAGAAGGCTCCAAAGGAATTTCAAGGCGGATCCGCGCCCCATCTGGCGGCAGCGTCTGCGCCGAAGATAGAGGCGCACTTGATGCAAGAAAAAATCAGTGCGAAATCACCGGCGGCGGCCAGTCCCGGGATTCCGCGGATTACGCATGACTACGAGTCAAAACAATTCCTGCTGGCGGAGCATTCCGCAGGCGGCGCGAAATCCAAGGGAGTGACGCTGGGAGGAATCACTAGCTCGCGGAGGGATTTCGAGTTTTGCGGACGGGCATTCGAGCAAGTATGAGGGAGAGATTGCGCGAAGCGGCGTTGCGACGGCTCCGCAAACTCCGGAGGTGGAAGAACTTCAGGATCGTACTCTTCAGGCGGAAATTCATCCGGAGGTTCTTCAGCGCATGCCTCCAGCGGGAGTAGCAGTGGGGGTGGGGGAAGTTCAGCCAGTTCCGGTAGTTCTGCCAGTTCACACAGTGCCGGCGGCGGGCGCCCTCACTAGACTAGCGTGCAACTACAAACCGGGCTGTTACGAGAAGGTCATTCCCGCATAGCCGACGACCGCGCTGCGATCGCCGGAGACGTCAGCCGAAGTGGCGTATTTCACTAGCTCTGATCTCTGCACTTTCCATGCGTTCAGTGCCGTGAGCATGGCTACCGCGGGCCCCAGGCCGCACATCGAAATGTTTTCGTCGCGGCAAGTGTCGTGAAGTCCGCGGGGATTCTGCGCCAACAATTGGCCGATGGCTTTGTGGTCCTTCACTCGTGTGGTCGCGTCATCTTCATAGTGATTCAAGTCGGAAGTGGTCAGCAGCAGAACCTCATCGCCAAGAGATTCGAGAACCTGCCCAATGGATCCGCCTACGCTGACCAAGGTTTCAAACCGGACCGTTCCCAGAGCGACAGGCACGAACGTGAAACCTGGCGCCAGGATTTGCAGGAAGGGCAACTGGACTTCCAGCGAATGCTCCGCGCTGTGCGCCACGTTATCCTCGCGCAGGAGCGGACATGCTTCGCGCAAAGCTTCGGCGAGCGGTTCATCAATTGGCGCATCGCCGAGCGGCGTGCGCCAGGCTCCGTTCGAAAGGATGGCCGCGGATTCACCACGCGGATGGTGGCGCACGCCTAAAATCAAGATTTTCTTCGGGATGGAAATTCGCGCGAGCACCGCGCCGGTCACGTGCCCTGAATAGACATATCCAGCATGCGGCAAAAGGCACGCTCTGACGCGCACCGCTTCAGGAGGCGGAACAGTTGCCGTGTATTTGCGGACTAGCGCGGTCAGTTCGATTGGATCGGAAGGATAAAAGCGTCCGGAGACGGCGGGCAGGCGAAGCATACTACAGCATAGCGAATCAAACGGGCTTGGAGGGTTTCCCTTTGATCTTGACAGCCTTCTGGGTTGACGGGTCGTACAGGATGGTGACTCTGTCGCCGTACTGATAGCCGCCCCTGTCGACAATCTGCTGCATCCTGGCGGAGGCATTTTCCGAAAGGGAGAAGGTTTGGATCGACATGTCGTTGCCCTTCGCACGCACGGTGATCTGGACGATGTTGGCGTTCTGAACGAAGCCTTCGAATTTGGCCAGCCCGGTCGGTTTGGGCTTGGGCTTGATCGCGTTCACGACAATCGGCACGACGGTATCCACGACGACTGGAACCACGCTCGGAGGAACTTGTGCCTCGGCAGGCGAAGAAAAAGCTCCGGCCGCTGCCAGCAGTAACGGCAGTCCGAGCCCGGCGATTTTTACAAAACTCTTCATTCCAGTTCGTCCGTTGCGATGCGCAAGGACTTTAGAAAACGCACATCCTGAGGAGTCATTGCCAGCCGGGGAGCCGCCTTTTTCTCATTATCTTCCGAAAATGGCTCCTGATCCACCTGAATTCTCAAGGATTCCAGGAAGCGGCGATCCTGCGTCGTGAGCTTGGCGGCTTCGGCAGCGGCCGCATCGCGCTTCGCGAGGCCGATGGTCGCGTCCAGTTTGAGCACGATGTCGTACCCATGGGCGCGCACTCCGGCAATCGCACCGGTGATGCGATCAGAATCGGACACCGTGTCATTGATCGCGTGTCCCAGTTCGCGGAGCAGGTTCTTCAGGTGATCGTCGAGTTGCAAGGGCGAATCTCCCAATACATCTTGGGCCATTCTAGGCCCACGTACCATTGGATACAAGAGAGTGTCGCTTCGTTGTCTCCAATCCGTCCACAGTACCTTCGGTCAGGTTTTATAGGCCAAAGGGTGGGATCTCTGCTACCCCGTTTCAGTGGTCCGCGGCAATTTGCGTTAATATGCTGGTATGTCCACGGTTGCAAGCGCCACGGCCGCGCCGCAGCAGCAAGGTGGTTTCCGGCGCTTCTGGCGCGCGCTGAAGCAGCTTTTTCACGAGATTACCGGCGCGGTTTTTGGGGTGCTGGCGTTGGGCTGGTTGAACGCCGCACTCCGCGCGTGGACCCGGGACGCCGCGGGCTGGCTCGTGGGTCTTGCTGTCGCCATTGCGCTGTTGTTCGTATTTTTTGCGGTCACGTCGTTCCGCAAATCGCGGAAGATTTAAAAGCCGGGCCTCAGCCCGGCTTTTCTATGAAGGGAAAGGACTGCTATTCGCGGCTATGTCGATTTTCCAGTTTCGATTTTTCTACTCCCATGCGCGACAGCAAAACTAAATCCGCTACTCCCGCCGAGCGCAAGGAAAAGTTCACCACTCTTTCCGGTATTCCCATCGAGCGACTTTACACAGAAGAATATCTAGCCGGTTGGAATCCAGACGAGGCACTCGGCTATCCAGCCGAATTTCCTTACACGCGCGGCATTTATCCCACGATGTACCGCGGGCGTTTGTGGACTATGCGGCAGTACGCGGGCTTCGGGAGCGCGGTGGAATCGAACCAGCGATATCGCTATCTGCTGAGCAAGGGCCAGGCTGGCCTTTCGGTTGCGTTTGATCTTCCCACGCAGATTGGCATGGACTCCGATCATCCGCTGGCGCTGGGTGAAGTCGGCAAAGTCGGCGTGGCGATCGATTCGCTCGAAGACATGGAAACGCTCTTCGAGGGTATCCCGCTCGAAAAAGTTTCTACCTCAATGACCATCAACGCAACCGCCGCGATTCTGCTGTGCCTCTATGTAGCCGTCGCGAAGAGACAAGGCGCGAACCTGCGAAAACTTTCCGGCACGGTGCAGAACGATGTTTTGAAGGAATACATCGCGCGCGGGACGTACATCTATCCCGTCCGCCCGGCGATGCGCATCGTCACGGATATTTTTGCATGGTGCCGCGACCATCTTCCCAAGTGGAATACGATTTCGATCTCCGGGTACCACATTCGCGAAGCAGGCTCCACGGCGATTCAGGAAGTGGCCTTCACGCTGGCCGATGGCATTGCCTACGTTTCGGCCGCACTCGACGCCGGATTGAGCGTGGATGAGTTCGCACCGCAGCTTTCCTTTTTCTTTAACGCGCACAGCGACCTTCTGGAAGAGATCGCCAAGTACCGCGCGGCGCGGCGCCTGTGGGCGAAAATCATGCGCGAGCGTTTCCGAGCCAAGGATGCGCGCTCGCTTTTGTTGCGCTTTCATGCGCAGACCGCGGGTTCCTCGCTCACCGCGCAGCAGCCGGAGAACAATATCGTGCGCGTGGCCATTCAGGCGCTTGCCGCGGTTCTGGGCGGCTGTCAGTCGTTGCACACCAACTCGCTCGATGAAGCGCTCGCGCTCCCCACGGAAGACGCCGCGTTGATCGCCCTACGCACGCAGCAGATCCTCGCCCATGAGACCGGCGTGATAAATACGGTTGATCCCGTCGCTGGTTCTTACGCCATCGAGCACCTCACCAACGAAATTGAAAAAGGGGCGCTTGAATATATTGCAAAGGTCGATGCTATGGGCGGAATGCTGCGGGCCATCGAAGCAGGATTCGTTCAAGGCGAAATCCAGAAAGCGGCCTTCGAGTTTCAGCGCGCCGTCGAATCGAAAGAGCAGATTGTCGTCGGCGTAAATGATTTCGTTGCGAAGGAGGAGCGCAGCATTCCAACCCTGCGCATCGACGCCGAAATTGAGCGCTCCCAGATCGCCCGTTTGAACGCACTGCGTACCCGGCGCGATGCCGCGCGCGTCCAAGCCGCTCTCGCTGAACTCGCGCGGCGCGCTTCAACTGCGGAAAATCTCCTCCCAGCCATCCTCGCCGCCGTCGAAGCCTACGCCACCGTCGGCGAAATTTCCGACGCCCTGCGCCGCGTCTTCGGCGAATACCAGGAATCCGTTGTCATTTGAGCGCAAAACCTCTTTGTGTCCATTTTCCTTCTAATCTGCTTGGTGATCGCCCGGGCGGGTGGCTGGACCAAAGCACAGGCTGTGGCCGCGCTTGCGTTGTAGTATTCTTCCCCTCCGGGAACCGTCATGAAATTGATCCTGGCCTCCGCTTCGCCGCGCCGCGCCGAGATTCTGCGCGAAGCTGCCATTCCGTTCACCGTACTTTCTTCGGCCGTGGATGAGACGCCCTTTCCCGGCGAGTCGCCACAGGATCATGTCCGGCGACTGGCCAGTGCCAAGGCAGAGCTCGCCGCTGCGCGGGCCGTCGGCCCGGCAATTGTTATCGCGGCAGACACGGTGGTCACGCTCGAAGGACGCATTCTGGGCAAGCCGCGTTCCTCCGACGACGCCCGCCGCATGCTTGAAATGTTGTCCGGGCGCACGCACTCGGTGGTCACCGGCGTCGCGCTCATCCGATTGCCGGATGCGGAGCAGCGCACGTTTGTCGAGACGACGCTGGTGCACTTCGACAAACTTTCAGAAGAAGAGCTCAATCGGTATCTCGCTACCGACGAGCCTTACGACAAAGCAGGCGCCTACGCGATCCAGGGGCGCGCGGGGCGCTTCATTCCACGGATCGAAGGCTGCTACTTCAACGTCGTGGGATTGCCCCTCGCCCGGCTCCAGCATTCGCTAAACGAATTGGGCTGGTCCGAAGACTAACCCCGAGTAATCGCCGGTTGACCACCTGCCGTCTTTGCAGTTGCACACAGTGGAATCCCATTCCGACTTATAATCCCGTGCATGAGCGACGCGCCTCACGAACGGATAGACGACCCGGCGGTTCGCCTGGATCGCCAGGACCCCTACCTGCGGCTCCAGTCAGTGACGATTTATGTTCGGGATCTCGAACAGAGCCTGAAGTTTTACCTCGAAAAACTCGGCTTCCAACTGATTTTTGACGCCCGCGTGCAACCGAACCTTCGCTGGGTGACCGTGGCCCCGCCGGACGGCACCGCGAATCTCACGCTCGTCGCGCCGGAGTCCGGCTCGGAACAGTGCAAACTGATTGGGCAGCCCACGCACGTTACGTTTGTCACGGAGAATGTTCTTGCGAAGTACCGCGAATGGATCAAGCGCGGAGTTCGCTTTCAATTCACGCCACGGCTGAAACGTCTCCGGTATGAGGTGCACGTGCGTGCGGCAACCGCAGCGGATACATCGGTGACCGGCGCAGACCATTCTCCGATTTGGGGCGGCGTCTTTACGCGCTTCAAGGATCTCGACGGTAATTCTTTTTCTCTGGTGAGCTTCGACGAGGTGACCCAGGCGGTGGAAGCGCAACGCCGTAACCTCGCCGAGAAACTGGAATTCGAACGCCGCGCGGCGCAGGAACTTGAAATCGCCAAACAGGTCCAGGCCAGGCTTTTTCCGCAATCTCAGCCGCCCCTGAAAAGCCTGGAGTACGCTGGTCTTTGCATCCAGGCGCGCAAAGTCGGCGGTGATTATTACGACTTCCTGAATCTCGGCGAAGGGCGGCTCGGGTTTGTGATCGGCGACATTTCCGGAAAAGGAATCGCCGCAGCGCTCTTGATGGCCAATCTGCAAGCCAATCTGCGCAGCCAGTGCGCCGTCGCTTTGGATCATCCGCAGCGGCTCTTGCGAGCGGTGAACCAGCTCTTTTGCGACAATACCCCTGACGGCGCCTTTGCAACCCTGTTCTTCGCCGAGTATGACGACACGGCCTGCCGTCTGCGCTATGCGAATTGCGGCCATCTTCCCGCTCTGCTGCTCCACAGCGACAATAGCGTTGAGCGGCTTGAGGCTACGGCCACGGTGCTGGGAATCTTCAAAGATTGGGATTGCGAGATTGGGGAACACCAGCTCTGCAAAGGCGACACGCTGGCCCTGTATACCGACGGCATAACCGAATCCTACGACTCAGAAGATGAACAGTTCGGAGAACAGCGATTGATCGAAGCCTTGCAACGGCATCGCGGAGGGTCATGTGAGTCGGCCCTTGCTTGTATTGTCGAGGAGGTTCAGCGCTTCAGCCCGCACGAGCAACACGACGACATCACCCTCATCGTGGCCCAACATCGAGGCAACTAGTCTCGATCTCTCCGCGCTAGCTTCGGAATTATTCTTGCCGCAATCGTCGCCCAAGTTGACAAAAAAGAGGCGCCCCGATTCGCACCAGGACGCCTCTTTTGCTCCATGGGTGGCGGGAAACTTACTGCTTCGGCTTGGCTTGCGGCTGCGTCTTGGCGTTGTGCTTCTTGTTGTAGATGTTCTTTGACGCGGCGTTCTGCTCTTTGTTGACTTGCTGCTTTTCGCCGCTGGTCAGTTTGCCGCCGTTCGCTGCGCGGTCCGCTTTCACCTGCTGGTTGATGCCCTTTTGCTGGTTTTCCAGTTTGGCGGTTTCTCCGGCAGTCAGTTGCCCGCTCTTGATGCCCTGAGCGATGCGGTCCTGCTGGTTTTCCTGCCGCTGGCCCACTTTGCTGTTGCCGGGGTTGGCGGTGTTGGCGTTGTGTTTGTCGGCGTAGATTTGCTTGGACAACTGATTCTGCTGCCCGTTGATTTGCGTCTTTTCTGCGCTGGTCAGCTTGCCGCCGTTGGCCGCGCGGTCCGCTTTGGTTTCGCCGTTGATGGCTGCTTCCTTGGTTTCCAGTTTGGAAGTTTCACCGGCGGTCAGCTGGCCGCTCTTCACGCCTTGGGCGATGCGGTCCTGCTGATTTTCCTTGCGTTGCGCAACGGTCGGCTTCGCCGCCGGAGCTGGTGTCGCCGCTGGGGCCGCTGCCGGAGCTGAGCTTCCGCTCTGGGATTGCGAAGACGTTTGATCCTGCGCCATGGCCACGCTGCCGGCTAGCAGCACCACAGCGGGCAAGGCACTCCACTTCAACCAAGTGAATTTCATATTTCTCTCCTAGACTTTGATTCTTCGAAAAAAACGATTCCCGGGCACCTTGTATTACCCGAGTCTGAGGAGGAAGTTGCGGCTGCGCTACTGAACGAAGGTACAGTTTTGGCGCAATGGATAAGGTTTTTCCGCTACTCTTTGGGCACAAAGAAGAACTATGGAGTGAAGTAAAAGCTCGGCTTCGCTCCCCACAAATCACTGCTTAAAAATAAGAAGGGCCCCGATCGGGTCGGGGCCCAAGCGAAATCGCGGATTAAATTCGTGAACTGTTGAGCTACTTCTTTTCTTCCGCGGTCTTGTCTGCAGGCGGTGGAGCAGGCGTCTGTGCTGGCGGAGGCGGTGTTTGCGTAGTGCCCGCCATTCCGTCCTTGAAGCTGCGGATGCCTTCGCCAAACCCCTTCATGACTTCCGGGATTCGCTTGCCACCAAAGAAAATCAGCACCACGGCTAAAACTATCAGCCAATGAAAGACACTAAATTCGCCCATAAAACGCCTCCAAGCGCCCGCCGCGGCGGACGGCACGCCAATTAAACCCTAGCGCAGGTTAACCAGCGCAGCAAGTCTTTGTCACTACTCGCACCTACAGGATAACACGCTCTTCCCCCGCTCGGCGCGTTACACGCTCGCGGTCCAGGTATTCGAGCAAGGGGATGGCGTATTTCCGGGTGATGCCGGCCAACTCCTTGAAAACAGGGACTGAAATGCGGTCGCCTTTCGTTTTCTTGTAGGCCGAAAGCTGGTTCTTCAGTTGCGCCAGCGCCCTGCGGTGGAAAATCAGCTCCTGTGTTACCCGGACGATGGTTTTTTCCCTGAGCAGGATTTGCAGTAGCTTTTCTGCGCGCTTGGGTTCCACAGTCAACTTGTCCAATACCTCTTTGACGGAAGGCACGGCCAGGCCGGCGGAGGCAAATGCCGCTTCGATCTGTTCTTTCGCTTTCGCTTCTTCGGGTTGCAGGGTGATTTCGGAGCCGGCTCTTTTTACGAGTTCGCCCTGCGCGTCGAGCTTTTTCTGGGTGGCCAATTCTTCGAGCGCAGCGCGGAACGTCTCGTTTCGAACGCGCCTGCCGAGGCTCGCGCGCAAGTCTTCGCGTGCCATGCCCGGCGAAAGAGGATTTTCTTTTTGGAATTTGTCGATTTTTTCCAGAATCTTCTTGCGAACTTCTTCGAATAATTTTCCGGCAACCAGTAGCGATGGTTCCGTGGAAACGATTTTCACCCGTCCAGTGCTGGTAAGGTTTGTCGCAGCCTCTTGGATTTCTTTTTCCGTCCACGCTGTTCGCGCCACGATCTCGTCGTGGGCCAAACCCAGCAACGCCCGCTCCGTCATGGAAGAGAGAATCTCTTCGCGGCTGCCTCGTTCCAGCGTGGCAAGGAAAGCCGCGCGTCCCGCGTCTTTCAACATCGGGCGCCGCGCCAGGGGATCCAGAACGACGCCTCCGCCGATGGTCACCACCGGGGAAAATTGGCGGACGATAAAGCGGTCGCCCGGCAGCACCAGCACTTCGTCCTGCAGCTTCAGGTTTGCGAAGGCGCTTCCACCCGGCGCCAATTCTTTTTCGCCGTGAAGAAAAACCTCGGCAATCGTTTCCACTGTTCCTGCGTGAAAATGCACGCGCGTCCCTTGTTTTATTTTTCTGGCGGATGGCAGCAGTTCGAGCCGAACGTCGATCCGGCGCGTCTTGCGGAACTTTCCGGGAGTTGCCAGCACCATGCCGCGCTTCAGAGCGGTGTGATCGATTCCTGCAAGATTCACCGCGGTTCGCTGGCCGGGGGTTGCGCGTTCGACGGTTTTTCCGCCGGAATGTACCCCGCGCACTCGCAGTTTTTCGCCCCTCGGAAAAAGTTCTACTTCATCGCTCGTGCCGACGCTTCCGGAAATCAGCGTGCCGGTCACCACGGAACCAAAGCCTTTCATGGCAAAGGCGCGATCGATCGGCAACCGGAAATATCGCGCTGAATCTTTTCCCTGCACCTCGGCGGCGGCGTTTCGAAGCGCCTGCTTCAATTCAGTTAGGCCTGCTCCCGTTTTCGCGCTGACAGGCACGATTGGCGCGCGTTCCAGAAACGAGCCGCGCAGGAAATCTTCTGCTTCCAACCGTACCAGTTCGAGAGCGTCGGCGCCGACCATGTCGCTCTTCGTCAACGCTACGACGCCGCGCTGCACTCCGAGAAGGCGGCAAATATCGAAGTGCTCGCTCGTTTGCGGCTTGATGGATTCATCGGCGGCAATCACCAGGAGCACCACGTCGATCCCCGCGGCGCCTGCCAGCATGTTGCTGACAAAGCGCTCGTGCCCGGGCACATCGACGAAACCGAATCGCACGCTTTCTTCTTCCAGGAAAGCAAAGCCCAGATCGATAGTGATTCCGCGGCGTTTTTCTTCGGCGAGGCGGTCCGGATGCGTGCCGGTCAGTGCTTCCACTAGCGTGGATTTGCCGTGATCGATGTGCCCGGCGGTGCCAACAATTACGCTTTTTGTTGCCTTAGACATAGATGGAAATGCGCGAAGACATGTGCCGCTTTGTATGCTACTGGAGGAAAGAATCGGTGGTCAAACCGTCAAGGCTACTTTGCGGCGCCAATCTCTTCCACGATGGACTGCGCCGCGGCGCGCGGATCGGGCGCTGCAAGGATCGGGCGTCCTACGACAAGAAAATCTGCGCCGGCGCGAATCGCTTCCGTCGGCGTCGCCGTGCGGGCCTGATCGTCCTGCTCGGCGGACGCGGTTTTTTCTTTCGGCCGCACGCCGGGAGTCACGATCAGGAAATCGCGGCCGCATACCTTTCGAATGGCCTTGGCTTCCTGCACGCTGGCGACGACGCCATCCACACCCGCACTCTTTGCGAGCTGCGCCAGCTTGGTTACCCGCAATTTTGACGCGCCGCTGATGCCGACCTCTTTCATCGTTTTCTGGTCCATGCTGGTGAGGATGGTCACTGCAAGCAAGCGAGGCCGGTCAGCGCCCATGGGCACGCCGGCGCTAATAGCCTGCACTGCCGCTTCGAGCATGGCTTTGCCGCCGAGAGCGTGGACGTTGACGAGCTGTACGCCGGTCATCGCCGCCGCGGAGAGCACCGCTCCTGCGACGGTGTTTGGTATGTCGTGGAATTTGAGGTCGAGGAATATGCCGGTGCCAAGCGCGGCGACTTCCTTGACGGCTGCCGGCCCCGCTGCGGTAAAGAGCTGGTTGCCGATCTTGAACATCCCGACAAGATCGGCGACTTGCTTCGCGAATTTCAGGGCGGAGGAAAGGGAATCGAAATCGAGCGCGACGATCAGGCTGCTGCGGGGATGGGCGTCAAAAGTCAGGGTCATAGTGGACCCCGACTCTTCAGGGTCAGTGTTTCTCGGGTAACTGAATCAATTCGAGCCGGACCTGGCTCACACCGGAATGGATCAAACCGATTTTCCGGGCGACACGATAGGATACATCAATTTCGCGCCCTTCTTGATAAGGACCCCGGTCATTGATGCGTACAAGTTCGAACTTGCCATTACGCGGGTTCACCACGCGGACGACGGAGCCAAAGGGCAGATTGGGGTGCGCCGCCGTCAGGGACTCGCAGTTGAACTGCTCGCCATTGGCGGTTTTACGCCCATTGAACCCGGGGCCATACCAGCTGGCATTGCCCACCCAAGTCTTGATCGGCTTCACAGGTTGATTGAGATGCGCTACCAAGGGTGCCTCCATCGCCGGAGCGACGAGGAACATAAGGAGAACCCACCGCAGTGCAGCCCAGCTCATGAGTAGTCGATGTCTCATAGTGTGTTCTTTGCGCTACTTATATCCAAAAAAGTGTAGCAAGAAAACATCATTATGTCAACCATTTTCTGAAAGAAATCTGTCGCGTATCTCATTCATAGTAAACATCTTGCGCTTAAAAAGAGCCTGCGAGAGATCCTCCACCAAGCGCTGACTGGCCCTCGGGTCAGCAAAGCTGGCCGTGCCGACCTGTACTGCAGTGGCCCCTACAGCCAGGTATTCAAGCACGTCTTCTACCGTCTCGACGCCTCCGAGCCCTAGGATTGGGATTTTTACAGCCTTCCTCGTCTCCCAGACCAGCTTCAGGGTAATGGGTTTAATCGCCGGGCCGGATAGTCCCCCAGTTTGATTCCCCAGGTGGGACTTCCAGCTGCGGGAATCTATTACCATGGCGGGATAAGTGTTTGCCACTGTCAAGGCATCGGCACCGGCCTCCTCGGCAACCTGGGCGATAAGTCCAATGTCTGTAACGAGGGGGGATAGCTTGACCCAGAGGGGACGCTTGGAGGCGGCTTGCCGGGCAGCGCTTACGACCTCAGCGACGCAAGTGGGATCACTTCCGAACTGCACGCCTCCCCTCTTGACGTTTGGACAAGAGATGTTCAGCTCGTACCCAGCCAGCCCCTCGGCGTCCTCCAGGGCCCGGATTACCTCGACGTAGTCCTCGTGGGTATAGCCAAAGACGTTGGCGATGACCGCTGTATCAAATTTTCGCAGTACCGGGAGTTTTTCGGCTACGAAAGCCCGGACTCCGACATTCTGGAGGCCGACGGCGTTGAGCATCCCGGAGGCGGTGGGGTAGAGGCGGGGGGCGGGAGCGCCTTCGATGGGTTCGCGGGAAAGGCCCTTGGTAACGAAGCCGCCGAGGCGGTTCAGGTCCACGAGATGGGCGAATTCGAGGCCGTAGCCGAACGTTCCACTGGCCGCGAGAATAGGATTCCGAAGGCGCAACGCGCCAATTTTTACGCTTAGATCAACGGCGCCAGCGGAACTCACTTCGCTCAAAGAATAACACGAAGCCGTTTCTGGCCGAGGCAAAATCTCCATTGAAACCTCGACGCGTGCGCAGCACTTTCAAGCGCTCGATTACTTCATCGTTTCGCATCAGGAGCTGTCGTGGGTCCAGGCATTGCGGCATTAGTCGCAGGGTGTTTCATCAGCACTTCTGCGAGGACGTGGCCGTCGCGGGAGGCGAGGGTGATTCCGCAGAGGGCGGCGAAGGTTGGGGCGATGTCGGCGGGGGTGATGGGCTGGAAGTATTGGCCAGGCTGGATGCCGAAGCCCATCAGCAGGACGGGGACGTGCTGGTCGTAGTTGTAGGGGACGCCGTGGCCGGTGCCGTAGGAACGCTGCTTTCCAGATGGCGTGCCATCCATCAGCCAGTAGGGTTTCGGAAGGATGAAGAGATCGCCGCTGCGGCCGGGGAAATAGCTTAGAGCGAGGGCGCGGAGAGAGGGGCTTTGCGTGGCAGGGCGATCTTTCAACTCTTCCGCGCGATAGACGGCTGAAACGCCGGATTGCGATAGTGCCGCATCCAGGACGGCTTGCATTGCCGCATGGTCGTGCAGGAACTTTTCGTAAACGCCAGGAACAAAATAGATGTCGCTGCCGGTGATGCGGGCAACTGCGGGCTTTGCAAAGTTGAAAGATTCGAGAGCTTTTTCGATGCGCTCCTGCACTTCTGGCAAGTGGAGAACGCCCGCATCGGCGCCGGTGGTTTGCATGTCTTCAGGAATGGGCGCGACACCGTGGTCGGCGCTGAGGGCGACAAGGTAATTTCCGCGGCCCACCTTCGCATCCAAATGCGCAAAAAGATTGCCGAGATCTTTGTCCAGCCGCACGAGAATGTCCTGGATTTCGCGGCTGCGCGGGCCGAATTCGTGGCCGACATAGTCCACGGGTGAATAGCCGATGGCGAGAAAATCGGTTCCGTTGGAATTGCCCAACTTGAGCGCGTCCACGGCGTTTTCCGCGAGTTCGGTCAGTGCCGTGTCGGCGAAGGGGCTCGAAGCCCATTGCTCGTAAAAAGCGCTGTCCGGTTCACCGACGCCCGATTTTCCGCGAAGCGGATGGGGAAATGTGAGATCCCAACCGTCGGGAGGAACGGCGCCGAGAGCCTTCTCACCGTACCAATAGGAGCTTTCCGGGAGAGAAAGCGACCAGGTTTTTCCGAAATCCGCCTTCGCCGCATGTGACTTCGCCTGCTCTTCCATAAAAGGCAATGTGCCATAGACGCTCGAACTGACCCATGCGCCGCCGTCGAACCAGGTGGCGGCATCGGCTTTGTGTCCCGCCATCGTGATGGCGGCGCGCGCTTTCAACGAAAACGTCACGATGCGCGTGGCCCCGCTGGTCTGAAATTTCAATTCCTCGGCAAAGGAAGGCACGGCCATGCGCCAAGCAGTGTCCGCGCCTTTCGGAGTGGCCCCGGCATAGCCGATGTTCTTTACGTTGGGATCCGGGTCGGAGGTGCACGTCACCATTTTCTGTTCTTTACGGTCCCACCAAGCGTTGGCAACCATTCCATGCGTCGCCGGAAATGCCCCGGTCGAAATCGTGGCGTGGCCCACGCAGGTTTCCGTGGCTGCGTAGGGATACGCAGCGTTGCGGAACCACGCACCTTCTTCGACGAGGCGCTTGAGGCCGCCGGTCCACTGACCGAGGAATTTATCGACGTAGTCCCCGCGCATCTGGTCCACGACCAAGAGCACGACCAGCTTGGGCCTTGCCGGTGCTTTGGATACCTTCGGAGCTTCCGCGCGAGGTGTCACCTGGGCTGCGCCGCGCGGAACAAGGAGGAGGCTGAGGGCAAGAAAAAGTGGTACCGCAATCGTCCCACGCTGGAAAGGAGCGCGTTTCAAAAACAGTCTGCTCGGAGCTATGGCCAACGTCGCCTCCGCAATCCGCCCAAGAGTCTACTACGACCGCATTGCAGTTCGATGCTCGCGGACTGGATTGACCGCAGCGCCGTCAGGAATGATAGGATTACCCGAACATGCGCATCATCGAAAAGACCCAATTGATGTCCGCACCGGAAATCGACCGCACTTTGCAGCGTCTGGCGCATGAAATCGTTGAAAAAACCGGTGGAACGAAGCACCTGGCCCTGATCGGCATCGTGCGGCGCGGTGTGCCGCTGGCCCAGCGCATTGCGCAGGCCATGCGCGGGATCGACGGCGTCGAAGTTCCTGTCGGCACGCTGGATATCACCTTGTACCGCGATGATCTTTCGAAAGTCGCGCCGCAAGCGGTGCTGCGCTCTTCGGACATTCCTTTCGGTGTGGATGACATGGACCTTGTGATCGTGGATGACGTGCTGTACACCGGCCGCACCATTCGTGCCGCGATGAACGGGATCTTTGACCTGGGCCGGCCGAAGCGCGTGTCCCTCTGCGTCCTGATCGACCGCGGCCATCGCGAAATGCCCATCGAAGCGCAGTACATCGGCCGGAGCGTGCAGACCAGCGACTCGGAGATCATCGAAGTTCGGCTGCGGGAAATTGACAAGGAAGAGCGCGTAGTCCTTGTGGACCGCGTGGAATAGTTTTGAGATTCTTGATGGAATTCGATTGCTCTCGATTTGAGAAGGGACATTGACTCAGCGCTTTCGCGATCTCCTCGCCCTTGAACCGCTCTCCGCGGACGAACTTACTTTTCTTCTCGATCAGAGCAAACCATTTCAGGAGATTCAGCGCCATCCGCTGAAAAAACTCGCGACGCTGCGCGGCAAGACCGTGGCGCTCGCTTTCTTCGAGAATTCCACGCGGACACGGATCAGTTTTGGCACAGCTGCGTCGCGACTCGGCGCGGACACCATGAACTTGCAGGCGGAGGCTTCCAGCCTCAAGAAAGGGGAGTCGCTGCTCGACACCGTTCACACATTGGACGCGATGAAGCCGGACTGCCTGGTGATGCGGCACGCGTCGTCCGGCGCGGCGGACTTCGTGGCGCAGCATCTCGAGATTCCGGTAATCAATGCGGGTGACGGCACGCATGAACATCCTTCGCAGGGTTTGCTGGATGCGCTGACGATTCGCGATCGGCTCGGAACGATCGAAAATCTGAACGTCACGATTCTCGGCGATTTGCAGCACAGCCGCGTGGCGCGTTCGAACATTCATCTGCTTGGCAAGTTCGGATGCAAGTTCACGCTGTGCGGACCGGCGATGTGGGTTCCACCGGAGCTGGAGAAAATCGGGGCGCCCGGCGTGGCGATTCGACGCGTCTTTCGAATCGAGGAAGCTCTCGAAGGCGCCGACGTAGTGCTGGTTCTCCGCGTGCAAACGGAACGGCAGTACGAGCCGTCCATATCCGCCGAAGACTACGTGCTTGGCTACCAACTGAACTCCGAGCGCCTTCGCCGCGCCAAAACCAACGCTCTTGTCCTGCATCCCGGCCCGATGAATCGCGGAAATGAGATCACGCCCGAGGTCGCCGACGGGCCACAATCCTGCGTGCTCGAGCAAGTCACCAACGGCATTGCCGTTCGAATGGCGCTTCTTTTTCTGCTCATCTCCGGACCGCCCGAAGATGGCGCGCATCCCCTGGCGGAGGCGCTGCCGGCCAAGAATCGCCGCTCCACGGACCAAAAGGACCCATCGCATGCTGCTCGTTAAGAATGGCCGCGTCCTCGATCCCGCGTCGAAGACCGATGCGGCGCTGGACATTCTCCTCGATGGAGAAAAAATTAAAGAGGTCGCGGCGGCAGGGAAGATTGCGGCTTCGCAGAATGTGGAAATATTTGACGCAGCCGGCCTGATCGTGGCTCCCGGATTCATCGATCTTCACGCGCATCTTCGCGAGCCGGGTCAGGAGTCTTCCGAAACGATTGAGACGGGCACGCGCGCGGCGGCTCGCGGTGGATTCACGGCCGTCTGCTGCATGCCCAACACCAAACCTGTGAACGACAATGCATCCGTGACGCGCTTCATGTTGGACCGCGCCAAAGTTGCGGGCAGCGTTCGCGTTTGGCCCATTGGAGCCGCATCCGTGGGAAGCAAGGGCGAAGCTATCGCGGAAATCGCGGCCATGAAGGAAGCGGGAATTGTTGCCGTCTCCGATGATGGAAAGCCGATCGCCACGGCGAAATTGGCGCGGCAAGTGATGGATTACTGCCGCTCTCTCGATCTCCCGGTGATCGAGCATGCGGAAGATGTTTCGCTGGCCGCCGGAGCGGTGATGCGCGAAGGCGTTACTTCCACGAGGCTGGGTTTGCGAGGGATGCCTGCGGCGGCGGAATCGGTGTGCGTGGCTCGCGACGTACAGCTTGCCGAGCTTGCGGGTGCGCGGCTGCATATCGCGCATCTCTCGGCCAAAGCTTCACTCGAACAAGTGCGCTGGGCGAAATCGCGCGGACTGCGTGTGAGCTGCGAAGTGACACCTCATCATTTCACGCTGATCGATGAAAACGTGACTTACGATTCGAGATTCAAGATGAATCCGCCGCTCGCGGCACGCGAAGACCGCGAAGCTCTGATCGCCGGACTTGCCGATGGTACGGTTGACGCGATCGCCACGGACCACGCGCCTCATGAGCCGGCATTGAAGGACGTGGAGTTCGACAAGGCACCGTTCGGGATTCTGGGATTCGAAACGGCGATGGCGCTGGCGCTGGAACAATTGGTTCATAGCGGACGAATTTCGCTGATGAGAATGGTGGAGCTGTTTACGACCGGACCTGCGCGCGTTCTTGGCATGGAGCGCAAGATTGCCGCGGGTCAGCCTGCCGACTTGACAATTTTCACCACGGACCAACCGTGGACTTACAACGTGAAGAAATCCGCCAGCAAATCGCGCAACTCGCCGTTCGGCGGCCGCAGCTTCAAAGGCGGCGCGATGGCCACCATCGTCGCGAGCCGCATCGTTCATCGAGTTGTGTGACCTTCGATAGGTCGCCTCTTCTGAAGCATTCGTAGAATCAAGAGTCCAGCAGCGCCGGCCGCCAAGTGCTTGAGCGTGTGCCCGCTAGCGAAATGTCCCAGAGAGAAAATCTGTTTGTCCGCCGCTTCGCATATCTTCGCGAGCACGTAAAGTCCGGCCACGAGGAGAAGGTCAGTGCCCCGCGTGTACCGTGGCGGCAGAAGCAGCGCTGCAAGCAACGCGAGCAATGCGTAAAGTTGGACCGCGGCGTAGAAGCGCAAATCGCCAGCGCCTTGCTGTTCCGACCAACGCCACTGAAGCACGCTTCCTATACCGACTGTTATCAGCACCGGTAGGAGCCAGAGGCCAAGTCTTACATCAATGCGCTCCTGAACCAGGGATGCCACGAGCGGCATGAAAACAATAGTCATCGGCAGCCGGTCCCACACCAGGCGCGCGTTGTCTGGGGCCAGGTGATAGTAGGCGGACCCAAAAGCCGTAAGCAGCAGGCCGAGAAAAATGAAAACAAACGGCCACCGCTCACGTGCATCCATGAAGCGCTCCTGGGTGGACTTGCCGCACAGAAATGCCAACCCCCACACTCCCGCAACGAGAAACAGAATGTTGGAAGCAACATCGCCGAAGTTTGGGATGCCGAGCCAACTTCGCGTGTCGGCAAAGTGATGGTAGGAGAGCGGCTGGGGAGTTCGCGGGATGAGCAGCGCCGCGATTCCGACGGCGGCCGCCAGAAGGACAAAAGTCCAAACGGCAGAACGCCTCGAAAGCGTTGGCGGCATTATTTTCAGTGGGCGGTGGGTTCGGCGGCAGGGTGCATGCCGTGCTGCGGGACTTCGTGGATACCGCGGGCGGGCGGCTCGATCTTCTGTCGGAAGAAATGGTCGAGGGGTAGGCGGCCTTTTCCTACGGCGTAGGCTTTTTCGATCGCTTTGGTTACATAGACTTTGGAAAGCGTGGCGGCTTCGAGCAATCCTCGGCCAGCCGCCAACTGCGCGGTGAGCGCGGACGCAAAAGTGCAGCCTGTACCGTGAAGATGATCCTCGTTGGTCTTCTCACCAGCCAGCGCGACCATCTCAGTCCCATCGAAAAGCACATCGGTGGTGCGCTCCATGTGGCCGCCCTTGACGATGACCGCGCGGGCGCCCATTTCAACGAGCTTCCGCGCCGCGGCTTCCATGTCGGCCACATCCTTGATGGTCAAGCCAGTCAAGATTTCCGCCTCGGGCACATTAGGCGTGATGACGCTGGCGCGCTTCAACAGCTCGGTGGCGACAAACTTGATTCCGCCGGCATCGAGGAGTTCCGCGCCACTTGAGGACTTCATCACCGGGTCGTGCACGATGTGGGAAAATTTGTGGGCATCGAGGAATTCCGCCACTACCACGGCATTGCCACGATTTCCGAGCATGCCGATTTTTACAGCTGCAATCTCGCAATCCTTGGCCAGCACTTCGAGCTGGGCGCGAAGCTCCGCGCTTGGCGTGTTGTGAACGGTTTCCACGCCCTGGGTGTTCTGCACGGTGAGCGAGGTGATTGCAGCGACGCCGTAACAGCCGTGCGCAGCAAACGTTTTCAGATCCGCCGCGGTTCCCGCGCCGCAAGAAGGATCGAATCCCGCAATGGTGAGCAGGATCGGAGGCGCCGGGTGGCTGTGTCCATTGGTGGTCATCGTCTTTTCTTGCTCCAACGACGAAAATAGCCGGTCGCGTCAGCGAGACGGACCGGCAACTGCGAATGTACGCGTATCATTTACTGTGCGCAACAGAAAACTTCACTGAGGCACGTCTGGTGATGGGGAATCAAGGCTCTGTCGGATTGAGGGTAGTTGCAGATATACACCTGCAGTAAACGCAATCCAAGCCAGCGTGAGAGAACAGGCTGTGATCAGCGTCAGCCAGAAGCAGAGCCAAACCCACCCTGCCAGGTCCTCCGGGAGCAACAGGCGCGTGTTACTTATGAAAATCGAATAGAAAGAGAGACCCAGCAAGACGCTACACACCGGGGAAGCTACGACGCTATTAAACTCAGAATCGTCACGCCAATCGGCCGGCTTCGAGAGTCGATGGGAACGGCTTCCTCCTACGGTTAGGTGATTAAGGGAACAATCCACGAACGAGGGTGGCCTCGGCGACGCGGCCGACGGCTAGGATCATCGCGCCGGCGCGAGGCGGAACGTGATGCTTGCGCATGGTGTCCACCATTTCGTGGAAAGCACGGACTATGATTTTCTGCAGGCGCTCGTTGACTTCTGCGGCGTCCCACATGAGGCCTTCCTGGTTCTGCACCCATTCGAAGTAGCTCACGGTCACGCCGCCAGCGTTGGCAAGAATGTCCGGCAGGACGGTGATGCCCCGCCGCGCGAGGACTTCATCGGCGTGCGGCGTCGTCGGGCCGTTAGAAGCTTCCGCGACGATGCGCGCCTTGACGGCTTCGGCGTTGTGCAAGGTGATGACGTTTTCCAATGCCGCGGGCACCAGGATGTCGCACTTCATCGTCAGCAGCTCGTCGTTGGTGATGCGCGAGGCGCCCGGCATGCCAACGACGGTTCCAGAGCGCTCCTTATAACGGATGGCTTTGATGGGATCGATGCCGCGCGAATTGGTGACGCCGCCGCGCGTGTCGCTGAGCCCAATGATCTTGGCCTTTTTCTCCGCGAATAAACGTGCGGCGGTCGCGCCGGCATTGCCAAATCCCTGAACGGCCACCGTCGCGCCGCGCAGCGAAATCTTTTTCAGCTTGCAAGCTTCTTCCACGACGTAGACAAGGCCGCGCGCGGTCGCTTCACTGCGTCCCTCGGAGCCGCCAATGGAGATCGGTTTGCCGGTGACCACCCCGTGGGCGGAATGTCCGATGGTCATGGCATAAGTGTCCATGATCCACGCCATGGTCTGCGCGTCGGTATAAACATCCGGCGCGGGAATGTCCATGGACGGCCCGATGATTGGCAGAATCTCGCTGGCGTAGCGGCGTGTCATACGCTCGAGTTCGCTCTTCGACATGCGCTTGGGGTCGCAAATCACGCCACCCTTAGCGCCGCCAAACGGAACATTGACGGTGGCGGTCTTCCACGTCATCCAAGCCGCAAGCGCTTTTACTTCATCGAGGGTCACGTTGGGGTGGTAACGGATGCCGCCCTTGCCGGGGCCACGCGAGACGTTGTGCTGCACGCGGTAGCCGGTGAACACCTTGACCTGCCCGTTGTCCATCTTCGTCGGAAGGGAAACTTCCAACACGCGCTTGGGAGTGCGCAAAATCTGCCGCAGGCCCGGATCGAGCTTCAGGAATTCCGCCGCCATGTCGAACTGAATCTGCGCGATGCGGAAGGGATTCAGATCTTCGCGCGGAGCGATACGCGGCACCATCGGCGGTGCGCCTATCTGTCTCGTTGGGGCTGTGGGCTTTGCGACCGTGGCCATCGGCGTCGGTCCTTTCGTCTGCTCGATTTAGCTAAGAATTCTTGATTCCACTTGGCCCAATTTCAGGATTCGAATGGCCTGAAATTTTCGCTATCCATTGGCCGCGAATTTCTTCACGTTGCCCAGGTGCGCATCGCGGCACGCCAGGGAGCAGAAATGGAGGAGCTCGCCGTCCTCTCGCAGGGGAATGGAAAGCGTTTCATCCACGTGCATTCCGCAAACGGGGTCGCGCACCAGCCGTCGCGATGCACCCGGAGTCTCGAGCCCCGCGGCGGCATCTGGGGATTGTTGCGCAGCCGCCGCAGAATTGCGGAGCAGCCGACCAACAATCCAGCGCAGGAGCCTCACGCCCCAGGAGACGACGAGGACCCAGAACAGAAAGCGAATGATGCGAGCAATAAAGGTCATCTAAGTAATTGTGTGCTCTACGGCCCATATTTACAAAACCTCGCCAAGCCGCAGTGAGGCGAGTGTATGCAAGGCGAAAAGGGGTAGTCAAACGAAAAGGCGTACTTTCAAGAGGTTGCGAGGCGAATTGTGCTCTGCCTGCAGGTGTAAATAAAGCACAATCTAGACTTAAGTTGTTCGTTTACACAGAGTTATGACCGCAAAACAGGAATTGCCCCGCAGATGGACATCCAGGCACAAAATCCTGCCTAAAGCGCCTGCGCACACTTACTCTGCTGCCGGAATGCGGTCAATTCCCATGTAGGGACGCAAGACTTCCGGGATCACGATGGAGCCGTCTGCCTGTTGATAATTTTCAACGACGGCGATCCAAGTGCGGCCGACAGCGAGGCCAGAGCCATTCAAGGTGTGGACGAAATCACTCTTGCCCGCGCCCTTGGGCTTGTAGCGGATCCCCGCGCGGCGCGCCTGGAACGCTTCACAGTTCGAACAGGATGAGATTTCGCGAAACTCGTTGCTGGAAGGCAGCCAGACTTCCAGGTCGTAGGTTTTCGCCGATGCAAAACCCATGTCGCCGGTGCAGAGCAGCACTGTGCGATAGTGCAAGCCGAGCTTTTGCAGAATCGTTTCCGCGTTTCTTACTAGGGCTTCGTGTTCTTCGTTGCTTTTTTCCGGATGAGTGAATTTGAAAAGCTCGACTTTCTGGAATTGGTGTTGCCGGAGAATACCGCGGGTGTCTTTTCCTGCGGCGCCGGCTTCGGAGCGAAAGCAGGCGGTCCACGCGGTGACGCGAACCGGCAGCTTGTCTTCGGAAATCGTTTCGTCGCGATAGAGATTGTGCAGTTCCACTTCAGAAGTGGGGGTGAGCCAGAAATCGCTGTTTTCCACCTTGAATAGGTCGGCGGCAAATTTCGGCAATTGGCCTGCGCCCATGAGGGAGGCCGTGTTCACAAGGAATGGGGGAAGAATTTCCGTGTAGCCGTTTTCGCGCGTGTGCACATCCAGAAAAAAATTCGCGAGCGCACGTTCCAGGCGCGCACCCCAGCCTTTGTAAACGGCGAATCGCGCTCCGGTAATTTTCGTCGCGGCGGGGAGATCCAGGATTCCCGCGCCCTCGCCGACATCCCAATGAGGCTTCGGCGTGAAATCGAATTTCGGCGGCGCGCCCCAGCGGCGGACTTCCACGTTATCGGCAGCGCTCGTTCCGACGGGCACGGAGGAGTGCGGAACGTTGGGGATATTGAGCAACAGCTCTCGTTGCGTGGCGTCCAACGCAGCGACGCGTTCATCCGACTGCTTGATCTGTTCGGAGACCTGCTTCATTTCCCCGATCAACGCGTCGGCGGATTGTTTTTCTTTTTTCAGGCGCGCAATTTCTTCGCTGGCCTTATTGCGCTGCGCCTTGCGCTGCTCGTTGACGGTGATCAGCTCGCGGCGCTCCTTGTCGAGCGCTCGGAAAGCATCCAGATCCAGCGAAATGTTGCGTTTCTTCGCCATATCCGCGAAGACGTCCAGGTGATCCCGAAAATAGTTGAGGTCATGCATGGAGGTAGAAGGATACCGTAATCCGCGCGGCGCTTGTAGCTTGGGGTCGCGAACCGTGGATAAGTCAGCGCGGCCTATTTCGCGCGCGCGACTTCGCTCATCAATTGGTGAATGTTGCCCTCGGAATCGTAGAACGCCGCCATCCACAGGTCATGCGTGGCCATCGGGGCAATCAGGCGCGGCGGCGCAAATATTTTCGCGTCGAGTTCCACGAGACGTTGGTAAGACGCATCGAGATCCGCAACGCGAAAGTAGAGAATCGAGCTAGGATGATCGAACTCCGGCGTCTCCGCCGGGCCCAGCATCAGGCGCACGCCGCCGCAATCAAAGAAGGCCAGATTGGGCATCGCGAATAGGAACGTAAGGCCCAGTACATCACGGTAGAATGCCGTGGCGCGCTGCAGGTCTTTAACAATGATGGAGATTTGGCCGATGTTCTGGATGCCCAGGCTTGCGGGTGCGGCGCTCATGCGTGTTTACCTCCGGGAGCAGATTAGTTAGCATAGCTAACTAAAGTGTATGGCCAATGTCAAGTCAAAAAGTTTCCCAGAGGGGAAGGCCTTCGAAACCGCCGACCGCCTGCACTCCGCGGCAATCCACTTGCTCCGGCGGCTGCGCGTGCGTGACCGCGAAAGCGGCGTTGGTCCCGCGCAGCTTTCCGCGCTCTCGGTGCTGGTCTTCGGAGGGCCCAGGTCGCTGGGCGAACTCGCTGAAGCCGAGCAGGTCCGTCCGCCCACGATGAGCCGCATCGTTGCGGGACTCGAACGTGAGGGTCTCGTGCGGCGCCACGCGACGGATGACCGGCGGCGCGTGCGCCTCGAAGCCAGCGCCAAAGGGATAAAAATTTTGCAGCAGGGACGCAAGCGCCGCGTCGAATCGCTCGCGAAGGCGCTCTCTTCTCTCTCCGAGAAGGAGCACCAGCAGTTGGGCGATTTCGTGGAACTTCTTCAGCAGGTCATTCGCAATCTTTAATGGTTTTCACCCGGAAGAGCGTTCCGCGTCATGAAATGGATCTCCTATCAGCGGCATCAGGCCAGGTTGATAGGCCAATACACACGAGGTTTGAAGCTGCCCGCGGCAGAAGTACTTCCGTACCAACAGAGAGCCCAGAACCGAGACCGGGAAGTACTGGCAAGAATGAACCTTGCGAGCTATCGACGCGATATTCGGTGGCGGGCAAACTGATCGGGTAGTCGGGAGTTGTTTGAGTCTTCTGGAGTATTACAACGGTAGTAACCTGTCTGCTCCTGTGTGTCGTCCTGCTGCTCGCGAGCGCAGCCGAACGGCCAGAAGACTTCAAGTAGCTTCAGATTACTGTACCCTCCATCCCCACGCCCGAGCGGCCGCTCCCCCCCGCGGCCGCTCACTTTTTTTGAGCATAAAAAAAGCTCTGGTTCCGGGAACCAGAGCGACCCTCGGGAGGTTTCAGCTGATCAGCGATCGAGGACGGCTTAGAAACAGCCGGGAAATAGAAAAAGGGGGCTGGTGCAAGCCCCCTTTTTCTCAATTGACGCCCCAAAACCGGTAACCGAGTCGAGGTTCGGCTCCGGCCACCCCGGGAAGCCAATCTTTCAAGTTGCTGAATAGAGAGCAAACTGCTTGCCAGCGATAGATATTCCACGTGAAACCGCGGAGTTCATTGAAAGTACGGCGGTTAGGTTGCGCAGCAAGTGATGAAACACGATGTTACACAGCGCAAGTCTACAAAATCTCACAGAATGGTTAGTGGACTCTCCATTCTTTGGGAGCATTCCTCATGATTTGGACATTCGTCTAGCCGCGAATAGTGGCGCGATGGACCAGGAGGTAAAGAGCGAGAACTTCAGCTAAGGAAAGAATATCGTTATTGTGAATTTCCAGTGCAAATCAGGAGTTCTGTTCGTTGATTTCGTTTGAACTGGCAAGCTTTGTGGGGTGAATCGAGAATTGTCGAGTCACTAGGGTTAGCTCACGGCGAGAGATCGCCGGTAGCGCCGCCAGAAAAACCACGCCGGAACCGAGAGGAACGTCAGCCACAGCAACAAGGTGGGAGCGGCTTCGGCAAAAAAGAGTATCAGTGCCAGCAGACTTTCGAAGGCATTGCGAAATCCGTTGACGGACGCATTGCGGACCTGCGACGCAACCGAGGGCGCGGGCCAGTTCAGCTGCGCTTTGTACTCTTCGGCGAGTTTTAAATCGATGGTAGCGAAATTCACGCGGTGCTCAAGGGTCTGCTGCTCGGCTTCCATCTGTTCGATTTCGCCGCGGACGCGGGCGATCTCTTGCTCGACGGAAAGGACATCACTGATCTTTCCGGTGCGTTGCAGGGCGAAGAAAGTTTCCTGCGTAAGTTCTTCCGCGGGGGCGGGTTCGGCGACGCGCCGGCGGAAAAATCCATCGATGGGCTGCTTGTAGCGCGAGAAGAGTTCCGTAAAAGCATCAGACGAGCCTTGCGAAAAAGCCAGCATCAGCCGTTCGTCGCTAACTTCCGTGCTTGCGGAAGCGGGTGCGCTCTCGGAAGCAACTGCGTTCGATGGGTTGCTGCGCGTCTCGTTCATAGCGGTTTGCGGAAGCGCCTCCGAGTTTAGAACGAGAACGGGCAGTGGTTCACCCATGTCAGGCCGCCAGGCTTCTTCACTGAGTGTAATGTCGCGAAGCCCCGAAAAGTTCCCAGCACAGGCTGAAATTCTGGATTTCAGCCTGCGCTGGAGTTGTCATGGTAGCTTGGGAGACTCGGCTTCCCGGAAGGCCCACAGCGAACGTCGGCGCCAGAGGAAGCGCGCCGGAAAATACAGCAGCACCACCCACAGAGCGAGCAGCGGACCACGGCCAGCTAGGAACAGCGCGATGGCTGAGATACTCTCGAACGCGTCGGACAAACCACCAACCGCGGCAGCGCGAAGCTTTGCTCCGATCGTTTCCGCAGGAGGGATGCGCTCCTCTCGCAGGGCGAAAAAGACGTTTGCGAAAGAAACGCGGCTTCCGGCAGCGTATCGTTCCGTTTGTAGGCGCTCGATTTCACCTCTGAGGACGGCAACCTGGCGCTGCAGCGCCGCAGGATCATAATCTTTGTCGGATCGGTCCTGCAGTATTCGCTGAAGACGCTGCTCCTCGTTCTGCGCGTTCACCAGGCGCGCCTCGATTTCGCTGTGCTGCTGGGCGATCTCGTCAGCAGCCTCTTCCTCATGCTCGACGAGGCCGACGCCTTTCAGGTCCGCGAGAGCGGAGCGATATTCCGACGAAGGCACGCGCAGCGTCGCGGAGAGTGCGCTTCCCGACGGCTGCCCCACCATGCGCAGCTTAGCCACGTAACCGCGATGGCGTTCGAGGATTTCCTCCAGGCTGGAGCGCGAACGGGCGAACTCCTTCGTGACCACCGAGAGCTCCGCGGAATAGACGATCCGCGGCTCATGGAGCACATTCGAAGAGTCGACCGGTCTCATTTTATAAAATTCGGATTGCAACGAGAGCGACGCGGGCGAAGACGCTTCTTTTGTGTCAATGGACATGGAACGAAGCCCATCGGGAGCCAGGATTTCGCTGTTCAGGCTTCCGGGATTCGACGTTACGGGGACAGCCTTGTGCGGGGGCCGAACATCACGGTTGGGCGTCAGCAGGAAAAGGAAAAAGACTCCCGCCAATAGGCTACCGGCAAGCACCAAACGCCGCCGGGCCGGAGAGAGTTTACGGAAACGAACGACAAGGGACCGCGGATGATCTTCCATGGGAATGCCTCCTGATACATCACGGGTAGAACGGGACCCGCAGAAATCCTTGCAGGGTTTCGATAGAGGAAAATCGGGGCTGGAAGAAAAACAGAGACGCAAAGATTTTGCAGAGAGGAGGGTCAGGCCCCGATGGAGGAGCGAAGCGCGTTGGCGAGGGACTGGCTGAAGCGCTGGACGTCAGCGTCGTGTTCGGCTTCGACCATGACGCGGGCGAGCTGTTCGGTGCCGGAGTAGCGGAGCACCACGCGGCCATTGTCGCCAAGGGCGGATTGGGCTTCGGCAAGCGCGCGGGAAACTTCCGGAAGCGTGTCCAGTGGCGGCTTCGAACGGACTTTTACGTTGACGATGAGCTGCGGGTAATCCTTGAATCCTTCGACGAGCGATTCAATCTTGCCATGCATCGAAACGAGCGAAGCAATCTTAACCGCCGTGAGCAAACCGTCCCCCGCAGGGCTGTCGTCGAGGAAAATAATGTGGCCAGACTGCTCTCCGCCAAGAACGTTGCCGCTGCGCAGCATTTCTTCGAGTACATAACGATCGCCAACGTTGGCGCGCGCCAGGGCGATGCTTTCGCGGGCAAGTACGCGCTCGAGACCGAGATTGGACATGGAAGTTGCGACGACGCGATTTCCCACGAGTTTGTTCTGTGCCTTGAGGAAGCGCGCGGCGGCCAACAGAACGCCGTCTCCATTCACGATTTTTCCACTCTCGCAGACGAAAAGAGCGCGGTCGGCGTCGCCATCAAACGCCACGCCGAGCCTGGCTTTTTCCGCGACGACGCGCTTTTGCAAGCCTTCGATATGCAGCGAGCCACAGCCTGCATTGATGTTGCGCCCATCGGGCGAAACGCCCATGGCGACGACATCGGCGCCCAACGAACGGAAGAGTTGCGGGCCAAGTTTGTAAGCGGCGCCGTTAGCGCAATCCAGAACGATTCGAAAGCCGGCAAGGTTCGCGCCGGGGATCACGCGCCCGCGAAGAAAGGTGAGATATTCCGCGTCGAGAGATTCATCGGTTGCCAGCGAGCTCAAACCTTTCGGTGCGGTATCGCCCCGATGCTTGAAGATGTCGGCTTCCAGCTCTTCCTCCGCGGCGTCCGGAAATTTCATGCCCGCGTGAGAAAAAAGTTTTACGCCATTGTCCTGAAATGGATTGTGCGAAGCGGAGATGACCACTCCCGCCTGAAAATCATTCTGGCGAACCAGGCAGGCCACGCCGGGAGTGGTGATAACGCCGGCGAAGGCAACGGAGGCACCGGCTTGCGCGAGTCCTGCGGCGAGAAGCCCCGCGATATGCGGGCCGGATTCCCGCGTGTCCATCCCGATCAGAACATGGGCTTTCCCGTGGCTCCGGCGAAGGAAAGCTCCAAGAGAGCGACCCGTCGCGTAAAGCGTGGCATCGTCAAGCGGAGGCCTGCCTGGGACCCCGCGGATTCCATCGGTTCCAAAAAGTTCTTTCGCCATGGGGAGAAGCCGGTCCAGCTAAGATGCGAATACAGGGCGGCCGATTTCTCCGACCTCGGAAAAGTTTAACACACGGCAAATGGGGCCCCCGCGGCGCAACGGGGTGAATGTCTTTTGCGTCAACGAGCAGAAAACCGCAGAAGTGCACAGCCAATCGAAAATTTGCAGCGTTGAAACTTCCGCACACGATACCATCAACAGTTTGCGCGAATGTGCTAACGTGGAGAAACGGAGTCGCTCGTGTCCGTCACGCAAACGCCGCCATCCATCGTTCGCTTCGCCAGGTCGAACTTCAGCTTGCGCATTTTAGCCGCGGCCATCATTCTGCTTTTCTTTTACTACGCGGCCGGCGTGGTGATCACGCTGCTGCTTTCCATCCTGCTGGCCTACTTTCTCGATCCCGCGGTCGAACTCCTCGAGAGGATAAGAGTTCCGCGAACGCTCGGCGCCATGGTCATGGTGCTGATCCTGATTGCCGTGCTGTTCGCAGCCGGATATGGCTTGTGGACGCGCACCTCGGATTTCGCGGCAAACTGGCCGAGATACAGCGGAGTGCTTCGGCAAGCCGCTGGCGCAGTCGAAGGCAAGATCAAAGGAATCGAAGGGCAGGTCTCGCAGATATCACCGGAGCAGGGTCCAACGCAAGCACCTCCGCCTGCTGTGGAACCCGGGATCGTCCACACTTTGATCATGCGAAGTATCGGTTCGCTGTATGCCCTGTTTCTGGAAGTTACGTTCATGCCCTTCCTCGTTTTTTTCATGCTGGCTGGAAAGCGCGAGTTGTGGCACGGGACTCTGCAGCTTTTTCCGTCTTCGCGGCGGACACAGATCAAAGAGACACTGGAGGACTTGCGAGACGTCCTGCGCGATTATCTGGTCGGCATGACTCTTGTGACTTTCCTGGTCATTGCCGCAAGCAGCTTGTTTTTTTGGATCCTGGACCTGGACTACCCCATCCTGACGGGCATCGCTTCCGGATTGCTGAACATGGTTCCGTACATTGGCGCGGTGCTGGCGTGGCTGCCCGGTTTCATGATCGCTCTGCCCAAATGGCGGACTATCGGCAACTTCGTGGGCATGGCCGGTGTGTTGACGGCGATTCACGTTATCGCGCTGAATTTTGTGGCACCACAGGTGGTTGGCCGCCGCGTGCGATTGAATGCCGTGGCCATCACCATCTCGCTGCTTTTCTGGGGCTGGGTCTGGGGAGGAATGGGGCTGCTGCTGGCGATTCCCATTACCGCTGCGCTGCGCGTGGTTTGCGATCATACGGAATCCTGGAAACCGATTGGGCGCTGGCTGAGCGCGTGACGTCTGTTTGCTTCCGCAACCACCCGCTCCATCCCGCACGACGATAAAAATTCACGAAACGGCCACCGTACTTCGTGCATTATCTTTTGGGGGTCTCCATGAAGCGGACGGCGGAGTGGCTTTTTGTTTTCATGGCGTTGGGCGGATTGGCAAGTGCACCCGCCACGCGCGCCTGGGGATGCAAGGGCCATCAGACCATTGCGTACCTGGCGGAACTGCACCTGACGCCTGATGCAAAACAGATGATCCACCAACTGCTAACCGACAATCCAGTCGATCCGGCTCTGAAGCGCTGGTGTGGCGGCGGAGGGCTGGATGAAATGGCCGATTCCTCAACCTGGGCCGATGATTACCGCGACCTGGACAGAACCGTCAACAAGAGCCATCCGACCGCCGATTGGCATTACATCGACATCCCGTTCGGGGCGGCAAAAGATCAGGTGGAACAGTACTGCGGTCCCGGAGGATGCGTCACGAAGGCCATCACGGAGCAACTGGCGATCTTGAAGAACAAGAACGCCCCCGGGCCGGAACGGACCATGGCGTTGCGGTTTATTCTTCATTTTGTGGGTGACCTGCACCAGCCGCTGCACGCCGCGGATAATGACGACCGCGGTGGAAACTGCGTGCCGCTCAAATACTTCCGTCGGAATCCGCACCTCCGCAAAGGATCCTATACGCCGAACCTGCACCACATCTGGGACACGGAATTGGTCGAAGCGGAAATGCAGGGAGCGGATCCCGCGGAGTTCGCCGATACGCTGGAAGCCCAATTTGCGGGTTCCTTCGCCGGCTGGCAGCAGGACGGTGTGCAGGTGGGCACGTGGGCCTCGGAAAGCCACGGGCACGCCATCGAGACAGCCTACGGCGCGCTGGCGGTGAACATTGCGGCTGAGCCGGCGGGCGTTACCGTGAAAAGCTGCGCCGACGACAACAACATCGGTGATCGGATGCTGCACAAGCACATTGTGGTCAGCACAGCCTACCAGGACACGGCGCAGTCCGTCATCGAAGAGCGCCTTGCCCAGGCGGGCATACGCCTGGCGATGATCCTCAACGACGCGGCCAGGGCCACGCCTTAGTTGAGAGCTATGGCGTGGGGGCGGTCGGATTTTCCGGTTTTGCGGGTGCCCCGCCCAGGGACTTGATGTAGCGCACGAGTTGCCACCGTTGCGGCTCGGGCAACTTCGACCATACCGGCATTCCGCGCCGAACCACTCCATTGGTCAAAATCCAGAAGATCGCTCCTGGTTCGGCGTTCTGGACTTTGGGTGCCAGCAGGCTTGGTCCCTTCCTTCCGCCTTCTCCCATGTCGCCGTGACATCCCGAGCAGTGCTGTTCAAATAAGTTTGCTCCCGCCGCCAGCGCGTCGGGATCCTTATCCATGGGGTTACGCTTGGCGCGCGCCTTCTCTGGCGCCTTCGCTATCTCGGCGTAGACCAGCCCGTCCTTTTGATATTTGTAGCGGGGTTCCTTCTCCTGCGTTCCGAAAGCCAGCGAGACACCGAGAAACATGATCATGACCGAGAGAGCCGCGACGCAGGCCTTCACTTGTGGCCCCCGAAAATCCGGCTGACCATCGAGCCGAAGCCGGTGATTTCTCGCGAAATGCCCCAGCGAAGCAGCAAGCCATGGCTGTTGTCGTTCAATCCAAAACCCGCGGAGAGACGCAAAGTCCAATCCGACGGCAGATTCCAGGCGATGACCGGCGCAAGATATTGAGACGTGTCATGAAGTCCGAAGCTGTAGCGATCACCGAGGCCACCGTACATTTCAACCCCGGCGATGAAGTTTTCGCGGCACAAATTGCAGCGTTTCGCGGAAGCCTTGAGAGCGAGCGGGTGGCTGGCTCCCAGCGCGTAGCCAAACTCCCACGGAACACCACCCGTTAGGTTTTTCGAGGCGACCGTGTTTTCGGTGAAGTTCCAGCCTTTTACTGTGCTGGAGAGGATAAGTTTGAACTCCAGTTCGTGTTTCCGCTCTTTGCTCAATTCGGAGTTGGGAACCGCGTAATCCGCTTCGACGTCATGCCCTTCCACTTCCTTCATAATCTTGTCGGCGCCACTGATGTTTTCGTATTCGACGTACAGGATGGGATTGATGAAGTGCTCATGCCTCAGCGGGCGGAAGCGGTTTTCCCAGCGGAAGCCGGTGAAGAGGGTGCTTTCCTTGAAGGTCGTCTGTCCGTCCAGATAGACCTCCGTGGTCCACCACGCAGTAGCCCCGTATTCGAATTCCATCCAGAAGGAATGAAAGTTGTTGGCTTGACGTTGACTGCCAAAAGTGGAGAAATATTCGATCTCGAGATTACCCGGCTCTTCCAGGTAGTGGTCATAAGCAACGATGTAAGGGCTTTCCTGGGCTTGAACTGAAGTCGTGAGAAGAACCGACGTCGAGAACAAGAGAAAGATGCCAAGAATCGTAAAACGAAAGAAGTCGGACACGAACTCTCCTTGCAAATGATTTGCAAAAATCAAATCAGACTAACTTAGTCCGATATGAATTGCAAATGATTGTCAACTGTTGATGCAACCTTCTCGCAACTGGAGACGCTGCTCCCACCCATCTAACTGCCGCGTTGACACTCCCATCACCGCGCGTCATCCTTTGCCGCGACTCTTCTATTCGTCAAAATGGGGATGAGAGGCCTACCGTGGACTCTGCAAAACTTGTATTGAACCTGCTCGATGAAGCCTACGAAAAAAAGACCTGGCATGGACCGAACCTCAAGCAATCCATCAAGGGTGTGACCGCGCGGCAGGCAGCCTGGCGCCCGCGTCCCGGCAGTCACAACATCTGGGAGGTGGCCCTGCACGCGGCCTACTGGAAGTATGCAGTGCGTCGAAGGATCGAAGGCCGCAAGCGCGGCTCCTTTGTGTTAAAGGGTAGCAATTTTTTCCCACGCCCGGAACAAGGCAAGCTCAACGAAGCGACGTGGACTGCAGACAAACGGCTGCTCGAGCGTGAGCATCGCGCTTTACGGTCCGCCGTCGCCCAACTGCTCCACACTCCACGCGCGGCAAAATTCCTGCCGCAGCTCTACGGCGTAGCCTGCCACGACATTTACCACGCGGGCCAAATCCGCCTCCTCCGGCGGCTCATGGAGCGCTGATCAAATTTTCGGTGTGCGCAATGTTTTGACGAGAGACGCGAGGTCGTACGCGTCCTGGAAGAGCCGGATGGCGGCGATTCCCGCGGCGCCTGCTGCCAGGCAGGAAGTGGCATTCTCGAGAGTGATTCCGCCGATCGCCAGTACGGGCAAAGAAACCGAGCGACAAACTTCGGCAAGACGGGCAAGTCCCTGTGGCGCTCCATAAGCGGCCTTTGACGGCGTAGTGAACACCGGACCAAAGAAAATGTAATCTGCGCCGCCGTCCTCCGCTGACTTTGCGGCCTCCAGTGAATGGCACGAAACGCCAACCAAAAAATCCACGCCCTGCCCGCGGAGGTTCACAAGGCGCCGCGCTTCCGCAACTGGGAGACTGCTTTCGCCGAGATGGAGGCCCCCTGCGCGCTCTGAAAGTGCGACGTCAATGCGATCGTTGACAATGATGCGCATTGGACTCGCTCTGTTTGTTGAAGGCTTCGCGGTGCGTCGCAGGCCCTCGCGCGACAGAGAGGCGCATTCTTTTCCGGAAAGATCCTTCTCACGGATCTGGACCCAGTCGACGCCAGCCGCTGTGGCCGCTTCGACCTTGCGGAGGAGAACTTCACGCGCGTCCGCGGGATGTTCCAGAGAGAGCGCGTGCCGGTCCGTGACGTAGCAGAGAACCGGCTCAACTATAGCCTCACGCAGGCGGGACACGAGAAGCACTCGGCCGGGAGCCGACCCACCCCACGGCCAGAAAAATATCCAGCAGGCCGACGCCGCTGACGGCGCCACGGAACGAGGGATGGAGCACGATATGCATCAGCGAAGGAAAGTGGCTGAGAAAATAGTTCTGCTCCCAATAAATGGACCACGGCAGATAGAGGAGCAGCGCGCCCATCTCGAACGCGAGGACCACCAGCAATGCACGATAAATCCGGCTCATCGATGAGAGAAATCCCGTCCTGTCAGGAAGGTTCAGGGTCAGCGGGTAGGCTTCTGAAGAGCAGCGATGCGCTCGGCCACGTCACGATAGTCGATGTTCATCGCGTAGACCTGGGAAAAACTCTTTAGTGCCGCATCCTGCTCGCCCGCCGTCTCCTGAGCCACGCCCAAATCATACCGCAAGGCGAGCGTGCTTTCCGGATCATTGCCCGGCGTTTTCAGCGCGCGTTCATACCAGATTGCGGCGATCCCCGGCTGGCCCTTTTCCATGAAGGCCAGCCCGAGGAGGGTGCAGCACTGCATCACATACGGGAACGCGCGGCCGCGCTCCGTGGCTTTGGCGACTTTCTGGAACTCGCTGATGGCCTCTTCGAGCAGCCCCATTTCACGGAAAGCAATTCCTAGGTTGTAGTGCGTTTCCAGGTCCTCTTCCTCGGCTCCCATTTCGCCGAGTTCTGTGCGGAATTCTTCGAATACTTCCTTGAGCGGGCCTGTTTCCACGGGAGAAAGAGGCGTAGCATCGCTTTTCGCCGCAGCCTTCGGCGGGGCACCGGGCGTCGTTCCTGAAAAGCCCGGTGAGAGCTTGTCCATTCCGAGTCCATCAATCTCATTGGCGAGATCGGCCAGGAACTGATCGGACGCGAAACCGCTGCCCGCGGGTGGCGCGGGAGCGGCATTTTGCGTGACGGGTTCCGGTTGGGCCGGCGAGACCGGCGTCTCGGGCGGCTTCTGATCGTAAGCTGGGACGAGCGGCTCAGGATCCAGCACCAGTTCGTATTCCTGGTCAAGCTCAAATTCAGGCTCACCCGCCTTGGCCGCTTTGTGGGGAATTTCGGCCGAAGGCTTTTCCGCTTCGGTCGCTTTTGGAATCTTTGCGGACATTTCGGCGAACGGAGGCTCTTCTGCCGGCGCCGGGGTATCCTCCGCCGGAACGCTGGCTGGCTCTTCGCCAATCTCAAACTCTTCTATGGACTCTGCTCCGTGCTGCGCTTCTGGAACTGCTGCAGGTTTCGCCGCTTGCACGGAAGGCGCCTCAACCTTCGCTTCAACGGCGGGCGGCTCCTCGAGGAGGGTGTCCCATTCCTCGGACAGATCGACTTCCTGTACCTCTTCTTTTTCTTTGACTTCTTCTTTCACTTCCGCCGGCGCTGGCGCGGCGGCCACCGCGATCGGCTCGGGCTCGGCCTCTTCCACGGGAACCGCGAACTCCGGCGAGGGCTCCGCGCTGACTTCCGGAATCGCAACGTCGTGTGCGCTCTCGGCGGCAGGCGCGTTCGCGGCAGGCGCTGCGCCGGCGGTGGTGCTCGCCAGTTCCGCATCGGACAGGCCTGCGGCACGCTGGAAGCGCCGGCGCAATTCGCCGAACCGTTCGGAACTGCGCGCGTCTCCGGCTTGTTGATGGATTTGCTCCAGTTGTGCGGCGAGTTCGGCGGTGCGCCGGTCGTCGCCTGCGCCAAGCACGAAGTCCAGAAGCTTCTCGAGTGTCGGTGTATGGCGCGGCGCACGTCGGAGAATGGCTTCGAGCAATCCAATGGCTTTTTGTGTAAGCCCATAGCTGGCGAAGAGATCGACGTCCGTCAGTGATTGTGCGATGAACTTTTGCGTCTCTTCATCCAGCGCAGGCTCCGTGGAAGCCGCCGCAGCCTTTACTGGGACTTGGGGAGCAGTTTCATCCGGCTCAGGGCGCAGCTTGGCAGCCAGCGGCTCCGGAAGCTCGGCCTGCAAGTGTTCCTCAGGAATCTCAGGAGCTTCTTCTTTGCTGAGGAGACCCATCTTGCGGAGAACATTGTTGAGTTTGCGTTTGGCCGAGTCGCTCTCCGGCTCGCGGTCGACGAGCTGCTCGAGAACTTGCTTTGCCCGGTCCAGCTGATTGCCGGCAGAAAGGGCATCGCCCAGGTTCGCGAGCGCGTCCGGCAAGCGGAAGGAGTCGCTCGTTCGGCCATAGAGTTCGACAAGCCATTCGAGGGGTTCGATCTTCCCCGGCATCCCCGCGGCGAGCTCGTTGAGCAGCTTCCCAACGACCTCGTGTTCGCCCGCGTCGATCATCGGAATGCGTGACTTCTCCAGGATCGCCATGGCTTTTTCGCCCTGCCCGGATCCCAGCAGCGATTCCACCACTTTTTGCATGGGCCCGAAATTCTTTTCGTCCGCTGCGAAGACGCGCAGCGCCAGCGCCGTGGCCTTATCCCAACTCGAACTCTTGACATAGAGATCCAGGAGGAGTTCGGTCTGCTCTCCGCCCTTTTCGAGATCGGGGACTTCATCCAGAAGTTCCTCGGCTTTCGTCAGATTTCCCTGCGAAGAGTACGAACGCGCTTTGACAATAATGGCGGCAAGATTGCCGGGCTCCAGCTTCAGCGCTTTGTCCGCAAGCTTCTCGCACTCGGCCTGGTCGCCACGCGCCAGCGCGCGCTGGGCCGCGGAGATGTAGGAGTCCATGGCCTCCTTGGTCTGACCCATGGCCTGGTACAAATCGGCGAGCCGTATCTGGATGCGAAGATTATCGGGTTCGGCCTGCAAGAGCTTCTTCAGCAGTCCCACTGCTTCCGGCTGCCGGTTGTTCTTCAGGTGAATTTCCGCCAGCTGGAGAAAGAGAGGGCGCGCCTCGCTCATCACCCCTTGCTGCACGTAGAGGTCTGCTAGCTTTTCCAGGGGCCGGATCTCTTCCGGCGCAAGTTTGGCGATGCGCTTGTAGACGGCGATCGCTTTTGTCAGAAATCCGTCACCGACGAAGATTTGCGCCAGCCGTTCGAAATAGTCGATCGCCTGGAAAGTTTCTCCTTGGCGAATATACAGCTCGCCGATGGTCATCAGCGTGACCTGATCGCGCGGCTCGAACTTCAAAATTTGCTGGTATTCGGCGATAGCCTGGGCGACTTTGCCCTGGTTCAGCAACTTCTGCGCGGCTTCGACGTTCTTGCTCTTGTTATAGGCCATACGCGAACAGAGACAAATCTCCTACCGGAGCGTGCCCCAGGCGTTCTCCTCAGCTTGCTGCGGCATCTGAACGAGCCGCAAAGCTACCTGGTAACGCTAACAGGCCGGAAAAAGCCAAGTCAATGAACCCAGAACCTATTGTGAGCAGGCAGTTATCCCCTTACAAACCAGGAAACTCGACAGCGAATACCAGGCGAAGCGCGGCAGGAACTGCTTTTCCCTCTCATTTCTCGCCTTCAAGCTCCCCCGCAAACCTGCCGCTCTCCAGTGGTGATAACATCCGGGAATATTACCCGTGCAGCCTGGGGGAAGATTTCATGACCGTGTCTCCATCCCGTCGCAATTTTCTTACCGCCCTAGGTGGGGCCGCCGCTGCCTCGCTCTTTTCACCTCAAGCCAAACCAGCTTTCCCTCTTCCGGTTTTCAAGGGCCCGTTCAAACTTTCCATCATCACCGATGAGATCAGCCAGGATCTCGGTCATGCTCTGGAGATTGCCACCAAAGAGTTTGGGCTGGGGTTCGTCGAACTCCGTAGTATGTGGAACAAGAACATCATCAATCTGGATGAAAAAGAAATCGCCGAAGGACAAAGACTCTTGAAGAAATATTCTCTTCAGGTCACGGACATCGCCAGCCCGCTCCTCAAAACCGATTGTCCGGGAGCTCCGAAGTCAAAGTACAGCCCGGAGAAGCCTCAGTTCGGAGCTGACTTTCCATTTGAGAAACAAGGTGAAGTCTTGGAGCGCTCCGTCGCAGCCGCCAAGGCTTTTGGAACCAGCCGCGTGAGGTGTTTCGATTTCTGGCGGCTGGAAAACCAGGAGCCTTTTCGCGCTGCCATCAACGAGGTCCTTCGGAAAACCGCGGAGGATGCGGCGAAGGACGGCATTACTCTCCTTCTCGAGAATGAATTTGCCTGCAATACCGCGACCGGCGCGGAAGCTGGTCGAACATTGCACGCCATCCAGTCGCCCAATCTCCTGCTGAACTGGGACCCCGGCAATGCTGCCTACCGCGGTGAGGTTGCTTTTCCAAATGGGTTCGAGAAACTTCCCAAGGAACGCATCGGGCATATGCACTGTAAAGATGTGGTGCGCAAGCCCGATGGGTCCTACGAATGGGCCGCCATGGGCCGCGGAATTATAGATTACGTCGGCCAGTTCCGCGCCCTGGTTCAAGACGGCTACCACGGAACCATGAGCCTGGAAACCCACTGGAACGGCGGAGGCTCGCCGGAAGAATCCTCGCGGCAGAGTATGGCGGGAATGAAAGAACTCTTGGCCAAGGCCGGTGCACTCTCCTAAAGGAGGCAGACACATGGCTGACGAGAATCTCCTCTGGCAGACAGCCTTCGGCGTGCGGACCACCGCACCTCGGCGGCTTAGAGCAAGAACACAACGCTAGATTTCGAGTGGAAGAGTCGCTTGCGTCGCGCCCGTGGCCCAGCATCCCGATTCGCGGACCGGAGCGAACGAATAGCGGTGCAGCGGCGTCGGACCGTACACCCGTAGCGCTTCGAGATGATCCGGTGTCCCATAGCCCTTGTGGCGGCCGAGGCCGTACTGAGGGTAGACGACGTCCCATTCCGCCATGCGCGCGTCACGATGCGTTTTCGCAAGGATCGAAGCAGCCGCGATGGAAACGCTCCGCGCGTCGCCCTTGATCAATGATTTCTGCTCGATCAGCACGTCCAGCTCCATGGCATCAATCAGTAAGTAGTCGGGCGACGTGGTGAGTTGCTGCAGCGCGGCGGTCATGGCCTGGCGGCTGGCTTGATAAATATTCCAGGCATCGATCCTCTGGGAATCTACTTCGGCGACCGCCCAGGCGATGGCGTGTTCCCGAATGCGCAAGGCCAGTTCCGTGCGGCGCTCGGCCGGCAGTTTTTTCGAATCGTCCAGCCCGACTATTCGCCTCTTCGGATTCAGTATCACCGCGGCGGCTACCACCGGACCGAACAGCGCGCCGCGGCCGGCTTCATCAATGCCCGCGATGCGTGTCCAGCCCATCTGGCGCGCCGCTCGCTCGAAACGGGAAGAGCAGAGTCGGCTCATAATTTTGTTTGCTTGGCCCCGATTGTGCCCGGGGCGATTCTAGCATGACGGTGTCCTGTATTCTTCCGGTGGTTTCCTTGACTGTGCTGCGGCCTGCGTGCCACGATACCGCGTCATTTGCTTCCGTCTCCCGGCAAAATCCGAGTTTCGACTTCTCCTGAAAGGGACGTGCCTGATGAATGAGCTAACGTACGGCAAGAACGATCGTGGCCCTGCATCCTTTCGATCTTCAATGAACGCTCTGCTGCGCGTGACGTTCGTTGCTTTATTTGGCGTGGCGATGGGATTCTTTGGAGCCCCTTCTCTCTCCGCCCAAACTCGCAAGATCGAATTAAGTGACCTGGCCAAAATCACTTCCGTATCTGATCCGCAAATTTCCCCCGACGGAAAGTTTATCGTCTTCGTGGTTTCGCGCCCGAACCTCGAGGAGGACCGCAGCGATCGCCAACTCGTGCTGATGAATCTCGCTACGACGACGCAACACTTGCTCACCTACGAGCGCAAAGGTGTGGGCTCGCCGCGCTGGTCGCCGAACGGCGATCGCCTGGCATTTGTCGCTGTGGATGGAACCGGCAAAGAGGCGAAGCCGCAGATTTTCGTCTTGTCGATGACCGGCGGTGAAGCACGAAAAATTACCGATGCTCCCAGCGGTATCGAACAGTTCGCCTGGCGGCCCAACGGTCAGGACATCGCTTACGTCGCCTCCGACGAGCCCGAGAACAAAAAGGAAATCGAAAAGCACCACGACGCCTTTGAAGTCGGAGACAACGACTTTCTCGCCACCGAAGCAGCACTTCCCTCTCACATCTGGATTCTTCCGGCGGATGGCGGGAAAGCCAAGCGGCTCACTTCCGGCGCCTGGAGCTTGCCCAAGAGTGCTCCGCCCAGTTCGCCGGCCTCCCCCATTTCCTGGTCCCCCGATGGCAAGTGGTTGCTCTTTACTCGCCAGGAGCATCCCCATCAGGGTGACGCCGACTTGACCACGCTTCAAATTCTGAACGTCGATACGGGCGAGATTCGTAAGCTCACCAAACACGAAAAGTTCGAAAGCTTTGGCCTCTTCTCTCCCGACGGTGCACGCGTGGCGTACTGGTATCCGCGCGACAGCGATCCCAACAATGAAATCGAGATTCTTGTAACGCAAACCAGCGGCGGCGACGGCACCGACGTCACCCGTGCGATCGACCACGACATCCAACGCGTAATCTGGATGCCGGACGGCGATTCACTTCTCGTTGGCGGCCATGACGGAACGACGACCTCTCTCTGGCTGCAACCTTTGAGCGGCGCGGCAAGGAAGCTGGCGCTCGGTGATATCAGCCCTTCGTGGGGATTCTGGGTGGATGCTTTTGTCGGTCGCAAGGGCGATATCGCCTTCACCGGAAGCACGCCGACGCAGCCTTCCGAGTTGTACTATATGGCGTCCGCAAACGATTCGCCCAAGCGCCTCACGAACTTCAATCATGAAATCTCCACTCTCGCGCTCGGCAAGACCGAACGATTCGAATGGAAAGGCCCCGACAATTTCCAGGAAGATGGCGTGCTCGTCTATCCCCCCGATTTCAAGAAGGACAAAAAATATCCGCTGGTATTGATTATTCACGGCGGCCCGCAGGCTTCTACGACGACACAATTCAGTTTGCTTCCGCAGCTGATGGCCGCACAGGGCTACGTGGTTTTCGAGCCCAACTACCGTGGCAGCGACAACATCAGCAACGCCTATCAGCGCGCCATTTGGAATGATGCCGGCGACGGCCCAGGCCGCGACGTCATCGCGGGCATTGACGCTCTCAAAAAGCTCGGCTTCATCGACGAATCGAAAATCGGCGTGACCGGTTGGTCCTACGGCGGATACATGACTTCCTGGCTCATCGGCCACTATCAAATCTGGAAGGCCGCGGTCGCCGGCGCCCCGGTTACCGACCTCTACGACGAATACAATCTCTCCGACGGCAATGTCGGCGATCGCTACCAATTCAATGGCTCGCCCTACGTAGGAGGCAATCTCAAGGATTACCGCGCGCAATCTCCCATCACCTACGCCGCGCAAATGAAAACCCCCACGCTTATTTTGCACGACACCGGCGATGCTCGCGTGACCGTCTCGCAGGGCTACTCGCTCTACCACGCCCTCAAAGATAATGGCGTGCCCGTGAAGTTCATCGCCTTCCCCGTTCCGGGACACTTTCCGGGCGACCCCGTTCGCACCATGGACGTGTTCCGCTACTGGATCGATTGGATGAACAAATACTTGAAGTAGAACCTTTCCGGCTGCACTTCGAAGCCATGCGAAAAATAAACTTCGTCAGAACTACATCTTTCTGAAATTCTTGGGAGAAAACTCCATGCACCTGCGACTTTATCTAAATGTTCTCCGGACGGGCTTGTGCATCGCTTGCACCATGGCGCTGCTCGCCATGGTTCCTTCCGGCGCCGCACAAGGATTCTCCAGCGCCGACATCTATCAGTTGCGTTCCGTCGGTGGCGTGCAGCTATCGCCTGACGGCCGTCGCATCGCCTACACCGTGGTCATGCGCGACCGCCCCGGCCGCCCCTACGGCCAACTTTGGATCATGGATCTCGCCACGCAGAAATCCGCGCGCATCGGTGGCGACAAAGACGGTGGCGGCGCTCCTCTTTTTTCCCCGGACGGTAAATGGCTGGCCTTTGCCGGAAGGCAAGGGGAGAACTCCGGGCTCTTCGTCGCCCACGCGGATGGCTCCGATGTCACCTTTCTCACTTCCTGGAGCGGCACCAACAGCCCGCTCCCCGGCACTGGTAAAGACATGGCCTGGTCGCCCGACGGCAAGCAGCTCGCGTACATTTCCACGACTCCCGGCTCTGCGGCTGCCGGCGCCAATAGCGACCCCATGGTCATCACGCGCTATCTCTACAAGCCGGACGCGGGCGAAGGCATGACGCGCTTCAACGACAATCAGCGCCTGCACATTTTCACCGTTGACGTGGCCACGAAAAAAGTGCAGCAACTCACCAAGGGCGACTTCGACGAGCATTCCATCGATTGGTCTCCTGACGGCAAGGAGATCCTCTTCGCTTCGAATCGCGAGCCGAATCAGGATGAGTTTTTCAATTACGACATTTTCGCCCTGCAAGTCGCTGACAACAGTATTCGCCGCCTGACCGCCACTGAATACATCGAGTACGAGCCGCTCTGGTCCCCCGACGGCAAGCACATCGTCTATCGCGGCACGCGCCGCGGCGTGACCGACCGCGAAACCACCATGGAAGACACTCACGTCTGGGTCATGAACGCCGACGGCAGCGATCGCCGCGAAATCGGCGCGGTCCTCGACAATCGCCAGGGCACGCCGCAGTGGGCGCCGGATGGCCGCGCCGTTTACTTCACCGTGCAGGAACGCGGCAGCGTCCGTCTCGTGCGTCTCCCGATTGCGGGCGGCAAGCCGGAATACGTGGTGAAAGAAACCGGGAGCGTCGCCAGTTGGTCCATCGGCAAGGACGGCACGCTTGCCTACAGCTTCACTTCACAGCGCGACGCGACCGAACTCTTTCTCAAGACCGGCGACAGCGCTCCCCGCAAGCTCACCGATTTGAATACCCAGCTTTTCGCTGGAAAACAATTCGCCGAAGTCGAATCCTTCACCTTCACCAGCAACGACAACAAATTCGAAGTCGAAGCCTTCCTCACCAAGCCGCTCGGCATGACGGCGACCTCGAAGCATCCCCTGATCGTCAACATTCACGGCGGACCGCACGGCCAGAACGGCCCGGCATTTAATATCAAAAATCAGGTCTACGCCGCGCATGGCTACGCCGTTTTGAACGTCAACTATCGTGGCTCGACGGGTTACGGCCAGAAGTTCGCCGACGCTGTCTTCGGCGACCAGGACGGCAACGAAGCCCAGGATGTTTTGTACGGCGTCAGCGCGGCGGTCCGCCGCAACCTGTGGATCGATCGTGAACGCATGGGCATCGAAGGCGTGAGCTACGGCGGCCAATTGACCGAGTGGCTCGTCACCCAGACCAACGAATTCAAAGCCGCCATTCCCACTGCCGGCATCGTCAATCTCATCAGCTACAACTACATGACCTACTACAATCAGTATGAAGAAATGGAGTTCGGCCAGTTTCTCCACCAGGGTAATCTGATGGATGTCGCCTGGGAGCGCTCCGCGCTCAAGCATGTAGCCGCCGCTCACACGCCGACGCTCATCCTCCACGGCGAAAACGACAACGACGTGCCCATCGCCGAAGCGGAGCAATTCTTCATCGCCCTCAAAGACGTCGGAACAGAAACCGTTTTCGTCCGCTACCCCCGCGAAGGCCACGGCCTCAGCGAACCAAAACACGTCGTCGATTCCATTGACCGCTCGATCGCCTGGTACGAAAACCATTTCCTCAAGCCCGCCGCCGAAGCCATCACCAACGTCCAGCCATAACGAACCGAAAGGACAAAGAAAAGAGCCCCGAACTTCCGGGGCTCTTTTCAAGATCTGTCTGTAATGGTGGGACGCGTCGTTACGCCTACGTCTCGCTACCCGCCGTCGCCACCGCTGCCACTTCCTCGCGGTCCGCTCGCTTGATGCGCGCGGCCTTGCCCTTCAAATCGCGCAGGTAATACAGCCGCGCACGGCGAACCTTGCCCTTGCCAACCACTTCAATCGAGCTGATCGTCGGCGAATGCAGCGGAAAAATACGCTCGATCCCCACGCCAAAACTGACGCGCCGCACCGTAAACGTCGCGCTGGACGCGCGCCCCTTCTTCGAAATCACCACGCCCTCAAACGCCTGCAGGCGCTCCTTCACCTTCTCGCCTTCGCCTTCCTGGAGGCGCACGTTGACGCGCACGGTGTCGCCCGCGCGGAACTCGGGAAGGTCTTTCCGCAGTTGCGCTTCATGTAACTTACGTATAACCGGATTCATGTTCCTGTTTCCTTTAAGACCCACTCAGGCGGGGCCAGCTCTTCAAGACAAACAACAATTATAGCCAAATCTTTATAATTTACCTAGCCCAATCAAAACGGATAACCTAGCTTTGACTCCACCTGCTTTGCGAGTCATGAATTGTCAGCGCCGGTTTCGTCCGGTGCGACCATGTGGCAGCGCCTGCGTCTTGCAGCCTTAGGAGCTTAAGAAATGATCCTTGATAAGCAGCCTGGAGCCAACGTCAAGCAGGCTGTTCCTTCTTCCACGCGTCGAACATGGATGAATCGCTCCGATACTACGTGGATGGTTTGGGCTTTGGGATCCGCTGGAAATGGATCGATGAGGGCAAACTCCGCTGGTGCTGGCTGGAGAATGGCGGTGCAGCCTTGATGCTCCAGGAGTTCCGGAAAGAAGGCCACGATTCCTGGCGACCCTCCTGCAAAGTCGGAGAGGGCGTTTCGATTCACTTCATCTGTGAAGATGCCCTGGCCATCTATCGCGAAGTCACTTCCCGCGGCATTAAGGCGAAGAACCCTTTCGTTGGAAACGGCATGTGGGTCACGGCCCTCTCCGACCCGGATGGCTTCCAGATTTTTTTCGAGAGCAAAACGGACGTCCCCGAAGATACGGAGTACTCAGCCCAGGACAAGTAGAGCCTCAGAAGTTGCAACGAGCGTCCTGAAAACTTGTCGCCCGCTCAGGCTGGCGCCACGACAGAAGAACCTCGCCGAATCACGCTTTTCGCGAAGCGCTCCATCTCCTCGAGTTGCGGGCTGAATTGCAACAATACGAGGTCAACGCCAACCTTCTCGAATTGAGCGATCCCTTCGGCAACCTGCTCTGGAGTCCCGACGAGCCCGGACCGCAAGCCGCGATTCGATACTGAATAGTCTTCGAGCGAAACACGCTGCTCCAGTTGCGTTCCCGCCAGCCATTGCTGGTAGTTGGCGTAGCCCGCCGCGGACTGGTGCACGTCGGTGATGCGCCGAACTTCGTCCTGGGCTTCCCGTTCCGTTTCTCGAACCACCGCGTAACCCGCCACGCCGAATTTCATCGGAGGCAATCTGTGTTTCGCGCGGCGCTCGCTCAAATCCGCGATTTTCTTCCCCACGGTTTCCGGCGGGTCGCCGTGCATCAGGAACGCGTCGCACTTTTCGGCGATCAGCTCCTTTGCCGCGGGAGATTCGCCGCCCGCATAAATCGTCGGCCGCGGCTTCGAAACAGGTTTCGGCTCCAGGACGTTGTCGTCCACGCGGTAATACTTCCCCGTGTACGAAAAATGGTCCTGCTTCCAAACCCCATCCACTACGTCGAGCCACTCGGTGGTCCGCGCGTAGCGGTCGTCGTGCTGCTCGAACGCCACGCCGTATTTCTTGGCTTCGTCCGACCACCACGATGAAACTACGTTCAGCGTCAGCCTTCCGTTGCTAATGTGATCGATGTTCGCCGCCTGCTTCGCCAGCAGCGCCGGCAAATGAAACGTCGGCCGCACCGCCACCATCAATTCAATGTGCTCCGTCACCGCCGCCAGCGCCGCTGCCGTGGACCACGCGTCCAGCGAAGGCGCCTCCACTCCCTTGATGTCGTTGAGATTGAGCTCGGCGATCAGCGTCACATCAAAACCAATTTGTTCGCTGCGCTGCGCCAGCTTTTTTACATACGCCCAGCTCGTCTCCATGTTTTCGTTTTCGACGTTGCGCAGCCATCCTCCAAACACCGGCATCCAGTAGCCAAATCTCATCGCCGGCCCCCGCGCGCGCCCACGTGTTCCGCGCGGCTCGCTTCGTGCTTCTGCGCCTCCGCGATCAAAAAGTTCGCCAGCCGCGCGTACGGATTGAATCCGATCACGCGCACGGGGTCCGCCACAAAATTGGAAAGCGCATTCACGTCGTAGTAGAGCTGCCGCCCCGTGCGCTCATCCATCACATACTCGATGCCGCCCACTTCGACTCCCGCGAGTTCCACGATGCGTTCGACATCTTCAATCACCTGCCGTGGCGGCGCGTAACCTTCCACTTTCATCCCGCTTTTCGGTGCGTCCACCGGGCAAGCGATGCGCGTCAATTCTTCCCCGCGCGTGTTCTGGCAAATGTCCGCGGGGCACAAGTTGTAACTTTCGCCGGTAATGTGAATCTGGATGGCGTAAAGAAATTTACCGCCAAGCACTTCCACGCGCGTGATGATCCCGTCGCGCGCCGTGAATGCTTCCTGCACCAGCGCCGTGGAATCGATGCCAAAATAAAGCCGGTTCGCTACCACTGCCGCGCGCAATTCCGCCGCCGAATTAAATCGTTCAATTCCCGCGCCGCTCCCGCCGATGTTCGGCTTGATCACCACCGGATATCCGATGGCCTCTGCCGCCGCAAGCGCCTGCGACAGATGATTGATCACCCAAGCCTTTGGATAAGGCAATCCGAGCTTCTCCAGATTCGTCAACTGCAACGCTTTGGAAATCTCGTGATTGAAGCAGCGGTACCCGTTCACCACCCGCACGCCCTTGCCTTCCAAATGCGCAAGATAGTTCAGCGTATAAAAAATTCCATGCCCCAGCCCCCGCTGCCACGCCGAAGGGCTCATGCGATTGAATAGCAGGGAATACTCGCGCTCCTGCGAGGCCACATCGTAGTTGTGCTGCCGCGCGTCAATCTTCAGCCACGTCACGCCGCGCTCATCGAGTTGCTGAAACAGCGGCCGGAACCAGTCCGGATGCTCGTAATAAATCGCAATCGGCTTTTCCAGCCCGTTGTCATTTCCCCGGATCGAGTTATTCATGAATCCTCGCATTTAGCACTTCTGCAGCAGCGCACCTTAATGAGCGAGTGCTGGCTTGCGCAAACGGATCAGCCGACTCATAGGATGAAAAAGAACCTCAAACAGTTCCATTTTATTCCCTTCCCAACAGGTCGGGGCGATTCCGGCGGGTCTTCTCGGCCGCCGCGGCGCGACGCCACCTGGCTACTTCCGCGTGATTGCCGCCAATCAGCACATCCGGAACGCTCCAGCCGCGATACTCTGCCGGCCGGGTATAGTGCGGGAAATCCAGCAACATTTGATTCGTCCCATCAAGGTCACAAGGCGCGCGGCCTTGCGCGTCATCAGTTTCTGCTTGTGGAGGCGCCGCATCATGCGCCCGTGCTTGGGTCGAATTCGCCGCGTCTCCCAGAATTACGCTGAACGATTCGTTCTGCGAAGACGCTTCGTTCCCCAGCGCGCCCGGGATGAGCCGCGTCACGGCATCGATCACCAGCATCGCCGGAAGCTCCCCGCCGCTCAGCACAAAATTCCCGATGGAAATCTCTTCCGTCGCCAAATGCTCCGCCACGCGTTCGTCCACACCTTCATAGCGCCCGCAAATAAAAATCATGCGCTCGAGCTGTGCGTAGCGCCGCGCCATCTCCTGATCGAATAATCTTCCCGCCGCGGACATCAGCACGATTGCCGTTTTTGGTTCGTGCGCCCTGGGCTCCGCTGCGCCTCCCGCACTCCGTCCAAGAAGCGACTCTACCGCTTCGAACAGCGGCTCCGGCTTCAGCACCATGCCTTCGCCGCCGCCAAACGGCCGGTCATCCACCGTGCGGTGCCGATCTTTGGTGAACGCGCGTAGGTCCTGCACGTTCACTTCGACGAGCCCCGTTTCTCGCGCGCGCCGAAGTATGCCGTGATCGAACGGCCCGGCAAAGAACTCCGGAAAAATAGTAATGAGGTCAAATCGCATCTCCCGCAAGTGTAGCAAACGGAGGCCAGGCTTCGAGCTTGGCTGGGAGGAAGGCAGTTGGTCGGGAGTTCTAGAATTATTTTGAAATATAATTCCTGCCAAGGAAGAGCATCGGAAAAAGTATTTCTCACTGCTGTTTGCGGGTCCAATTAACTAACGGCGTGCTCAGAATCAATCCCTTCTTCTTTTAGTGCCACGCGTTGTTCCGTGGCCGTTCCTAGAATTGGGAACGCGACTTTGGGCTGATTTTTCGCTCGGCGCTTTGCCCGCTTCTGACCAATTTTCACAGAAGCAGTGAAAATTGCTCCCACGGGGATAAAGCCTCCCCATTTGTGCGCCGCGATTGCTGCCAATCCCATCGAAGCGATGCAACCGCAGGACTGGCAATCCGGGCGCCCGCCAAATTGACATGGAGTAATCAGCGTCTGCAGATCCGCCGACAGCGTCTTGGTTGTGAGTGCAAAAACACATTCTTCGGGGGTGTGCGGCGGGGAAAAAAATTGCCGAATCAGCCCCTCCCCCATTTCCACCTTTGGATATTTCTTGCGCAATACGAGCATGTCGGCAATCGCCTGCGCGCGCTCAGCGGATGTCAGCATCTCCGGCAATTGATCTCCAACCTGCGGCGTAAACAGGCTGAACCAAACTTTTTTGATTTCCGGGCGGGGCGTCCAGAATTTCAGGAATTCTTCCAGGTATCCTGGGCGCTTCATCATTTGACCGGTGACCGTGCAGTGAATGGTCACGCATTGTCCAACGATATTCTTCAAAATACGTTCGTAAGTGGCTGGTGCGCGGCGCACGTCGTGTTCCGGCTGTAAGCCGTCAATGGATACCACGATGTACAGATTCGGCAGGTTCGCCCAGGCGGGACTCATCTGGCGGAACGCGCTGGTAACAATTTGCACGTGGATTCCGCGGCTCAATAGCGGTGGAATCATAGACTCCAGCTCGCGGTAGCGGACCAGTGGGTCACCGCCGACAATGGACAGGTGCAATGGCCTCAGGCGGTCCACAACTTCCAGGACGCCATCCACAAGGGCTTGGCCCTTGCGATCGTTCAAGTCACGCAGGGTCTTTCCGCCGCCGAGGTGCGCGACGTCGTAGGCGTAGCAGCCCGGACATTGCAACGGACATTCCCGTGTAATTTCGATGGAAAGCGAGGGATGCTCGCCCTTAAGAATCTTTCCCCATGCTTGAATAATCTGAGCAGCGTGCACCGCGAATAGTCCTTCCTAGAGCGTGTCATTCGAAGTATGCGCCCCCTGCCGCTCGATGTCACGCAGCGTCACGCAGGTCTCTCTGCTCCCCGCTGCATTTTCCAGGTCTCTATCCCCGTCGTTAAGGCCCACATAACGGACAGAAAGTGTCATGGCCCAATTCTGTTCCTTCGAACAGCTTGTTCCCCCTTGGCCACCTCCGTACCCTTGCAGTTGAGAATTAAGAGCTCAAATCGGCTCCGCCGCGCGGGAGTTACCTGATGGCATTGCGAACTCTCTCAAACAGGCACGGTCGCTTGTGGCTTGCGAGTTTGCTTGCCGTCAATCTGGCAGGCTGCGTGGGCTATGGTAGTGGGGGCAACACCAAACCTGGAGGCGGGTCCGCGCCCGCGGCACCTACGGGTCTTTCGGCAACGGCCGCCAATGCACAGGTGAATCTTAGCTGGAGTGCGGGTTCCGACGCCTCCGCTTACTACGTCAAACGCTCCACGACGAGCGGCGGCCCGTACACACAGATCGCTGCGCCCGCCGCAACAAACTACACCGACAATAACCTGGCCAACGGCACAAAGTATTTCTACGTCGTTTCGGCCTACAACTCCTACGGACAAAGCTCCAATTCCGCGGAAGTCAGCGCCACGCCAACAGCTCCTTCTCCGCCCACCGCGCCGACCGGCCTCACCGCAATCGCGGGGAACGCACAGGTAGCGCTGAACTGGTCTGCCAGCTCGGGAGCGACAAGTTATAACGTCAAGCGTTCCACCACCAGCGGCGGACCCTACACAACGGTGAGTTCTCCCACGGTAACGAACTACACCAACACCGGTCTAACCAACGGCACGAAATACTATTACGTTGTCTCCGCGGTGAGCGCTGCGGGCGAAAGCGTCAACTCCGCACAAGTGAATGCCACGCCCGCCGCTCCCGCAACACCGCCTGCTGCTCCCACAGGGTTACAAGCTACCGGCGGCAATGCTCAAGTCAGTCTGACGTGGGCCGCCAGCACCGGCGCAACGAGCTACCACGTGAAACGCTCCACCACCAGCGGCAGCGGCTACGCGCAGATCGCTGCTCCCAGCGCTGCGAACTACACCGATACAACTGTGACCAACGGCACCGCCTACTACTACGTCGTCTCCGCGCTGAATGCCGTCGGCGAAAGCGCCAACTCCGCGCAAGCCACGGCCACACCCGCCAACGTCGCAGCCGATGTGACCATCACCATCGATCCAACAAAAACCAAGCCCATTTCCCCGTACATTTACGGGATGAATTTCTATAACGGAGTGACCGGCGCGCCACCGCACCTGACCTTCGATCGCGACGGCGGCAACCGCTGGACTGCCTACAATTGGGAGACCAACGCCTCCAACGCCGGCAGCGACTATATCTATGACAATGACAACTATCTGAGCAGCAGCACCGTTCCCGCCGAGGCCGTGCGCAGCTTTATCGCCACAGATCAGAACGCGGGCCTCGCAAGTCTCATTACCGTGCAGCTCCAGGGCCTGGTCTCCGCTGATGAGAATGGTCCCGTCAGCGTCGCCAATCCTCCCGACCTGACGCGCTTCAAGACCGTCGTCGACAAAAAGAGCACCGTTTCCAGCACTCCTTTCACGGTCAATCCGCCCACGACGGATGCCAACGTCTACATGGACGAATTCGTATGGGCCCTCGACCAGAAATTCACCGGCCTGGGGATCTTCGGCGCGAACCCAACGCACCCGACTTTCTTGAGCCTGGACAATGAACCAGAACTCTGGAATTCCACTCATCTGGAAGTGCAAGGCCATAACCCTGTCACCTCGGATAACTACATCACCAAAACCATCAATCTTTCGAAAGCCTTGAAAGATCAGTTCCCCAATGCTCTGATCTTCGGTCCTGTTCACTACGGATTCCAGGGCATCTATAATTGGCAAGGGGAGCTTAGCGCCACGCCCAGTGGAGCGAACTGGTTCCCGGATAAATATCTCCAGGCCCTGAAGACCGCTTCCAGCGCCTATGGAAAACCCCTGGTGGACGTCTACGACTTTCATTGGTACGCGGAGGATTACGATTCGAACGGCACGCGCATCCTGAACCTCACCAGCACCACACTGACCGACGCCCAGATCCAGCTCATTGTGCAAAGTCCCCGCAACCTCTGGGATCCCACGTTCACTGACAGTGGCAACAACAACCCTTGGATCTACCAGGAGCTTGGCAGCACACCGATCAACATCCTCGGCCGCCTCCAGGCCAAGATCAATTCCGAATTTCCCGGCATGAAAATCTCCGTTACGGAATATGAGAGTGGCGGCTGGAACCACATCGCCGGGACCATCGCGCAGGCCGACAACCTGGGCATCTTCGGTGCACAAGGTGTTTTCGCCGCCAGCTTCTGGCCGCCGAACGGCACCTACTCCTATGCTCTCGCGGGATTTCGCGCGTTCCGCGGTTTTGATGGCGCCACGGCCAGCTTCGGCGACACCTCGCTCCAGGCGAATTCCAGCAATGTCGCGAATGTGGTTGTTTACGCCAGCCTGGACAGCGCCACGCCTGGCCGCGTTGTCTTCGTAGCCATCAATCGTTCGAACGCCGCTAAAGTTACCGCCATCAATGGCCAGGCTCTCTCCGGCACCGCGCATCTCTATCAGATGACGGCGAGCTCCGCCGCGGGACAATCCATTGTCCAGCCTGTCTCGATTGGAACGATGGCCGCAAGCGGCTCGACGCTAACGATCACACTTCCGGCATATAGCGTCACGACCATCGATGTCAGGTGAGTTTAGGTCGGAGATATTTCTCGTTTGATCCGTTCAGGATTCCGGCCGATTCAGGTCGCGAAGACCTTCAGGCAAGACCACATCAATCCGCCGCGCGACGGTATCAATCCTGGTGCAGATATCCACCGCCAACGGAATCAGGAGGTCACCCTGGGAAGTCTCGACTTCTAAGAGCGGAGTCCCGGGGAAATCTTCGCCGGGAATCTGCACATCGCGCACCGTCCCGAGCAGTGACGGAGCTTCGCCAAGCGAGCACGGCGAAGATGCCACGACCGGCGTCGCGACGGAATTCTCGAACACCGAACATCCAATAAGGTCCGACACAAAATATTGCCCGGCAGGAATCGTAACTCGCTGTTCGAATGGCAGCAGGATTTCCATCCCGCGATATTTTTCTGCTTCTGAAATGGAATTGACGCCTTCGAAATGAAAAACCGCTTGTCCTCGATGGTTCTGGCTCAGCCAGCAGTTTTTCAGCGCGACCTGGCGCGGCTCCATCTTGCCTCCGGCAGGTCCGACAAATACTTCCTTCAATTTTGTGAGTCGTTCCGGAAAGTCCGTCAGCAGTTCCGCGGCAACTTCGCCCTTATTCCCGCGCGCCCGCAGAATGCGCGCCACCAGCACCCATCGTGGAGTTTCAAGGTTCAAGGTTTAGCAGGACCGAAAACTTGTGTTGGGGAGTATGACCGCAAGGAGGTCAATCTTCGAGGATTTCCAGCGTGTAGCGCTTCCGGTGTTTCATGCCCGCCGCACCCAGCAGCGTTCGAATGGCCTTGGCTGTTCGCCCTTGCCGCCCTATGACTTTCCCCAAGTCCTCCGGATGCACTTTTAGCTCCAGCACAGTGACCTGTGCTCCCTCGCCGGACTTCACCTGTACTTCCTCGGGATGATCCACGAGCGCCCGGGCAATGGTTTCGACCAGCTCTTTCATTGGGCACCTGGGAATCGCGTCCCAGCCCCGCCGGGACGCGTACGTTTCAGGAAGGCTCTTATGGCTTCGCGATCTTTTGCAGCTTTAGGAAGCTCCGCACGGTATCGCTCGGTTGTGCGCCTTGCCCCAGCCAATACTTGATGCGGTCTGCGTCCAGCTTGATCTCCGCCGGCTTCTTCAGCGGATCGTATGTGCCCACCGCTTCCTTCACGCGGCCATCGCGCGGCCGGGTCCGCTCAATCACCACGACGCGGTAAAAGGGCTTTTTCTTCTTGCCAATTCTTGCCAAGCGAATCGTTAACACTAAGTCAGTCCTCCTGAACCCACCTATTCTAGCCTGCCCGGCCATCCCGCGCCAAACAAACTCTCAGCCAGGGCTTAGGGGCCATGCCGGTGGGAACCTGTAGCACCGCAAAAAGGAAGCTCCCGGCCATGGGCCGGGAGCTTCCTCCACGCAATACGCAATTCACAGAGGAACTGCCCTATTGTCTATGGTTCCCTTAATTTCGCTTCACTTGCAGCTTGCGAGGAACTAGTTGTTTCGTCCGTTTGTGTCGCGGAATCCCTGCTTGTACCCGTCCCGGTAGGCGCGCAGGTCGTTCGGATCGTTGGGTTGTTGGTGATCGCTGCGGCTCGAGCCGGTCTGACGATCGCTTTGGCCGTCGCGCAAACCCTGCTCGAAATAATTCACGCTAACGGGACGTTCGTTCGGTTGGTTCGTTGGAATATTCCGGTAGCCGTACTTGTAACCATCGCGGTAGGCACTTAGGTCATTGGCGTCCTGGGGTTGCCGGTGATCGCTGCGATTGCCGCCATACTGACGGTTGTGGCCGTCTTGCAAGCCCTGCTGAAAAAACCAGCGCGGTCCATGCTCATTTTCGTTGCGATCCTGATCCTGGCCTTGCTGCGCGGGAACCGCGGCGGTAAGTCTGGACGTGCCGAGCCCGGTGAAGGCCATTCCGAGTGCCAACACCCATACTGACTGCTTTAGATTCTGGTTCATTCTCTCTCCGATTCTGATCTGTTTCTGAACTGTCAAGGATACTGGACGTGACGCGGACTCTTGTAGGAGTCGAAGGTTTGTCCACTCTGAAGGTAGAGTGGCAGATCACGAGCGCGGAGTCTGCCCTCTATAGCACACATCGGGCCGCGGCCGGCTGGGATCGCGCGAAATAGGTGAAAGCCAATCCCGCTGAATTCGGCCATGATATGCTCACCGCGCTCAGGGTCGTCCTGAAGTTGATAAGACCTTTCCATCAAGACTCCAAGGAGGGCACCTCGTGAACAAGTACATCGCTGAGCTAATCGGGACGTTTTTCTTAGTGTTGACTATCGGCTGTACGGTGATCGGTAACGGCGCGGGGGCGCTCGCTCCGCTGGCGATCGGTTCCGCGCTGATGGTCATGATTTTTGCGGGTGGGCATATTTCCGGAGGGCACTTCAATCCGGCGGTGACGCTGGGTGTCTGGCTGCGCGGAAAATGCGAAGCCAAGGATGTAGCTCCCTATATGATTTCGCAGGTAATTGGTGCTGTGCTGGCGGCTCTCGCGGTAAAGTTTTTGAAAAGTGGGGCCGCGGTTACGCCGCTTCAACCGGCCACGGTGCCGGCTCTTCTTGCCGAATTTCTTTTCACCTTTGCGCTGGTTTACGTGGTGCTGAACGTCGCCACGTCGAAAGGCACGTCCGGCAATTCTTTTTATGGCCTGGCTATCGGATTCACGGTCATGGTGGGAGCGTTTTCTGTCGGCAACATTTCGGGGGGAGCCTTTAATCCGGCTGTTGCGGTGGGCATCTCCGTTATGGGACTGTCGTCGTGGTCGAATATCTGGATCTACCTCGTAGCGGAATTCGTTGGGGCAGCGGTGGCGGCGGGCGCTTTCAAGGCCGTGAGCCCCACCGACAGCTAATTAGCCAGTCAAGCCGGGCGACCCTTCTTAGCGGAGCCGGTTTAGGCCATTAAAGGCCGCAGCCTTGTAGCACTCGGCGAGTGTCGGATAGTTGAACACCGTGTTCACGAAGTAGGTGATTTTGCCTTTCAGCAGGAAAACGGCTTGTCCGATGTGCAGCAGCTCGGCCGCGTCTTCACCGAAGATATGGACGCCCAAGAGCTCCAGCGTCTCGCGATGAAACAGAAGTTTTAGCCGTCCGTCCGTGTGGCCGCTGATTTGCCCGCGCGCGATCTCCCGGTAGTAGGCCACGCCAACTTCGTAGGGAACGTCTGCGTCCGTCAACTGCTCTTCGGTTTTCCCAATGAATGAAATCTGCGGAATTGTGTAAATCCCGTAAGGATAGCCGGCGGGGTCGGTGTGCACATCCAGATTGAATGCCCGCGCGGCAGCGATCCGCCCCTGCTCCATGGAAACCGATGCCAGGCTGGGAAAGCCAATCACGTCGCCCACCGCGAAAATGTTCGGCTGTGCCGTGCGGTAATTCTCGTCCACCTTGATGCGCCCGCGGTCATCGGATTCGATTCCTGCCGCGGCCAGATTCAATCCATCCACGTTTCCCGACCGTCCAACCGCATACAGTAGCGCGTCCGCATTGATGCGTTTCTTGCTGACCAGATTCGCGGCCACTTTTCCGTCAGGCAATTCCTCAACGCTTTCGACCTCCTCGTTCAGCCGCAGCGTGGCCCGCTGGTCCCGCATGTGGTACGTCAGCGCCTCCACCATTTCCGTGTCCGCAAATTCCAGAAGCCGCGGGCGCTTCTCCACGATAATCACGCGCACCCCCAGCGTCGCAAACATGCACGCGTACTCCACACCAATCACGCCGCCGCCCACGACAATCAGCGTCTTTGGCAGCTGCGGCATGCTCAGGATCTGATCGCTGTTAATGATGTTTCGCCCGTTGATGGGCACTTTCGAATTGACCGCTGGCTTGGTGCCGGTGGCGATCACCACGTATTGGGCTTCAAATTCCCCGTAACTGTTGCTGTTCTCCACGCGGATGTGATTCGCATCGACGAACTTTGCCATGCCGTGAATGAGCTCCACGCCATTGCGCTTCAGTTGGTCGTGAATCACCCCGACTTCATTTTCCACCACGTGCTGGACCCGGAAGTTCAGGTCCGCCATGGTGATGCTGTCCTTACCCGTGTAGCTGCTGCCGTAAAAACTCTTGTCGTAAAAACCGGAGAGATGCAGGACTGCTTCACGCATGGTCTTGCTGGGGATGGTGCCGCTGTTGATGCACGCTCCGCCAATCGCGATTTGCTTCTCGATGATGGCTGCGCGCTTCCCTGCTTTTGCGCCCTGGATCGCCGCGCGCTGCCCGCCCGGCCCGGAGCCAATCACAATCAAATCATACGGCTGCATTCGAGGTGTCCTGCCCTGTCGTATCGCCCTCGCCGTTTGCCGGTCCAGCCGCGACGTCCTTGGAAGTATAAGCGACCGCGGACCTGGGCAGGATTGCGTTGCGCTGCGGGTCTCCAGTGCCCGCCGCCAGCCGCATCAGATGATCTTGCGCGGAGAAGCCGTGCCCGTTGCGTGCCGCGCGCGGGTAAGAATACGTGCCGTCGGAGGCCAGGATGCGAGCTTTGCGCGTATCCCCAAGATATGAAGACAGAATTTCCGTGCAGACTCTTTCGCAATGCTGCGGATCCTTCAGCGGAAAGAGCACTTCCACGCGCTCATAGAGATTCCGCGGCATCCAATCGGCGCTGCCGAGATATATTTCCGGCTTGCCGCTGTTCTCGAAATAAAAGATGCGGCTGTGTTCCAGGAAACGTCCCACGATGCTGCGGACGTGAACGTGGCTGCTGATCCCTCGAAGCCCGGGTACCAGCGTGCATTGGCCGCGCACAATCAGATCGATTTCCACGCCGGCCTGCGACGCGCGGTAGAGCGCTTGGATCACCGGTGGATCGACAATGGCGTTGACCTTCACGATGATCCGCGCCGTTCGCCCGCGCCGCGCGTGCCGCGTTTCACGGTCAATCAGCGCAATGCAGGTTTTCGCCATGTCGCGAGGAGCCACCATCAGCGGTTTGTAGTTCGGCTGTTCGGCGTAAGCCGTCAGGAAGTTGAACACGTCGTGGACCGCGGAGGTGATCGCTTCGTCGCGCGTGAGCAGGCTGAGGTCCGTGTAATAGCGCGCCGTCGAAGGATTGTAATTGCCTGTGCCCAGATGCGCGTATTGCCGGATTTTCCCGTCAGGGTCCTGCCGAACGATGAGCGCCAGCTTCGCATGCGTTTTCAGTCCGACCAGCCCGTGAAACACCTGCACCCCCGCGTCTTCAAAACTTCGCGCCCAACGGATGTTGGTGGCTTCGTCGAAACTGGCCTTCAACTCCACCACAACGGTCACTTCTTTCTTGTCCGCGGCCTCCAGCAGCGCGCGCGCCACCGGAGAATCCGAATTCGTGCGGTACAGCGTCTGCTTGATCGAAAGCACGCGCGGGTCATGCGCGGCCGTTTGCAGGAAATTTACGACCCCATCGTACGAATCGTAAGGATGATGAAGCATCACATCCTGGCGGCGAATCGCTTCGAACATCGAATCAGCGTCATGGCCGATTCGAATCTGCCGCGCAACGAACGGCGGGTACTTCAGGTCCGGCCGCGGCGTTTCCTCGTACAGATGAAAGAGTCTCTGCAGATTCACCGGCCCTTGGACTCGAAATACGAGCGACTCGTCTAATTTGAATGTGCCGACCAGGCGCTCCACGATTTCCGGGTGCGCGCCCGCTTCGATTTCCAGCCGCACCGCCTCGCCCTTGCGCCGGTGCGTGACTTGCGAATCCACCGCCTCCATCAGGCTGCGCGTCTCTTCCTCCTCGAGATACAGATTGCTGTTGCGGGTGATTCGAAAGGAAGTCGATGCCAGAATCTCGTACCCGCGATAAAGCTTCGCCGCATACGTCGAAATAATGTCCTGGAGAAAAACGTAGCGAATACCGTCCTCGCCCGCGGGCAGGCGCAAAAGACGCGGAAGCGCCCGGGGTACCGTGACCACGCCGAAGTACGGTTTGCCTTTGCCGTCGCGGCGCCGCCGCAAAAGAAATGCGATGCATAGCGCCTTATTCAGCACGCGCGGAAAAGGATGCGAAGGATCCACGGTAACCGGCGTGAGCATCGGCGAGATTCGTCGTTCGTAAAACTTTTTCGTCGCCAGGCTGGCTTTCGAATCGAGCTCGCTCATCGACAAGACCCGAATCGATTGTTTGGAAAGTGCGGGAAGCAATTCCTCGTTCCAGCACTTGTACTGGTCCTCCACGAAAACATGCATCGCCGCCGACACTTTTTCGAGTTCTTGCTCCGCCGTAAGCCCGTCCGGCCCCGTGTCGCGCGAACCATGCTCGATGCGTTGGAGAAAGCTCGAGACGCGCACTTCCACGAATTCGTCCAGATTGTTCGCCGTGATCGCCAGGAATTTTACCCGCTCCAGCAGCGGATTCCCCGGGTCGCGCGCCTCTTCCAGCACGCGTCGGTTGAACTCCAGCCACTGCACGTGGCGGTTGAGGTAGTACCGCGGATCATCAAGCGCCATACGTTTCATGGAAGTTTCGAAGGAACCTTTAGACATAGCCCAGCTGTGTTACGGGGAGATGAACGCACAGGGAATGATATCCTCCTGCTGGTGATTTGAGGTGCGGTTTGTGGCCTAAACAGATTCTATGCGCGGCCGCCACGGCTTTGTGGCTCACTTTGATTTGTGCAGTGGAAACTCGAAGCCAGATTCAGGAACCCGTGAAAAGCGTGGAAGACGCCGTCTTTGGCGGGCTTGTCAAGCCTGATGAACCCGGCTTCGCCGCGCTGATTCGCATGGGCGGAAGAAATACCTATACGCGAACCGAGGGCGTCCGCGATCTCCATTCGAAAGCCAGGATCGATGCGCACACGAATTTCCGGCTCGCCTCCTTCACCAAACAATTCACCGCCATGGCCATCATGCTGCTCGTCCACGACGGAAAACTCCGCTACGGCGAAACACTCACCGAAATATTTCCCGATTTCCCCGCTTACGGCAAGACCATCACTATTCGAAATCTCCTCAATCACACTTCCGGCTTGCCCGACTACGAAGACTTGATGGACGAGGTTGAAAAGACAAAAGGCCCCGGCTGGTCGCCACAGAAACAAATCCAGGACGCGGAAGTGCTGGAATTATTGAAAAAGGAAAACGCCGGAAAGTTCGCCCCCGGAACCAGTTGGTCGTACAGCAATTCCGGATACGTCGTGCTCGGCCTGATCATCGCAAAAGTTTCAGGGCAGCCGTACGGCAAATTCCTTCACGAGCGGATTTTTGCGCCGCTGAAAATGAATCACAGCATCGTCTATCAAAAAGGGAAAAACGAAGTCACGAATCGCGCCTACGGCCACTCCGAAGAAGGCGGCGTGCCGAAGGAAACTGACCAAAGCTCCACTTCCGCAACCCCCGGCGACGGCGGCGTCTATTCGAATCTCGAGGATCTCGCCAAGTGGGATGACGCGCTGCGCAACCACACCCTGCTGAGCGAAAAAGAATTTCAGCCCGCCCTCATCCTGGTAAAGCTCAACGACGGCTCCCAGCCCCACTGGCCGCTCGAGCCAAACGACGACAATCTCCATCCCGGCAAGCCGGTGTCTTACGGTTTCGGCTGGTTCCTTGATCCCTACGAAGGGCACCGGCGCATGTGGCACACGGGAAGCACGATGGGCTTTCGCACCGCGATCGAGCGATTTACCGAAGCCGACGGCCTAACGGTAATCATTCTTTGCAACCGCACCGATCTCGATCCGGAAATGTTGGCGCTAAAAGTTGTACGTTTTTATCCCCCGCTGAAGTAGTTCAAATTGAAGCAACCCCTCGCCCGTGAAAATGTCCTCACACGGTACGAACTTATGCATTGAGGCAATCTCGCGCTTATACAACCTCAGTTCCTAATTATCAAAGTCCTTCCACAACTCGTAATTCCGGTCCATAATGTGCGCCCATGAGCGAAGGAAATTGCCGTCACTGCGGCCAAACCTTCCCGGTTCGCTCCCTCTTCGATCTGAATGGCGCGACGTTTTGTGAACGCTGCGTCAAGGTAGCATCTAAGGAAGCAAGGGAAAGACGGCTTCCTTCCCTCTATATGCCGCTCATCAGCAAGTCCATCTGTGCGCGCTGCAATACGTATATCGGAAGTGCCTCCGACGCGATGCAGGTAGGAAATCTTCGGTTTTGCGCCGCTTGCGGGCCATTAATCAAAGATTGGGACTATCCTCAGTGGTTGAAGTTCAGTCTCGCAGCCTTGCTTCTTCTGCTCGTGGTGGCTCTAGCCCATGGGCGGAAATATTTTCATGCCGGTCGCGAAATGTACGTCGGAGAGCACCTCGCCGCCGAGGGACAATACCGTAAGGCTTTGCCCCATTTGCAAGAGACTCTGCGCATCGCTCCCCGCTCGGACAAAGCCGTTTTTCTGGCGGCTAAGTCTGCTCTCTTGAGCGGCGACTTCGACAGCGCGGACAGGGCGCTCCAGGGGCATGATGGCGGGCACTTTGAGAATGGCGACGAACCTGAATTTAAGGAAGTCGAGAGTATCTGGAAACGTGCTGAGGGCGCTCTCATTAAAGCCGAGCAAGCAAACAAATTGGCGGACCAGCAGGGCAAGGAGATTGAGGCTGCCCGACTGATGCATGAGGCAGCCACGGCCTATCCGGAAATGCCCGACCTGGCCTTTCTCGCCGAGGCTTATGACGAAGGGGTTGTCTTCGCACGCAAAGACTACGACGCTTTTGTAACCATCGCTGAGAAACAATGGAAGGAACGCCCCCTTGCGAACACTGCCGCCGCTCTTGCAAGTGCGCTTGGCTGTAAGTTTGCCATTACAGGAGACAGCTCGTACCGGCAGCGCTCGGAAGAGATGCTGCAGACAGCACGCCGGTTGGCAAAAGACAATCCGGAGGCGATAAAAGGACTGGACGAATTCGCCGAACGAAATCGCTACCGGCTCGATAGTAGAAAAATCATCGACAAGCAGGAATATGATCGGCTGTTCCGCAACGGCAAGAACCCAAGCAAGTAGGAGGCGCGTATGTTTTTCATTCCTGGACCCGTGATCGCCGCTTTGACGTTCCCGGGAGTCATCATCCATGAAACGGCGCACCTATTCTTTTGCAGATTGTTCAAGCTTCAAATATTCGACGTCTGTTTTTTTCGCTTTGGCAATCCTGCCGGATATGTAATCCATCAGCAGACCGAGGATTTCAAGGCTCAGTTCTTTATCAGTATGGGGCCGTTCTTCGTGAATACCTTGCTCTGCGTGCTTTTCTGTACCGCGGCGTTTTTGCCTGTCTGGGAACTGAAGGTGTTCGATCCACTTGCGTATTTCTTCTACTGGCTAGGGTTATCCATCGGAATGCACGCCTTCCCGTCCACCACTGATCTTTCGCACTTGTGGGCGCAGGCACCCGAGCTGGCGAAAAAGGGCAATCTTCTAGCGATTGTAAGCTTGCCCCTTGCCGCCATTCTGGTAGTGCTGAATTACGCGCGTGTGGTTTGGGCCGACCTAGGTTACGGGATCGCTGTGGGTGTTTTGGGACCCATGGCCATTTTCCGGGCCCTGGCTAGGTAGCAAATCCCTGCGGGGATCGCGATGGACTCTTCGGTTCCGCTCTGGACTAGCGCCAATCTTCGCGCATCAAGACAGCCCAGCGAGCTTTCCCAGCCCCTTCATTTTTGCGCGCGCTGCCATCGAGCCGTACTGCTTCATCATCGTGCGCATCTGCAAATACTGCTTCAGGACGGTGTTCACGTCCTGCACAGTGGTCCCGCTGCCCTTCGCAATGCGCTTCCGCCGCTTCCCGTCAATCACGTTGTGGTCCCGCCGCTCCTGATTCGTCATGGAATTGATGATGGCCTCCACGCGCGTCAGTTGGCCTTCGTCCACCTTCGCATCCTTCGGTAGATTCTGCAGCGGCCCCATCTTCGGCAGCATATCCACAATTTTGTCCAGCGGGCCCATCTTTCGAATCTGCTTCAGCTGATCGCGAAAGTCTTCCAGCGTGAACTCTTCCTTGCGCAGCTTACGTTCCAATTCGGCGGCGGCCTTTTTGTCGACGGTCTGCTCCACGCGCTCGATGAGCGACATCAGGTCGCCCATGCCCAACACGCGCGAGACAATCCGCTCCGGATAAAATCCTTCCAGCGCGTCGTATTTTTCTCCAAGCCCGACGAATTTTACCGGCGCGCCCGTAACTTTCCCGATTGAAAGCGCCGCCCCACCGCGCGCATCGCCATCCAGCTTCGTCAGAATCACGCCCGTCAGCCCAAGCCGCTTGTGAAATTCTCCCGCCGACCGCACCGCATCCTGTCCGATCATCGAATCCGCAATGAACAGCATCTCGCTGGGCTGCAACTCTTTCTTCAGCATGCCCAGCTCGTTCATCAAATCATCATCAATGTGCAATCGGCCCGCCGTGTCGACCAGCACCACGTCGCTCGCGGAAAGTTTCGCTTCCTTGATCGCGCCTTTTACGATTTCGAGCGGCTTATCCGTCCCAGCCCCGGGCCACACCGCCGTGCCTACGGCTTTCGCCACTTGCGCCAGCTGTTCCCGCGCCGCGGGACGATACACGTCTGTTGACACAACCAGCGGACGATGCCCATGCTGCGTAAGCCATTTCGCAAGTTTTCCAGTCGTGGTTGTCTTACCTGAACCTTGCAGCCCAACGATCATCCACACCGAAGGCGGCCGCGAAGCGAAAATCGGCTTGGCATGTTTCCCCAGCATCGCGGCCAACTCATCGCGAACCACTTTGACGACCTGCTGGTCCGGCGAAAGCTGCAGCATGACTTCGCTGCCGATCGCCTTCGCCCGAATGTTCGCAAGCAACTCGTCCGCCACGCCAACATTGACGTCGCCTTCCAGCAGCGCCTCGCGGATCTCTGCTAGCGCAGTGTCCAGGTGCTCATCCGTCAGCTTGCCCTGCCCGCGCAGGTTTTTGAACGTGCGTTGCAGCTTCTCTGTAAGATTCTCAAACATGATTCGTGCAGATTCTCCGCAAGTCCCTCCTAAGGATAGCAGGCCGGAGGTGTACGAGCGTATCTCCCAGCGCCGCGAAAATGAATCTCAGAGAAACTTGACCAGTGCCTCAGTCGTCCCCTTGGGATTTTCCTCCAGGATCCAATGCCCGGTGTCCTTCAGCACGACAACCGTCACGTCGGAAGCCACCAGCTTCATCTGCTGCCCCAGCACATCTCCCAATGACTTCTCTCCGCCAATGGACAGAACCGGCATCGTCAGCTTCGTCTGAGATAGCTGCGCAAAATCTTTCGCCGTTTGCGGGAACGAAGCAAAGTACGCCCAGCCGGCTTTCATCCGTCCCAGGCGCGAGTAAGCTCCCGTGTACGCTTTCCGGTCTGCTTCCGAAAGCGAACGTGTCTTGTCTGCCGCGAATTCATTCCAGTAATAATCGAAGTACACGCGCTCCCGTCCACGCACCAACGCCGCGGGTGTTTCTCCGTGGAACCGGAAATGCCATAGCCCTGGGTTGTTGTACACCGCATCCCCTCCCGCAACTCCCGGCAGGAACGCGTCCATCACCACCAGCTTTTCCACTTCCGCGGGGAATTGTGCGGCATACGCGTACGCGACCATCAAGCCAATGTCGTGTCCGACCACTCGCGCTTTCTCCACCCCGAGCGATCGCGCCAGCCCGTGGATGCGGATCGCCGCTGCCTTCATGTCCAGACCATTTGACGGTATCCCCGAGTCCCCAATCCCCGGCAGGTCCGGCGCAATCACCGTAAATTTCTCGCCGAGCACAGGCAGGATGGGCGTCCACATTCGCGAAGTCTCCGCATACCCGTGCAGCAGAATCACTGTCGGCCCGTGCCCGCCGGTCGTGTAGTGCAGCTTGACGCCGTCAATCTCCGCGGTCTTCGAAACGAATCCTTGGTTGGCCGCAGCCGCGTGAGGCACGCCAAAAAATGAAACCGGGAGGAGAACTAGAGTTAGCACCGCAAAGTTTCGAGACAAACTCGTCACATTTTTCACGGATAGCTCCTGGAGTGGATTTCTGATTATACGCAAATAGCGCCGGTGCGGCTTCAGTGCCAATTAACCCGCTTTGTGTTTCGCGCTGTGGCCCACGGCCACAAGAAAAATCGCGCTCTTCCCTTCGGCGTGAGGGGAGAAGAAGCGCGTGACGTCGTCGTCAAAAAAAGTAAGGCCTGTGGCCCCCAGCCGCTGCGCATAGGCAGCAAGATACATCTTGCCGCCCACAATGCCCGCTTCCAATTGCGCCGCGCGATACCCGCGATTGCCGAACCGTTGCAAGATCGGCTGCAAATCCGCCAGGAAAAAAATGTCCACGGCCGCGTCGGCGGGCAATTCCTGCTGTAAGCCAAGGTAGCCGGCATCGGCGCGGAAATCTCCCTGCTTCAGGCATTCGAGTGCTCCACGGCAGCGATGGAAAACGTACGCTCCGGGCGCGAGTTCCTCGACAGCATGGACTATTAAATAGAGATCATTGAGCTGCGCTCCCGGCGGTTCGAGAAAATCCGCGGGCACGCCGCGGGTCGTACGGTCCAACATCGTGGATAACTGTGTAAAAGTGATCGCGTTCCGTGCGAATTTGCGTGTGGAACCGCGCCGTTGAATAACCTGCTCGATCGGGTCGCCAGGCATTTCGCCGTCGGATAGTGGCGTTAGAGGAAAGATGGCTCCGGCGGGTGCCGGAAAATCAACCGCGGGAGTGCGGCCGCGCCACTCCGCCACCTCTTCGGCGGAATCCAGCGACGAGGCTGCCTGCATTTCTCGCATCAGCGGATAGTCCACCTCGCGCTGAGAAAGCGGCACGGTTTCGAAACGAAGTGGTGAAATTTCCGCAGAATTTGGTGGTGGCACTGCGGTTTTGTGGCCCAGGGCTACGATAGAAAACGCCACTTCACGCTGCGGATCGACATCCAGCAGCCGGTTCATCTGCGCGTCCACAAACCCGCTTACCACCTGCGCCGGGAGCCCCAGTGCCGTGGCAACAGCAAGCAGGTTGGCGAGTAGCGTCCCGTTGTCCCAGCCAAAATGACGATACGTGCGGGCCTGATACTTCCACGCGTTGCGCCAATACGTGCAAGTACAAATGATGCTCAGTGTCGCGTGAGCGATCGCGGCTTCACCCGCGGTAGCTGCAACCAGGGCTCCGCGGTAATCACCGGAGCGAAGCTTGTGCAGTCCAAACTCAGCGGGCGCAAAGTGATAGACACCAGCCTGCAAGTTGGCCAGCTCGCCACAGACCAGATAGAGCTCAACCTCGTAAAGCGCTCCCGTGCATGCCGCCGCGCGAAAATAGAGTTCGCCCCCCGAATATTTTCTTTTGCGCGTGATCCCCGCGGACAGATACAGCAGTTGGGCGACGGCCTCAAGATCCGGAGCGGCATTGGTTTGCGCCGGGACGCTCTCAGCGATGGCAGACAAAGCCGCGACCCCCGTTTGACGCACTTCGTTCGGCAGGCGTAACGGTTCGAGCGTCGGATAAATTTTGAAAGGCCGAGGCTGGTTGTTCCAGTCCATGAAATGCGGATTGGTGCGGATACTCAGGTAGGAATGTTTCGTAGCTTCGTGATACTTCTGGGCAACGTCGAGATTGCGGTTGTCAGTCATCTTGGGCGTTCGCCGGCATGAAAATCAGACTCCAGCATATCAGGTTGCAGCAGCGCGGCTTCGCAAGCAGGGTGCTCGCATTTCAGCACAAGGAGCCATGAGAGAGAGAGCGCTGGGCTGGATTGGGGGAGAAGCGTAAGTTACGCAGAAATGGCGGGCAATCGCTCCTGGAGAGAAAAAAATCGGCTCAGAACTTGACCTTCACGCCGAACTGCCCAGCGAAGGGGATCCCGACCGTCGTACCCGGACCAAAGAAATCGCCCAAGGCGCCCGCGGGGAAGGCCAGTTGGCCAAGGCTAGTCACCGGGCGCGTCGTGGCGCACGCCGGGTCGGCACAAATACTGGTGACATTTCCGGATTGCATTTGTGCCAGCGGAACCGGCAAAGCCGCTACATTCGTCACAAAATTGGCGCCCGGATTGTTGCGATTGAACAGATTGAAGAATTCGAAAAAGGGAACCACCGTCCAGCGCTCATGTATTTTGAACGGCCGGCTCACCCGCAAATCCACCTGGACATACGGCGTACCACGGAATTGATCGAGGCTCGTTGGCACCCCATTCACGGAAATCCGCGCGCTGTTGTCCGCAGTGGTGATCGTGAAAGGTCGCGCGGTCTCAGCTTGTGATAGCAGGCTGAGCTCGAACCCTCCGGGCACATAAAAAGTGCCCGCAACCACCGCACGGCTGGTGACGTCCTCGCCGGATGGGCCGTAATCTCCCGGCCCAAAAGGATTCTGCGTATTGCAAACGCCGTTTACGTAGTCGAACAGCTCACCGAGCACGCATCCCCAGGTCTTGGCACTCGAGAGCGTGTAGTTGACGACGAGGTTGAAACGTTTGGTGACATTTCCCTGGAGATGCAGTTCCAGCGCCTTGTAGCTGGAACGGTTGTCGGAACGGAAAACGGAAACGTTCGAATAGTCGTAGCGCCGGTAGCCGTGCATTCCGGTTTCCAGCAGCCCGTCCACAGTGACGGTCCAGTTTCGGTTGAAGGCGTGTTCGATCCCAGCCGTGGCGTGCAACGCGTAGGGCGTGTGGTAGTTGGGATCGATCAGCGAAGGCGGTGCCGATGCGTTTTGAATGTTGAAGTTGTTGACGGCGGTGAAGGCCTCAACCCAGCCGTTTTGTGCGAGGTCGTCAAAATAAAGCCCCACACCGCCGCGGATTACGGTATTTCCGGAATCGCCCAGGCCGTACGCCACCCCGAGCCGAGGAGAGAATGCTTTGCGGTAATCGTGCGGAATGCCGGTGACAATACCATTGCCCGCGAGTGCCGGATTCAGGCTCTGGTCATGCCCGGAAGCGATGAACAGGCCAAATGTCGTGTCGTAGCGCAGACCGTAGTTCACGGTAAGACGCGGCGTGAGCCGCCAGGAATCCTCGGCATAAAGTCCGAGCCGCTGCACGTTCTGCGAAAAACTCCCGTCGCCGTTGGGGGGTGGCTGCGGCGGCAAGCCGGCTTGCAGGTCCGTGCTGAACTGCATCTCATTTGCCGGATTTGCCGTGTAAAACACCGGATTCTCAGGAAAGGAAATGAGAACTTCGGAATTCGCCGTCAACGCGCCGCTCATCACCGGCTCGTGAATGAAATTGATTCCGAAACGCGGCGAGTGTCGGCCGGTCGTATGCGTCACATCGTAGCGCAACTGATATTTTTCCTGATTGCGCAAGACCGGGAAGGCGGTGATGGCCGTGACGAACTGGTTGTCGCCAAAAGTTTCCAGGCCGGAAATGGTGTTGGATGTGGATGAAAATGGAAACGCCAGCGCAAAACCGAGATGCGAATTGCGCGTCTGCGTCAGGTGCAGCGTGCTCGCCGCTAGCACCAGCGTCCCCGCCCACGTGGGACTGAAGGTGAATTGATTGCTGAGGACGAAATTGAAGTAATTGTTGTGCGCGGTCGCTCCTGTGGAGGGCAGCGTGCCTTGCTGAACCAGCGCATTTCGCGTGAGATAACTGTCGGTAGCCGTGCGGAAAAACCAGTTCGAACGGCCGGATTGCGCCCAATCAAATCGCGCCATTCCGATGTAATCGCGGAACGGCACCGGCACGCTGCTGGGAACGGGAATCGAAGTCACGGTCGTGCCAAAAACGTCGATCAATCCCGCCGTCGCAAGCTGCGACAGCGCGCCAAACTGCTGCTGGTTTGTAGGGCTGTACGCAATACTCGCGTTTTCACGCACGTATTCGAATGAAGTGAAAAACCACAGTTTGTCGCGAATGATCGGGCCGCCGAGTGTCCCCACATAATTTTGCCGGGAGAACGGCTGTTTCGGATCAGGCGCGGGATTTTCGATCGGAAACCTTGCGTTCAAATCGGCCGCGCGAACATAAATGGCTTCATCTCCGTGCCATTCATTGGTGCCGCTCTTGGTCGTGATCACTACTGATCCCGCGGTGGTGCGGCCAGCGTCCGCGTCCGCCAGCGCGGTTCGAAAGGCGAATTCGCGAATCGCTTCCGGAGAAAAATTCTGCAGGAATCCGCCAATCCAGTCATCGGTATTGTCCGCGCCGTCCACGGAGAGTTCGTTATTCAACGCAGAGCTTCCGCCCGTCGAAACCGCGGTGATACGGGCTTTTGTGGGGTCGGAAGGTTCCACCGGTTCGGTCCCCGGCGCCAGGTAAGCAATATTTGCAAAGCTGCGCGCGGCCAGCGGCAGCGTGTCCAAATCGTGCGCGGTGATAATCGCCTGGCGAACGGCGCTCGTGGTATTGATTTCCTGCGTGGTGATGGAAGACGCTTCACCTTCCACCGTGACCTTTTGCTCCGCTCCTTCGAGCTTCAGCGAAATGGTTACGTCGCGGACCGAACTGAGCTGCACGGTGACGTTCGAATGCGCTCCCGCGAAGCCCTTCGCCTGGACTGTTAGCCGGTATACCCCGGACGGAAGATTGTTTATGCGAAATTCGCCTCGATCGTCAGCAAGTAATTCCCGCTGCGCGGAAGTGTCGGTGGCCTGAATGGAAACCCGCGCGCCGGGCACACGGGCACCGCTCGCGTCTTGCACCACGCCGCGCACCGAGCCCGTCGGATTCTGCGCCAACAGCAGTTGCGGCAGAAAAAGGAGAACAGCCAAAGAACAAAGTGCTGTTCCAAGAGTTCGAATGCTCATTCGAACGGGATCATCAGTCATGACAAAGGAAAGACTACGAAATGGGGAGGCCTACTACCACAGCTCGTAGCTGCAGCAGTTCAATAAAAAGTTCGACCGTCCAAGCGTTTGATTCGAATGGGCAATCAGTGAACGAAAAGTTCCAGTAGCCGATGCACGGAGGCGAGAATTGGCGCGGAAGCAAGCAGGATTGACACGCACGCGGCGATTCCCAGCCCGACGCCCAACGCGCGACCTCGCGCCCAGGGAGGCGGCACCGGCCCAGCCGGCGGGATGCGCAGCAGGCGATCGACTCTGGCGAAGAGATCGTCATCCTGCGCTACGAGAGATGTGTACAGAAAATTCAGCCGCGGCCCCGCTCCCATTCGCGCGACATGCAAAAGCGCCGCGGCCAGCGAAAGGGCGCGGAGAGGATCTCCCGCGGCGGCTTCATCATCGGCAGCCCATTCCGAAAATTTAGCCCAGGCGCAGTCGAGCGAAGAAAAGCTGGCGAGAAATGGGATGGGCCCCGGCGCCAACAGGAGAAACAGGCGCTTCAGATTGTCGCGGGAAACGCGATGAGCGTTTTCGTGCTGCAAAGCAACGTCGAGCTCGTCGGCGGAGAGCGCGCGGAGAACGCCGTTCGAAACGACCAGCTGTGGCCGGAAAACTCCGGCAAGCGCGAGCAAGGGACCTTCTTTATCGACGATCACGGTCTGCGAGGGTTCTCCCGCCGGTGGGGTTTCGCTGCCGGCTTTCCGCCAGAGACGATTGCAGCGAGCCGAAGCGGCGACGGAGCGCGCAGTTCTCGCGAACGAGAGCAGCAGTCCCAGAGCTCCAAAAAGTCCCAGCGTAAGACATGTCCAGCCGACGCGTTCCGCAGTGGCTTGCGGCTCGAGCCACAAATAGCTCGGCACGCAGAGTCCCACCACGGCGCTGATTCCCACCGCAGACGGGAGCAAGCGCACGGCAAACAAAAAATGCGTCGCGGCTCGCGCGCGCATCGTTTCCGCCATTCGAACCGCCACGCGAGAAGCGAGCGCCGCACCCAAACCCAGAAGAGCATTCACAATGAAGAAGGAAGCCAGGCACAGGCACAATAGTCGTAAAACGTAGGGAACGTTCACGGCTTGCCTCGCCGCGAAAGTTCCTTGCGTTTCCTGCGGATTTTTTGTTCCAGCTCATCGAGCAGCACCGCATCGTGCTCGCCCACCGCGTCCAGAAAAGAAGAAACCAGCAAATCGCGCGAAGGATGCGGACCGCCGAGAAAACCGGCGATCCAACTTTCCGCGCGGCTGCGTTCCCATTCCTCGCGGGAGAGACGCGCGGAATAAAGAAACGCGCGCTCCGGCATGTGGCGTTCGAGCAGGCCCTTTTTGTAGAGGCGGTCGAGCGTGGTCATCACCGTGGTGTACGCCAGCGGACGAGCCATGTGCTGGATGACATCGCGGACATTGCATTCACCGCGGGCCCACAGAATTTCCATGAGATCAAATTCGAGTCTGCCGAGAGATGCCGGAGGGGCGCTCTCGCCGTGATGTATCATTCGGTTTTTCAAGAACCGGAGCATCGATGGAATCTCGCAATTCAGTCATTGCGGGGCAAAATGCATTCTACGCTTGGGATGGGCGAAAATCTCTACTTTTGCAGAAACAGGGCCGGCCGCCATTCGGGAGGCAGCACGGTCCTGTTTTTGCAACTTCTGCCGAGTCGTACATCAAAGAGGAAGGCCAACACGCGTTTGGTTTCTAGGACGTGCAGGAGGCACTTCCGGTTACAGTGTTGCGAAAAGAGTTCCGAACAGAAATCGCCCAGGACCAACTCTAGTCTTTAAGAAACGAATTTTGTGTTGCGGACCAAAATTTCCCGAGGCTTAGTTTCACGTATCAAAAAATTCTGTGCGGCAGGGCGGACCTTGCGGCCCGCCCCGCTACACGTTGGAGGGTTAGCTCTTTGGCGCCCAGGCGGAAGCGATCAGGTCGTGATCGAAGGCCGGGGGCACCTGCTTGAAGCAGGCGTAGCGATAGAGCGCGGCGTTGAACACGCCGCCTACCGCGGACATAAACACCGAGAGCATGATGAAGTAGAGGATCATTACGACGGTGCCGAAGATCAACCCCTTGATGCCGCCCAGGAACATGGCGACGAGCCAGAGACCGACGCCCGGCAGCATCAGCACCAGAGAGACCAGGCTGAGGCTGAATCCGCCGATGACTTTTTCTCCCCAAGTGTCGCGGAAGAGTTTTGACGAGCGCTTGACGGCTTCGAAGGGAGAAAGATCTTCAAAGGCCAGCACGGGAACGACGAAGTAGCAGGCCAGCGCCCAGGCGACACCGATCAGCCGCATGATCAAGCGGCCGATGAGGCCCATGCGCTCTTCGAATAAGGTAACGAGGAAAAGAATGAGGCAGATGCGGGGTAAGGCTTTGCGAGAAACCAGAAGCGCGGGGCCGGAAGAGCGGAAGTTTCTTCTGAGAAGAGGCATCGCGACCCCCCACCCCCAGGTTTTCTTGGGTGGATCGCTCATCGAGACAATTTGCGCACTCTAAGACATTCATTAGGTAATATTTTTACCTTTGTGACTCAATGGAAGAAGCTCACCGGCAAGTTCTAGTAAGTCTCCCAATTTCTCTGCCGTTTCAAAGTCAACAACAAATGCTCCAGAACAAAGATGATAAAAGCTGCCTTCCTTAAGCTTTGGATTCCAGACATAGATATCAGGAGGTATCCAACCCTCAAGCTTAGGGCTACAGTTCATCCTTAGTGTATCGGTCTTCCATATCCGATCACACGGAAGAAACCTCTGATAAATATTTGAATCTAACCGGAGCTTATAAACATTCATATGTCAAAAAGGAAATTCCCGTTGAGCAAGCTATCCGCGCGCGGCACACTGAATTCCCTCCGAGGTTTTCTTAATGGAGAGCACGCCGAGAGAATACTACTGTCGCACTTCACATCGGGGCGACAAAAGGGTATTGCACGCGGTGGCCTTCACACTTATCGAAGACCACCCGGAATCGGCTCGCTTTGCTAAGGGTATGTCGGCCGCGGCCCTTTTCACTTTTGTGGCCCCTGCCGCGAAAGAACGTAGACAAAAGGCCTCGGTGTTGTTTACCGTAGCTAGGTGGATGATTCCAGGCGTGGGGTCATCCCGCAGAGGGGAACATCATGAAGAGGTTTTTGGCAGCGGCAGTAATATTGCTTGGGAGCGTGGGAGTAGCGCAGGCGCAGGGGACCGCGTCGACCGATGGGACGGATCCAGCAAACGGCTCAGCGGAGATCAAGACGGCTTTGATCCCGAAGGTGACGTCCGCGAGTCCGCTGGCCTCGACGGACCTGTTTTTCCTGCCCTCCGTCAAGCCTTTTACCACCACTGGAACGCCCGTTGTAGCCACGGCCTTGGCTTTGCCGTTCGAGACTGCCGACCCGGCCAGCCCGCCGCCCAAGCCAAAGCTTCTATATACCACCACCGACCGGCCGCGCTGGGAACTTGCGCTGGGTGTTGACTGGCTGCGATTTCGGTCGTCCATCTTCAACGCGAGCGCCGTGGGTGTAAAAACATCGATTTCGTATTTCACGAACGAATGGTTCGCCATCGAAGCCAACGTCTCGGCGGATTTTGCTCCGCAGATTTTTGACCGCGAGCACGTGAAGACGGTGGTTTACGGAGCAGGCCCGAGGATCGCCTGGCGCAGAGACAGGTGGGAACCGTGGGTGCATGGCATCTTCGGAGGGGCCCACGAAATGCCACAAGTCGCGGGCAATCATAGCAAGAACGCCTTCTCCATCCAGGCGGGCGGCGGGGTCGATTACCATTTCAATCCGCGTTTTTCCGGCCGCCTGGAAGGAAACTACGTGCGAACCACTTTTTTCAGCCAGTCCCAGAACAATTTCGAACTTACCGCCGGAGTCGTGTTCCATTTCTAAGACCGGCGTCGCAAAGCCCCAGTGAATATCGCGGAGCAGGATTCCGCCTTTTCCATCCAGCCCCACCGCGTCCCGCACTTCAGAAAAGCCGTTCGGTTTTATTCACAACTCACGGGACTCGATTACCAAATCTTGCAAATCTGTTCGCGAACCATGGGGTCGCCCTTTTTGCAGCCGAAGGCTTTGGCGAATTCCGCCAGGTTGGAGGGCGCGCCGTTGCCGCGGAAGCGAGAGAGCGGGTGCGGATTCGTTTTCGTCTGTAGCCGCGCGGCTTCCGGCCGCTGATTTGCGCCCCACACCTGCGCCCAGCCCAGGAAGAAGCGTTGCTCGGGCGTGAAGCCGTCGATCTCTTTTGGCCGCGGCTTGCCTTCGAGTGATTTTTCATACGCCGCGTAAGCGATGGCCAGCCCGCCGAGGTCCGCGATGCTTTCGCCCAGAACCAGCTTGCCGTTCTGGTGCAAGCCGGGCTCGACTTCGTAGCCGTCAAACTGTTTTTCCACGCAGGCGGCGCGCTCGTCAAAATTCTTGCGATCTTCCGGGGTCCACCAATCGCTGCGGTTGCCCTTAGCGTCGAACTTTGAACCCTGGTCGTCGAAGCCGTGCGTGATTTCGTGGCCGATGACGGCGCCCATGCCACCGTAGTTCACGGCGTCATCCGCTTTTGGATCGTAGAAGGGCGGCTGCATGATGCCAGCAGGAAAGACGATTTCGTTCATGCCGCTGTTGTTGTAGGCGTTGACGGTGGGGGGCGTCATGCCCCATTCCGTGCGGTCCACGGGCTTTCCGATTTTGTCCAAGCGGCGCGCGAATTCAAACTCGGCGCCACGGAAATTGTTTGCGAGATAAGTAGAGCGCTCGATCTTCAGCGCGGAGTAATCGCGCCATTTGTCCGTGTAACCGATCTTCACGGCGAACGCCTGGAGTTTGGCGATGGCCTGCGCGCGCGTTTCAGGCCCCATCCACTGAAGGTTTTGCAAATCGTCACGCAGTGCGGCGATCAGATTGTTCACCATGGCCAGCGCGCGCGCTTTGGCTTCAGGAGGAAAGTATCTTTGCACGTAGAGTTGCCCGAGCGCTTCGCCGAGTGTGCGGTCGGTGGCCTGCACGCAGCGCTTCCAGCGCGGCTGAATTTCCGTGGCGCCGGTCAGGGTCTTGCCGCGAAAATCGAATTCTTCGGCCACAAATTTTTCTGGGAGTGCCGGGGCCATGGTGTTGACCAGGTGCCAGCGCAAATAGATTTTCCAGTCGTCGATGGGCGTAGCGGTCAATTGCGTATCGAGGCCCTTGAAGAAATCGGGCTGTCCGACATTGATTTGTTTCAGCTCGGGATGGCCCACCGCGCGAAAATAGGATTCCCAGGAAAAATTGGGCGTGAGGGTCTTCAACTCCGCGAGGGTCATGATGTGATAGTTCTGATCGGGGTCGCGGAGATCGGTGTTTTTCGTCGAAACCTTGGCTAGCGCCGTTTCAAGTTTCATGACTACGGCCGCTTCCGCCGCGGACTTGTCCGCCGCATCACCGAGCAATGCCAGCATGGTGGCAACGTGCTTCACGTAGGCGTCGCGAAGCTGCTGCGATTTTTCGTCCGGGCGCGTGTAGTATTCGCGCTCCGGCAATCCCAGCCCGCCTTGGGAGGCTCCGCCGATCATCAGCGTGCTGTCCTTGAGGTCCTGGCGCGACGTGAAGCGGAAGAGACCGCCAGCGCCGATGCTTTGCAGGCGTTCGACTTCGGCCTGGAATCCGGCGAGGTCCTTGATCTCCGCGATGCGTGCGAGCTCCGGATCGATCGGCTTGGTTCCATCTGCGTCAATCACCGCGGTGTCCATGCAACTGGCGTAATAGTCGCCAATCTTCTGTTCGTTGGTACCGGGAGCGGCCTTGGCTTTGGCGGCCTGGTCAAGAATCAGGCGAAGATTCTGCTGGTTCTGATCCGCCAGGCGCGTAAAGCTGCCATAGGTAGAGTATTCCGGCGGAATGGGGTTGGCCTTCATCCAGCCACCCATGGCGAACTGGTAGAAGTCATCGCAAGGCTTGCAGGTTTTGTCGAGATTGGTCATCTCGAATCCCCATGAACCCGGTTTATCGGCCGCGCTCGAGGAAGCGCGCAAACCTGTGCCTGCTAAAGCGAGCGCCAAAACGCACACGACCGCAAGGATGCAACCAGCAGAAAGAAGCCTTTTTGACATTGTCCGCCCCTGATTGAAGTACGTGCAGAACCGCGGCAGTGGCCACTCGTTACGGATTCCAACCGCCTGACGATCTGACTGTGGGACGCATCGGATGTTGAAGGCGTTACGAGAAAGTTGAACCTGCCAGGAAATCGCCGGGACCGCTCGTCACTTTGCGGGAAGCGGCTGCTGATATTTAGCGAGGTCCACGGATTGCCATTCGCCCTGAATAATTCCGGCGCGAATCTGTGCGGAGGTTTTGCCTTTGCGAGACTGCTCGTAGGTATACAGGGCTTCGCCGATGCAGATATTGCATCCCGCGCCGTGCTTGCTGGCGAAGCAATCAAGCAGGCTGGTGTGGCCCTGGCTGCGGTCGCAGTGGCAATAGCACGGCTCGCGATAAAGCGTTTTCTTGATCTTTGCGGCAACGGTGTAGGCGTTCTGGACCACGGGGTCGGGGAACAATTCCGGATTCATCGTCGCGGGAAGCTCGCCTTGTGGCGCCTGGGCGTGGTACGCCGGCACGGATTCATCGGCTGCGGCTTGGGTGATGATGCTTACGCGTGACGGGTGGGAAGCCGCATGTTGCGGCAGGAGCATGAGACCCGCCGCTGTTGCAAAAAGAACTGCAGCGGTCCAGAGTTTCTTGTTTCCGTTCATGCTCGCCTCCGCGTATCCACTTCCCGAAAAGTATCCGCTTCTCTCTCTACTTTACGTTGAGGTCCTTCGAAATTCCACCTTACTGTACTTCCGGTCCGTTCGAAAGGTACGATCAAGGCAGCCGCACAACCGCAATTCGAACCACCCCAAGTTTCGTCACATCCATCACTTTATCGCCGTTCAGACTGTCAATCTGACTGTTGGTAATGAAATAGAAGTCGTTCCCGTGAATTGCGCCCGTCGTGGGGGTGGTCGTAAAGGAAGTGCGATTCTCGAGAACGGCGGTTTGCGTCACGCGCGAGCTGTCTTTGGACAGGCGAAACGCCGCGACGCGTGGCGAGCCGATGCCATTCTGCACCGCGACCAGGCTGCCTTTGTGCCAGTAAAGGCCGTCGATCCCTGCCAGCGTGCTGCGCGGACCAGGATTCACGTCGGTAGTGTTTCCGTTGTCCAGGTCCACGCGTACGACGCCGAGGTCATCCGCTACGAACAACTGGCGATCGTCATCGGCGAGGGCAACTCCATTGGGGGCGGAAAGGACGCGGTGGATGGAAAGTGGCGTAAAGGTGTGCGCTGCTGCATCGAACTGGAAGACCTGATTGCTGACACTGTCGGTCAAGATAACTTCGCCGTTCTTGCGCACCACTAAATCGTTGAAACCATGCTTTGCGGCGCCCTGGGGCGCATAGCGTCCCAGCAATTTACCGGAAGCGTCGAAGTGGAGGAGCTCGCTGCGCGCTGCGTCTTCGCTCCACGAATTGGCCCACACGGTGCCGTCCGCTGGATCGGGACGAATGCCCAGCACGGGCAGCAGTTGGTCGCGTCCGGCCGGGACGAAGTCCGAGACTCTCCCTTCAGGGGTGATCTTCACAATTTTCCGGCGATTGAGGCTGCTCAGGTAGAAGACGTTTTGTCTGGTGTCGTACGCCAGTCCTTCCGGAACCAGATCTTTTTCCTCGGTGACAAACGCCAGTTGAGCTTGCGCTACCACCGGGTAATCTCGATGGACACTTATGACGAGGTCGTCGAATTCCTTCGAGCCCTTCAGGACTCTCAAGGAGGGGCTGCCCGCGGGGTCGAAACCCTCGCGCAGCGCCAGGCATTCCTTGAGGAGACGCAAAGCCTCGAGTGTTTCTCCGAGGTGTTGCCTGGAAGTGGACAGAAAATAGAGGGCTCCGCCGCGATCGACAAGTTGCGGCATGAGTTTTTCGACGCTGGCGATCTGTGCGCGGATCTCCGCGGCATCGTCGGGCTCGGCCAGGACGCCCTTGATTTGCTCTTTGTCTTTGTCCTGGGAATGCGCGGCGATTGGAACGGTCAAAAATCCCGCAAAGAGAGTAAGTGAATAGAAACATCGCGAGAAAGATCGGAGGGGACTCATGATTCCTGGTTAGACGCGAGGGCTGACATTTTGCCGGACTCGTGCGCGGCAAGCGGCTCCAGCCATGCTACTAGCCGCAAAACTTGCGCTAGACGAGCGCCGCTTCGGAGGCACGATACGCTGGAGGAGGGGGAGCAGAACTCTTGGCCTCAAGATGCTTTGCGCGCAGATGGCGCTGTACGCGACGGCCCCAGCCTCGCACAAAAGAAAAATTCAGGGCGCCGCCGATGGCCGAACTGGCGAGAGGGATGAGCCGGCCAGCCCATTTCTCAGCAGTCTCCGCCCCGAGTTTTGCGGCGAAGCGCTCCACGATGCGCGGAACAAGTTTTTCCAGGAGTTGCTTTTCAGCCAGATCTTTGCCGTAGTCGATTCCAGCGGCAGCCGCGGCGGCCTTCCACATTTCGAGCCGCTGGTCGCGGCCTTGCGTTTCGAATCCATACAGCAGGGAGAGCCGCTGGATCAAGCGCAGCGTGATGACCGTGAGAAAGCCGGCATCCGGCAGAAACGTAATGATTCCGCCGAGGCCAAAGCCAGCGCCTTCAGCGAGAGCCAGCCGCTCGGCATCGCGAATCAATGTTTTGGCGATAGCGTCCAGCCGTTCGATGGGAACATCCCGCATCCGCGCGAAATCCGGTACCCACAGCCGGTACTTGTTGGAAAGCTCGGTCCGAAATTTTTCCGGGTCGATTTCGACGGAGTGGAGTCCCCGGAGCAGACCGAAGCGCATGAACCGGCGGACGCTGTCTCCGGCGAGTGACGACTTGCGCGCGTTATGTAACCTAGCCATCTCTCTAATCATCCTACGGCGGTTAGAGACGGCTGGCAACCACTGCGTTTAGGGGCTATGTACAGGACATCGAGTGGCTGATCCCGGAAGAGGGGGAGTTGCACGGAACGCGGCAGGAAACCTGCAGTCCTACTTGACGCGGACGAGCTTTTGAGTAAACTGCATTTTCTCTATGGCGACGATGCCCCAATTCGTTCCCGTCGAAGTGGTGAACGATTTCGACTTTCCGCAGCGCGAAGCCGCGTTTTTCTACGGCCTTTTTCTGCGCGGCCATTCCGCGGACCGGTTGCGCCGGGACATCGAAGTTCCTGCCGCGGTTCTCGCCAAATGGCACCGGGAAGCGGAGCGCGATCCCCAGCTTCGCGATATCTTCTCGCGCATGCTGGATTACCGCCGCCACGTGCTCGCCATCTTTGACATCCTGGTAGGTTCGGACGGCCAGCCGCAGCGAGTTCAGTAGCCGCCGCGATTCTCAAGCGCTTCTGCTCTTCACAGAAACACAATTGCTCTCCTTTGGACCTTCCATTCCAGCAGGAAATTTTCACTGTACCTTCGTTCAGGTCAAAAACTGTCAGGCAACCAAATGGAAAGGCCCCGGGTCTAACCCAGACTGGGGGACAAGTGTCAGATAATGCAGGGGATTCCGCGATTGACGGGGGACTTGTCCGGGGGTTAGAATCACAACGTCCTAGACCTTGAGGTGTCTTCATGTTACGGGTAGTCCGTGCCCTATCTGTTTCCGTATTTTCGTTTGTCCTCGCTGTTCCGCCGGGCTTTGCACAACAGGCCCCGCCACCGCAAGATCCATTGGCGCCTCCGGTTTCCCAGAAGCTGACCAAGGACACCAAGAAGAAAATGAAGAAGACCCTGAAGGAGTTGGACAGCTCCTACAGGCAATGGCTCAATGAGGATGTTACCTACATTATTTCGCCGGAAGAGCGAAACGCCTTCCTGCAATTGGAAACCAATGAAGAGCGCGAGCAGTTCATAGAATCTTTCTGGCTCCGCCGCAGCAGCAATCCGGATCTTCCTGAAAACGATTTTAAAGAAGAGCACTACCGCCGCATCGCGTACACCAACGAGCACTATGCTTCCGGTATTCCTGGATGGAAAACCGATCGCGGCCGCATGTACATTATGTGGGGACCACCGGACGAAATTGAATCTCACCCGACTGGGGGAACGTATGACCGGCCCGCTGCGGAAGGCGGAGGTTCAACGACAACGTACCCGTGGGAAACGTGGCGCTGGCGCTATCTCGAGGGCATCGGCGAAAACGTCATCCTCGAATTCGTAGATCCCAGCGGCTCCGGTGAATTTCACATGACGATGGATCCAGGCGAAAAGGATGCGCTGTTGCATGTTCCCGGCGCGGGTTTGAGCCAGATGGAAGCCATGGGCATGGCATCCAAGACCGACCGCTTTACGCGTTCCGATGGCATGACAACTCCCACGACCATGGGTGGCACACCGGAAAGCATGAATGAGTTTAGCCGTCTGGAACTTTATGCCAAGGTCAACAAACCGCCCGAAGTAAAATTCAAGGATCTTGAAGCGGTGGTGACTTCCCGCATCGTTCGCGATCAGGTGCACTTCACCTGGCGGACCGATTATCTGAAAGTGACTAATGACACCGTACTTGTCCCGGTTACCATTCAGGTGCCCAACGGCCAGCTCTCCTTTACGTCCAAAGACGGAGTCCACTCGGCGACGCTCAATGTTTTTGGACGCGTCACCACCCTGACCGGGCGTGTCGTGCAGACGTTTGAGGATTCCGTAAGCCGCGACTTTCCCGATTCGCTCTTTCAACAATCCCTGAAGCTGCAATCGATCTATCAGAAGGCCCTTCCACTGCGCCCGGGACTCTACCGGCTGGATATTGTCATCAAGGACGTGCAGAGCGGGAATGTGGGCGTGGTGAACAGCCGCCTGGCGGTGCCGCGCTACGACGATGCGAAGCTCGATGCCAGCTCTTTGATTCTCGCGGACCAGATAGAACACGTTCCCGCCAAGCAGATTGGCGCCGGGCAGTTTGTACTGGGCTCTTCGAAAGTCCGGCCAAGGCTCAACGGCGATTTCACCACCACCGACAAGCTTGGCGTGTACATGCAGGTGTACAACCTGAAGCCCGACGACACCACGCACAAGTCAGCCGCGACGTTTCAGTACACTGTGAAAAAGGGCAACGAGCAGATCATGCAGTTTAACGAAACTTCGGCGGAGATGAAGCAGACTGGTGACCAGGTCACCATTGAACGGCTGCTACCTCTTGCCACGCTGGCGCCAGGAAAATACACTCTGGAAATTGACGCCACCGACACTCTTTCGAAACAGACTATTTCGCGTACCGCAGATTTTACGGTGAAGGCGCCGGCGGAAATGAAGACCGTGGCCAACGCCACACCGGGGAGGTAATGCAAGTGAAACAGGAACGGCTCCGAATGCTGGGGGCCCTGATCCTGACCGCAATGGTTTCGTCCTTCGGGGCGGAGCATGCGGCCGCGCAAGCGAAGCCTGTCCCGGGCAAGCTTGCAGGTGTAGTTCGCGATAGTTCGGGAACGCCGCAATTGGGAGCGAGCGTCGAGTTGATTCCCGAAGCGCCGGGAATGACGATTTCGCGGGGTTTTCTTACCGATACACAGGGCGTCTTCAGCGGCGACAAGCTCGCGCCGGGTTTGTATGCTCTGCGCGTCACCCTCGCCGGTTTTCTTCCCACGCTCGAAAAGCACATCCGCATCAGCCCGAACCTGACGACCGTCGTGCGCGTCGAGCTGGAATCCATGTTTGCTTCGCTCGATCAGTTGCGGCGCGCCCCCTCCAACAGTTCCACGCAAGGGGACGACTGGAAGTGGGTGCTGCGCTCGGCTTCGGCAGTTCGCCCCGTTTTGGAATGGATGGACGGCGACATCATGAGCGCCTCCACGGTCACCGTAGAATCAGTTAAGTTCCGCGCCCCCCGGTTGCGTATGGAATTCACCGACGGGGCCCGGCGCCCCGGCTCCGCTTCGAGCATTACCGGAGCGCCCTCTACCGCCGTGGCCTATGAACAGAAACTCGGCGGCACCAGCAAGATGATCCTGGCTGGCCAGATGAGCTACGACAGCGATGCCCCTGGCGGTGGGATTGCCACCGTGTGGCTGCCGACGGGAACGCTAGGTGCTGGTCCCCATACGGCGCTGGTTTTGCGTGAAGCCAGCTTGGGCCCCGAAGGGCGTACCTTCCGCGGAGTCCGCATCGATCAGGGCGGCGCGCTGGCCTTGAATGACCGCATGGTCTTGCGCTATGGCGGCGAATTCGTTCTGGTTGGACTTGGATCTGCGGCCTCTGCTTTGCGCCCGCGTGCGGAGCTCAACGTCCGCGTCACGGATGATTGGAGCGCCGCGCTGATTTTCACTTCGATGCCCACTGGGCCTTCTCCGCTCGAAGGCGGTGATGCGCAGCCCGGAGGAGGGGCCCTGGCGGCGGCGCTGAACGAACTCGATGCTTTTCCGGCACTGTTGTGGCGCGCCGGTCGACCGGTGTTGCAAGGCGGCTGGCACGAGGAACTCTCCGCTGACCGCAAAATCGGCACGCGCGGAAAATTGCAGATCGCGGCGTTCCACGATGACAACCGCCATATTGGAGTTTTTGGCCGCGGCAATGACCTCCCGAGCGCCGACTATCTCCAGGATTATCTTTCGAACGGATTTGCCTACGACGGCGGCTCTTCGAGCAGTTGGGGGGCGCGTGTCGCCCTGCGGGAAAAGATTGATGACGACGTGGAGCTGACCGCGGTTTACTCCTATGGCGGCGCTTTGATGCCCTCCGAAGCGGTAGATGGCCTCCTCCGCGACACGCTTCGAACGGCTCAGCGGCATTCCCTGGGCGCTGGCGTCACCACAAAAGTGCCGCGGCTCAGCACAAAGCTGGACATCGGTTACAAATGGATCAGCGGGGTGACCGTTTCTCGCGTGGATAGTTATGGTGAGTCTCTTTACGATCTCGATCCCTACTTGCACGTGGGTTTCCGGCAACCTTTGCCCAAGTTCGCCATCGGACGATGGGAGGCCATCGCCGATTGCGACAATTTGCTGGCGCAGGGTTATGTTTCCACGATGAGCAGGGACGGCCATGTGGTTCTGGTTCCAGCCTTTCGGACCTTCCGGGGCGGTCTAAGCGTTCAATTTTGACACCCCAAAAGTTCTCGAAAGCTGTATCAGCCCTTCCAGAAACTGGATGACCACGGAAAGTCCGACCTTTGACCTCTGTAATATGTTGATTACGCTAGAGTTCGTCGGACTGTCATCTACCAAAGAATGGACATTGGTTTGCACCTGATTCCTTGCGGTGGGGTGTATCCCTGCCTGACTGGGCCATGAAGCAGAATCTGAGAGTCAGCCTCGGGGCGGTTGTGCTAGCGCTAGCCACGCTGGCGGCGATGATCTTTGCGCTCATCAATTTCGATCAGCGCAGCCGCTACGAAGTAGTCTACGACGGAGTCGCCTGGCTCGATACCAATCACGGCGTTCAGGCCCGGCAGATCGCGCCCAATTCCCCGGCAACGCGCGCGGGAATCCGACCTGGCGACATTCTTCTAAGCTTCAACAGTTCCCCCGTAAATCGCGCTGCAGACGTTGCTCACCGACTCGATCGTGCCGGCTTCTGGACCCAGGTGCGCTATAAGCTTTCGCGCGGCGGCGACGAATTCGAAACGCCGCTGGTTACGGCCTCCGCGGAAAAGCCCCTCACCACCGAGAACTTTTTGCGCATCGTGGGCTTGTTCTATCTTTTCATTGGGCTGTTCATTTTCATTCGCCGCTGGAACGCGCCGCGCGCCGTGCACTTTTATGTTTTCTGCCTGGTTTCCTTCATCTTCTGTTCGTTTCACTTCAGCGGAAAACTGGACGTATTCGACTGGGAAGTTTACTGGGCAGAGATTGCGGCGCGTTTGTTTGCGCCTGCCCTGCTGCTTCATTTCGCACTGGTCTTCCCGGGAAGGAGCGAGGCTCCGATCCGCGCATCCGCGAAGGTTCTGGGCGTATACCTGTTGCCTGTTGCCCTGCTTTTGATCCATCTCGCTGCCGCGCTGAATGCTTTCGGCTTTAAGGCTTGGATAGGCTCCTACATCGTCCTCACCAATATCGAATTCAGTTTCTTCGCAGCGTGCATGCTGGCCGCGGGACTGGTCTTCTACCGGAGCTTCCGCGAAGCGCCCTCCGGGGTCCTCCGCCAGCAGTTGAAATGGCTCACGGGTGGAACGCTCATCGGCATTTTGCCCGTCTCCCTGCTGTACATCGTTCCGCTGGTTTTCGATACGGTGCCGCGTCCGTGGATGAAGTTCTCCGTATTCAGCCTGATCCTGATCCCGCTGTGTTTCGGCTACGCCATTATTCGCTATCGTTTGATGGATGTGGACATCATCTTCAAGCGTGGCTTGGCGTATACCGCCGCGACTGCCGGCGTGGCCGCGGTCTACTTCGCCCTGGTTGCGTTGATTGCGGACATTTTCCACGCATCTACGACCGGGCCCGTCGGCGGCATGATCGCCATCGTCATCGCCGCGTTCTTGTTTCAGCCCTTCCGCGAATGGATTCAAGGGCGCCTGGACCGCTTTTTCTATCGCGACCGCCTCGACTATCGCCGCACGCTGATCGAATTCGGACGCACGCTGACGAACGAAGTCCGGCTCGATCCCATGCTCGGTTCGGTGATGGATCGCGTCTCGCAAACCCTGCTGGTCGATCGACTGGCGATTTTCGTCGAAGACCCGATGCAGCCCGGCCATATGCGCATCGCGCGCTCCATGGGAGTGCGGCTGTCTGAATCACTGGATCTTGGCTTCCTCGAGCCGGCCCGGCCCGAGTTCGCCCGCGGGGCACTCTTTTTCGAGTCGCCCCGTGCGGCGAGAGACGTCAGCGAACCCGTGCGGCGCACGCTGGAGCTGCTGGATCTCAATTATTTTGTCCCCTGCCGCATCCGCGAGCACACCGTCGCGGTTCTTGGCCTCGGCAAAACGGTTGACGGCGATTTCCTCTCGAGCGACGACGTGGAACTGGTGGAAACTATCGCCGGCTACGTTGCCGTGGCTCTCGATAATTCGCAGCTCTACACTTCTCTGGAACAAAAAGCGCTCGAAATTGCCCGCCTCAAGGACTTCAGCGAAAACATCGTCGAATCCCTGAACGTCGGCGTGCTCGCGGTGGATCTGGACGGCATCGTGGAATCCTGGAACACGCGCATGGAGCAGCTTTTTGGCGTCGCGCGCCAGGAAGCCGTTGGCCGCCAGCTCCGCTCACTCTTGCCCGAGGAGCTTTCGCGGGAAATCACCGCGCGTGGTGACGCGGAGCAGATTACCGGCATCTATAAGCAGAGGCTGCATCACCAGGGGAAATTGTTGACCCTCAACGTCTCCATCACGCCGCTGGTGAGCAAATCCAGCGAGCGCATCGGCCGTCTGCTGCTGTTCGACGATGTCACCCAGCGCGAGCGCATGGAAGAGCAGATGTCGCAAACCGAAAAGCTGACCTCCCTCGGCCTTCTCGCCGCGGGCGTGGCCCACGAAGTGAATACGCCGCTAGCGGTCATCTCCAACTATATTCAGATGCTGGCCAAGCAGATGCCGGAAAGCGATCCGCGGCACTCCATCATCGAAAAAATCGTCAAGCAGACTTTCCGCGCAAGCGAAATCGTCAATAACCTGCTGAACTTCTCGCGTACCGGGGCGGCGGAAGCGGCCGACGTCGATGTAAACCGCGTCGTGGAGGAGACCCTATCGCTCGTTGCGCACCCTCTGAAAACTTCGCAAATCCGCGTGGTGATGCAGCTGGGTGCGCCGCTGCCTGCTGTTCGTGGCTCGGCCAACAAGTTGCAGCAAGTCTTCTTGAACCTCTTCCTAAACGCCCGCGACGCCATGCCCGGCGGCGGCATGCTGGAAGTTCGCACCGCCGCTCATAATGGCAGTGTTGAGATCGAAATTGCCGACACCGGCGCCGGCATCCCGCGCGAACTCATTCATCGCATCTTTGATCCATTCTTTACCACCAAGGCCAGCGGCCGCGGCACGGGCCTGGGTCTCTCTGTGACTTACGGCATTATCAAGGAGCATTCCGGAAAAATTGACGTTCGCTCCACGCCCGGCAAAGGTACGTCCTTCCACGTGGAGTTCCCGGCAGTCAGGAAAGCGGTCCATGTCTAAGGGTTCTATCCTCGTCGTTGATGATGAATCGGAAATCCGCGAAGGCCTCGAAATCCTTTTGAAAAGCGAGGGCTACGGCGTCTCCAGCGCGGAGACCGGCGAATCCGGCCTCGCCAAGCTCGAACAGCATCCTTTCGATCTTTTGCTTCTGGATGTCAGTTTGCCGGACCGCAACGGCCTCGACATGCTGAAGGAGATTCACCGCCGCGATCCGCAACTTTCCATCGTTCTGATTACCGCCTACGGCTCGATTGATATGGCCCGCGCAGCATTCAAGAACGGCGCGATGGATTACATCACCAAGCCATGGTCCAACGATGAACTGCTTGCGCAAGTCGCGCAGGCCGTGGAGTCGCGCCGCCTCCGCGACGAAAACGTTCAGCTCAAGCGCGCGCTCAAGCAGCGTTTCAGTTTCCCCAGCATCATCGGCAAAAGCGACAAGATGCAGGTCCTGCTGGACCTCGTCACGCAAGTCGCGCCCTCGCGTTCCACCATTCTCATCAGTGGAGAGAGCGGCACTGGCAAGGAACTTATCGCCAAGGCGATTCACTCTGCTTCCACGCGCGCGGACAAAGCTTTTGTGCCGGTGAATACCGGCTCGATTCCCGTTGACCTTCTCGAATCGCAGCTCTTCGGCCACGTGAAGGGTGCATTCACCAGCGCCGTCGCCTCAAAGAAGGGGCTCTTCGAAGTCGCCGACCAGGGCACCATTTTCTTCGACGAAATCGCTACCATCAGTCCGGAAACACAAGCCAAGCTTTTGCGCGTCATTCAGGAGCGCGAATTCATGCGCCTCGGCGGCACCGAACAAATTAAAGTCGATGTGCGCATCGTCGCCGCCTCCAACGTCGATCTTCTCACTCTGGTTCGCGAAGGCCGTTTCCGCGAAGACCTCTTCCACCGCCTCAACGTCATTCACTTGCAGCTTCCTCCGTTGCGCGACCGCCGCGAAGACGTGCCGCTGCTGCTGGCGCACTTTCTCGAGCGCTACTGTTTGGAAAATACAAAGCCCTTGCGCACGTTTACTCAGGCGGCCCTCAAGCTCTTGATGGACTACGAATGGCCGGGCAACGTGCGCGAATTGGAAAACGTGGTTGAGCGCGCGGTGGTCCTCTCCACTCAGGAACGCGTCGACGCTGATCTCTTGCCGGAAAGCATTCGCAGTAAGGAAATCGTTCGCGGCGTGCGGCTGCAGCTTTCGGAGTTTTTACCGCCGCTCCCTGGCGAACCGGGTTCGCGTTCCGGAGCGGACAACCCGCACCCATCTTTGTTTCAGATCATGGATGAGATCGAGCGCCGCATCATTATTGACATGCTCGAGCGCACCGGGTGGAACCAGACCGAAGCCGCCGAGCGCTTCACGATCCCGCTTTCCACGCTGAATCAGAAAATCAAGCGCCTGGGCATTGATGTCCGCCGTCGCGGCCGCACCGACGAAAGTCTTACCGCCTCCATCGAAAAGTGAACCTTTCGAAAACTAGCAGCTTATCTGAATACTCTGCTCCTACCTTGAGGGCAGGAAAGGTGTCTATGCACCTTTTGCCTGCGCCTCCATCCTGAACTCAAGTGGGAATAGAGTGACTCGGCTCGATCCGCAACCAACTGAGGTTTGTTAGATACCGCGATTGCCAATCAAGGAGTCTCCCGAGCCTATGGTCGTCGAACAACCAAAGTTTACTCGGGTCGAGGAGCCGACATTGTTATGGAATCAAGTGCAATCGCCAACGAGAGTACCACTGCAGATGTCCGATGATCCGACACGCCCAGCCACGCCGCCGCGAAATAGCACGTCGCGGATTGGCACCGACTTTCAGTTTTGCTCTTACAGGGCGTACTTCGTGATCTCCGCCAGCAGATCCGCAACCTCGGGCGGCGCAGGCATTTTGCCGTTAAGAATATCTAAAGAATGCGCGTCAGACCCGTACATTGTCACATTTCCGTCCTCATCCGGCTTAAACACAGCGCCATTCAAACTGATGCCGGCAAAAAGTCCTCTGCTGCGCGAATACGTCAAAATTTGCGCGCGCAACTGCAAGTCCGTGCCGGCCTCGGCATGGCGCCCGACGGGTCCTGCTGCCGCGGTCGCATCGCCGCCGATTTTGAATTTGTTGCTCAGCAGTTTCGTTAGCCCGTTGCGGTTGCGAAATACCAGAATCAGATCCGTCGCTGCCCCGCCAATCTGAAATCCAAAGCTCCCGCCGCCAATCATCACAAACGCGGGCGCGCTCCAATTTCTCGACGGTTTCTCTCCCACGCGGCAGGTCACTAGCCCCTTGCCGTAGTTTCCTCCAAAAATAAACGCGAAGCGCAGTTCACTCGGAATGATTGCAATGCACTGCGCCGATTGCAGCAAATCCAGCGGTATAGAACTCTCCGGCGTATTCACGATGTCCCGGAAAACATCCGTGGCAGCCTGAATCCGGCTGATATCATCGTCCCGCCCCGTGCCCGCCGCGGCTGGCATCGCCAGTCCTGCCACCAGAAGTACGCAAATCAGCATGTGTTTTCTCATGAGTATTGCCCTCCCGTATCACCTGAGATGATCAAAACGGTTCCTAGCCGGAATTTGCAATTTCAACTTTCTTTGTGAAAAACCATAAACTTGCCCCTGTCTCGTGGCAAAATCAGATGCCCTGGCCGAGATTGGATGCCAAGCGCACCTCGTCTCCAGCCGGTTTGGCACCGGGCTTCGTGCATAGATCAAGGCTAAAAGTTGAAACCCAGTTTTTTCCATGAAGTCGTGGTATCAGGCAAAAAAGACGCCTGTTCAGTGAATGTCAGGACATCGTTCTGTTCCGAAGATGAAAGTTGATGGTTTCGCTGGTTCGACAGTAATCCACATGCCTGGTTAACGCATATCGGAGAAGTGGACGCGGGGGCCTAGAAGTCTGGAGGACCTGCGCGGCGGCGTCGAGAAGGCGAACCCGCTGCCATATTTCTCGAAGAAAACAAAGGCGAGGGCAAACTAAAGCTCAAGAAAAATCAAGCCGGCAGTGCAGGTGGAACTTCATCTCAAGGCCCCGGGTTTCCTGGAAGGGGGGAACCCCGGGGCTTGTGGGGGGCGAGGGAAGACCGTCGAAACTCTTGACTCCTTGGCTGCTACTTTGAGGACTGCGCAGCCAGCAGGCAGAGCGTCTGCAACTCCTCGTAAGTGAAAACCATCAGCTCGCCGCAGTCACCATCTTCGAGGTGACCCAGGCCGGACACATGCGAGTAGATTCGGAGTTCTGCCCTCGGGAGCCCCAGCAGCACGGCAGCCCGGCGTTCATCGACCCGATCCTGCGAATTCAGTCCCATCGAAAGACTCCTTGCTCCAGGGTCATACGGGAGCAAGCCGACATCCAGACGCGTCCCCTGCTAAGTCCTTTTGTTTCTGTAAGTAAACTCTAGATTTTTTCTTCCCATATGCAAGTCTGTGCATATCCTTGCACAATTAATGCACCAATTTGACCGCTTCAGGGTGAATGAGTATAGCTGGGCTTAGGCGTGGTCATAGCCTCTAACGCGGTTGCCGGACAAGTGGCCGGAACCCCAATCGTTCTCCCGAAGGACCAAAGATTCTCGCCGTGTGGGATTCTGGCGCGGAGCGCTGGCGTAACCGATCACACGAGCCACTCATCACTCGCCACTTTCTTCCCAGTGCCAAAGTGTGGAAACTTCTCTCCCAGGCGTTGCGTAGAGCTTGTGGGGAGGAGAACCCATGAAAACACTTGTGTGAATGCTCGTGCTGTGTCTGGTTGTGCCCGCCGGGATCACCTCAGCTCAGGACAAGCTGGCCCAGGAGAAACCCGCGTTTACCCCGGAGAATCCCCTCAGTACCTGGAACAAGTTTGCCTACGCCAGGGTCAAGGGCATCCTGCTGAATTCCGCCGAAAAGATGCCGGAGGAGAATTACAGCTTTAGGCCCGTCGGGCGCTTCATTCCATAGAGTGCTTGATCAGCTGCCGATAAGAGTTTTTCAATTGACTCCCCGTCGTGAGGGAAAACGGCACTGCCGACCGCAACAGAGATCGGCGGACTTTCTCCATCGGAGGCGACGCATTCGCGGATTCTTGTGGCAATTTGCCGGGCCTGCGCCGAACTTGTGTCAGGAAGCACCACAGCAAACTCGTCGCCCCCGAAGCGCGCTGGCGTGTCAACCTGCCGGCAATGGGCTTGCAGTACATTAGCTACTCTGCACAGCGCCCGGCTGCCAACCATGTGACCGTGCACGTCATTGAGCCTCTTTAATCCGTCCAAATCGAGAAGCAAGATAGCAAAGGACCGTCCGGAGCGCCCGTACCGTTTGATTTCCAATTCGACCGCGTCGATGAGCCGCCGATAGTTCGCAAGCCCGGTGAGCGGGTCAGTGGCCACCAACTGCTGCACTCGTTCATCCGCGCGTTTGCGCTCCGAAACCTCAGCGGCCAGAGCCAAACTCGTAACAGCGACAATGCCTACGAAAGATTGCACTAGTAATAGAGAGGTGTTTAGAGCCTCTCTTGAAAACGGACCAAACCCATGTAGAGTGCCCCAGATGGCAATGGCCGCCAAAACACAAGTCGCGGTCGCAGCCTTGCGACGACCAAAGCGGAACGCGGCCCAGATCAAGAATGGAATGCTGAGATATTCCAAGGGGTAATTCTTGACCTCAGAGTGAAAACGCCCGCCGAAGACAATCCAAACCGTGAAAAACAGCCCGAGTAACAAGAGAGTAAGCTCAATAATTTGTTCGCGGGTCCAATTCAGGCGAGGGTTTTCTCTCCAGAGGAGGACAAGGGGAGTCACAAGCACCGCACCCACCCCGTCACCTAACCACCACGTGCGCCAAATGGAGCCATATAGCGTCCAGTCAGCGTATCCGCCCAATGACAGGGACGTGACACCAACCGTGGCACTGATAGTGGTGCTGACCATCCCTGCTAGGAAAGCAAACTTGAAAATATCCTGTGCCCTTTCAAAGACCCGCTGGCCACGAGCAAAGCGCATCACCAGGTAGCAGCCCGCCACCCCTTCTAGGGTGTTTCCCGTCGCAATACCGATTGAAGTGAGGACCGAGCCGGCTGTGGCCAAGTTCGCAAAGAATGCGCCCAAAAAAGCACCCGGCCAGACACGAAAGCCGAAAATCAGGAAGGCTGCCAGCGCAATTCCGGTGGGTGGCCACAAAGCTGTGGCACTTGGATGAACAAAAGCAAACCTAAGCCCCAGCTTAGCGGCGCCGAAGTAGACCACAGCTAGGAGTGCGACTAAGGCCAAATCCTCGCGCTTTTTATCCATTGCCAAGCCCACTCTGAGTGTTCAGTCCTTGTCAAAACCGCTCATTCAATTTGGCCACCACAGACCATTATGAATCAATTGGACCGTGAGCCAGCTGGACCAACGTTCAGGATCGAATGGCCGACCGGCCAGTCGCATTAGCGGACATCTTGGTCACAGTACTGAACTTTCTGACTTCTAAGTATTTGACGGTATGTAGACAGTCCTAAAACTGTTCAACCGCTTGGACGATAAGGACAGTCCTGGGGCTGTTCCAGTCCCAATCCATTGCGCTAGAGAATGCTGCGGTCAGCGTCCAATATCGGTGAGGGTGATAGAGTCTAGTCACGTGCAGACGCACTTATGCCCACTCACGAGAAGCACGACACACATCAAAAAGCACTTTTCCTCAACCTTGACGTCACCATCTTTGGTTCATTTGCGGAAATCGGTGCGGGTCAAGAGGTGGCTCGCTGGTTTCTGCGTGTTGGCGGCGCCTCCGGGACGGTAGCGAAAACGATCTCGGCCTATGACAAGGAAGTGAGCGACCACCTTTACGGAATGGGGACCCGCTATGTTTCCAAACCCCGTCTCCTAGCCATGCTCAACAGCGAATGGGAGCAACTGCTGGGACAATTGCAGGCCAGCCGTGGAACCGATACGAAGTTCTTCTCGTTCGTTGATACGATTTCTGCCCGCAATTACGCGGGAACTAACGATTGTCATGGATGGGTGGGCCTGCGTTTCCGGACCCAACCGAACGCGGCGCCCAATGACGTGATTCTGCATGTGAATCTGCGGGATTCCAGTAATGTGCAGCAGCAAGAAGCCGTGGGCATTCTCGGCGTGAACCTGATCTATGCGGCCTATCATGCCGCTGGTTCGGTCGAGGAGTTTCTCACCAGCGCATTCGAAGACCTCGGATTACAGCGAGTGGAAATCGACTGCGTGGAATCGAAAGGACCAGCCTTCGAGTCTTGGGACCGCAACCAGCTCCACGCTTTTCTGGTGGCCGGCGGATACGCGGAAGCGGTGGTCTTCCCCGCAAACAACCAATTCGTCCCGTCCAACGAACTGCTCTACAAACAAGCGCTGGTTTTGGCTCCTGGCCGGTTCGACAACGTGGGTCAGCTTCATGCGAATCTGGTCCAGGACACCCTGGCCCAATTGCCGGAGGAAGATGTAGAAGAGAGTAGAGGTGGTCTCGGACTGTTTTGTCTGTCGGTCGGCGGCCCAAACGGCGGCCCAAACGGCGGACGCATAGAAGTGCCTGTCAAAGAGATCGTGGAACACGTGGAAGCGTTGCACAAGTTAGGTTATGGCGTGATGTTATTCCGTGCGGGGGAACTCTACACAATGAGCGCGTACGTGAATCGCTACACGAAATCGCGGATTCACTTCGCGATCGGCCTAACGGTGCTTGCGCGGGTCTTTGAGGATCGCTACAAAGACCTGGCGGGAAGTTTGCTAGAAAGGATCGCCCGGCTCTTCACCCAAAATGTCCGGGTATGCGTCTATCCTATGTCGGCGGAAAATGTGCAACGACGAGTAAAAGTAGCGGGCCTGACGGGCTGGACCTGGAAAGAGACAAATGGCATGGTCACTGCTGACAACCTGCATCCGTCAGGACCGCTGGAGTCTCTGTATCAATATCTGCTGAGCAGTAAATTCATTCTTCCAGGGAAACCAGGGAAGCGCTGAATCTCGCATTGCTAACGAAACATCAATAACAAACCCGCAGCATTAATCGTCCAGTGGATTATTTCCTGGTGCGCCGTTTTAGACTTTCTTAGCGGGCGACAATTGGAATGCGTTCTGGGATGGAAGATTCTTCCGATCCCGGGGCCAGTACCGATGAGCGGGGTGTGGAAACGGAAGCATGGTGGAGCTCGTGAGGCACCGACAAACGAAAGGGTCGGCAACCGATAGGCTCAACCTAAACCACCGCGCCACACCTCGACTCCACACACTGGGATCCGGGCCGATGTCACTTGGACGGTAAGCGTGTTTATCAGATGGAATGTGGATTACTACCGAGTAGCCCGTCAGAATGGATGTCAAGCGCGGAGAGCTGTTCCTACGGGCCGACTTCCCGGTACCGGATCACGCACGCATAAAGCCGACGGAAAGACCATCAAGATGGTCGCTACGACGATCAATGCTGACAGAAAAGAACTTCACATTGATACGCCGGGACCTACGACGGAAAAGAATATCCCGTCACCGGCAATCCAATCACCGGCACTGGCACGGGCGAAAAAGGGGTGGCATACAACAACGCGCGCCTGTGTGCCGCCTGGGTGTATGTGGCTAGCCGGACAAATTCGGAAAGCGGCCAGTCCCAGGATGGGAGCCGAGATTCTGGGCGGGTGGTCGGCAACTCTGAACTTGAGCCTCGACAGTCAGGAAGTCTCATAACTGACTGATTGCCCGTGATCCGCCCACGAGCAGCCTGGCTCTGCATCAATGGCTCGAACGATTCAATAGAGCCCAAATGAAATCGCATCAGCGGGAAGGACTAGCGAGATACTGGGAAAGATTTTTTAACGCACTCTTGTTGCCAGATTCATAGCCATGAATCACGTCGGGTCCGGCAAACGAGACGACTTGCACCGTAACCGTAAGGTTGGTGCCGTCATCCGTTGGCTCGAAATCAAGGGTCGTAAGAGCAACTGCGAGGCGCTGACCGTCCATGTCGACGGTTTCGCTGGAAACGACTCGCGCGTTCGGGACAATGTGTAGGTAGCGGGTTTCTCCGCAAAATTTCAGATTCCCCTTAGGGCCACAACGGAATACGTCTTTGCCACCGACGCGGAAATCCACCTCATCGTAAATCAGGGCGTCATTGGAAGGAGCACTCCACCGAGCACGCGCTACTGGATCGGCAAATTCCGAGAAAACCCGTTCGAGCGGCGCGTAGTACCGGTGTTCAAGCTTGATCGTCGCGTGTTGCGGTTTGTTGCTCACAAATGTTCCCTACTTTTTTGATTTCGACGTTCCAACGCGTGATATGTTAGCACTGCTTAGTTACCGGACGCTCCCCTCTGGGCGTGTAATCGACTACCTACAAGGATGGAACACCCGTAGCTTGCAAGAAGCTCTCCTGCTTTTTCTCCAAACTCCCTTAAAACGCGTTGTGTTTGTGTGGGGCGCTCAGCTCCCGAATTGTCGGCAAGCCGGAGTGCGACCTGGAAAGCTGCTGCTAGGAATCTATTGGCGTCCTCTCCATGCGTCGGCCCGAGGCTACGTGCCTTTTCGCCGTGGCCATCGGCTGCCTCGCCAACTGGCTTAGGAATCGCACTTTTCACTGTGCTATCGCTGGCCCACTATTTCTGATCGGTGGAGTCATGTTCGTGCTCTCGGGAGTGCGTATGATCCACGTCAACACGCATTGGGTCTGGCCGTTCGTTCTCATCGGCGTCGGCATCGCGTTTCTGCTGGAATGGCGTTATGCGCAGCGTTCTGCGTCGTAACTGGCGTAATAATCGCGATAGCACAGTCCCACGATCCGGTTCTCACTGGACGTATCGTCGGCAACCGGACATTGAGAATCGCCTCTCGGCACTTGATGTCCGGTTTGCAGCGTTATCCAGGCATTTGAGCGTGCCCGTGTTTGACGCGAGCTTCACGCAAGGCATACACTCTGCCTCTCCATTTTGAGAGCGTGATTCGCGAGGAGAAATCATGACAACGGAGTTGCGCGGCAAAGTTGTGATCGTGACTGGCGGGACGTCCGGCATTGGGCGTGATACCGCTGTACTTTTTGCGAAGGCAGGCACCAATGTGGTGGTCGCCGGCCGGCGCGAAGCGGAAGGAAAGGAAACCATTGGTTTGATCCGAGCCGCCGGCGGAGATGGCCTGTTTGTGAAGACCGACGTATCACGAGCCGCCGATGTTCGCGCGCTTGTCCAGAAAACGGTGGAAAAGTTTGGCCGCTTGGATGTTGCGTTCAATAACGCCGGGATAGAGGGGAGCTGGAGCCCCATCGCCGAACAATCCGAAGAAGACTGGGACAGCACCATCGACATCAATCTCAAAGGCGTGTGGCTTTGCCTGAAGTACGAAATTCAGCAGATGCTCAAGCAGGGCAGCGGCGGCGCTATCGTCAACATGGCGTCCGTCGCGGGCTTCATCGGTTCCGCGGGGGCAGCCACGTACTGCGCGAGCAAGCACGGCGTCATGGCGCTAACCAAGTCCGCCGCGCTCGAAACCGCGCGAAGCGGCATTCGGATAAACGTCGTGTGTCCTGCGGTAATCGAAACGCCTATGGGTGAGCGTCTCTGGGGCGCGCCGGAGGCGAAGAAGTTTGCGCTCGGCCTCCATCCCATCGGCCGTTTTGGAAGGCCCGAGGAAATCGCCAACGCCGTCGTGTGGATGTGCTCGGACGGCGCCTCCTTCATGACAGGCCAATCCCTGGTTCTGGATGGTGGCTTCCTGGCGGGACCCAATACTCCGAGCTAGCTAGCTGCACGTGTCGATGTAACTCCAGAATAAGTCGCATTTCCCGGACAAGCGCTCGACGGTGAGCCCACTTTTCCGATTAGCGTTAATCAGGATTTGACTAGAATTTGCTGACGGTTTAACTATTTCGCAAAACGGTGAAACGTGATGAGAGGCGTTGATTTTTAGCCTGCATCTTCTGAACGAGCGCGAACACACGACAAAGCGCCAAACTAATTCCGCAAAATCGCCCGCTCCGCCTCTACCACCTCGGATCTCCCAGGCTTGTCGGTGTGATCACAAACCTTCAACTTCTCGCGAAAATACCTTTGACTCGTATCGCGATTTCCGCTGAGCTGCGCAGCGTGCGCCGCTCCATATAGTGCGCGTAAGCGCCCCGGTTCCTTCTTCAGCGTCGCTTCGAATTGCCCCAATGCCTGCTTAGGCTCATTCGCCTCCAGCAACATCTCACCCAACAACTCGCGCGCCGGGACCAGTGGGCCAGGCGTCACTGCGCTTTTCTCCGTCGCATCTTCCAGCTCCGCTGTCGACATCATCTGCCGCAGCGCTTCCTCTTTCTTACCCTCTGCTAGCGCAGCCCATGCTCTGACCGCAAGCTCCTGGATTTCCACCTGCCGCGCCCAGTAGTTTTCGCCGGCTTTTAAGAGCCGCTCTCGGATCTGCTGCAGCGCTGCCGCTGACTCGTTCGCCGCAGGCGCTCGCCCAAGGCGCGCCGCGCCTAATCCGCGGGTGAACCACGTCATTGCATCCGTATAAGGAAACGGTGTCTCGCGAAGCGCGAGTCGCACGGCCTGCTTCCAGTCCTGACGTTCCAGTGCGTACCGTGCCGGAATCGCCGCCAGCGCAAAATATCCTACCGAGGGGCCGCCGGCGCCGCTCAACACCGCCTTCGGATCGAATCGTGATGCGATCTCCGGCAAAGAATTCACTATTCGTCCCGCCGCTTCGTCCTGCCCAGTTTGCAGGTAGGCGTAAATTTCGTAGTCGCTGGCGTGCAATTCTTCTGCCGTCTGATCCTCGTGCCGCGCCGCTGCTGCCGCCGCTATGTTGCTTTCGATGGACTCTTGCCAGTAACCCGCGCGGGTGAAGATATGCGATGGCATGTGCAGCGCATGCGGCGCATCTGGCGCGATTTCCGAGTAACGCCTCGCCGCCACCAGCCCCCGCCCCGCCAGCGCTGGTACGTCGTACGTATGGATAATGTAATGTGCCAGTCCAGGATGCGTCGGCTCCTCCTCGAACAATTTTTCGAGTATCGCTCCCGCCTTGAGCCGCCCGGCGTACGTCTTGTCCGCGGGATCCTCCGAAGCCGCGACCGCCAACGCGTAGAAGATTTGCGCCTCATGGTCTTCGGGATATTTCGCCGCGACTTCCCCCATGGCGTCGCGATAGGCTATCAAGCGCGCTCGCTGCGGCGTGCTCTCATAGTCGCTGTACAACTTGCCGACCGCCGCGAGATACGCCCGTTCGCGCTGCGTCCTTTCGCCCACGGTCTTGCCGCGTTCCGCGCTCTCCCGCCCTGCCTGCAACTGGCTCTTGTCTTTCATTCCCGGTGCGAAAGGATTACTCCAATCGCTAAGCGCGATTCCCCAGTACGCGATTCCGCACGTCGCGTCCTCCCCCAGCACCGCGTTGAATCCTTCTATGGCACGGCTGAACTGGAAGGAATGCAGCAGCGCTACCGCCCGATTGAATTCCTTCTGCGCCACTTCGTTGCACGATGTGGCAAAGTGCACCGTTCCCAATTTCTCGCCATTCCCATGCTGATGCTCCTGCGCTCTGCTGCTCGACGCCACCAAGGTCAGTAGAATAGCCGCAATGAGTTTCCCTCTGACCATTTCGCTCCTCCAGCCCGAGTAGTATAGGGCTGTTCCAGGATGTGTGGAAGAATCGGTCCGCAAGCGACGAAGAGACAAGTCAACCCCCAATCGGTCGGGTAATCGAACATGTGGTTTTCGGGCCAATTCCATTTGATTTCATAACAATGTCCGGTTTCGGCGTTTACCAGATGGGAGAAGGCCGGTCTCCAGCGGGATGCGATACGCTCCCAATGTTCGACGTGCTCAAGGCACAAAAAAGGAGACCGTCGATGAAGAAGATTAGCATTATGCAGGTATTTGGGAACGAAATTTTTAAAGAGCAAAAGCTTACGATCGGCTTGGATCTAGGCGATCGTTGGTCGTTCTACTGTGTTTTGGATGAAGCAGGCAAAATTATTCTGGAACAGAAAGTGCCGACGACACCGGAAGCGATAAAGCAGACGTTCGGAAAGATACTGCAGAGTCTCATCGCCATGGAGACAGGAACACATTCGCCGTGGGTAACCCGCTGTTAACGGAGCTGGGGCACGAAGTGATCGTGGCACACGCACAAAAAGTGGAATTGATCACCAAGAGCAATCGAAAAGATGATCGACACGATGCGCGGACACTGACGCGGCTGGCGCGCATCGATCCCGAGCTGTTGGGACCGGTGCGGCATCGCAGTGCCAAGGCGCAAATCCATCTGACGGTGATCCGCGCGCGAGCTGAACTGGTGAGTGCTCGAACGGCCTTGGTGAACGCGGCCCGCGGGTTGGCGAAGTCCTTTGGCGAACGACTGCCCAAGTGTGGCACACAACAGGTGAGCGGGAAGTTGGCCGAGGGATTGAGCGCGGAGTTGCGCGAGGTTCTGGAGCCGCTATTGAGAGAGGTCGAATCGCTGAACGAGCGCATCCAGGAATACGACGAGCGGATGGAGAAGATCGCCAAGGAAGTGTACCCGGAAGTGTCCTTACTCAAGCAAGTGAAGGGTGTTGGAACGCAGATCGCGCTGACCTATGTCCTGACGATAGAGGACCCGTATCGGTTCCCGAAGAGTCGCGCGGTAGGTTGTTTTCTGGGGTTGCGACCTGGCCGGAGGAACTCCGGGGAGAGCGAGCCACAGAAGAAAATCAGCAAAGAAGGAGACCGGTATCTGCGAACGATGATGGTGCAGGGAGCGCATTACATTCTGGGGCGTTTGGAGAAGACAGTGATCTGCGGAGATGGGGACTGACCTGGCACCGAGCGAAGATCGCTCACAAAGAGTGCGAATGGAAGGATGGCGACACGGGCGGCTTAGCTGAATGGGAACAGACTGAAAGAAAGAAGAAAGAAAAAGTATGCCTTGACATCAACCGGCCTTCTCATGGAAGGAGGTATCCCGATTGGTGCCGGGAAGTAAGGGACTTTCCCGAGACAACTAGATATTTGATGGAACTCTATCGCCATGCGACGCGGTAGGGCTTGAGGTGTCGCCCAGCCCTTGCACTCTACGAACGTAGGTCCTTCCCAACATTCACAAAATGCAAGACTTATTGCCTTGAACTTCCGGCGTTCCAAGTGCTATGTAAAGCTCCTGCGAAGTGACAAACGTCCGATGATTTCCAGACGAAGTTTCATGGCTGGATCAGCCAGTGTTCTAGCCTCAAGCTCACTCTCTAGGAGACCGGCACCAGAACCCGAACCAATTTTAGTTAACGACGTTCACTCACAATTAAATCCTACCCGGGTGCTGGAAATCTCACAGCCGCGGTCACTTGAGGATGTGCAGCAAATGATCCGAAGTACCCGCAAGGATCAGAAGGTTTTATCGATAGCGGGCGGCCGGCACGCTATGGGCGGACAGCAATTGGGGACCGGTACCGTTTTGATCGATATTAGAAAACTGAGTCGAATACTCGATGTGGATCAGATGAATGGAATTCTAGAAGTGGAAGCGGGAATCGAGTGGCCAGAGCTGATTGGCGGTTATCTCGCGCTGCAAAAAGAGAGCAGCCAAATCTGGGGCATCGCGCAAAAACAAACCGGTGCAGACCGATTGACGATTTCAGGAACAATCGCTGCAAACGCGCACGGTCGCGGCCTTAAAATGAAGCCGTTTGTTAGCGACGTCGAGTCTTTTGTCCTTGTAGACGCAACGGGAACTGCTCATGCGTGCAGCCGGACAGAGAACCCCGAGTTATTTAGTCTGGTTCATGGCGGATACGGTCTCTTCGGCGTGGTTACCTCTGTGCGATTGCGCCTCGTTCCAAGAACGAAAGTTGAGAGAGTAGTGGAAATTCGAGAAGTTGACGAACTGATTCCTGCATTTGAGAAGCGCATTGCCGAAGGATTCGTGTATGGCGATTTCCAGTTCTCTATCGAGCAGGGCTCGGATGATTTTCTACACAGGGGTGTTTTCTCGTGCTACCAGCCAGTACAAATGGATCGACCGATTCCGAAAGAAGAAAAGCAATTAAGCGAGGATGACTGGAGACAACTGCTGTACCTCGCTCATACCAATAAGAAAGAAGCCTTCAAGAAGTACGCAGAATACTATCTCTCGACCAATGGCCAGATATATTGGTCGGACCTGCACCAGCTAAGCATCTACCCCGACAATTACCACCGCGAAATCGACGCCAGGCTTCACGCTTCTTACCCTGCGACAGAGATGATCACAGAGGTCAATGTTCCCAGACAGGCACTCAAAGGATTTCTCGACGAGGTGCGAGAAGATTTCCGAAAGAATAAAACCGAATTGATTTATGGCACTGTGCGTCTCATCGAGAGGGACGATCAGAGCTTTCTGCCTTGGGCTAAGCAGCCGTACGCGTGCACAATCTTCAACCTACATACGGTTCACAGCCCCGAAGGGCTAAAACGCTCGGCGGACGCCTTTCGGAGGTTGATCGACATGGCCGCACGCCGCACAGGTACCTACTATCTGACATACCATCGCTATGCCACACGAGACCAGATTCAAAGATGTTATCCGGAGTTCCCACAATTCCTAAGATTGAAGAAAAAATACGATCCGGAAGAGCGTTTCCAAAGCGATTGGTATCGACACTACAAAACTATGTTCGCCGACAGCATTTAACTTGTGTTGATGGTCCATCATAGCAGGGCCCAAGTGCCCGATTAGCCTAACCGGACAATGAAATCGTGTGGGTTGCGATCAACTTACAGGCTTGCTAAGCGCATTTCAGTCCAGCAAGATGAATGCATGACATTTCCCGATTTCTGTCGTCGTCTGCTCTTTCGCTCAGCGATTCTGAGCTTCTTTTTGCTGGCTGTTCTTGCTGCCATTAGCGGCAAGTCCACCAAGATAATCAATAGTTGGTTCAACCCAAATTACGAAGGACAGACGTTCCACAAAATTCTGGTCATCGGCGTCGCTCAAAACCTAGAGGTGCGCGCCGACTTCGAAGATGAAATGGCCGCCCAGATTGCGCGACCGGGTATCGAGACCATTCCCGGCAACCATATCCTGCTGCGCCCGGACCCTGATGTGAAACTTGATCTCGACTACCTTCGTGGGCAGATCCGCGACAATCACGTTGACGCTGTAGTCGTCTCGCGTTTGCTGAAGGTCGACAAAAAAGTGACGTCCGTCCCGAGCTCGACCTACATGGCCCCATACCCCTACTACTACTCTTTCTATGGCTACCTAGGGGCTGTGTATCCCATGGTTTACGACCCAGGATACACGCGGGAAGAAACGACCGTTAGTGTCGAGACCAACGTTTACGCCACAAGCAAACCAGACGGTGACCTTGTGTGGAACGGCGTCAGCAAGTCGTTTAATCCGAAGTCAGCGAAGAAGGTCGCCGATGGCCTTGTCAAAGAAGTTCCGAAGCAGATGGAGAAAGACGGGCTGCTACCGAAAAAAGTCCCCTCGAACTAATGA
>DATDGF010000057.1:0-60560 GCA_036522195.1 Candidatus Acidiferrum sp. | reverse complement strand
TACCCATCGCTTACTTTGACGCTCTCGGTCTTCCTCGACTCCTCGATGACCTCGCGTAACCCACTGAACCGCCGTACGCGGACCCGCATCTACGGTGGTGTGGCAGGGGCGAGCGGGCGACCGCTCCCCCTATGCCGATTTTGAACAGAAATTGCAGTTAGCTGCTTTGTCCGCGGATGATTCGAATCGCGTCGGGGAGAGCACCGCCCGTGCGACCGTTGCCGCCGGAGGAAGATTCGGAGCCGCCCACGTCCTCGGCATAGCTGCCCTCGCCGGGAGCGAGGAAGAGGTTTGTTTCCACGGCGTGCTGCTTGGTGTAGAGATCGAAGTAGCGCCCGCCGAGCGCATAGAGAGAGGCATGGGTGCCGCGCTCGATGATGCGGCCATCTTCGACGACGAGGATCTGGTCGGCGCGGCGAATCGTGGAGAGCCGGTGGGCGATCACAAACGTTGTGCGGCCGCGCATCAGGTAGCCCAGACCTTCCTGGATGAGCGCCTCGGACTCGGAATCGAGGCTGGAGGTGGCTTCGTCGAGGATCAGGATGCGCGGATCGGCGAGGATCGCACGGGCGATGGAGACGCGCTGCTTCTGCCCGCCGGAGAGTTTCACGCCGCGTTCGCCGACGAGCGTGTCGTATTTGTTTTCGAAAGACTCGGCAAATTCGTCCACGCGCGCGATGTGGCACGCAGCAAGAATTTCTTCCTCTGTGGCATCGGGCCGTGCGAAAGCCACATTTTCGCGGATCGTTCCGTCAAAGAGAAACGTTTCCTGCAAAACTACGCCCAGCTGTGTGCGGTAGGAACTCAGCTTCACGGTCGAAAGATCCACGCCGTCCACCAGAACGCGCCCGCTTGACGGCACGTAAAACGCCGCGATTAGACCGATGATGGTGGACTTTCCAGCGCCCGACGGGCCGACGAGCGCCGTTACCGTCCCAGGTTCCGATTGGAAACTGACGTCATGGAGGACTTCCTTGCGGGAATCATACGCGAAGCTGACAAGCTCCAGCGCGACCTGGCCCTGGATGCGGCCGAGCGTGACAATCCGGCCGGGAGCCTCGTCTTCGAGCTTTTCATTCAGGATCTCGCGCGTACGTTCGAGGCCGGTGATGGCCTCGGTGATTTGCGTTCCGATAGCCACGATCTGGAATACCGGAGCGATGAGCAAGCCCAGGAAAACGTTGAAGGCGAAGAATTCGCCCAGCGTCATCGTGTTGGCGAGCATGCGGTGGGCGCCGAGTTCCATGATGAAGGCGCTGACGATGCCCATGAGGCCTGCGGCCGAGAGGCTCATGAGGGAAGTCGCGGTAAGCGTCTTCAAGACATTGTCGAGCAACCGCTGAACGCCGGCGCCGAAGATTTTCTCTTCACGTTCCTCGGCGTGGTAGCCCTTCACGACGCGGACGCCACCGAGGGACTCCGTGAGCCGGCCGGTGACCTCGGCAGTGATTTTCGGGCGTGCGCGGAAAATAGGGCGAATCGTGGCGAACGCTTTGTTGATGCCGAACCCAAAAACGAGCAGGATCGCGAAAGCCGCGGCGGTCATGGCCACGCTGGTGTGAATCAAATAAACGAGCGCGATCGCCGCGGTCATCAGTCCGCCGACGAACTCGACAAGCCCGGTGCCGACCAAATTGCGGATACCTTCCACGTCGCTCATGATTCGAGAAACGAGCACGCCGGACTTGTTGGCATCGTAGAAGGCTACAGGAAGACGCCCGATGTGCGCCTGCACCTGGCGCCGCAAATCGGTGATCATCTTCTGTGCGGATTTGGAGAGCAACTGCGTGAGGCTGAAGGAAGTGAGCCCTTGCACAATCGTGGCAGCGAGGACGCCCAGCACGATAGGAGTCAGGAGATGGACCTGTCTCTTGGTCACGACGTTGTCAACGAAATATTTGGTGGAGGCTGGCAGAACCAGACCAGAAAGCCGATTGATGGCCATGAGCACGAAGCCCAGAGCGAGCAAGCCGCGGCGCGGCTTAATTAGCGCGATAACGTCAGGGAGATTTTTCCAGGCGTTTTTTCGCTTTTCCCCCTTCGCTGGCGCTTTCGTCTCTTTATCGGTGGCCATGATTTGCGGATGAACGATACCTTGTCGTTAGATGCTCCGGGCGAGCATTCCACTATATCCATTTCCCTCGCAAAACTGGGCCATTTTTCGTCGAAGATCGACCGCCTCTTACGGCTCGACTTTATACAGGCCGACCATGCCTGTCTTCATGTGGTCGTCGATGTGGCAGTGGTACATCCAAATGCCGGGGTCGTCCGGAATCATGTCCACGGTTTCCATTTGAGCGGGGCCTAGAAAGACGACATCCGTCCGGCGTCCGTGATCGAGAACGACGTTTCCATGCCAATGCGGGGTGTGCATATTTCCGAAGTCGCCCAGGCTTAGCAAATACCAGCGCACGCGCTCACCCTTTTTCATCGTCATCATCGGCAGGTTGCCGTACATATATCCGTTGATCGTGGCCTTCCCGTTCGAAACCACAAACCCAGACCCGACAAACGAAAAGTCGCCCTTGTTATCCGTTTGACTGATTTCGAGCTTGTTCACACCCTTTGGATCGCTGGTGTACGTATAAATGTTTTGATCGAGGTACCAGGAGTCATTCTCGTCAAAGATCATGAAGAGGTTTACGAATTCGCGGTCCACGTCTTTTGGTTTTCCGTCCGGACCGGCCACGCCGCGTCGCGTGACGATGATGGCGCCCACTAGGCCGCTCATTACGTCCTTTGGCTCGTCTGCGTGCGAGTGATAGAGCCACACAATGGAACTGGGATCATTCGGGCCCGGTCCCGCTCGCTCCGGGACTTGCCACGTATACGTATGGGTCTCACCCGGAGGCACAACTCCCCCTTTCTTGAGCTTGGCTGTGCTGCCATCGTCGTACGCGGAGCCTTCGAAGTCCTTGTCGTAGAAGACGCCGTGGGGATGCATGCTGTAAGGATGCGTGCCGTTGTTCTTGAAGACGACGCGAATCGTGTCGCCGACCTCGGCGCGAAGCAGTGGCCCTAGAAGTCCGAGATGTTGCCATTCCGGAGCGCGCGGCTTGAGCGCTGCAAATGTGGCGTCGGTGTATTCGCGATAGAGGGCTTTTCGATAGGTTGTGCCGATGCGGTGAGGCCCCCGCTCGGTGAAAACGGTTTCGTATCCTTCAAACTTCATGCCCATCATCTTGTTGATGCCGCTGGGCGTGTAGTTCCATTCCACCTCGTCGGCGGCGATGTAGTAGGGGTGAATCGTTGGAGTTCCTGGAGCGGGCGATTGCGCCGAGCACACTCCAACAATCAAAATCGTTTGGATAGCCAAACCAGCAGCCATGACAGCCAAGACTTTGGCCAAAACACGAATCATTGTCTTTCCTCGACAAGGCGCAGAGAAGCCTTCTTCTCGCATCGTCAGACAATCAAGATCTTGATGAATGGCGCCGGATCTTCGACCGGGACCGGTCCGATTGGCCGTACGATACCACGGTTTCGCTAACTCCAAACTGACATTCGGGTTGAAGTGTCCAGAAATCGCTCGCGAGGAAGGGTTGCACGCGATTCGATGGTCAAGAGAAGTGGACCAACATTCAAAAGGGATTGGAATTCTTATTCAGTCGCCGGCCGTGCCTGCGCGGGGCACGCGCGTCGCTGCACTAGGATCGAGGTTCAACACGCTGGAGATGAATTCGCTGAGGGTAATGCCCAAGTGGCCCCACAGACGGCGCTTCAAGCTGGAGTAATCCTGTGTGCCGCTGAAAAGATCACTCATCAGCTGGCGGAAGACTGGGCTGCGGCGCAAAAACTGGACCATGCGCGTAGTGACGGCGCTGCCCAGGAACGAGCCGCGATAGAAGCGTCGCACGATGCGCGCGGCAAATTCGAGCTCCGCGGAGAACGAGGCCTTCACCCATGCCGGATACTTCTCCGGCTGGCCTTCCGCGAGGGAGCGGCCGAGCAGCTCGCCCGAGCGAATTGCGTAGAAGAGGCCTTCACCGGTCAAAGGATCGACCCAAGCGGCGGCATCGCCGATGAGCGCCCAGTTTCTCCCAACGACGACGCGATCGGAAAGGGTTCGTTCCTTCGGAGAGGGCAGCACGTGACTGTAAAACTTTGCGCCTTCGGTCGAAATGTTATGTTTATCCACAAACGTTTGCAGGTGGCCGCGCAGCTCGGTGCTGGTATGGGAAGCCATGCTGCCGCAAATACCAACGGACAGATGATCGCAGCGCGGGAACGACCAGATGTAGCCTTCAAAATGCGGGAGGAATTTTATGGTGATAGCGTCGGCCGTCTGCGGGACGAAGTAGCCCTGGGTCATTTCCAATTCGTCGCGTTCGAGGGGGCGAGATTCCGGAACCAGTTGATTCCGGGCGCCAGCCGCGAGCACCAAGAAGTCAGCCTCATGCCATTCTCCCTCGACGCAGTAGCGCGGTTTCGTAGTGGCCGTGTCCACGCCCATCACGCGGGATTGCTGGACGTCGCAGCCCGCGGCCTTCGCGCGATCCAGCAGCATGCCGTTCAGCACAGTGCGAGAGTAGATGACAATTGGGTGCGGCATGTCGAGCGTAGCCTGATGCTCCTCGCTGCTGATCAGCTCGACGGAATGCACCAGTTTTTTGGGATAGGGATTATCGAGAAGGAAAGGGAAGCACTCGATGGCTTTGTGGGTCAATCCCCCGCCGCAGGGTTTTTCCCAGGCGAGATGCTCGTCCAAAATATTGACTTTGTGCCCGGCGCGCGCGAGCTGTTCACCGCACATTGCGCCGGAGGGTCCGCCGCCGACGATTGCAATCTCTGCCATGCTTGTGTCTCGCTGCGAGCCTTGAATTCCGTTCCCTGCGCGATACCCCGGCTGGTGGTGGGGCGAAAGAGACGACTCCTTACGTGATGGGGAAGATCACCAGGCAAAAACCAGCCAGAAGTATAGCACCGAATAGCGCCGCTGCCGACACGGAACCTGTTTCTTTGCGCACCATGTCCATGGCGCTCCTCTGTAGCAAATTGAACAGTGCCATGTAAAGAGCCAGCAGGCCCATCAGAATTTCACCGTTGTGCAGGAAAAGTACGCCGCCCATAGTCGCTCCCCAGATGATCAGTCGCAGCGATAGCGCGAGTGCCAGCCTGCGCGCTTTTTTCCCGGGTTGCACCGGACCGAGCAGCGTCTCTTCTGCGATGTGATAGGGAAGCAGGGCGATGAGAAGAAGTGGGAAGCGCGCCCATTTCGAAGCCGTCAGCCAAGCTTCGGAAAACGTCAAATCGAACCACGCGGTAATCAATATGAGCAGCAACAGCCCCGCGAACGCAGCTGCAAGCACGGGACGGGGCGAACCAGCGAGCGCGGAGCGTACTGCGTTCCAGTGGGCTGCTACCAGCGCTATCCCAAGCAGTAGAAGGAAACTCGCAAGATAGTCGCCCTGAAAAACGGCCACGTCTTTCAACGGAATCCAGAATCGCAGAAGCAGCACGACAAGAACCGCGCCCGCAGCGATTTCTAAAAAGAGTCGTGGCAGGCCGATCGGGGAGCTTACTGTCTCGGCGGTTTCCTTCCCAATTTTTCCGACAGCTTCGCGCAGGAAGGGCCCAGTTATGAGCAAAATCCCCGCGAAGCCCGCCAACGCGCCGGCGATCGCGCGGTGGGAAGGCAGCGTCGTGGTCGGCGGGAGTCGCAGAAATTTAGCGGACCACTCCTGCGATGCGCGCATCGCGGAGCTGCTGAAGAGAATGCTCACGTGCGAGGCGCGCGGAATGTCCAGGTATTTTGCGGATTCATCTTTGTTGGAAGCAACCAGGTCCATGGCATTGCCGCGCATAGACTCCAATTCGAGCCCTCCGACGATCACCAGGGAATGCGGGGGCAAATCTGGCGGATCGGTGAACAGCAGCTTTTCGCGCGATACCCCATGTGCCGCTTGCATTGGTGCGGGGGAGATGGCGATCACCGCGGCGACCGGAACGCGGGAAGCGATGCGCACGGCGATCGCGCCGCCCATGGAATGACCAGCAAGAATCGTCCGGTCAGGCGTGATCGCCCCACGCGCGAGGAGCTCGCGGACCAGCGACTCGCCGCACTCTTCCGCCCGCGCGGGGGAAAACGGTCCGGGCGTGCGGCCATGGCCTGGCAAATCCGGAACGTAAACCCGAAGGCCTTCTTCGGCGAAGCCGTGCGCCAGATAGGACATGATCTTCTTGTTCGCGGAGATTCCGTGAAAGAGGACGACGGACCCCTTCGTCGTCCGTTCAGGCTTTTCCACGATGGTGGTTTCCAACTGGCAGCCGGCCGCGCCGATGATGTAGTTCTTCTCTTGATATGGCGTGGGCACCGCAAGCCAGGCCCCGGCAGCACAGAGCAGCACACACGCGACGGCACGGACCGCATTCAAGTGTTTCATCGCGGACGCCGGCCCTGGCGGCCCGGCGACTCCTGCGCGTGATAAACTAGATTTTTCTCCGGCATCGGTTCTTATTTTTGACTGCTTCTCCACGGAGACCTTTTGAATTCTGCGATCCTCACGCTTGAGGAAGCGATTTTGCGGTTTGGCCGCGAGAAACGCAACGGCCGCCGCATCGTTTTCACGAATGGTTGCTTCGATCTGCTGCACCCGGGTCACATTCGCAGCCTGGAGCTTGCCCGCGAGCTGGGCGACGCGCTCATCATCGGCCTGAATAGTGACGCTAGTGTGCGGCAATTGAAAGGCCAGGGCCGTCCTGTAATCGCAGAGCGCGAGCGCGCGGAAATCCTTGCGGCGCTGGAGTCCGTGGATGCCGTGGTGATTTTCGATGATCTCACGCCGCGTGAGCTCATCGCGCGATTGCTCCCGGACGTTCTCGTAAAGGGCGGCGATTGGCCGGGCGATCAGATCGTGGGCCGCGAAGAAGTGGAAGCCGCGGGCGGTCGCGTCGTCTCCGTTCCCGTCGTTCCGGGTTATTCGACGACTGCTTTTCTCCAGAAAGTTCGAGAAGGGACGCGCGGCTCCCGCGCGGAATCCTGACCGCTCCAGCATGATACTTCCTGCCGTCCGCGAAAGATTGGAGGCCTTGCTTCGCCATGCAGCGATGGAAGGCGCGCTGGCTGCCTTGCGCTCAGGCGCGAGCCACATTTCGTTCACCGGCCTGCACGACGTCGCGAAAGCTCTTGTCGCTGCCTACCTCACCCACGAGCTGCGGCGCCCCGCGTTTTTCGTTACGGAATCGAATCGCCGGGCCGAAGCGCTCGCGGAGACAATGCGCTTTTCCAGCGGGATTTTCCCGGGAACCGCTGGGGGTGTGGCCACCCTTCCGGCTTTCGACACGCTTCCGTGGGAGACGCAGAGTCCGCACGCGGACATTCTTGAACGCCGTGCCGCAACACTTTTCCGCTTGGCCGACGGCCAAGTCTCGCTGGTGATCGCGCCAGTCGCCGCGGCGCTTTGGCGCTATCAGGATCCTGCCGCGTATCTTTATCTCACACGCACGCTGGCGAAGGACACGGAGATTCCTCATGAGGAACTGATTACACATTTGGGTTCCGTTGGTTACACGCGCACGGAAATGGTGGAGCTGCCAGGTCAATTCGCCGTTCGCGGCGGAATCATCGATATCTTTTCTCCGGAAGCGCCGCGCCCCGTTCGAATCGAGCTGCTGGGAGACACCGTGGAATCCGTTCGCGAGTTCGATCCGCGAACGCAGCGCTCGATCGCTCCGGTCCAGCGCACCACACTCTTGCCGCTGACTGAATGGTCGGTTCCGGGTCCTGAGAAGACCGATCTCAACGCTTCGAATGCCTGGGAAAATCCCTCCTTCTTTGGACCCGCAGGCGAGCCGGGCACAACTTCACTTTTTGAGCTGGCGGAAAGCTCGTTGCGTCCGATTGTCTTCTTGGATGAACCGCAATTGCTGCGCGAGGCAACGACGAAGCATCTGGCGGTGGCTACGGAGAATTACGAACGTCACGGGCAGGCCAATTCTCCAGCGGCTGCCCACTATTTCTGGACGGAACGGGAATTTTCTGCATCGCTCGAAAAAACGTCGCAGATTCATATCGAGCAACTGGCGCTCGGCATCGGGTCCACGCCACAGTTTGAGCTTTCATCGCGGCCCAGCGCGCGGTACCACGGCGATGTTGTGGCTTGCATGGGCGCGGTGAAATCGCAGCTCGCTTCGGGTGGGACGGTTTTTCTCACCGCCGCCAGCACCGGGGAGATCGAGCGGTTTGCGGACATCTGCCGCGAATACGAAGTTCCTTACGTTCTCGGCGAGTCGGAGGATGCCGCGGCGGGATTCACGGCGGAAGGCGCGCACGAGTCGGCCGCGATGCTGCTGATTCGCGCGCCGTTCGCGGAAGGTGTGGCGTTTCCCGAAGCGAAGTTGACGCTCTACGGCCACGCCGATCTTTTCGACGTTACGCCGACGGTGGAGCGCCCCAGCCGCAAGATTCGAACGTCCGGTTTCTTCGGGGATTTCGCCGAGCTCAAGCCCGGCGATTTTGTCGTCCATGTGGATCACGGCATCGGGCAGTTCGAAGGACTGCGGCAAATCGAATCCGGCGGACACCATGGCGAGTTCATGCTGCTGAAATACGCCGACGACGCGCGGCTCTACGTCCCACTGGAAAGAATGGACCTGGTCCAGAACTATCGCGTCGTCGAGGGAGCGCATCCGCCGCTCGATAAACTCGGTGGCACCGCCTGGAACACGCGGAAAACGCGCGCGCGCAAATCGGTCGAGGATATGGCGGATCAGCTTCTAGCGCTTTACGCGGAGAGGAAAACCGCGCCGGGCTTTGCGTTTTCGCCGGATGGCAATTTTCAACGCGAATTCGAAGACGCGTTCGAATTCGAGGAAACGGTTGACCAGATCACTGCGATCAGTGACATCAAACGCGATATGGAGCGCGCCGAACCGATGGACCGCCTGCTCTGTGGCGACGTTGGATACGGTAAAACAGAAGTCGCCATGCGCGCGGCGTTCAAGGCCGTCGCCGACGGCAAACAGGTTGCAGTTCTCGCGCCCACGACGGTTCTGGCCTTCCAGCATTTCGAAACGTTTAAGCAGCGGTTCGCAGCCTTCGGGGCGCGTATCGAAATGCTCAGCCGGTTTCGCAGCGCGGCGGAGCAGAAGAAAATCCTGGCGGACCTGGAAGCCGGAAAGGTGGATGTGGTCATTGGAACCCACCGCCTGCTTTCGAAAGACGTGAAGTTCTCCGACCTCGGACTTCTAATTGTGGACGAGGAGCAGCGCTTCGGCGTAGCCCACAAGGAACGCTTGAAAGAGATGCGCAAGAATGTAGACGCCCTCGCGCTTTCCGCGACGCCGATCCCGCGCACGCTGCACATGTCGCTGGTCGGCCTCCGCGATATGTCCGTAATCGAAACGGCGCCGCGCGACCGCCTAGCCATTCAGACCGTAGTCGCGCCCTTCCAGGAAGACCTGGTGCAGCGCGCCATTGAGACGGAACTCGCGCGCGAAGGACAAGTGTTTTTTATTCACAACCGCGTCGAATCGATCTATTCGCTCGGAGCCTTGGTGGCGAAGCTCGTTCCCAAAGCCCGCGTCGTGGTCGCTCACGGCCAGATGGGCGAGAAAGAACTCGAGAGCGTGATGCTGAAATTCATCCGCGACGAAGCGGATGTGCTGGTGGCCACCACAATTGTCGAGAATGGCCTGGACATCCCGCGCGCCAACACGATTCTGATCAATCGCGCGGACCGCCTGGGGCTGGCCGAGTTGTATCAATTGCGCGGGCGCGTGGGACGTTCGAGCCACCGCGCTTATGCCTATCTTCTTGTTCCCACGGAGACGGTGCTCTCCGATATCGCCAGGAAGCGCCTTTCCGCCATGAAGGAGTTCAGCGAACTCGGCGCGGGATTCCGCATCGCCGCACTGGACCTCGAACTGCGCGGCGCCGGCAACATGCTGGGCCGGCAGCAGCACGGTCACATCGAAGCGATCGGGTTCGACATGTATTGCCAGATGCTGGAACGCGCCGTTTCAAAACTCAAGGGCGAGGAAGCCGCGCCGGAATTGCGCACCACGCTCAACCTGGGTTTTGACGTGCGCATCCCGCAGGACTATATCCCCAGCGAAAACCTGCGGCTGCGAACCTATAAGCGAATCTCCTCGATCGCCAACGAAGCGGACAAGCAAGACGTTCGAAAGGAGCTGGAAGACCGCTTTGGAGCTCCCCCCTCCTCGGTAGAAAACCTTTTGGAGTACGCCGTCCTCAAATCCATGTGTGAACGTCTGCGCATTTCCGCGGTGGAACGGCAGGCAAGCCGCATCGCCGTGCGCTTCCATCCGGAGACTACCCTGGACCCCGCAAAACTGGTCAGCGTGGTACGCTCAAGGGGCGGCATCAAGCTTGATCCCAGCGGCGTGCTCTGGATGGAAGTGAAGCGGGGTGAGTCGGTCCCTGCGGCTTTGAGAAACGTATTGCTCGGCCTTCAGGGGCAGAGCTAAACTTTAGAGGTGAGGGAATTGATGCGAAGACTAGCTGTAATAGCGACGCTTTGCGCTGCACTGCCGATCGCGGCGCAGGAAAAACCTTCGGACCCGCAGGCAAAGCCGCCCGCTCCAGTGCTGGAAAAGCCCGGAATGGCTCCCGAGACCGCAAAAGATGTTCCGGCGGTGGTTGCGAAGAAGGTGGCCGTGGATCCCAACGCGGGCAAGACCGTCGAGGAAATTGTCGCCAGGGTCAACAACGAGATCATCACGCGCTCGGAATACGACAAGGCGCGGCAGACCGCCCAAGAGGACGCCAGGCAAGAATGCCAGAACCGCTGCACACCCGAACAGCTGAAAACCGTCATCGAGGACCGCGATAAGACCACGCTGAGAGATCTGATCGATCAGTCGCTGTTGGTACAGCGCGCGAAGGACATGGGCATAAGCGTCGAGCCCGAAGTGATCAAGAAGCTGGATCAGATTCGCATCGACAACAAGCTGGCGAGTATGGAAGATCTTGAAAAAGCGGTATCCGGCCAGGGAATGAACTGGGAAGATTTCAAAAACAATCTCCGCAACACTTTGCTCACGCAGCGCGTGATCAGCAGCGAGGTCGGCTCGCACATCACCATCAGCGATGAGGAAATAGCGAAATATTACGATGCGCACAAAACGGAGTTCATGAGGCCGGAGCAGGTGGCGCTTCGGGAAATTGAGATCAGCACGCAGGGGAAGAGCCCGGAAGAGATTCCCGAGCTGAAGAAAAAGGCGGAAACCGCGCTGAAGCGCGTGAAAGATGGCGAGGACTTTGGAGAAATTGCCAAGCGTTTTTCCGATGGCAGCACCAAGAACCAGGGCGGTTTCCTGGGGATCTATAAGCGCGGAGAACTCTCTCCCGAACTGGAAGCCACCGTTTTCAAAATGAAAAAGAATGACTTGACCGATGTGATGGAAACGAAGCAAGGCTTCCTGATCCTGCAGGTTCTGGAGCATTACGACGAAGGCGAACAATCGCTGGCCAAAGTCAAAAACGAAATCATGGATAAGCTCTACGGCGCGCGAATGGAGCCGGCAATGCGCGGATACCTGAAGACGCTGCGTGAAGAAAGTTTTGTGGTGATCAAGCCGGGATACCAGGATGCGGCCGGCGGCGGCGGGAACTCCGAGATTCAGGAAGTGAGCGCGACACCCGAAGTGACGAAGCAGAAAAAAGCGCACAAGAAATATCTCTTGTTTGGGAAAAAGCCGGACTCGGGGCAATGAAGTCGTCTTTTGTTGCGGATCTCGGCTCCGAGCAGAGCATCACTTCGTTTTTTCTCGTTCATGAAAAGGAAATTCGCAATACTCGTGAAGGTAAGGCCTATTTGCGTCTGGAGCTTGGCGATCGGAGCGGAACCATCGAGGCGCGCATGTGGGACCAGTTCGACGCCGTGGTCAAGGACGTCAACCGCGACGATTTCGTGAAAGTGCAGGCGCGTGTAGAGATTTACCGCAACAAGCCGCAGCTTTCTTTGCAGAATCTGCGCCTCGCGAAACCTGAAGAGATTGACCTCGCCGATTTTCTTCCGCAAACAAAAGCAGACGTCGGAAAGTTGTACGCGGAGTTGCTCGAATACGCGGGCTCCATCGCAAACCTTTGGCTCAAAAAACTGACGACTGGTATCCTCAGCGATCCAAAAATCGCCGTGCGCTACAAACGCGCGCCTGCCGCGAAGGTTATGCACCACGCTTATCTTGGAGGCTTGCTCGAACACGTTGTCGGTTTGTGCGGCCTGGCGAAGCACATCGCTGCGCACTATCCGGAACTGGACGTCGATCTGCTCCTCACCGCCGCGATTTTGCACGATGTCGGCAAGCTCGATGAACTCTGCTACGAGCGCGCCATCGGCTACACCGTCGAAGGCCAGCTTCTCGGCCACATCATGATGGAATTCGAAACCGTCTCCAAAGCCATCGACTCCATCGAAGGTTTTCCGCCAAACTTGAAAACCGTCGTCCAGCACATGCTCATCAGCCATCATGGCCAGTACGAATTCGGTTCGCCCAAGCTCCCCATGATCCGCGAAGCCATGGCCTTCCATTACATGGACGATCTTGATTCCAAGCTCGCCGCCGTCCGCGCCGCCCTGGCCCTCGATACCGGCGAACCCGAATGGTCCGCCTACAGCGGCGCCCTCGGCCGCAAATTTCTCCGCCTCGACCAATTCGTGAAGTCCACTAGTGCTAAAGCGGAAGAAAATGTGCCCAATCCAAAACTGTTTCCGTGATGATTGATCCTCGGCGGTTGGTCACGCGTCACTACCGGGAACTAGGATAGTTCGACTCGTCATCAAGGGCGCAATGTCGGCAGTGTCAAACACCTTTTTGAGCGCACTTCTCCTTCTCCGCGTTAGGACTTAGGCGATTACTTCCGGTTTGCCGACCAATCGGGAGTATGCCCGTAAATAACCACAAACGCGTTTTCCGGTATTAATCCGAGAGACGACCCGGAACAGTGGCTGCCTGCTGCCGAGCAGCGCGTTCTCTCCAGTCCAGGTTCTCGAGTGAATAATTTTGCCCGATAAGATGTGAGGGCCCATCATCATTTGCTCGATTGCAGAGCATGCAGGGCCGCGCGGCTCTGTGCAATCGGTGGGAGAACATCACCCTTCAACATCAGCCACAGAATGCGGTTATAGAGCTGATCGTCCACGCGATCGGGTGTGCTGAGATCTAGACTCTCCGACAAGCGTGCGGCCGCAGTATTCTGCGGATTCTTTTCATTCAAGTTTTGCGTGGGGGCGATTGGATCATAAGACGTCAGATCGGGCGCTGGTGCGAAGATGTCCACGAGGGATCGGCTGAAGTAATCGAACTTAGAGAGCCGCCCCATGCCGAGGATGTCCTCGATCGCCGCGATCACGTCCGTCGTGTTGATGAAGCGATGCACCGTGCCCGACCGGTTGTAGGCCGAGATGGCATAGAACGGCGCGCGGTGCGAATCGGTGTGGTCGGGTCCCGCCTGCGCGTCGTCTTCAACGACGAAGACCACCGTGTCCTTCCAATACGGGCTGTGCGACAGCGCCTGCACGATCCGCCCAAGTGCGAGGTCGTTGTCGGCCATGCACGCGCGCGGCGTGCACTTGCCCGGACGCCCGGCGGCTAGGTGGTCCATCGGCAGCCACACCAGTTCGAGCTGTGGCATGTTGCCGTCGCGAACATAGCGCTGGAGTTCGGCGATCCAAACATCAGCGCGCTTCTGATCCTGCGTAACCAGATCCATCGGGACGTAGTCAGGATTCACGTCGGCGCCCAAGTCGCGTTGCGTCACCGGCCAGCCGGGATTCCCCTTGACCATTTCGCCGTAGTCGCGGAAAGTGATGCCCTCTCGGATTGCGAGTGTCCACAGGAAGCCGCGTTCCGGCTCATTGCTCTCTTCGCCGTCCATGTCGGCCCGCTTGCCGGCGTAGCCGGAAGGCACGATCTTCTCACCGTAGTTCGTGACGTAGGCGGCGGTGGACCAGATATGTCCTTGCGAACTGACCTCGGCATTCACGAAGAAACGATCGAACAGGCCGAAGCGCCGCGCGAGCGCGTGGTGGTTCGGGGTAATGGTGATGTCGGGGAAATAGAGGAGGCTCGTGTCGCCATCGCCTTCTTTCATGTCTCCGAGGATCTGATCATAAGTGCGATTCTCTTTGATGATGTAGACGACATGGCGGAACGGCGGGTAGCGCCGCGGAGCGGGCGTATGCTGCCAGTTATTCGCGGCGACGACACGCTCGGTGAAGCTAGCCAATTGCGGCGGCGATAGTGATGCGGAGAGCACGCGCAGCGTGCCATTCAACTGTCCGAGTGCGTACGCTGTCGGCTTCTCGTTCGGCCAGTTCGTGAGCGGTACCGGCCCGTCGGGGTTGGCATGCGTGCCGTGTCCTTTCCCGGAGAGGGCGAGGAGTTGACCACCTACTTCAGCGACCGCAGTGGGATACCAGTCGGTCGGAACCCGCCCGAGCAACTTGCCGGTAGCCACATCGAAGACGGCGACGGCATTGTTGTCGGCTTCTGCAACCAGCAGACGCTTGCCATCGGAGGTAAGTGCGACGGCGTTGGGCGTGCTGCCCTCGGGCGGGGCACCGGGCGCGGCATCGTGCAGATAGCGCGCGACCTTCCGGAGTTTCGTGTCGACGACGGCCACGCGGTCGCTACCCGCGAGCGTGACGTACATACTCGTTCCCCTCACCGCCAGCGCCGACGGATGGGGACCGACCTCGATCCGGCCGAGATACGCGAGCGTTCCGTCTGCCAAAACGCGGAACTGCGACACCGTACTGCCGCCCCAAGCCGAGACGAACACTTGACCGTCCGCCATGAGCGCGACGTCATAGGGATAATGGTCGGTAGAAAACCGTTGCGTGATCTCGCCGGTCGCGGCGTTCACCACTGCGAGCCGATCACCGACGTTCTCGGCGACATAAAGGAATTTTCCGTTGGGCGAGAACGCCAGTCCCGCCGGATAGCTTGTGCCCGTGCCATCCGCCGTTTTTGCCTTCGCCAGTTCGAACTTGTTCTCGAAGGTTGCGGCGCCGTGTTTCCATGAGTATACGAAGATTATGTCAGTGTTGCCGCCGGAGACGCAGAGGCGATGGCCGTCGGGCGAGAAGGCGGCGCCGTAGAATGCGCCATCCTGGAGCAGCGTCTGGTTGACCTTCCGCGTCTTCAGATCGACGACCTGAACGCCCTGCTCGCGCCAGCCGCTGAGAACGACCAAGGCTCTGTCCTTTTCAGGCGTGAGTACGAGATTGATCGGCAAGCTGCCAAGGTCAACTGCTTCGCCGGCGGGATCGAGTCGCACACCGGTCGGCAGCGGCGAAGTGAAGAGCGGCTTCCTTTGGGCGAACACCGACGTGCACAGCAGTGCAGAAAGCGAGAGAACGAATCGACAGATACGGAGCGAGAACATAACAGGCGTTCCTCACAGACTCGGCACAACAAATGACATATCGCGGAAGTTCCGGCGTCCATCAGGCTGGAGCTTACATATCTTACTGGATCGGCCCATTGTGCGATGCCATTTCTCTTATCGGCAAAAAAAACCAGACGAAGATGACCGAGCCAGTAATGGGTATAGAACAACTAGCGCGCACAGCATGAGATTTGTTTCATGCTCCCAGTATAGGGAAGTCCAAGAAATCAGCGCAAAGATTTGATGATTGGAGGGGATCTGCGAACGTGTTAGTGCCAAAAATGTTTTGTTGGAGTCTCTGCACACAGCATTTTGATTCGAGCCAGTCCTAGAACTTCACTTTTCCGATTACCAGATTAGGCTATGGAAATTCGATGCCGCCGCCCTCCAAAGTTGGCGTGAAAAAGATTTTCTCGCCGTGGGGGTCGGCCCTCGTTACCCGGATGGTTAGCTCATAAGATTCACGCGAGTGGGCTTGAAAGTTGTGACACTGCCAGTGCCAGAACATGCGGTCCTGGGCAGTTCCGGAGAGAACCCAAACGCTGTCTTGGCTATTTAATCCGGGTTACGTTCGAGAAAGTAACCGAGAGGTTTTGCAAACATCGGTACCGTGACTGTCCCGGAGAACTGCTTCAATTGCAGCCTGCAAACTCTTCAACTCTTCATCAGTCACGGCATCCCGCCCTTTTACGTGGAGCACTAGAGTCAGCTCTTCGTGCGGCAGGCCTCGAAAATGGTACTGATAATTGCCAGTTTGAGAGACAGGAATTTCGTTAAAGCGAATCAGATAGCGGGGACGGTGCAGTACAGTTAAGTCTGAAAAACTACCGTCACCATGATAGAGAAACTTCGCCCAAGGCTGACATAAAGCAGGAAGTCCGACTCCAACGACCGCAAGTACAAGGAGAGTCCGACGCGCCGATGTGCTCATACCAACGGAATCATACCGGGAAAAAGTCTGTTTCCATGGTAGCCTGCGGGTCAACTCCTGATTTGTCGTTACCGGATATGTGCCGAGGGCAGCGATTTCACTTGATTGCATAACAATGGCGGCTCCTCGACCCGAGTAAGCAGGCCACGCTGTCACGGGCGAGCGCACGAGGCAACTCTAAGCAGGCCGCTCTGGGAGAAATGGACTGCCGATGATGGCGTCGGGAACCATCACCTCAAACTCTTGCGCGCATTTCAGACATTTAACTGATTGGTGCGCCTTCGACCAAAATCCGTTGCGGGCCAGTATCTGGACGACCTGCTCCTGCTGGCAGTGACCGCAGGAAACAGTCACAACGGTATAAGGCTGTTTCAATTGTGCCTGGGGCATAACCGACCTCCTGGGGAAGTAATGTTGGTGGTGGGGAGCTTATCTGTCAACAGGATGGCTGTGAATTTCGCTGTGGAAAACCCGGTCACGGAGGATCGCACTAGTAGGGCAGGAACGAAGCGGGGGAGCGAAGCGAGCGTGGAAGTAACCAGTTATTTTCGTTTTGAACAGTCTCGTGCTGTCTTCACTGCATCCCTATCGGGAACTGAGTGCGCTGCCTGGAGGGGAGTGACTCTGTCCCCTGCGTTCCGAGAAGCCTTGTTTGAGCTGCTCTAATTCGGCTTCCGGAATGGTTAGCTCCGTGTCGCCGCAGTCCAGACAGATGAAAATGCTCTGGCAGAGGTAGACAGGGTTTTTACCTAAGTTTTCAATACCGGGAAAACTACAGCTCAATTCAGCTGATAACATTTGTTGATTCTTCGATCCAAATCGATTGCAAGCCATCTTCCGTTCTCCAATGACAACCACACTGAAGCCGGGGTAACTGGTTGCCTATCGCCATAATGAGATTAGCACGCGTAGTTTTACGTAAACAAGAACCGCAAAAGCAGTACAAGACAAATGCCAGTTCAAACCGCGTCGCGACGACCTAACCGGGCTCTCGACCCTTATCCTCCCTCTCTGTTATTTTTGCCAGTATCCGCAGCTACAGCCGAGGATCACTATTGGGGAATCGTGCGGAACCCGCCAGCAGGACGCTCGTCGCTCCGCAAGGAAGCTGAATGACCGACAAAAACTTACCATTAGTCCGGATTCTCGTAGTCGATGATTTCGAACCGTTCCGCCAATTCGTGCGTCCGATCCTCCGGAAAAGACTGCACTTGCAGGTCATCTGCGAAGTGTCCGACGGATTAGAAGCGGTTCAGAAAGCGGTAGAACTGAAGCCGGACCTGATTCTGTTGGACATCGGACTCCCAACGCTAAATGGAATCGAGGCCGCTCGACAAATCCGCAAACTTGTCCCGGAAGCTAAAATAATCTTCTTGAGTCAGGAAGCTTCTACTGACGTGGTGCAAGAAGTTCTAGGCTTGGGCGCGTGGGGCTACGTTTTGAAATCAAGGGCCGCGAGCGAGCTATTGGCTGCTGTAGAAGCGGTTCTTCAGGACAAGCTGTTTGTCAGTAGCGGAGTAGCAGATTACGTTCGCCCCAAGGAAGTTTTCGCATCGCTTGTACAGCCCTTGCCGCGAAAAGCAAAGGTCACCCGCTGCCATGAGGTTCAATTCTGTTCTGATGATGCATCGTTGCTAGATAGCTTTACTCGTTTTATCGAAGCTGCTCTAAAGGCGGGGAGTGCGGTTATCGTTGTCGCGACTAACTCACACCGGAACAGTCTTCTTCAACGATTGCAGGTATGCCACGTGGATGTTTTTGCCGCCATCGAACAAGGGAGCTATATTCCGTTGGATGTTGCCGACACGCTCTCGACATTCATGGTTAATGATATGCCTGACCCGGTTCGATTTTCTAAAGCCGTGGGCGATCTCATTGCATCAGCCGCGAAAGCAGCAAAGGGAGAGCGTCCCCGCGTTGCAGCTTGTGGAGAATGCGCACCTCTCTTGTGGGCGCAAGGTAAGGCGGAGGCGGCAATTCGGCTCGAACAACTCTGGGACGAAATAGCCAGAAAATATAACGTAGATATTCTGTGCGGATATCCATTGAGTGGCGTTCATCGCGAGGAAAACAGGCACGTTTTCCAAAGAATCTGTGCAGAACATTCAGCTGTTTATTCCTAAGCGCCGGGGGACACACGGGTCGTTCTATGTCTTCGCTCGTACAGAAACAGTAAAAGCATAGGCCGCGCGCGCGCGTGTGGATGGCCTTTCGCAGCGTCGTGTTCTGCAGAAAGTCTGCCTCTTCGATGTGAATCGCCGCGCCGGCGCCCGCCCCATCTTCTAGGAGGCCGGGGCTTTCAGCCCGGCGTATCTCGTCGGGGATCAACGGGCTTTAGCCCTTGAAGCAGCGGGAGCTCTTTTTCTTCCAGTTTTTTGGGGGCCAGCGATGTCCCGGTTCACGTTTTCAGCAGGCAGGCAGCGACGAGCCGGGAGAAGGCGGCACAAAAAGAAAAAGGGCGAAACCGCGGTCCAGCCGCAGATTCACCCAAGAGTTATTGTACCCAAACTAAAACACTTTGCAAATGCTATTTTTTAGCCTGGGCCACCGAACCCGAATCGGGCGCCGGCTTGCTACACCGGGCCGACCGGCCTAGACTGAACGTATGATTCCCGCGAGCTTCCAAATTCGCGACCGGCGGAAAGTTGTTCCCCACAACGCCGAACCGGACCCCATCAAGGTTCTGCCATTCGGGCGCTATGGCGGAGGTGAATGGAGCGGGCATCCCATCGGTCTGGTAATAGTGCTCGGCTTTGTTCTGATGGGACTGGTAGGAATCCCGCAATTCCGGTGGTTCTTTGTGGGCGCGCTTGTATTAGGTAGTCTCTGGGGATTTTTACTTTGGCTGCGGCACCGATAAGCCCATGATTCCTGCATCTTTCCACATCCGCGACCTGACGATCCGCCCCGCCGCGGTGCTCGCTCCCATGGCAGGCGTAACAGACACGCTTTTCCGCCGCGTGATTCGCGGGCTGGGCGGCTGCGGCTTGCTAATGACGGAGTTCACCAGCTCCGAAGGCATCACGCGCAGCGCGAAGAAAACGCTGCGCTATCTCTACTTCCAGGAAGACGAGCATCCGATTACCGCACAGCTTTTTGGCGCGAATCCCGCCGTGATGGCCGAAGCCGCCAAGATGGTCGAAGACCTAGGCTACGACGCCGTGGACATTAATCTCGGCTGCCCGGCAAAAAAAGTTGTGAAATGCGGCGGCTCCGGCCTGCTCCGCGATTTGCCGCTGCTTGAAGATATTTTCAAAGCCGTTCGAACCGCGGTGAAAATTCCGCTGACCATCAAGTTGCGCGCGGGCTGGGATGAGAACTCCATCGTCGCGGTGGACGTCGCGAAAATGGCGGAGAGCCTCGGCGTCGAAGGCATCGCCGTGCATCCCCGCACACGCGAACAAGGCTACACTGGCGCGGCGGACTGGGGCCTCATCGCCGCCGTGAAGCAAGCGGTGAAAATTCCTGTGATTGGCAATGGCGACATCAACCGCCCCGAAGACGCCGGTCGAATGGTGCGCGAAACCGGCTGCGACGCCGTCATGATCGGCCGCGCCGCGCCCACCAACCCCTGGATTTTCTGCCAGATGCAGCAGTACGCGCTGACCGGCCGCTACGACCAACCCACCGAAGACCAGCGCCACCGTTTACTCATGGACTACTATAGGAAAATTAATGCTGCCCACCTGCCGGATGGTGTAGGCAAAATGAAACAGTTCGCGTGCTGGTTTACTCATGGCGTGGGGAACGGCAGCGAACTTCGTCGAATTGTGCATGCGGCGCATACGCCCGCCGAGGTCCTCGAAAGCGTCGAACGCTTTTTTGTCGGCCGTTTTACGGCCGCGCAAAAAGAAGATCGTTTTACTGGCGCCGAAAACGAGGACCGAAGTGGGGCAGGCGCTGTCTCCGAGAAGCTCGGGGTGGCCGGCCATCCAGGCGCGCAAAATGACGACGTCCTTGTTGCGATCGCCCAGAACGCCGGAAATGTTGATCGCTCTGCGGTCAACAGAAACGAGGACCTAGCCCATGGTCCCTCTGAGCACGTCGGTTGCGAGTCAACGCGCGGAACGTAGAATCTCTGTACGCCTACCGCTGCGCGTCCGCGGACGCGACAAACGTGGCGTAATGTTCGAAGAAGAAACTTCCAGTGAAAATCTTTGCCGCAGCGGCGCCGCCTTCGTCACGCGGTTTGACGTGGCCATCGGCTCCGACCTCGAAATCCGCATACCTTTTTCGCACTATGCTTCGCGGCGCGGGGAAGCCGACTTCACCACGCAGGGCCGCGTCGTTCACGTCCGCGATTCGCAGTGGGACGGCGAGAAATTGATCGGCGTGCAATTCACTGGCCCGCGCTTTCAGCGCGTTTTTCGCTCGGAATCCGCGGCCTGATTTTTTTGGAGTGCGGGAGCTCGCTCCGCTTTGCTTCCAGCACGTTTTCCGCAACCCCGGCGTTTCTTCCGAAACCCGGCACGCTCCCACCCTTCACGTCTTTTCCTCTAAATCCTTTACCTCTTTTACTTCCTTTATTTCCTTTACTTCATCCCTTGATACGTCGCGATAAACCAGCTATTCCCAAACACATCCTTCACCCCCGCGGTCCGATCCCCATAGGGCGCATCTTTCGGCGCTTCAATCGACGTCGCCCCTGCCCGCAGCGCCCGTTCATAAGCCGCATCCGTGTCCGGCACATACACATGCAAATGGCAGGGCATTGGCTGGAATTCCCCATGGGCCTCATCAATTTCCAGTGTGGCGTCTCCAATCCGGATCGTCCCATGCAAGACCTTGCCCTCCGGCGACATGTGAACGCCCATCGACTCGGCCGCGAACGCCGACTCCAGGAATGGGATCATCTTTTGTGCCTCGTGCAGGTGCAAGTACGGCTGCACGGAGCGCAGCCCCTCCGGCCCGGGCGTCCATCCACGAGGTTTGGCGATGTACCAATGATTGCCGAAGGGGTCCTTGACGGCGCCCCAGCGATCGCCCGAGGGATGGTCATCCGTGGGCGCGTAGAAGGAGGTGGCGCCGGCTTGTAAGGTCCGTTCGTACGTAGCGTCAGGGTCATCCACGTACAGGTGGATCGCGGCGGGCGCGGTCGGATACTGCTCGTTCCCATCGCTCAGTTCAATCGCGCCGTTGCCCACTGCCACTTCCGCGTGCATGATGGACCCGTCGGGTGCAGGCATCCTCACTCGCTCGATCCCTTCGAACGCACTCTTCAAGAACTCCATGAACTGCGCCGCTGGCCGCACGATGATGTACGGGGTGATGCAGGTCAAACCCGGCCGCATAAAGTGAACTGCTCTCGCTGGCACTGCTGTGCTATCGCTCATGGATGCTCTCCTTTGCGAGCCGGATTCTAGCACCGCTCGGAACAGACTTCATCCCATCGAAGCCACACCATGACGGTGCGCTTCCGCGCCTCGGCTAAATCAGGGTTCTTCGCGATCCGCCTGGGCGTCGACGAATTGCGCATAGGCGTCTCTGCGGGTCAGCCCGCGCTCTTTCGCGGCGAGCTTCAGGGCTTCTTTGCGATCGAGCTTGGCCTGGTGCATGAGTTCGTCGACGCGTGCGGCGAGCGATTGCGCGGAGTCGATGTGGGAACGCGCGTCGGTGGCATCGGCGGGGCCGATTAATAAAGTGATTTCGCCGCGGGCCGGGCGTTTTTCCAAAGACGCGGAGATTTCGGAAAGTTTTCCACGAAGAAACTCCTCATGAAGCTTGGTGACTTCGCGCGCGAGGCATGCGGGACGGTCGCCGAGAATTTCGCGCACGTCGGCGACGGCTTCGGAGATGCGGTGGGGCGCTTCGTAGAGTATGAGGGTGCGGTCCTCGATGCGCAGCCGTTCGAGGGCGCGGCGGCGCTCGCCGCTGCGTGCGGGAAGAAATCCGACGAACAGAAACTCCTCGTTGGGTAAACCGGAAGCGGAGAGGGAAGCGAGAAGCGCCGACGGACCAGGAATTGGCACGACCGGAATGTGGTGGCGCAGGCAGAGTGTGACCAGGCGGTGGCCCGGGTCGGAGACCAGCGGCATTCCAGCGTCGCTGACCAGCGCGATTTTCGCGCCCTGCTCCAGTGCAAGAACCAGCTCGGGCGCGCGAGTGAGTTCGTTGTGCTCGTGGTAGCTGATCAGGGATTTGCGAATCTCATAGTGGTTGAGAAGTTTTTGCGTATGGCGCGTATCCTCGCAGGCGATTTGGTCTACTTCCTTGAGGATTCGAATGGCGCGAAGGGTGATGTCCTCGAGATTGCCAATCGGTGTCCCCACCAAATAGAGGCAGCCAGCGGGGCTGGCGGCATTCTCCAATGGTAACTTCGTGCTCATGTGGATGAGTCTAGCACGCGTTCCGGGCGGCCATGGGCTGCATGCTATACTTTGAGTTTTGCACAACTCATCGGAGGAGTATCAGTGCCCCTGTACGAATACAAATGCCTGAAGTGCGGCCGAAATACGGAAAAGATCGAGAACGTCTCCGGTCCGCACCTAAAGAAGTGCCCGCACTGCGGCGGCAAAGTGGAATCCGTAATTACCGCGCCGGCGATTCAGTTTAAGGGTGCGGGATGGTATGTGACGGACTACGGCGGGAAAAAGTCCAGCGGCGGCGAGGCGGAGAAGGCCGACAAAGCCGGTGCGGAAGCGAAAGAAACGGCGAGCAAGGAGAAGGATAGCTCGAGCAAGGAAAAAGAAACCACCAAGAAAGAGACGGCGCCTAAGGAGACCAAAGAGAAGAAGCCGGCGACGAAAAAATAGATTCGTTTTGCCGGGCGCCGTGGTTTTTCTTACAGCTTTAGAGTTTTCAGGTACTCGCGAAAAGCCGCGCCGAATTCTGGATTCTGCAGCGCGATCTCCACGGTGGCTTTCAGGAAACCGAGCTTGTCACCCGCGTCGTAGGAAATTCCCTCATAGATATAGGCGAAAAGTCCTTGCTCCTTCGCCAAAATACGCAGCGCATCCGTGAGTTGAATTTCGTTTCCAGCGCCGGGCTTCGTGCGTTCCAGGCAATCAAATATCGCCGCTGGCAAAACATAACGTCCAGTAATCGCGAGATTCGAGGGCGCGTCCGCGGGTTTTGGTTTTTCCACCAGATCGCGAATGCGCAGCAGGCGTTCGCCGAACGGCGGCTGCGGAGCAGGCACGGCATCCACGATTCCGTATAAGTGCGTTTTGTCCTTGGGAACTTGCTCGACGGCGATGGCCCCTACACCGATGGATTCGTAGACGTCGATCAGTTGTTTTGTGGCGGGATTTTTCCCCGGTATGAGCACGTCGCCGAGTAACACGGCGAAGGGTTCGTCGCCAACGAGATCGCGCGCAACGAGCACGGCGTGGCCGAGGCCGAGGGGTTCTTTCTGCCGCGTGTAACTGACCTGCACCATGTTGCTGATCTTTCGAACGAGTTCCGCCTGATCGTGGCGGCCCTTCTCTTCCAGAAAGCGTTCCAGTGCTGGCGCTGAATCGAAATGATCTTCGATGGAGTTCTTGCCTTTGCCGGTGACGATGATGATGTGCTCGATGCCGGAAGCGACGCACTCTTCGGCGACGTATTGAATCTGCGGCTTGTCGACCACCGTGAGCATTTCTTTTGGCTGCGCTTTGGTGGCAGGCAGGAAGCGCGTGCCAAGGCCCGCCGCAGGGAGCACTGCTTTTCGGACTTTCATGCGTGAACCCGTGGAAGCAGATTTGAATGTAGCCGTGATGATGTCGGTCATAGAGTCAAGATCTTGCCTACTCCCGGCGAATGGACACCATTCTTCGATGCGATTCGAAAACAGTCAATGCATTTGAGAAGCCGCGTTGCTTCCTCGATGAATCAACCAGTCCGGCATTTGCCGTTGACGCGGGATGATGGCATAGGATGCCTTAGCTGAAGCACCGGATGGGCTTGTGCTAGCATAAACCTCATGCATAGCAATGTTGGCGTGAGTGGAAAATGAGCGTTCGAATCCTGGGAATTGAGTCTTCGTGCGATGAGACGGCGGCGGCGGTGGTTGCGGACGGGCGGGAAATTCTGTCCAGCGTGGTGGCGTCGCAGATCGATGTGCACAGGAAATATGGCGGCGTGGTGCCAGAGCTGGCCTCGCGGGAGCATTTGCGGCAGATCGTTCCGGTGGTGCGCGAAGCGATCGAACAGGCGGGGATAAAACTTGCGGATTTGGATGTGATCGGAGTGACGCAAGGGCCGGGACTCGTCGGCGCGTTGCTGGTCGGAATTACGTATGGGAAGACACTCGCGCAGGCGCTTGGAAAACCGCTGGTGCCGGTGAATCATCTGGAGGGACACGTTCATGCGGTTTTTCTGGAGGCGTACAAAGCGGGGCGAACGGCGAGATTGCCGGCGGTGTGCTTGATTGTTTCTGGCGGGCACACGGTTTTGTACGAAGTGCAGAAGGAAGATTCGAACGTGCAGGATGCCAGTGCGCGTTTGTGTTACCGCAGGATTGGGCAGACGCGGGACGATGCCGCGGGAGAAGCGTACGACAAAGTTGCAAAACTGCTTGGGCTTGGATATCCGGGCGGGCCGATTCTGGACCGGCTGGCGGCGGTTTCGAATGGCGTGGCGGCGCCGGTGAAATTCGGGCCGACGAAGATGAAAGGGAATGCGCTGGACTTCAGCTTCAGCGGACTGAAAACCGCCGTGCTCTATCACGTGCGCGAGCATGGGGAATATTCCGCGGAGATTCGCGCGCGGGAAGAAGCCCTGCAGCGCGGCGAAAGAAAAGTGGAGCAATTGCTGCCCTTGTGCAGCCCGCAGACACTGGCGCTGGTGCGCGAGTTTCAGAATGCCGTGGTGCGGGACCTGGTCGAGCGCACAATGAAAGCGACGGAAGAGTTGGGCGTCGAGAGTGTGCTGGTTTCGGGCGGAGTGGCGGCCAACAGCCAGTTGCGCGCGACGTTCGAACAGCGGGCGAAACCCGCGGGCGTTGAGGTGTTTTTTCCGAGCCGGGCGCTTTCGACCGACAATGCAGCGATGATAGCGGCGGCTGCGTATTCGCGTTTCCGCGCGGGGATCATCGCGGATACAACCCTGAACGCAGACCCCAGCCTCGCGTTGGCGTAGCACTAGACAAGCAGATCGAAGACATTTATTAGTGTGCGCGGGCTGAAGAGGACAGGCAGGAATGCCTGTCCTACTGGGGACCATCGCGTGGGGTATACTCTCGCGAATATGGGGAGATCGGCGGGCGAGGGAGCGCGGTTTCAGTTGGCCAGCGATCAGTCGCTGATGGTTTATTTCGATCAAGCGGATAAGACGGACCAGTCTGAAGACCGGCCACTACAGAAACGGGAGCAAGGCCAGGCTGAAGCCCGGCCTCTACAAAGTCAGCCGCAACAGAATCAGATCACAGTTCAGGCGAATGAAAGGGTTAGGAAGCTGCTGCGGCTGCTGGAGCTGGAGCCCGTGGCGGGCGTTCACAATCTACATCCGGCGTATTGCTCGTTGCTTGTGAAGTTTGATGTGTTGAAGTTGGCGCACGAGGAAGTGGAAGAGATTCTGCGGCGATATCTCGCGCGGCTCGAAGAGGTGAAACTTCCAGAACCAAAAATGCTTGAAATTCCGGTCTGCTATGGCGGCGAGTATGGGCCGGATTTGGCTGAGGTGGGCGCTTTGCGAGGAATGACGGCGGAGCAGGTGATCGAGCTGCATTCATCCGTCGAGTATCTGGTTTATTTCCTGGGATTTGTGCCCGGGTTCGCGTACCTGGGGGAATTGCCAGAAGAATTGGTGACACCGCGGCTGGCAGCGCCGCGCCGGAAGGTGCCGGCGGGGAGCGTGGGGATTGCCGCCAATCACACCGGCGTCTATCCCTTTGCGACGCCCGGGGGTTGGAGGTTGCTTGGACGTACGCCCATCAAAATGTTCCGGGCTGACCGCGAAGACCTGGGTCTACTGGCCATTGGAGACCGCGTGCGATTCACGCCGATTGATGCGAAACGATTTGCGGAGACGGAGCGGGAATGAGCGTGATTCAGGTGCTGGAACCGGGGCTGTTCACGACCGTGCAAGATCTGGGACGTGAAGGTTTCGGACCGCTGGGAGTTTCGCCTTCAGGGGCGGCGGACAGGATTTCCTTGCGGATGGGAAACCGGTTGCTGGGGAACCATCAAGGGGCAGCGGCGCTGGAGATGACGTTGCTTGGCGGGACGTTTACATTTCCAGCGGGGGCGGTGATTGCCCTGGCGGGATCGGATTTTGGCGCGACCTTGGAGGAAAAACCTGTCGGACTGTGGAGGGCGCATGTAGCGAAGCCGGGGCAGGTGCTTCGCCTAGGGCCGACGCGGTCAGGGGCGCGGTGCTACTTGTGCGTGCAGGGCGGGATTGAGGTCGAGCTTTTTTTGGGGAGTGCTTCGACACATATTCTGAGCGGGCTTGGCGGGCATGAAGGGAGAGCGCTGCGGAAGGGCGACGTGCTGAGGATCGGCGCGCGCTACATTAAAATGATAGCCCCATGGTCGGCGAGTATGCCAAACCGCGAATGGGCGTTGTCGCCTCGAACGATGGAAGTTCTTGAGCCGCGAAGGGTAATCTGCGTCACGGATGGGCCGCAGAGCGATTGGTTTTCGGAAGCGGCAAAAAAGATCTTTTATGAGAGCACGTATCATGTGGCGGAAGACTCCAATCGGATGGGGATAGGACTGCAGGGCGAGGCGATTCCGGCGCCGGCTGGCGGAGAAATGATTTCGGAGGGGGTTGCGCTTGGAGCGGTGCAGGTGCCGGAGGGAGGGCAGCCCATTATCCTTTTTGTCGAGCAGCAGACGACTGGGGGATATCCGAAAATTGCCAATGTAATTTCGGCGGATTTTCATAGGCTGGGCCAACTGCGGCCGCGCGATGAAATTCGGTTTCAGCGGGTGGAGCCGCGGGGCGCGCGATCGATGCTGGCTTTTCAGGAGATGGTGCTTGCGAATGATTTGCGCGACAGGCAGGTACTGGAAATTGAAAAACGCTGGTCTAAACCTTGATCTGAATTGTGACATGGGCGAGGTGCCGGAAGCGATTGCGGACGGCACGCAGGAAGCGCTGATGTGCTCGATCACATCGGTCAACATTGCCTGCGGAGGGCATGCGGGTGACGAGCGGACGATGAAGACTACGATTGAGCAGGCGTTGCGGTGGAAGCTGGCGATCGGGGCGCATCCGGGTTATGCGGACCGAGCAAATTTTGGACGGGTGGAGTTGAAGCTGGCGGCGAAGGAGACTGCGGATTACGTTTACGAGCAGGTTTGCGCGCTGGCGGAAATTGCGGCGGGTTGCGGTGCGCCAGTGGTTCACGTGAAGCCGCATGGGGCGCTTTACAATCAGGCGGTGAAGAATCGCGAGCTTGCAAAGGCGATTGCGGACGGCGTGGCGAGATGGGACAAGAGCACGGTGCTTGTGGGGCTGGCGGGATCTCCGATGCTGGAGGTGTTTCGGCAAGAGGGATTTGCGGTGGCGGCTGAAGCGTTTGCCGATCGGCGATATGAGGCGGATGGGACTTTGCGTTCGCGGAAGTTTGAGGATGCGTTGATTCGCAATCCGGAAGAAGCGGCGTGGCAGGCGCTGGGGATCGCGGAGCGAGGGTTAGTGATTGCGAGCGACGGGAGCGAAGTTGCCGTGGATGCCCAAACTCTCTGCATTCATGGCGACACTCCGGGTGCGCCGGCGATTGCGGCTGCGGTGGCGCGGACGCTGCGCGAGGCTGGAGTAAGCCTTCTGTCACTTTCGCGATCCTGAAAGACAATCGTCCAACACGGATTTGCATTTGTGCGACGTAGCACGCGCGTGCACGGTTTCACATTATTGTCTGTAACCAATCGGGAATGAGGGGCGTTTCATTTTCGGAGGGTAAACGCCATGAACCATTCTCGGCTCCCGGTAAACGGCCACCGCTCGCAGGGGGTCAAACAGATTCGATGGAGTTGGATCTTTCTTTTGTTGCTCGCGGCAACGGGGTTTTGCCCACTCGCTCAGGCGCAGAACGCGGTATCGAGCCCTGCTGCGCCGGCGAGTTGCCCAGTGCAATTCTTGGATTTCGATCCTTCCGCCGTGAATGTGAAAATCCGAAATGTCAGGCAAGGCGATCGCGGGGCTGGTGTTCAATGCCGCGCTGGCGGACGCGACGGAGCATTGGAAATGGGAGCCAAAAAAAGAAGGGCGCAGCGTTGCTGCGCCCCTACAAGAAAAAAGAGGATACCGAGCTATTCGAACTTTTCGGTTACGACGGGGAACTGGAGTTTGGCTTTGGCCAGGGACTTGACGACGATGGCTTCGGCGCTTTCCGCGGTGGTGTTGCGGGACGTAGCCATTTCGCTGACGAGGAGGTACTTCGCGCGTTCGAGCATTTTCTTTTCGCGGAAGGAGAGCGGCTTGCTGCGGCTGAGGGAAACGAGACTCTTGAGGACGACCGCGACTTCGAGGAGGGACCCGGTGCGCATGCGCTCCGAATTCTCTTTGAAGCGGTGCTTCCAGTCGTGATGAGAGTTAAGTTTACCGGTTTCGAGGAAGCCGAGGACTTTCGCCGACTCCGTGGAACGGATGACGGAACGAAGGCCAACGGTGGTTGCGTTGGATTGCGGGACCATGACACGCAAACCGCTGGAAACAATGCGAATCATGAAGTAACGTTCGGTTCTGCCGTTCAAAACGCCGTAGCTGATCTGTTCAACAATGCCCACACCATGGTTCGGATATACGACCTTGTCGCCGATCTTGTAGTCCATAGATTCGGTTGCCCCCTGAGAGATGCTGGAACATTATATTAACAATGTGCTGGAAGAGTCAAGATATATCCAGTGGAATGAGGGGGTTAGAGAAAAAGAGGTATTAATTTGGCAATCAAATTGCTCGGCGCGGCGATGGGAGACGCGCAGATCAAGAGGAAATTCCCGCCATTCAGCGGTGAAAATGGGCCAATCGCTGCCGACGAATGGTTGCGGCCAATGACTTCCCAGCGAAGTTTTCCGGGGCGTTCGAGAGTACGATAGAATGCGGATGTGATTGTACTGGCGATAGATACGTGCGATTCGCGGGGCAGCGTAGCGGTGCTGCGGGACCAAGCGGACCTGCAAGTGTTGGGGCATGACTCGGGAAAAGAGTACTCCTCCTGGTTGCTGCCGGCGGTTGCGGAGGCGCTTCGAGCCGCAGGCATCGGGATGGCGGAAGTCGATGGGTATGCGGTCGCAGCAGGGCCGGGGTCCTTCACGGGAGTGCGGGTGGGATTGACTACGGTAAAAGCGTGGAACGAAGTTTACGGGAAGCGCATCGCGGCGGTTTCCCGCCTGGAGGCGCTGGGTACGCAATCCAATGGGGATGAGCCATACGTTGCGGCGTTTGCGGATGCGCGGCGCGGGCAGGTGTTCGGGGCGGTTTACAGGCGCGCGGGGATGAGATTAGAGAGGCTGGGGGAGGAAACGGTCATCCCTCCAGGAAAGTTCGTTGAGCTGGCTGCGGAGTTGGCGAGTGGAGGAAGCATTTCGTGGGTGTCCGCGGACCCGGAGTGTGTTCAAGAGGATGCGGCGTGGAGTGCGCGGGAGTCTCGCGGCGAAAAGGTAGAGCGCGTCTCCAGCGTGTTGGCTCCGGCGATCGGGCGGATTGGAATGGCGCAATTGGCGGCAGGGCGGCACACGGATGCGCTCTCGCTGGATGCGAACTACGTGCGGCGCTCCGACGCGGAAATCTTCTGGAAGGGCGGGGCGGCGCATGGGCGCTGAAGTGAGGCAGGAAAAAACCAACGCTGCCATTCGAACGCTCCGTCCATCGGACGCGGCAGCGGTGACTAAGATTTTGCAGGAAGCTCCGGAAGCGGCGAATTGGTCGGCAGCAAGTTTTGAGCAGGCCCTGATGTGGTCTGGCGGTCTTGGGTTGGTGAGCGAGGCAGGTGGGAAAGTAACGGGTTTTCTTTTCGGGCGCCAAGCAGGCGATGAGGCAGAAATCTTGAATCTGGCGGTGATGCCGTGGCGGCGGCGCATGGGAGAGGGCGGGGCGCTACTCAACGCAGCGCTGGAGGAATTCTTAAGGCGGGGAGTAAGTCGCGTGTTTCTAGAGGTTAGGGAGTCAAACGCGCCGGCGATAGCGTTCTACCTAAAGCATGGCTTTGCCAAATGCAGTTGTCGGCCCGGGTATTACCGCGACCCGGCCGAGGCCGCGATTGTGATGGAAAAGAAACTCACAGGCTAGGACCAAATTCCCACGGGTTCCCCCTTGACGTAGGAAACCAAAGTGCTATCTTTCGCTCATGTAGTGTTCATCGCACATACACGGAGTCGTGAGGAGGACGCATGGCAACTGCGCAGCGGGCACCTCGGGACATACTTCTTCAAACAGACGCGGACTATCAGCGTCTGGCACAGCAACACCAGCAATACGAAGCAGAACTCCAGCAAATCTCCAAATCGCCCTACCTGAATTCGGAAGACCTCCTGGAAGAAATCAAGCTCAAGAAGATGAAGCTCCACTGCAAAGATGAGATGGAACGGATTGCCGCGCGTATCCTACGCGCGAAGACCAACTACAGCCAATAGCAACGGCTTCCGGGCTGATTCTGTCGTAGAATGACCACTGCGCGCTCGCGGGATTCAGACCCCGAGCGAAAAGGGAGAGGTCTACTCCGGCAAGCATGGTCAAGGAAGGCTACTACTTCGGGGTTCCACCGCTTTTGCTCGGCGGCGCCTGTTTTTTCCTGCACTGGTACGTCGGGGCAGCCGTTCTGGTGTTTCTGGCCCTGTTTATATTCTCCTTTTTTCGAGATCCAGAGCGTGTGATTCCCTCGGAACCGGGGGCAGTGGTGTCTCCCGGAGATGGCCGCGTGGTGGTGGTAACGGAGGAAGAGAACGCCGGGCGTCCGGGGAGCCGCATCAGTATCTTTCTGGCAGTCTGGAATGTGCATGTGAACCGCTCGCCCGCGACAGGGACGATCACGAGCATGGAATACCGGCCGGGGGAATTTCTTGCGGCCATGCGCGAGAAGGCTTCGGTGGAGAACGAGCAGAACGTGTTTACGCTTTCGACCGATGCGGGGGAAATGGTGTTCAAGCAGATTGCGGGGTTGATTGCGCGGCGAGTAGTCTCGTGGAAGAAACCTGGCGACAGGGTGGCGCGCGGGGAGCGGATCGGACTGGTACGATTCGGCTCGCGTGTGGATGTCTGGGTGCCCAAAGAAGCGGAGATCCTGGTGAAGCTGGGGCAAAATGTAAAGGGCGGAGCGAGCGTTTTGGCGTGGTGGCCTCGGAAAGCGGCGGCGGGCCATTCGAATGAAGCAAGCACGGCGGAAGCGGACACAAATCTGACAGCGACAGGGAAGCGGTCGTAATCATGCCCGAGCCCGAACAACAGGAAATATCTTTTCAGCACCGGCGCATCAAGAATCCGAAATTGCGGCGGGGAATATTTCTGATTCCCGCGGCGTTCACGTCCGCGAATCTCCTGTGCGGTTACTACGCCATCGTCGCTTCACTGGTGGGGGCGCCGGATGATTTCAACCGCGCTGCCAAAGCGATCGGCCTGGCGATTTTGTTCGATTCGCTGGATGGGCGAGTCGCGCGAATGACCGGGACCAACACGGAATTTGGAGTGCAGTTTGACTCGCTGGCGGATGTCGTCAGTTTTGGAGTGGCGCCAGCGATCCTCGCGTATGCGTGGGGCATTCGAAGCGTGACGGCGATGGACCTGGAGGCGCTGCATCAGCTGGGATTGTTCGCCTGGGTGTGCTGCCTGTTTTTTCTCATTTGCTGCGCGTGGCGGCTGGCGCGATTTAACGTAAAGGGAATGGCGCCGGGTGGATCCAAATATTTTGTTGGTATGCCTACTCCGGCGGCAGCCGGGGTGATTGCGTCTGTGGTTCACGCATTGCACCGTGCAGGGCCGCTACAAGATTGGCGATGGTCGGTGGGCTGGCTTTTGATGGCGGCGGCGCTCGGCGGGCTGATGGTCAGCACGATTCGTTATTACAGTTTCAAGGATCTGCCGTGGTCGCGGAAGCAGCCGGCCTTTCTGATTCTTTTTCTCATTCTAATCGGCGCAGTGATCTGGGCGTTTTCGGAAGTGGTGCTGGTCCTGCTGGCTTGTACATATGCCGTGGCCGGTGTCTTACTGCACCTGGTGCGGTTCATTCGCCAGCGCATGGTATCGCGGACCGCGTGATTCATGCCTTCGCTTGAACGGGAATCCAACCGGATTGTGATTGCAGGTGCGTCTTCGCTGCTGGGAGCGGAGTTGAAAGCGCTATTGGAGGAAGGACGGTTTGCGGCTTCGGATTTCCGGCTGGTGGACGAGGAGATCGCCGCGGGGACGCTGACGGAGGCGGGCGGCGAACCTGCGGTGATTCAGCCGGTGGAGGAAGGAAGTTTCGAACGGGCGCGATTTGTATTTTTCACTGGTTCCGCAGAGTTCACGCGGAGAAATCTGGCGGAGGCGACGCGCGCGAGCGCAACGGTGGTTGATCTTTCCGGCGGGATTGCGGGCGATGCGAAGACGGTCGTTTGGTTTCCGAAGCTTGATGCGTTGCTGGGGCGCGAGTTCAAAAAAAATGCGGGGGCTTATGCGATCCCTTCGGCCGCGGGAATGGCAGCGGCGGCGTTAGCACTGGCGCTGGCAAAGAACGGTTTGCGCAGGCTGGTTATGACATTCTTTCAGCCGGTATCGGAAGCGGGGCGACGCGGCATCGAAGAACTGGAAAGCCAGACCGGGGAGTTGCTCTCGTTTCAGGGCGTTGGGCAGCCGGTGTTTGATACGCAGGTGGCATTCAACATGGTGGACCGGTTCGGTCCGGCGAGCGCGCAAGAGCTGGGTGCAATCCGCGAACGCGTGCGGCTGGAAGCGAAAGCGTGCCTTGGAAAGAAGATGGCCATCCCGGCCATACACGTAGTTCACGCGCCGGTATTTTATGGAACTGCCTTTGCCGCCTGGGCGGAACTGGAAGAGAGCGCGAACGCGGAAAAAATTTCGAATGCGTGCCAGGAGACAGGCTTCGCAATGGCCAAGAACGGCGATGTGGGCCCCAGCAATGTCAGCGCGGCGGCTGAAAAAATAATTCAATTAGCGAAACCGGAGGCGGATGATTCACAACCGGGGACGTGGTGGTTCTGGGGCGCGGCGGACAACATCCGGTTGCCGGCGGCAAACGCGGTGAGACTGGCGGAGATGCTGGCATGAAGGTCCGGGGAGTTTTTTGCGCGGTGCTGCTGGCGGTGTTATTGGGGAATGGCTGCGGCTACCACGTCGCGGGCAAAAGCGATTCGCTGCCGAAAACGATTCACGTGATTGCCGTGCCCGCTTTGGAAAACAAGACGACCAGCTACCGGATCGAACAGAAATTTACCAGCGCGACGATCCACGAATTTCTTGTGAAGACTTCGTATCGAGTGGTGTCCAATCCCGAGAATGCCGATGCGGTGCTGCGCGGGAAAGTGCTAAGCATAGAAGCCGTGCCGCTGACTTATGACACGGCTTCGGGGCGGGCGACAACCATGCTGGTGCAGGTGAAGTGCGAAGTCACGTTTGAAGAGCGCGCGACGGGGAAAATTCTCTATCACTCGGACAATTTCGTTTTTCGAAACGAGTATGAACTTTCCACGGACGTGCCCAGCTTTTTCGAGGAGCAGGATCCGGCGCTGGACCGCGTGGCAAAGGATTTTGCTTCGCGGTTGGTGGCAGCTGTGACGGAGAATTATTAGAACTTATCTCATAAATGCTTTGGGGTCGCCAAAGTCCTGGAAAAAACAGCCATTTAGACAGGGCCAAACCATTTATGAGATGGCTTCTAGGAAAGTGCGGGCCGGGCTAGAGCCCGCGCCTGCACAGGAAAGACTATATGGCGCGGGTATCCCCGGAAGAATTGCTGGCGCGGCTGGAGAAAGGGAAGCTCATCCCGGCGATTTTGTTGCTGGGAGAAGAGCCCTATCTTCGGGACTCGTGCCGGGCGCAATTGATTGAGAAGTTTGTGCCAGAAGCATCGCGGGCGTGGGCGGTGTCGCGGTATTCCGCGGACCGCGGGGAGACGCAGGCGGCGGTCGACCAGGCGCAGACGCTGCCGATGCTTTCGCCGCAGCAGGTGGTTTTTCTGGCAGAAGCCGAAGCGATCGAGAAGCTCGGAGAAAAAAACAGGGAAGAGGCCGTGGCGCAGCTCGACGCCTATCTGGAGAATCCTGCGCCCTTCACGGTACTGGTGGTGGAAGCCAGCGCGCTCGATCAGCGCATGAAACTGGGAAAGCTGCTCGCGGAAAAAACGCTCGTGGTGGAAGTGGGGCTCGGGGAAAACCTGCGGGAGCGGCAGTCGGCTGCGGTGGCCCTCGCACGGGCAATCGCGAAAGAAGAAAGCGTGGAATTTGAGAAGGGTGCGGCAGAGGATCTGGCGGAGTTTGTGGCGGCGGATTTGATGCGGTTGAAAACGGAGATCGACAAGCTAGCGACGTTTGCAGCCGAGAGAAAAATGATCCGGCGGCTGGACGTGAGTGCGCTGGTCATTTCCGAGAAAACCACGACGGTTTGGGAACTGGCGGACATGCTGGCGTCGCGACAGGCGAAGAAGGCGCTGGAATTCCTGGACCGCTTGCTGCGCGACGGAGAAGAACCATTGCCGATGCTCGGAGCGATGACGTGGATGTACCGCAAGCTGATCGAGGCCAGCGAAGTGAAGGGTGTTACGAATGGCTGGCAGGCGGCGCGTGCGCTGGGGATGCGGCCGGAGCAGGCGGAACTAGCGCTGCAGAATGCGCGCAAGATTTCGAAGGGGAGATTGTTGAGTGGGCTGAGCGCGCTGCAGAGGGCGGACGACCGGCTGAAGCGCGGCGGGGAAGATGCGCGCGCAGTGATGGAGTTTTTGATTACGGAGTTGACGGGCGGAGCGCAGGTCGCGAAGTCAGCGAATCAGTAGTTGGAGCATCTATGTCAGACGTGCATATGACTTGGCTTGTTTTGGCTCGCGACCGCTATCTGATTTTTGGGCTTCTTTTGTGCAGTGTCCCGAGTATCGTCTGGTGGTATATGTATAGGAAACTGGGAGAAATCGGTTTCAAAGGGTTTTGGTCGGGAGCTTACATAACAGAATATGCTCGTACTTGAGCCAAACATGGTTGGCCGGCCTGGCCGCTGCAGGTGATGTGGTTGAGTCTAGTTATAGGCGTACCTTTGTTATGTGTAGGCGCCGTGAGGCTGTAATTCATGTCTCAGAAGTAAGAAAAAGGGCGGCCAAACGGCCGCCCTTGAGGTTGGAACGGTTTTCAGTTGCCGCCGTGATCGTCGCCGAAGTTGAACAAGTCGAAGAGATCACCGATGGCCGGGCTATTGAGTGGCACGTAGGGATTATCGTCGTCCACTTTAGGGTTCGGGAAGTTATCGCGGCTGCGGTGCGTAAGCGGCTTCAAATCCCAATTCCTCTCGATGAACTTGAGGATGGAGACGTGGTCGGTGTAAGAGTGGCTGATGTGGCCGCCGCGGGTGAACGGTGAAACGGCGATCAACGGGATGCGTGGGCCGTCGCCGAAGAAGTCGATCGGCTGGATGTAGCCAGAGTCGTAATAGCCGCCGCCCTCGTCCATGGTGATAAACAAAACGGTGGATTCAAAGAGGTCTTTGTTGGCGGTGAGATGGTCCATGATTTTCTTGACCATGCCCTCAAAGAGGTCCTCTTTGGAAGAGGCGGGATGGCCATCCAGAAGACCGTCGGGCTTTACGAAGGAGACGGCAGGCAAAGTGCCGTTGTCGACGGCGGCAAAGAAGTCAGTGGCGTCCTTGATGTGCGCTGCGCGCTGCGTTGCATCGCCCATAATGGACGTAGAGTAGGATTCGAAATTGCAGATGTTGCAGTAGGCTGCGCCAACTTGAACAGCCGGATTCGTGCTCTTGGGATCGTGCTGGAGAGCCACCGCTGCGGTGTATGCCCCCCCGTAATAAGCCCACGAAATTCCCTTGTCGTTGAGCGCGTCGCCGATGGTGCGCACGGTGATCGGGGGGATGGATTTACCTTTGGCAATATTTGCGGTGTCCACCGTGCCATCCGGAAGGAAGCCCGGGTTATCATTGTTCACCATGTAGAAGTGCCCCTTTTCGCAATTGGGTTTGGGATCGTAGGGGAGAGATTCCAAGTAGTCCTGGATGGGCTTGATGCCGGGCTGGCTGGGATCAGCGCACTCGGTGAAGTTGCCGTCGAAGAACAGGTCCACGGTGTAGACGTCGTTCGTGCCAAGCAGCGGATCAGGATTGGCGATGTGCGACGGCGGTTTGGTGGGATTACCCTTGTCGGTGGCGGGATTGCCCGTGTTGTCGGACCAGAAAATGGCGTCGCCGGTTCCGAGCATGACGTGGTTGGCGCCGGTGCCGCCCATGAACGACTGGTGAAAATTGTCGCTCATGGAATATTTATCGGCCAGGCTCTTCAGGACCGTGACGTCCCCTTCATGCATGTTGTAGAAGGCCATGGAGTTGCCGCCGCCGTTGTCGTCGGTGGCCGGAGGGGTGTCAAACGGATCGGTCTGATTTGTATAGTTGGTAATGACAAACGGATAGAGATCGTTCAGGCAGCCCGAAGGGTTGTGCTTGGTGGCGTTCTTAATACTGCAGTCGGATTGTTGCCACATCTCGAAGAGCCGGTGCGTGGTGTCTCCCGTGTAGGAATCGTAGGGAAGGTTCGGCCCCCGCAGCGGGAATGGTCCGTTCGGCAAGTTGTTGAAATTCGCGACGCGCGTATCGAAGTCGGGAACGGGGGTGAGTACAAACGTATTGTTTTGGCCGGAAGCACCGGTGGTCAGCAGACCGAGATCGGCGGTTCCCAAAGACGGCTCGATTGCCGCCAAAATAAAGGCCGGAGTGGCCGGGGGAAAAGGAGGTGGCTGCGTAGCAAAACCGATGATCGAGGCGTCGGGGCTGGGCGAAAAGTTCAGGGTCGGTGCGGGAAGTACGTCGTACGGAGTCTTGTCGGCGCCATCAAGGCTGATGTAGTACGAGGTTCTAAATGGCGGTACGGCTTGGAATTGCTGCGCTTTCTTGAAATGCTGGCCGGGAGTGCCATCCGCGTTGATAATTCCTTCGGACAGTAAGTTTTTGACGGATTCGCCGCGCTTGGGAACGTAGGCAGCAAAGAGGTGGTCAAAAGTGCGGTTCTCGCCGATCAGGACGATGACATGTTTGATGGGTGTTCGGGTGTGGGTCTTTTCTTGGGCTTGCAGCGAAGCTGCGAGTGGGCCACCGAGGCTGAACTGCAACAGGGCAAAGGCAATGAATCCAACGCGAAGACCGTGAAACGCTTTTGAAACGGTTTGCTTCAAGGACATGCATTCTCCTCTCGAACTATTATCGTGGGGACAGCGACGAGCCACGAGAGAGTGCACCGGGCTGGTTACGAGGTGATTGCGTGAAGATGAATTGCAGGTGACCCGTATGTTTCGGGAATGTAAATAGGCGGACTGGTTGAATCCGGGAAATAGGTTTGAAAATTCAGCGCATCAAAAAGAAAGGGCGAGCTAGCGCTCGCCCTTCTCGCGTTTGGCTATCCTGAAGCATAGAGAACGGCGGATTGTAGGTTGTTTTGAATTAAAAGGGGCTTTGTTGCGCGTTGGTTGCGTGCGACGAAGCCGTTTTTATTTTGTAGGCCCAAGGCGGAGGTCCAGAGGTCAGCGCGCAGCAACGAAATAGCCTGGGGAGTGGTGATGCGCGAATGAGGCCGGCGAGGTCGAAGCCGCTGCCAGCGCGGACGGGGCAAGGGGCTGTGGGCGAGATGACAATTTTCCAGAGCCAGCAGCAGTAATGCGTAGACGAACACGAAGAAAGTGGCGGTGGTGCGCACGGCGGGATCGCTGCGAACCTGTGGCTGCCCGAAACCCAGCAGAGTTTTTTCGTCGCGAAAGTTGAGTTCGATCTCCCAGCGCCACAGGTAGGCTTGCAGGATTTGCTGCGGTGCTAAGGCGGGATCACTGGAAATCAAGTAAGCGGGATTGCGATAGCTGAGGTGGGCGCCTTTTCTGAGCCGGTAGGCAATCGGGCGGACGATCAGGAGCGAGAGTTGGCGTTCGCCGCCCGCGTGCTTCCAGCGCAGGGGAGTGATGAATTTGATGTCGAAGTCGTGGACGTTTCCGGCGGCAAAGGCTTGCACGGTGGTCCACGGAATGGATTCATCGCGACGCCATTGTTCGGGAGTGGGCTGAAGCTGTCCATAGCAGCGATGACGGCCACGTCCGTGGTTTTCTTCTTCGGCCGTGGGCAGTGCATAGAGGCGAGCGTCCTTGCGAATCCGGCCGATGAGGGTGGTGCGCGGAGGCAAATCTCGCAACTCGGTTCGGTTGGTGAAGGTGGCATGGGTGCAGACCAGCAGCGGGCGAGTGGCGCCGCCTGCGAACTCATCGATGGCCTGCCGCAAATGAGTGAGGCGTTCGGCTCCGCGGCGGCTGATGGTGGCCGCAGCTGAGAGCGCACGCCAATTTTGCCACTGCTGGGCATCGGCGCGGCGCGAAGGTTTGCGCGGTGAAGGCGCGTGCTGCAGGTCAACAGGAATGGCACGGGCGGAACTCGCGGGCGCGGCGGGATGCTCCGGCAGGGCCAGGGAAATCTGCAGGAAGCGACTAGCCCAGATGAAATTATCGGCAAAATGCGGTCCCAGCGGATCGCGCCGCCAAGAGGTGCCGGCGATGCGGTGCCCGCGCTTGCGAATCAGCGTGTCATCGAGCAAGGCCACCACGGGGCTGGTGGGCGGCAGGGTTTCCAGCACGCCATTCAGTGGGACCCGCCATAGAGCCTGGGGATCGAGACGCTCGCGTTCAAACAGACGATAGGCCGCTGACCAGTCGCGGAACTGTTGCCCGGCGGTACACAGCAAGCCGGACAAGGTGTGGCGGCCCAAGCAAGTCAACGCAGACAGACCAAGGGCGCGCGCCCGCTCCGCAGAGCGCTGCTGCGCGAAAGCCACGCGCGCCTGATCGAACAGCGCATTCCAACAAGCCATCACGCCTTGCCGCGTTTGGTTTTTTTTAGCGTGGCGGTGGGAACCTTGCGACGACGGAGAAGTAGACGGTTCTTGTCTTCCACGATCCACTCCACGATCTCCCCGCGTTGAAACTCCATAGCTTGGGCAACGGCGGAGGGGAAGTTGATATACCACTGCTGGCTTTCTTTGCGTTGGATGAGTTGCACTTTGGTTGGGAAACCCATAAACATTCCTCCTGTACTCTAGTGATATAACTAGATACAAAGCGGCACAAGAAGAAGCTCGCAAAGAATGTCGTGGGTGGCACTACGGGAGAAGAATACTTTTCGGACTAGTCAAAGGGCCAAACGCGAGAAGGGCGAGCTAGCGCTCGCCCTTCTCACATATTGTTCAACTAAAACCTTAGGAGTAATAACCTGGAACTGAATGCAGTTCTACTTCGCGGCCTTGGCTTTGACGCCGTTGTACGCGAGCGTGAGACGCGATTTGTAGCGGTTGCCGGTATTTTCGTGCAGCACGCCCTTGGTAATGGCCTGGTCGATCGCCGACATCGTGGGTTGCAGCAGGTTTTCGGACGCGGTGGCGTCGCCGGCGGTGATGGCAGTGCGCAGACGGCGCATCAGCGTGCGGACCCGGGTGCGGTTCGCGCGGTTCACTTCGGCGCGTTGGCGAGATTGCGCCGCCCGCTTTAAAACCGACTTTTTCTTTTTCTTAACTTTGGTAGCCTGTCCCTGGGCCATCTATTGCTCCTTTTAGGTATCGCTCAAACTTCTAACGTTAAACGAGGCCAAGGGCTTTGTCAAACGAGGTGAAAGGTCCTCCGGGTGCCCCAGCGCCGACGCAGCCGCTGAAACCGCCGGTTTCGGCGAGCGCAAACATCGGCGCGGCTGGGCGTTCAAATCCGCCGAGCAAGCACGATGAACTGCGGCTGCTCATCAATTCGCGCCATCCTATCATCACCGTGGAGACGGCGGAAGAGGAGCGGCTCGAAGTGATGCTTCTGGATGTGGCAACGGAATTGGCCGTGCCGCTTTATGAATGGAGCGTCACGACGGGGCTGGCCAAGGCTCACGGCGCGCCAATGTACAACACGGACAATCCGGAGCAGGCGCTTTCGAATATCGCGCTGATTCAGGGCGATGGCGTTTTTCTGCTCAAGGATTTTCCGCGCTACTGCGACAACGACAAGATTTGTCGCCGGCTACGCGAGTTGGCGGAGAAGTTTCGAACGGCGCGGCGGTCCATCGTGCTGACGGCCGCGTCGCTGCAGCTTCCCGCGGACCTGGAGGGCGATGCGATTCCGTTTCAACTGGGATTGCCGAGGGTGGAAGATTTGCTGCCCGGCGTGAAGCAGGTGCTGGCGGATTTGAATCGCGAGCAGCACGTTCCCATCTCGCTGGATGTTGCGGCGATGACGCAGCTTGCGCGGAATCTGGTGGGATTGCCCGAAGAAGACGCGTTGCGAGCGCTGCGCAAATCGATTCTGGCGCGTGGAAAAGTCGACGCGGGATTGCTGGATGCGGTACTGGATACGAAGCGCGAAGTCTTGCGTACGGAAGGACTGATCGAATCCGTGCGGCGCGACGCATCGTTTGGCGACGTGGCAGGGCTGCGGCGGCTGCGCGAATGGATTGATAAAAGAAAAAGCGCGTTGACTGCGGAAGGCCAGAGGTTCGGGCTGGTGCCGCCGAAGGGCGTGCTCATCACCGGCGTGCAGGGTTGCGGCAAGAGTCTGGCGGCGCGCGCGATTGCCGGACAATGGGGTTACGAGCTGGCGCGATTGGATGCGGGCGCGCTGTACGACAAATACGTTGGCGAGAGCGAACGGCGGCTGCACAAGGCTTTGGAACTGGCGCAGAAACTTGCGCCGATGGTTTTGTGGATTGATGAGATTGAGAAGGCGTTTGCTTCGGCGGGGTCGAGCGGGGATGCCGACGCGGGACTTTCGCAGCGGCTGCTGGCGACTCTGCTGACGTGGATGCAGGACCGCGAGAGCGGCGTGTTCCTGGCGGCGACTTCGAATAACATCACCGTGCTGCCTCCAGAAATGCTGCGCAAAGGGCGCTTCGATGAGATTTTCTTCGTGGATTTGCCGAATGGAGAAGTGCGCGCGGCGCTCTTTGCGCTGCACCTGAAGAAGCGCGGGCGCGACGCGGGCGCGTTCGATTTGCCGAAGCTGGCGGCGGCGAGCGACGGGTTTTCCGGCGCGGAGATCGAACAAGCCATCCTTGCGGGGCTTTACACCGCGTTCAGCGCGAAGCAGCAGCTTTCGACGGAAATTCTGATTGTCGAAATCCAAGGCACGCAACCCCTCAGCGTTACGCGCGCCGAAGAAGTCCAGTCGATCCGCGAATGGGCGAAAACGCGCGCGGTCGCCGCGGACTAAAATCCCGTGCAGGATGAGGACTTCTAGTGGCCGCTGCCGAGGCAGGCGGTATTTTCCTTTCTTGTGAACGCTGTCCGCCCCGCTGTTTTCCAGATTGCGTGATAAAGTTCACCCGGGAGTGTGAAGATGAGAGCAACACGCATGCGCAGCGACATTCTGATCGTGCTTCTGCTGGCGAGCACGGGAGTTCTGCGCGCGCAGGCGCAGACGGATTCGCAGACCAAGCCGCCGTGCGATTGCTCCGCGGTCGAGGGCATGAAGGCCAAGCTCGAATCGCTGACAAAGCGGTTGGACGGTTGGCCGGACCTCGCGCACTATCGCGATGCCAATGCGAAAGTTTTTCCTCCGGCACAAGACGAACAGCGCGTGGTCTTCATGGGCGATTCCATCACGGACATGTGGGTGCAGCCGCGCTTCGGCGCATTTTTTCCTGGGAAGCCGTACATCGGCCGGGGAATTGGCGGGCAGACGACACCGCAGATGCTTCTCCGTTTTCGCGCGGATGTGATTGCGCTGCAACCGAAGGTGGTGGTGATTCTGGCGGGAACCAACGACATCGCCGGGAACACCGGGCCCATGACGCTGCAGGAGACGGAGGAAAATCTTGCTTCGATGGCGGAACTTGCGCGCGTGCATGGAATTCGCGTGGTGCTATCGTCGGTGATGCCGGTGAGCAACTACGGGAGCGACGGGGAAGGCAAACCGGTCGACATGCGGATCAAACGACCGCCGGAGAAAATCTTGGAGTTGAATGCTTGGATTAGAAAGTACGCCGCTGTGAATGACCACGTGTACCTCAATTATTTCCCAGCGATGGCGGACGAGCACGGCCTTCTAAAGAAAGCGCTGAGCGAGGATGGACTTCATCCCAATGCAGCCGGCTACGCCGTGATGGCACCACTGGCAGAAAAAGCGATTCAATCGGCGTTGCGCGAAATGCCAGCATCGAGCTTTGGTTTCTAGCCTCCTGTTTCGGTCGCAAGGCAAACAGAACAGGAACAGTTGAGTGAGCTTTATGGTCTCTACTATCCAGATCCAGATTTTGGTGGGCAGGGAAGCGGCGAATCAGGACTTGCCATTAGTCGGAACGGAAAAGCAATCCCGCCCAAGGCGAACGATCCGGACGCGCCGACGCTGCCCGGTTTGCATGTGAATGGACGGCACTTCGAGTTTGCGTGGTCTCGGCTTACGCTGCAGGGCTTCGCGTTTCATGCGAAGGCTGTGGACGGACGTGAATATTCGTTCGAGAACAAGTTTGGACGCGAGCAAGTTGACGTCATACCTGACGTGCCCTATCTTGCCGGCGTACTAACGGAAAAGCGAAACACGCGTGTCGTGCAAACCAAGAGAGTACATTTTGGGCGCGCAGTGATCCTCTAGGACCTTACGACGCGATCGGCAAGGTGGGTGTCTCTTTTCATAGGACTTTCATAGGACAAGGTTACGAACGGCTAACTTGACCGCGACGGAGGGGTGGGTTAGGGTGGAACTAGTTTCTCCCTAAGTAGCCGCAAAGCGGTCACGCACAACGAGGAGGAATCCCATCGGCCACCCGGTTCCGGTAGCAGAAAAACCCACCAATTGGATGCGACGTACCGTTCACATTTCCGGACAAATCGAACCCTTCTTTGGCACGCTGGACGAAAACGTGCGCTTGCTTGAAGACTCGCTGCGCGTGCGCACGCATCTGCACGACACGCGGCTGACCATCGAAGGCGAGCAGGACTGCGTGGACCAGGCGGTGAAAATCGTCGAGGAGTACAACCACTTGACGCGGCACGGAAAGACGCTCTCCGCCGCGGAAGTGAAATCGCTGGTGCGCGTCGCGACGGATGAGCCGCACGAATCGCCGCGAGGGATGTTCGAACACGGGCGCACGCGTTCCTTCGGCAAGAAACAGGTTACGCCGAAAAACGCCAGCCAGAAGCGCTACATGGAAGAGATCGAAAAGCACGACATGATGTTCGGCATCGGGCCGGGCGGCACGGGGAAAACGTACATCGCCGTGGCCATGGCGGTGAGCGCGCTGCTAACGAAACAGGTGAATCGCATTATTCTGGCGCGGCCCGCGGTGGAAGCAGGCGAGCGGCTTGGCTTTTTGCCCGGCACGCTGCAGCAGAAAATCGATCCGTACATGCGGCCGCTGTACGACGCGCTCTACGACATGCTGGACGCGGACAAGCTGGAGCGCTTCCTGGAAAAAGGAATCATCGAGGTTGCGCCGCTGGCGTTCATGCGCGGGCGCACGCTGAACGATTCCTTCGTGATTCTGGATGAAGCGCAAAACACGACCAGCGAGCAGATGAAGATGTTTTTGACGCGGCTGGGTTTCCATTCGAAAGCGGTGATCACCGGGGACATCACGCAGATCGATTTGCCGCAAGGGAAAAAATCCGGCTTGATCGAAGCGCTGGAAGTCTGCGGAAAAATCGAAGGCATCGGCGTAATCCAGTTCGGCGAAAAGGACGTGGTGCGCCACAACCTGGTGCAGCAGATTATCCGCGCCTATGAAGAGTATGATGTTAGCCACCCGCAACGCGGGGGCAATGCCGGGAACGGCAAGCAGGGAACTCCGGCGCGCGAGTCCGGGAAAGAGCAAGACAAAGAAATCCAGCAAGGATGATCGATTCCAAAAGTGACCGCCAGGCGGTCATAGAAAACCGCCAGCGGGCCGTGCGACTGGCGCGGCGTCCACTCGAAATGTTTCTACGCCGCGTGCAAGACGAACTGGGCCTCCAGGGAGCCGGCGTCACGATTTGTCTGGTGAGCGATGCGGAGATCGCGCGGATGAACGAGACGTTTCGCAAAAAGAAGGGACCGACGGACGTGCTGTCTTTTCCCTCCGTCGTACGGCGAAGACCGGCGCGCTTGCGGCCCGGATCAATCAAAATGAAAGCAGGCGAATATCTGGGTGACATTGCCATCTCTCCCGCCACGGCGCGGCGCTATGCAAGACAAAACGGGCGAAGACTTTCGAGCGAGCTTCGCGTGCTGATACTTCACGGAATCTTGCACCTGCTGGGCTACGACCACGAAACCGATCGCGGTGAAATGGACCGCGTCGAGCGCAAGCTGCGCGAACGCTTCGGATTGGCGTGATGACCCTAAGCTGGCTCTATGCTCTGAGCGTTATAGTCGTCGGCTTGACCCTGCCCGTTTTTTCCTATCTCACACTGATTTACCGCGAATTGGGCCGCATGACTACTGGCCGCGTTCACGCGCATCTCGATATTTTCGAAGCGGAGATCGAGCCGAAGCTGAAAATCAATCGCCGCAGCGGCGGGCGCACGTTTCGAATCCTCGGACATTTCATGCTGGCCTTCCTGGTGCTGGAGACCACGCGCGGCGTGGTTTATTTTGTTCCGGGGACGTGGGAATCGTTCGTGGAGTTCTGCGTCTTCCTGGTGCTCGAAGTTGTTTTCGCCATGCACTTTATTCCAGACATGCTGCTGTATCGCACGACAGGCCGATGGCTGCTGCCGCTCTTGCCTTTTATTCGCGGGGCGATGTGGCTGGTCTGGCCCGTGCGCGTTTTTCTGGAAGGCGCGGAGTCCATTGCGCGCATCTCGGAGTACGAGGCGGAAAAGTCCGAAGAACAGCGCACGGAAGAGGGCATCGAGGCGCTGGTGGAAGTCGCGGAAGAAGAAGGCATCATCGAACCGTCGCAAGGCGACCTGATCGAACAAGTAGTGGAGTTCAGCGACAAGCGCGTGCGCGAAGTGATGACGCCGCGGCCGGACATCGTGGCCATCGCGGCGGATGCCACGCTGGAAGATTTGCACGCAAAAGTGGTGGAAACAAAAATCAGCAAGATACCCGTCTACGAGAAATCGCTCGACGACATTTTCGGCGTGGTTTACGCGCAGGATCTGCTGCACGTTGCGGACCCAGACTTGCTCAAACGTAAAGTGCGCGAACTGGCGAAGCCAGTGCTCTTCATTCCGGAGACGAAAGCGGGTTCTGAGTTGCTTCGCGAAATGCGGCAGAAGGGCCAGCGGCTGGCGGTGGTCATCGACGAGCACGGCACGGTGGCGGGCATCGCGACAGTGGAAGATCTGGTGGAAGAGATCGTCGGCGAAAGCGGCATCGACTGGAAGCCGCCTGCTCCGGATGTGGTGCGCGAGGCGGATGGCGGCCTAATCATGCGCGGCAGCCTGGCGATCAGCGATGTGGAAGAGCTGCTCGGAGTGAAGTTCGGCGACCAGGCCGACGAAGCCGTGACCACGCTGGCGGGTTTACTCAGCCACGCGTCGGGGAAAGTGCCCGCGCCGGGCGATAAGATCGACTTGGAAGGCCATCGCTTCGAAGTCCTGGAAGCCAACCAGCGGAAAGTATTGCGGGTGCGGATTCGTAAGCAGATGATGGCGGCTCCGACGAAGCACTGAACATTCGGAAGGCCGAGCAATCGCTCTCGGTGCACCTGCCACTATCTAGCAGGCAAGCGGGAAGAAAAAATTAACGCAGAGACGCTGAGATGCGGAGAACGCAGAGAAGAGCTATCCATGGAAAGCAGTGATAAAACAGAGAAGAAAAAATATCGCTCCGGGTTCGTAGCCATTGTGGGACGGCCGAACGCGGGGAAGTCCACGCTGCTAAACCGGCTAGTGGGGCAGAAAATTGCCATCGTCACTTCGAAGCCGCAGACGACGCGCAACCGCATTCAGGGAATCGTCAGCAAGCCGCAAAGCCAGATTATTTTTATTGATACGCCCGGCCTGCACGAAGCGGATTCCGCGCTGGGGCGGCAAATGATGCAGGAGGTTGCCGCGGCGCTGGAAGGAATCGACGTCTTGTTATTAATGGTGGACGCCAGCAACCAGCATCCGCACGCGGACGAGCTGATGCTGCAGAAGGCGCAGCGCTTCCGCGGAAAAACAATTCTGGCATTGAACAAAGTCGACCGCTTGCCCAAACCCAAGTTACTGCCCTTGATCGATTCCTTTTCCAAAGCGTTCGAATTCTCGGCCATTGTTCCCATTTCCGCTTTGAAAGGCGCCGGCTGCGAAGAGCTGCTCGGCGAAATCACCAAGCAATTGCCGGAAGGCGAGCCATACTTTCCCGAGGATCAAATCACCGACCAGCCGGAGCGTTTTCTCGCCTCCGAAATCATCCGGGAAAAAGCCGTTCAATTGATGTACCACGAAGTGCCTTATGCGCTCGCGGTGGTCGTTGAAAAATATGAAGAGACTCCCCGGCTGCTGCGGATCGAAGCGACCATGAACGTGGAGCGCGATTCGCAAAAAAAAATATTGATCGGCCACAAGGGCGAAATGTTGAAGAAGATCGGTACGGAAGCGCGCAAGGAGCTGGAAGCCCTGCTCGACACCAGGATTTACCTTGGATTATTCGTGAAAGTGGTTCCGGACTGGCGGGAGAGTCCGCAAAAAGTGCGCGAACTCGATTGGCATTTCCAACTGGAAGGCTTGAGCAAGGATCAGGGCCCGTGCGAGTAGAAGGGGCGTCGCGTCGATTTCATCGGAATGGCGGCTGCGAATTTCCAGTGGGCCGCAGCAACCCCGCAAATTCAGTTCAGAAAAATAGCTCTGGCGGGATCTGCGTCACCAAGCCGAAGATGCGCCCTGGCGGCCATAGCTGCCGAAAGACCAGCGAACCCCAAATGTCGCGTTGAGACCGTAAGGGCCGTTGGTGCCCAAATCCGCGGGGCCCAGTTTGTTGGAATAGCGGCCCAAAAAGTCCACCTGATGTTGTGTTGCGCGAATCTGGAAATTCTTCGGCAATTGAAAGGCAATCCCGACAGAGCGATCAAACGAAATCGGTTCCATCGAAGCGGTGTAGAGAAGCTGCGGGATATTTCTGCCAAAAGTCATTTTGGGCTCGATGAAAACGAAGAAATGCCGGGCGAAGGTGCGGCCAAACGGCTGTAACTCGAGATATCCGCTGAGGTAATACCGCCCATACGCAGTGCACTGCGAATCGATGCCGCCGGCGCTGGCCGGCTGAGGAAATGCGCAGCGGCCGAGGTCGGGCTCGTTATGCGAAGGCGCGACGTCAAAATCCACATAGCCGCGAATCCAGTTCTTCGGAAAAAATGTGCGCGACTCCGACGCGTGCGCCGAAGTCTGCTCCGCGGCGAGAGTCGGCGTCTGCGCGCGCACGGAGAGAGCAGAAACGCTCAGCAGGGCACTCAGCGTGAGAAGAATCTTTTTCATTATCGTTCCTCGCGTTTCCGAACTTTCTTTTCGAGCGAATCGCAGATTTGGCAAGGCTGGTCTTAGTCTCTGTGAAAGAAGCGGCAGCAGGCCTGACGTTTCGAGTGAGAGCCGCTGTTTCAGCAAACTGTTCAAAAAGAGACCCGGGTTGCGTGGATTCTACACCAAATCGCGAAATGCGCGGGGCGAATAGAACTTGATTCTTGTGGATGGAAATGACGCAGATTCGAAAATCTCACTCGGGCGCGGCGATGCCCAGGGATTTCATCTTGCGATAAAGATGGCTGCGCTCCAGGCCCAGCGCCGTGGCCGTCTGGGTCATGTTCCAGCGGTGCTCCTGCAACTTGCGCAGAATGAATTCCCGCTCATAGGCGCTGCGCGCTTCGTGCAGCGTCGAATAGGGCTGGTTCGGGCTTTCCGCGGCGCCGCGGAAAAGCTCCGGCGGGAGGTGGTGGGGCTCGATGCGCGGGTGCGGGCAGACGATCACCAGCCGCTCGACCAGGTTGCGCAATTCCCGAACGTTTCCCGGCCACGGGTAACGCACAAGAATCTCCATGGCGGAGTCACTCAGCTCGCGGGTATTCTTTCCATAAGCGGAGCTGAAATCCCGCAGAAAATACTTCGCCAGCGTGGGAATATCTTCCTTGCGGTCGCGCAGCGGCGGCACAAAAAAAGGAATCACGTTGAGGCGGTAGAAAAGATCCTGGCGAAAAGAGCCGCGCGCGATCTCCTGTTCGAGATTCTTGTTGGTCGCGGCAATCACGCGCACATCCACGTGCATGGTTTCATTCGAACCGACCGGTTCGAAGCGCTGCTCCTCAAGGACGCGCAACACCTTCGATTGCGTCCGCAAACTCATATCGCCAATTTCATCGAGGAAAAGCGTTCCGCTGTCGGCTTTTTCGAATTTTCCCGTCTTGTCCTCGGTCGCGCCGGTGAAACTGCCCTTCAAATGCCCGAACAGTTCGGATTCGATCAACTCTTCCGGAATGGCCGCGCAATTCACTTCGACAAACGGGCCCTTGGTGCGGAGGCTTGCGGCATGCAACGCGTGAGCCACCAGCTCCTTGCCCGTGCCGCTTTCGCCGTAGATCAGCACGCGCCCATTGGTCGGCGCCGTCACGGCAATTTGCTGGCGCAGAGCCTTCATCGGCACGCTGTTGCCTATGACCTGGTAGCGATGGCTCAGCTCGGTGCGCAACAGGAGATTTTCTTCCAGGAGCCGCCGCTGCTGGATGGCGTTGCGCACCAGAACGATAATCTTTTCGAGCGAGAGCGGCTTCTCGATGAAGTCGAATGCGCCCAGCTTGGTGGCGCGAACGGCGGTCTCGATCGTGCCATGTCCGGAAATCATAATCACCGCGGGCGGGCGCGGAGTCGCCTGCAGGCGGCTTAGCGCTTCGAGGCCATCCATTCCCGGAAGCCACACATCGAGAAGCATCAGCTCGAGGTCTCCCGCGGCGGCGCGATCCAACGCTTCCTCGGCGGAGCCGACAGCTTCCACGTGATAGCCCTCTTCCCGCAGAATCGAGGAGAGCGATTCGCGGATGCCCGCTTCGTCATCGACGATGAGGAGATGCGCCCGAGGGGTCATCAAGAGTTTTCCGATCCGTTGTGGTCGGCGATCGAAGCGGTGGTCAATTCCGTGACGGGAAGTTCCACAAGAAAGCGCGAGCCTACGGGAAGATTGTCCTCCACGTGGATGCTGCCGCCATGCTCGGCAACGATGCGGGCGGCAATGGCCAATCCCAGGCCGGTGCCGCGATCCTTGGTGGAGAAGTGCGGAAGGAAAAGCTTGTCCTTGTCTTCCGGCGAGATCCCGTGCCCGGTGTCCGACACGCAGATTTCGATGGTATCGGACTCCAGATGCGCCCGCGTAGACACAACAATTTCTCTGTACTTGGAATTCTCCAGGGCCTCCGCCGCGTTATCGATGAGATTCACCACCACGCTGCGAAGCAAGCCGCCGTCCGCGCGAATCGGAGGAAGATTCTCCGCCAGAATTGCTTTCAGCATGATGCCGTCGAGCCGCCCGGAAAATACTTCCAGCGCCTCGTGGACGATAGTATTGGCATTGGTCGGCGCGAGCTTGGCAGTCGGGAAGCGCACAAATTGCGAGAACTCATTCACCAGCGAGGCAAGCGTGGATACTTCCCGCTCGATGAGCCGCGAACATTCCTGAACAAGGCTGGTCAATTCCGCTTCCGCCGAACTTGCGGGCCTTGACGCTTCGCGGCGATCCAGGAATCGCGAGAGCCGCTGGGCCGAAAGCTGAATGGGAGTCAGCGGATTTTTGATTTCGTGGGCGATGCGGCGCGCTACTTCCTGCCACGCCGCTGATTTTTGCGCTCGCAGCATCTCCGTCAGATCGTCGAGAACCAGAACGTAGCCGGTGTTGGCCCTGCGCGGCCCGAGCGAACTCACGGTCACGGCGAGATGCAGCACGCGCCCGGAGACGACCGTCTCAATCTCGCGCGAAACCACCCCCATCCGAAGCGATCTGCGCATCAGGGAGTGCACCGTGCGCGCCGCATCCGCTCCCAAGAGCCTTTCCAGGGAAAGCTGATCCTGGCTATCCCCGCCCAACATGTGCGTAACGGATTTATTCGCGCGAAGGATCGCACCGGTGGCATCCAGTGAAATGACGCCTGTCGGAATATTTTCCAGCACGGTTTCCATCAGTTGCCGGCGCCGTTCGAGCTCTTGCACCGCTTGCTGCAGGTTGGTGGTGAACTGATCGATTTGCGACCGGCTGTCCCGCAGCTGCGTTGTCATGGTGTTGAACGAACGAATAAGGATTCCCAATTCATCTTGCGATTGCTCCGCGACCTGGTAATCGAAGTTGCCTGACGAGACTTCGCGCGTCCCTTCGGCGAGCGCTTGGATGGGTACAGTCACCTGCTTGGCGAGAAACAGAGCGACCCACATCACGGAAGAAAGCAGCAGCACGGTAAAAAGAAGGAGAATCATCAGCATTTGGCGTTTGAGCGCGCGCAAGTCCTGCTTTGCCTGGTAGTACTCGCGCGTTTCCGATTGGATGGCCGAGAGGCTCGTCAGAAGCCCGGGGCTCGTACGGTAGGCGGCAACGATAAATCCTGCGGGCTGTCCGTGCTCGAGCGCCGGAACCTTGGCGGCAAAATAATTTTTCCCCGCAACCTCCCACACTTCGACTCCACTGGGCATCGAACGCAAAAAATTGCCGAAGACTCCCGGCTGTTCGCAAATCGTGCCGCGGCGATCTTCCGGCTGGTTATCGCAGACAATTCCGCCTCGAACAGGTTTTCCATCGCGATTCAGGATCCAGATTGCATCGGCGCCACTGGCAAACGCCGACTGCATAAATTCATCGCCGGGCCGGTCCAGGTCTTCCTGTGCACGCTCGGCGATCCCGCGCAGGCGCGGCAACTGCGTCTTGCCAAGATCATTGAGAAGTTTTTGTGTTTCGTCCGAGGCGATTTCCAGCGGCTTCGGAAACCACAGCAACAGGCTGCGATTGATCAGCGAGTAGCTGACGATAAACATGAACACGATCGGCAGCAACGAGATGGCCATTGCGCCGACCACCATCTTTGTTTTAAAGCGTGCGCCCAGCTGCTCCCGGCTGCGTTCGACCCACAGCCGGAGGATGGTGCGCGCCAGGATAAGGCCGAACACCAGAAACGCGGCGGTCGTGAAGCTCGATACCGCGTAGAGCACCAGCACCGCGCGCCAGCCCTTCGGTTCGAACGGCACGTTCAAGGATCCGAAGGTAAAAACAGCCGCGAGGAGTAGCGTCAGCAGAATTCCGCTGATCGCCAGGCCCCAACTTTGCCGTTTGTTCAAATGGCTCATAGTTCAATGCGCGAAGAAGCGTGCGCCGGAAATCGGAAACCGTGCTTGCCATTAACACCGCGGACAATTATCGTCAACAGTGCGGGAGCATGAGCAGAATTTGTCGAGATGGCTCCGGCAATCATCTATCTGGCACGATAGCCAGCGCGCCGGAGCAAGTCAAGATTTCTACCTGTCCTTTGGTTTTCGCACCTGACCTTGTGGGCAGGTATTAGCCATTTCAGAACGAAGCCGCAAATTCCGGCTACTCTCGACTCCCGCATTTGTTAAGGTGAGCCCTGGGTGAAAACCCGTCAGGGAGTATTGCGGATGTCCGTCCGTCTGGGCGAAATATTAGTCAAAGAAAGCCTGATCACGCAGGACCAGCTCCAGAAAGCGCTGGAGTTTCAGCGCGCCAATGGAGGCAAGCTGGGAAGTTGCCTGACGAAGATGGGCTTCATCACCGATGATGACATCACCGGCGTGCTCTCCCGTCAGTATGGCGTGCCTTCCATCAACCTGAAGTATTACGAAATCGATCCCAACGTCATCAAACTGATTCCGCAGGACACCGCTTCCCGCTACCAGGTTATTCCGCTGTCGCGAGTCGGCTCCGTTCTCACCATCGCCATGACGGATCCCACCAACGTTTTCGCGATGGACGATATCAAGTTCATGACGGGATTCAACGTCGAGCCTGTGGTGGCTTCGGAATCCGCCATTGGCGAAGCCATCAGCCGGTTCTACGGCGGCTCGGCAACCAACCACGAAGAGCTCAGCAATTTGATGAAGGACCTCGTTGACGAAGACAACGAGCTGGAGCTGGCGTCTGAAGAATCGGAGATGGATACCGCGTCCCTGGAAAAGGCCGCGGAAGAAGCTCCCATCATCAAGCTTGTCAACCTGATCTTGACGGATTCCGTGAAGCGCGGCGCGAGCGACATTCACATCGAGCCATACGAGCTGGAGATGCGCGTGCGTTTCCGCGTTGACGGCCAGCTGCAAACGGTCATGACTCCGCCGTTGCGCTTGAAGGATGCCATCACCAGCCGCCTGAAAATTATGGCCAAGCTGGACATCGCCGAAAAGCGCTTGCCGCAAGACGGCCGCATCATGATCAAGTACAAGGCCGACGGCAAGAAAAAGGAATTGGACTTCCGTGTTTCGACCGTCCCGACCCTGTACGGCGAAAAAGTCGTCATGCGGTTGCTGGACAAAGAGAACCTCCGGCTGGACATGACCAAGCTTGGTTTCGAACCGGAGTCCCTGAAGAAATTCGAACGCAACATTTTGAAACCCTACGGCATGGTGCTGGTCACCGGCCCGACGGGTTCGGGCAAAACGAATACTTTGTACTCTTCCGTCGCGACCTTGAACACCGTGGATACCAACATCATGACCGCGGAAGATCCCGTCGAGTTCCAGTTGGCGGGAATCAACCAGGTGCAGATGAAAGAACAGATCGGCCTGAACTTTGCCGCCGCCCTTCGCGCCTTTCTCCGCCAGGACCCCAACATCATCCTGGTCGGCGAGATCCGCGACTTTGAAACCGCGGAAATCGGCGTCAAGGCTGCGCTCACCGGGCACTTGGTATTGTCCACGCTGCATACCAACGACGCGCCCTCCACCATCAGCCGCTTGATGAACATGGGTATTGAGCCATTTCTCGTGGCCACTTCGGTGAACCTGATTTGCGCGCAGCGCCTCGTGCGTCGCATCTGTTCGAATTGCAAAGAAGAGCTGGAAGTTCCGCAACAGGCGCTCATTGATGCCGGCTATACCCCCGAGGAAGCGAAAACCACTAAAATTTATCACGGCAAGGGTTGCACGACTTGCAACAAGCGCGGCTACAAGGGCCGTACTGGTCTTTATGAAGTGATGGAAATCAACGACGAGCTTCGCGAACTGATCCTGGTCGGTGCTTCGGCCTTGGAGCTGAAAAAGAAAGCCATCGAGCAGGGCATGTTGACCCTGCGTCGCAGCGGCCTGACGAAAGTAGCTTTGGGGCAGACCACCATGGAAGAGGTTCTGCGCGAAACGGTCTTATAAAAAAGAAGGTGAGCAATGGCTGGAATCACATTGAGCGAGTTGTTGAAAAAGATGATCGAAATGGGAGGCAGCGACCTCCATATCACCACGAATAGCGCCCCGCGCGTACGCGTGCATGGCCGTCTGCGGCCTCTCGATATGCCTCCTCTGACGGCGGCGGATACGAAATCCCTGGCTTACAGCGTTCTGACGGATGCCCAGAAGCACCGCTTCGAAGAAAATCTGGAGCTGGACTTCTCGTTCGGCCTAAAAAACCTGGCGCGCTTCCGCGGCAACGTCTTTAATCAACGCGGCGCTGTCGGTGCCGTTTTTCGCACCATTCCCTGGGAGATCAAAGGCTTCGATGCCTTGGGCTTGCCGCTGGTCGTAAAAGGCTTGTGCGACAAACCGCGCGGGCTTGTGCTTGTCACCGGTCCAACGGGCTCCGGCAAATCCACCACGCTTGCTGCCATGCTCGACAAGATCAACAGCGAACGTGAAGAGCACATGATCACCATCGAAGATCCCATCGAGTTTCTTCACAACCATAAGAAGTGCCTCGTCAACCAGCGCGAAGTTCACGCGGATACCCATTCTTTCGCGAATTCTCTCCGCGCCGCGCTGCGCGAAGACCCCGACGTGGTGCTCATCGGCGAAATGCGTGATCTTGAGACCATCGAATCTGCTCTCCGCATCGCCGAGACGGGCCACTTGACTTTCGCCACGCTGCACACGAATTCGGCGGCATCCACCATCAACCGTATCATTGACGTTTTCCCTTCGCACCAGCAGCCGCAGATCCGCGCGCAACTCTCCATGGTGCTCGAAGGTATTCTTTGCCAGGCGCTTCTACCGCGTTCCGACGGCCGTGGCCGCGCCATGATCATGGAGGTTCTCATCCCGACCCCCGCAATCCGCAACCTGGTCCGCGAGGACAAAATTCACCAGATCTATTCCGCGATGCAGACCGGCACGGGCCAGACGGGCATGCAGACCTTTAACCAGGGCCTTGCGAATGCGTATTTCCAGAAGATGATCACTTTGGACATGGCTATTTCACGTTCATCGAACGCCGATGAGCTGCAGGACATGATCAATCGCGGAGTTTCCACGACTTCGGGGGGCGGCAGCAAGACCCCGGTATCGAGCAAGCGCTAGAGGATTTTTGATTTAGGAATTGCCACAGGGCAGAAAGTTTGCAGCATTGAGGAGGACGAATCATGCCGGACTATAAATATCAAGGAACGAGCCGCGCCGGCGCCAGCGTTAGCGGTGTAATGACCGCGGCGAACAAGTCGGAACTGGCGACCTTGCTGAAACGGCAGCAGATTACTGCGACGAAGATGACCGAGAAGGGCAAGGAATTCAACATGCCCACTTTCGGCGGCAGCGTGAAGGCCAAGGAACTGGCCATCTTCACGCGCCAGTTCTCGGTCATGATCGACGCCGGTCTGCCGCTCGTGCAGTGTCTCGAGATTTTGGCGAGCCAGCAGGAAAACAAGCTCTTTCAAAAGGTTCTGACCAATACGCGAAGCCAGGTCGAAGGCGGCGCCACACTCTCCGCCGCCATGCGCAGTTCGCCGAAGGTTTTCGACGCATTGTACGTGAACATGGTCGAGGCCGGCGAAACGGGCGGTATTCTCGACACCATTCTCCAGCGCCTCTCGACGTACATCGAAAAGAACGTCAAGCTGCAGCGCGCCGTTAAGTCCGCCCTCGTTTACCCGGTGGGCGTGTTGACCGTTGCCGGCGGCGTGATCACCCTGCTGCTCTGGAAGGTCGTTCCAATTTTCGCCACGTTGTTTGCCGGCCTGGGAGTAGACCTTCCGCTCCCAACCAAGATCGTCATCGCCTTGAGCAACTTTATCGGCAGCATTTTCGGCCTCTTCATCCTGATTGGAATCGGTGCGGTAATTTTCGGCCTGAAAGTGTGGTATGCCACGCCCAAAGGCCGCTTCATCCTCGATTCCGTCATCCTGAAGCTCCCGGTCCTCGGCATCCTGATGAGAAAGATTGCCGTGGCGCGCTTCACACGAACTTTGGGCACGCTGATCTCCAGCGGTGTTCCCATCCTCGAAGGTCTTGACATTACCGCCAAGACAGCCGGAAACGCGGTCGTCGAAAGAGCATTGCAGCGCGTGAGAAAGTCCCTCGAAGAAGGCAAATCGCTCACCGAGCCGCTGCGCGAAGCGGAAGTCTTTCCGGGCATGGTCACGCAGATGATCGCCGTCGGCGAACAGACGGGCGCCATGGACGCCATGCTCCAGAAGATCGCCGATTTCTACGAAGAAGAAGTAGACGCGGCAGTGAAAGACTTGCTGACTGCCCTTGAGCCCATCATGATCGTGTTCCTGGGCGTGGTGGTCGGCGGCGTCGTCATTTCCATGTACTTGCCGCTGTTCTCGCTTATTGGCAAGCTGAGCTCGATGCACTAGATCGAGCCGGCGCGCGCGGCGTTTTCCTCTTTGCGGAGGGCAGAGAAGTTCTCTTTGCCCTCCACTTTTCCTGCCTGGACTTGAGAGTGCCCTGATGCCGGGGGATAAAGGCGCGGGCGAGCCATGGACAAGAGTTTTGCTCTAAGGGAATGGCTGGACTGGCTGACGCGTGTTCGTCTGCTGACGATCACCCTCATCCTCACTGTCGGGGTTGTCTGGCCGCAGTACATTCCGGGTTTCAGCACCAATCGTTTTTTCCTCCCGCTGATCATCTTCTGGATGACCCTCGGGATTCTTCATCTCATCCTGCTCCGATGGCTGCCCCAGGCGCGCTGGCATGGCGCGCTGCAAGTTGCTGGCGATGTCCTCATGATTTCCTTGTTGGTCTATGCCACGGGTCTGCAGGAGAGCTACTTCATCTCGCTTTATCTGCTGGTGATCATCGTTGCCAGCATCTTGTTCTCACGCAGCATCGCTTTCCTCATCACCGCGGCCTGCTTCATCCTCCTCGCCGGCATGACCGTTCTCGCCTATACCGAGCGCATTCCGCACACCTACACCCTGGTCCCGACTCCCGAGAGCCTGCGCACCTGGCTGGTGATGAATCTTCTCGGTTTTTTCGCGGTCGCCTATCTCGCCAGCCTTCTCGCGCAATCGCTCCGCCGCAAAGGCGTCGAGCTGGAAGAAAAACGCGAAGAGCTCCTCAGCCTGCAGGATTTCACGGAAGACATCATTCACTCCATGCGCGGCGGACTTCTGACCACCGATCTCGCGGGGCGCATTCTGCTCCTCAACCGCACCGGCGAGGACATCCTCGGATTCACCTTCGCCGATCTTCGCGGCAAAAACCTGCAGGAACTGAATCAGCAATTCTGGCTGCCCGGACATTATGCGAATTCCGAACGGCTGTCCCTGCGCAGGGAAATAGACTTTCGAACGCCAACCGGCGAACTGCGCTACCTCGGTATCAGCATTTCTCCTCTTCGTTCTCGCAACGCGCAGCGCAGTGGCTACGTTTTCAACTTTCAGGATTTGACCGATCTTCGCCGCCTGGAGCAGGAAGTCGCAACCAAGGAACGCATGGCCGCACTGGGACGTCTCTCGGCGGCCATCGCTCATGAAATCCGCCAACCGCTGACGGCCATGGCTGGCGCGGTCAAGGAGTTGGCGCGCCTCGTCCCGCTACAGGAAGACGAGAAGCGCCTGGTCAACATCGTTAGCAGGGAATCTGAACGCTTGAACGGCATCATCACGGACTTTCTCAACTACTCCCGCGAGAAATCCTACGAATTTCACGAAGCGGACGTCCGCGGGCTTCTTGATGAAACGCTGATGCTCATGGAGAAAAAACCCGAGATCGGCACGAAATACAACATTCAGCGCGCGTTCAATGGCCACGAGCTTCGCGCACGCGTGGATGCCGACAAAATCAAACAGGTCTTCTGGAATCTCTGCGACAACGCCCTGCGCGCCATGCCCGACGGCGGAACTCTCACCGTCAAGCTGGAGCCCCATCCTTTCTGGCTGCGCATTGGATTCCGGGACACGGGAATTGGACTGGACGCCAAGCAGAAAGCCAAAATTTTTGAGCCTCTTCAATCGGGCTTCGAAGGCGGTACCGGCTTGGGCTTGTCCATCGTCTACCAGATTGTCCAAGCTCACAGCGGGAAAATCAGCGTTATTTCGGAGAAAGACCGCGGCGCGGAGTTTATCGTCGAATTGCCGCGAGTTGCGTGAGGCGCCATGCAAGGAACAAAAGCCGCAATTAAAGAAACCGCACGCGAAATGCCCCATATTCTCGTCGTTGACGACGAGAAGTCCATCGGCGAGCTGCTGGAGATCACCTTTCGCAAGGAAGGTCATCGCGTCGAAGTGGTGCACAGCGTGGAGGCCGCCAAGCGCAAGCTGGAATCGCAGATTTTCGACATCATCATCTCCGACGTTCGCATGCCGGGGGAGAGCGGCGTCGAGCTTCTAAAGTTCGCGAAGGAGATCGCTCCGGGCTCTTTTTTCCTTCTGATGACCGCTCTGCCTGCTCTGGACACCGCCATCGCTGCCCTCAATTCTGGGGCCGATCGCTACGTCGTTAAAGGAGACTCGCTCGTCGATCAATTGCGCCTCGCTGTGCATGAAGTTTCGGAAAGCCTGAAGTGGAAAAAAGAGGCCGGCTATCTGCGGCGGGAACTGCGGCGGCTCACCGGACTCGACAACATCATCGGGCAGAGCCCGAACATGCGAGCCATCTTCGACATGATCCAGACCGTGGCTCCGCAATCGAGCCGCGTTCTGATCACCGGTGAAAGCGGTACTGGTAAAGAGCTGGTTGCCCGCGCCATTCATGAAAACAGTACTCGCGCACAAGCCCCGTTCATCACCATCAATTGCGGCGCGTTTCCGGAAACCCTCCTGGAGTCAGAGCTTTTCGGTTACATGAAAGGCGCTTTCACCGGCGCCAACGAAAACCGCCAGGGCCTCTTTCAAGCCGCGCATGGCGGCACTCTCTTCATGGATGAAATCGGAAATATGAGCCTCACCATGCAGGTGAAGCTCTATCGCGTCCTGCAGGAAGGCAAGGTCCGCCCGATCGGCAGCACGGAAGAATCCGATGTGGACGTTCGCATCATCGCCGCCACAAACAAAGCGTTTGAAAAGGAAATCGCCGAAGGCCGTTTCCGTGAAGATCTTTATTACCGCCTCAGCGTCATTCCCATTCACGTGCCGTCTCTGCGCGAACGCCGCGACGACATTCCGCTCCTGGCCCGCCACTTTCTGGAACGTTTTCGCAAGACCATGGAAAAACCCATCGAAGGCATTTTGCCCGAGGCCATGACCCAGCTCGAATCCTACGATTGGCCCGGAAATGTCCGCGAGCTGGAGAACACCATGGAGCGCGCGGTCGCTCTCGAAACTGGCAGGGAGATTTCCCTGCGTGTTCTGCCCGATCGCATCGCTGGTTATGCGGGAATGTCTTTGACTGGAGTGCAAGGTGGCCGAGTTGCCGAATTTCCTGCCGAAGGGCTCGACTTCGAGAAGGAAATTGCCGAAGCCGAGCGCAGCTACCTTCGAATGGCCCTGGAGAGGTCCGACGGCGTCCGTACAAAAGCGGCCGATCTTCTGAAAATCAGCTATCGCTCTTTCCGGCATTACGCCAAAAAGCACAGTCTTTAGCAGATGGTCGCTTAGCGTAGCATTGCCGTTGTCACCGCGACAAACTCTCGACTCCCATATGCCTGAAAATGTGACCCTTAGTTTAGTGCTTGCTGCCCAGCCAATTAAAGTCTTTCAAGAGTGTGTGTCTCGTCTTTTGGAGCGCCAAACTTAGATTAGAGACTCATAATATATTTATAGGTAACGCGATATCATGTAGTTACCATATCGGGAATCGTCTCACTTGGGAATCTCTTGGTGGCCTTTGGCATGCACTCAGTTCAGGTGTGCTAAGGCACCGTAGGATTTCTCAGGAGATTTAATGAAGAAACAGAAGGGTTTCTCTCTTATCGAATTGCTGATCGTCGTGGCGATCATTCTGCTTTCGATACGCGACCGCCGGATTTACCACCAGCGCCCTTAACGGATACGGATTTCGTTGTCAGTTGCCAACTCGTCTGGCGCCGTAGGCCTCTAATCCAGTTCTTGTCCATCAGCCCGTATCTTTGCTCCACGCTTCCTTCAGACCCCACCTCGCGGTGACGCCCTTGCGCTTCGCTACCCTTCACCTCCATCAGGTTGCGACGGGACTTGCACCCGCCAGCTGCCGAACATGCACGGCGTACAACAGGGAAGCATGGGACGCAAGTCCCGTGCTCTTGTATTAGGTGACAATTAAAGCAGCATAGACCGACGAAAATAGTCACTTTTTCGTCCAGTTCCCTTACTCGAAACTGCCACCGCTCCCTCAGTAGACTCACACTAGTTCAATATCTCCATATCCGTCTATGAGATACGTCAATCGATCAATGATTCTGAGGCTTCCTTAACGCTTGGCCCCTGGCTTGCTCTCCCTCTAGCAGTGCTCGGCACCTCAAACTGCACAAGGAGATTTAGCATCATGAAGAAACAGAAGGGCTTCTCTCTTATCGAATTGCTGATCGTCGTGGCGATCATTCTGATCATCGCGGCCATCGCAATTCCGAACCTCCTCCGGTCTCGTATGGCCGCGAACGAGGCTTCGGCTGTGGGTTCTCTCCGCACCATTAACACGGCGGAAGTAACCTATGCAACCACCTATCCGGCAACTGGTTTTGGGGGCCTGGCTGCCCTCGGCGGTTCCGCGGCCACCTGCGCCACTACAAACGGTGCAGCGCTGGCGAATGCATGCTTGATTGACGAGGTTCTTTCGCTCACAGGAGTGAAGAGCGGTTATACCTTCACGGCTGTGGCTGCTGGCGGACCTCCGGCAGTTACGTATGCCTCGACGGCGGTTCCTTCGTCCCCTGGACAGAGCGGTCAGCGTTCATTCTGCTCTGACCAGTCTGGCGTGATCCGCTATGACGCGGCTGGTGGCGCCTGCAACGGCACAAAGCCAGCGCTCTAATACCGTTGTTATTCTTGGCC
>DATDGF010000056.1:0-14253 GCA_036522195.1 Candidatus Acidiferrum sp. | reverse complement strand
TTGTTGGTTTCTTGGGGGGCTGTATTTGGCCGATGTTCTTCATTTGGGAATCGCTCATCGTTCACTCGACTATAAGGAATGGTTCATGAAAGTCGTCACTGTCGTGAATAACTCCTTTGGGCTCTATGTAGATCCGATCGCGGGTGAATCGCCATCGATTGCATCATAAACATGCTGACCATCCCGGGGATCCCAATAAACTTTCAGACGATGGTTTTTGGCGGACCCTCTTTCTCTGTGTAATGCCATATCAATGCAATGACAATCTGGCCGGCGACGAGATTTTGAAGTCCCGGACTTTTCGGATCGCTGCGAATCCGGTTCTTGCAATCCTTGCACAAGCCTTTAGTTTTTATCTCTTCTGGAAGTTAGTTGGAGACCTGAAGTTTGTGGTGGTGATGTGGTTTGGAATACGAATTTTTGCACTGTGGGTAAATATGATTCAAAACTATTGGACCCACACTCGAGGATTTGGATACCGGCGGTATGAAGATGAAGAGGACAACGCCATGAATATTGGCGAGTGGCTGCCGGTAACGGCAACGTTCAGCGCTTGCTTGCAGAATAATCATCACCACTATCCGGGTCTCTTGCGACTGAGCCACGACAAATCTGAATACGACTTTGGATTTGTAACTGTCAAAGTCATGAAATATTTGGGCCTGGTGAAGGCAACGAGAACGGGCGAAGAGGTACCCAAGGACGTTCCATTGGGCGCACTCGATTTTTAAGGCGTTCTTTTTCTTCCTGTAAATGGATCAATCGTTTGCCTGAAAAAGTCAGGCGAGAGTTCTTCGCCGTCCAGGCCATACGTGTCCGGCCATTTATCAGGGTAGTAGTAGGTTCCAAAAAGTTTATCAATCCACGGAAAATGAATCGCAAAGTTCTTGTCGATGCCCTCTTTTTGAGAAGTGTGGTGCCAATGATGGTATCTGGGCATAATCAAGAACTTTTCGAGCCATTTGGCATTGGGGCCGAAATTGCAATGGGTCCAAGTGGCGTGCAGGGTGACAAAAATCAAATAGGCCAGGATAATCGACTGCGAAAATCCCAGCATGAGAGGGACAAGGATAAATCCGCGCACAAGTGTGTCGTCTACAAAGTGGGAGCGTGAGCCCGCGATCCAATCCAGCGCCTTCGAAGAATGGTGAACGGCATGAAAACGCCATAGAAAAGGCACTTTATGCAAAGCCAAATGTATAAAATATTCCGCAATGTCCGCAACAACAACGGCCAAAAAAAATTGCAAAAACCAAGGCATTCGAGCGATTAATTCCTGAAGAACCGGAACGCCCAAATATTTAGTGGCCTGGGTAGCGGGCAATAAAACCAGAAAAGACAATATTTGCAGGGGGAGATGAGTGGACATGAAATAAACCACATCCAAAGTCCACTCCTTCCTGAATGTTCCTTGCTTTGGATACTGGGGCCAGAGTCTTTCGAGTGGCACATAGATGAGTGCCATCAAAAACAAATCAAGTAAAAACCAATCCAGGCCGATTGCAAGCCCACCGTGCACAGTACCGTTAATCTGCACGCTGGATCCGCCCAGAGCCGTTGCCGTGATGGCCAGCAACATTCCAGTCAATGCCAAAATCTTTTTCTTGCGCAGAATCGAAGAAACGACTCCGAACAAAATTGCCGCCACTATGAGGCATTGGATTAAAACGCGCAGGGTGTGCATTGGATAATGTGGACGCAGTTCAGGAGAGCTTAGTAGCTGAGGAAAATGCAGGCACAAAACTCCTCCGAAGGAAAGAAATCCAAAAAAGGCCGACAATATCCCACTCCACCAGCCCGTTCCAAAGCCAGTGGACTCGGCATCACCAAAGAATCCGTTAATTTTTTTTTCGATCACGATGTCTTCTAGTTTACGTTCCTCGACTCATGCAAGCTAGTAGCAAGATAGCGACATGACGCTTTCGCTGCAAAGAAGTGAGGCCATTACCGAGGTTGAGCGGGCCCGGCTCGATACGGTCTCCAGGAGGAAGCAGCAAAAGCGAGCGATGTTCAAGCGCTGAAAAGCCCAAGAATTGGAATTGCCACTGCAACCTGTCGCGGTGAAGGGTTTTCTATCCTCACGCACCGCCTCATCCTTCCTCAGGGGTGCCACTAGTGAAGTTTCTATTGCGCGAATCGCAGCTTGTGCACGTCTAGTGCCTTCTCATGGAACGCACAGAGTTCGTCTTGCCGGCGGGGTGGACAATCATTTTTCGATGCCTAAAGCTAAAATGAGGCTAGGACATTTCAGGTGCAACTAGAAGTTATCTCATAAACACTTTGAACGTACTGAACAGTTGAAATTTATGGCCAATGGCGTAAATCGAGAACATGAACATTTCCGACGCCCAGTGGGCGGTTCTCGAACCGTTGTTCCGTCCGAAGCGACGGGCCGATGGACGCGGGAGGCCGTGGCAGGACACGCGTGCGGTTTTGAACGGGGTATTTTGGGTGTTACGCACCGGTGCTCCTTGGCACGATCTCCCGTCTCGCTATCCGCCCTATCAAACCTGTCATCGGCGCTTCCAATCCTGGCAGCGCAGCGGGCTACTGACACGCTTGCTGCAGAAACTGGCCGAGGACTTACGCGACCGAGGAAAGCTCGATCTGAGCGAATCCTTCATCGACGCCAGCTTCAGCGGGGCGAAAAAGGGGGCTCTGGTGTCGGCCCTACAAAGCGCGGCAAAGGCAGCAAAATCATGGCCATCGCAGACGGCCATGGTCTTCCTTTCGCCGTGCACGTGGCCAGCGCTTCGCCTCATGAAACAAAACTCGTCGAAACCACGCTTGAGCAACGCTTCCTCCGGGAAACTCCCGAGCGGATGATCGGCGACCGCGCTTACGACAGCGACCCGTTGGACCAGCGCATCCAGGAACGCTACGGCGTGCAGCTCATCGCGCCTCACAAATTTGTGCGCGTGGCCGCCGCAACTCAAGACGGTCGCCATCTTCGTCGTTACCGCCGCCGCTGGAAAATCGAGCGCTTGTTCGCTTGGCTTCATAACTTTCGTCGCGTCGTCATTCGCTGGGAATACTACCCAGAGAATTTCCTCGGGATGGTTCAGCTCGCTTGCGCTGTCATCCTCCTGAGGCATTTATGAGATGGCTTCTAGTTGTTTGAATGGAGCGCTGTTGGGACCTCTTTGAGTTTCGAGAGAAGGCCGAGTGCTTTGCCATAAGCTACTATCGCTCCGGTCAAGTTGTGAAACGCGGGGGAATCCTCGGTCGCTTCGCGTCTCTTGGTTTGCGCTTCCGCTGACAACTCTAGTATTCGTTCGATCGCACTATGCGGACTCATGGCTACTCCCCTGGCCTGGTGGCACGGCAGGCTGGCTTAATTCGGAAAAACTGGCGCGGGCTACCGGGTCCAGTTCGATGATTTCCTTGCGGAAACAGGAAACGTGGGCGAAGGAGGGTCCGACCCAGTAGCCCGCAATGAGTGGATGTGCATATTGGATGCCAATCAAGGAGCACAAGCACAGGTTTCCAAAGCCGAGTTAACTCCAAGATGCAGTGGTACATACGGTCAAAACCGACGTCTGATCACCGCCGGTCTCCGGATTCTATCTTTCCAGCAGGGGTAGGAGTCTGCCAAGGTTGTGCAAACCTTTTTCTTAGCAGCTTCCATTCCCTCGAATTTGTACTTTTCCGATTAGCGTTAATCAGGCGTGTGGATTACTTCTGTTGGCCCGTGATCCAGACACAATCGCCGGACTATCGCGGACCACATCTCCGGTTATCTGAATAACCGGACCTCAGCACGGTTTCCTTCTTCCAATATCCCTGATGAACTCATCATCCATTCGTATGGTTGCCTCGTCTTTAGTGCCTCTGCTATCGTAGCCACGCCTTAACTTGACTCTTCAGGGGAGAGTCAAATACATGCCAGGACTTTTGCAGTGGTTTTTGCCGCGCGAAGAGGGTTTCTTCGACCTTTTCGCCAAACAAGCAGCAAATATCCATATAGGGGCCGAGGCCCTATATAAAATGCTGTCGCACTACACCGGTGTGCCGGAGCAAGTGCAGATCGTCAAAGCCATCGAGCACGAAGGCGACGAGATTACCCACGCCCTCTTCACCAAGCTGAATCAGACCTTCATCACGCCTTTTGACCGTGAAGACATTTACGAGCTCTGCAGCCGCCTGGACGACGTGATCGACCTGATCGATGCGGCTGCCAGCCGCTTTGTACTCTATCGCGTCGATAGCGTCCGTAACGGAACCCTTGATCTTGTTAAGGTCCTGGTTTCGGCCACCGCTGAGGTCGAGGTGGCTGTCCGCGCGCTGGAAAGGCCGCAAGAAGCGTTGAAACATTGTATCGAAATCAACCGCTACGAAAACGATAGCGACCGCCTGTGCCGTACCCTCATCGCCCAGCTTTTCGACGAGGAAAAGGACCCCGTCCAGATCATCAAGTGGAAAGAAATCTTTGAAGTTATTGAGACCGCCGTTGACAAGTGCGAGGACGTCGCCAACGTAATCGAAGGCGTCATCCTCAAGAGCGCCTGACCTGTGAACAGCTTTAGTCTGCTCCTGATCGTCATCGGTCTCACTCTTGCGTTCGAGTTCTCGAACGGGTGGCACGATGCGGCCAATTCCATTGCCACGGTTGTCTCCACGCGCGTGCTCACCCCCTTCCGTGCTGTTGCGTGGGCCGCTTTCTGGAATTTCGTCGCCGCTTTCGTTTTTGGCACCGCCGTCGCCAAGACAATCGGCAAGGGTATGGTCCACATTGAGATGGTCGACGAGAAGGTCCTCCTCGCCGGTCTGCTGGGCGCCATCACCTGGAACACCCTCACGCTGATCCTCGGCCTGCCAACAAGTTCGTCCCACGCCCTCATGGGCGGCTACGGCGGCGCGGCCATCGCTCGCTCTGGATTTAAGGCCCTCATTCTGAGCGGTTGGACTAAGCCCGTACTCTTCATTTTTCTTTCCCCGGTCATCGGTTTCTTTGTCGCCCTAGCCGTTACCATCATCACCAGTTGGATTGTTCGGCGGCAGCGCCCGCTCAAAGTCGACCGCTGGTTCCGCCGGTTGCAACTGATTTCGGCCGCGGCCTACAGTCTCGGCCACGGCACCAATGACGCCCAGAAAGGCATGGGTATCATCACCACTGCCCTCGTCGCCGGCGGGCTGATGAAGACCTACGACGTACCCTACTGGGTCATCGTCTGCTGCCACCTCGCGATGGGAGGTGGCACGATGGCGGGCGGCTGGCGCATCATCAAAACTATGGGCCAGCGCATCACTAAGCTCACCCCGTTCGGCGGCTTTTCCGCCGAAGCGGCCGGGGCCCTCACGCTGATGGGCACCGCACATTTCGGCATTCCCGTCAGCACCACGCACACTATTACCGGTGCCATCGTCGGCGTCGGTGCATCCCGCCGCCTTTCCGCAGTGCGTTGGGGCGTGACGCGGCGCATCGTCTTCGCTTGGGTCCTCACCATCCCCGGCGCCGCTCTACTTGGAGCTATTCTTTTCCAAGCAGGCCGATCCTGGCTAAGATGATTGCATTGAGCATATTGACCGCAGAGCACTAGCTGTTCTTTGTTCGTGCACTCTTTCGCAGAATCCGGGTTACCATACCGAATCTGTTCCAACATTTAACATATGTAGCACGACCGCAGCCTAATGCCGGGGTATCCGTTTTTCGGGCACGCCGAGTTGGCAGTAGAAAACTCAGATGTTCACCTCACTGCGCGTTTGTGTGAGCTAAGCCGTGAAGGCTGCCTTCTCTACGCAAAGAATCCTCCTCTGGTAGGCGCATCAGTTTTTGTGAAAATCTACACTTGGCCGTATTATCTCGAAGTTCAAGGTAAGGTCTGGCGCTCTGATCTCAACTTGGGTGTCTTCGTCGCATTCGGTCAGATTGAATCACGCTATGTCTCCGTGTTAAATGCCTGCCTGCTGGAAGCGAAGCAGAAGCAACGAAACCGCACGGTGGATTAGTCGAGCTACGAAAGACGTTCTCAGATTACCGCTAAAAGTCGCGTTACCGGACATCAAGTGGTTTTGGGTCGATTCCATTTGTCCGATTTGCGCTGCCGGACAAGTGCCATCGCTGTGCCTCAAGTTTCCGATAAGGGGTGGAAGATGCATCTTGGGAGGAGCTTGTCAAAACTATGGCAGGGAAAAGCTAAATCTACAGGCCGAACATGGAGTTGACCCCTGCGCGCGGGCCCTCGGCAGAAGGCTCTCGGCGTTCAAGCGCGGGAAGAGGCGGCTGCTGGGCGGCTGGCATCGGAGTCGCAGGCTGTTGGACGGTAGGCTGATCCATCGGGGGCATCGGAGTCGGAGCCGCAGCGCTGGGAGTTGCGACGCCCGGGATTGCAGTGGCTGGCGGGGCAGCGAGCTGCTGCAGATAGGCAAGATCGCGAGGCTCTTCGGTGCCCGGCTGAACGGCGGGGAATGACAAATTCATTTGGTGTTCCATTGCACTGGCGATGCGGTGCAACTGCCAGATGAGCTTTTCGAGCTGTTTCGATTGGCCAACGTTCAATTTGCGGTCCCACAGAAAGCGGATGGACAACACCACGAGAATAGGGAGGCCGATAGCCAGTGTGGCGAGAACGATGTTGAGAAGCAGCGAGTCATGCGGTGTGAGGGATTGGGTCAATGGCGCCTCCAAATGCAGGACTGGAGACAGAATACAGCAGCGCGGCAGTGGTGACAATCGAGCAAGTGTTGCGTCGAGCCATTGAGCCCGCCGCATTCACCGGGCACGGCAAAGGTAAATTCAGCTCCACCGCAGCGTGGTGATGGAATCCGCGGTCAGCGCTATTTTGGCAGTCTGGCCGCCGCACGCGACAGTCACCTCCTTCTCTTCACCTGGATTCGTCAGCACCAGCACCACCGAGCCGTCGGGATTTTTCGCCGCAGTGTGAAACACGCGCGAAGTCGCGGCGCTATAGGGGATCCCCGCCCCAATCGGTAATGGTCCTGGTTGAACGACCAGTGCCCCGTTCACAGCCGGTGCGTCGCCGTTGGCGTCGTGGGAAGCGACAATCACAGCTCCGCGGCGAATTGCCCGCGCAAACTGCACCAACGCCCAATACAAGCCCGGCTGAGTGATTTCTTTCGTCACGGAATGAATCTGCACCAGCCCGCCGCAATCGAATGGACCGATGTTGGGCCGCCCGCGCTCATCCAGAGCCAGATTCCAAGTAGTGATGCTCTGGGGGCCGTTTGCCAGAATGCCGCTGAACGTCGCACCCCACTTGCACCAGTTGGTCCAATAGTCAGGGAACTTGTAGTCATCCCCGCCTTCGGTCCAATGCATTTCGACGTCCGGAAATCTCTGCTTTACGTTAGCCATCATCTCCGGACTGCCCAAGTACCCGTGCCAAGCCACGGTGTTCACGTATTTCTTGAAGCGGGGCCTGGAGAGTTGATCCAGGGCGCGGCCCCACAAATTATAGTTGTGGTCAAGCGTCCAGATTTTCGTGCCGCTTGCTTCGAGCAACGGGCCGAGCGCGAGCACCAGCCGCTCCTCGTCCTCTTCCGGCCACGGACACGCCGGCATTCGCCCGCCCTGATCCGCATCGAGCTCGTTTTGAGTGGTGACGGCGCGCACAGTGACGCCCGCTGCCGCGTAGGCCTCCACGAATTTCTGCAGGTATCGCGCGTAGGAAGGAATATTTTCCGGGCGAATGTTTCCGCCCAACATCGAGTTGCTGTACTTCATCCACCCAGGAGGACTCCACGGCGAGGCGAACAAGAACAGATCGGGATTCGCGCTGAGCGCGGCGCGCAACGTCGGTAAATTGTAATCGCGGTCGTGGTCGATGCTGAAGCGCTTCAACTCCGGATCGGCCGCACCGTCGTCGTAGCTGTAGGCGGCGGTGCTGTAATCGCTGGCGCCAATCGGAATGCGCCCCATGCTCAGGGCATGCTGATCCTGCCCGAACATCGTATGCAGGAGGTTCGCGCGATCGTTATCGCTCAGGCGCGAGAGCGTGAAACACGAAGCATCGGTAAACGCGGCGCCAAATCCCAAGATCGTCTGCGCTGGTTTCGCCGGGTCAACCGTCACGTCCGCTGGCGCGTCCTTTTTCGGTGTCTTGGTCCACGCAATCTCCGCCCCCGCTGCCAGACGCTTCCCGCTCTTGTCGGTGACTTCTGTCTGTGCGGGCTTCGCCGGCGCCTGGGCCTCATGCGCTTCGACGTTAGCGTCTACCGTCACGCCTAACACTGAAGCCGCCGCCGCCCCCATTCCCAGCCCCGCATACTTCAAAACTTCTCGCCGTGTTGTCACGCTCAGCTCTCTGTTATCCCTGAATCACTCACGCAGCTTCCAACCAAGGTAGTTTGTTTCGCCGGACAGCATACTGCAAAACGTATTATCTGGGCACCCCGCCATGTCCTGGCTTGTTTGAATGAATAAGCCGGCTTGCCGGACATTCCGAAAAGAGCGTCAATCAAGACTTGAGCTGAGTTAGCAAATTGGGCCGCCGTCCGGCTGGCCGAAAGTGCCTCTTGACGCCAGCGATTGCCAATTCGCCTAGTAGATGTACGATCATCTCCCAGGAGCTCGCCCAATGCGCTCCATCGATTTCAGCTCTACACAGGAGGCACCGCAGAAGAACCCTTCGTTTGCAATCGGCGCATCGGGCAGATTCGTCACCCATTTCTTCACCGTGAGGGACCAGGAAAAATCGAAGGACTTCTACGTCCGAATTCTTGGAGGAAAAGTGATCTAGCCGGAAAATCCCTGCTACATCAAGCTGGCTAACACCTGGATCATTCTCAATTCCGGTGGTGGCCCGACTCCCGACAAGCCGGAGGTCCTCCTCGAAACCCCTTCGGAACTCAACAGAGTGACCAGCTTCCTTAACTTGCGCGTCGCCGACATCTGGGCCGGGCGCGCCAATGGAGCGGTCTTCCTTACCGAGCCGCTAGACAATCATGGTTGGGAATGGCGTTGTTACATGCGCGATCCTGATGGCTACCTCATCGAGGTGGGCCAATATACCCAAATGTCCCTCGACCGCTTCAAAAACTATGCCACTTGAATTGCGAGCTTTATCAGCCTCAACAGTTCTTCTGAATTTCCGGAGCCTGGAAATGGTTCGGGGCGAGCTGCGACCATCTTCCGGCACGGCGCAGTATGCTGTCAGGCGAAACAAACTGCACGAGAACCGGGAGATCTCCTGCACGTCTTGGTCAACCGACCAAGACCGGTCCGCGAAGGCCATAAACCGCACGGCGGATGAACGTACAGGAGAAGTCGGACTGTGCCGTAGTACCGGTGAACCAGCCGAACAACGAAGGGCAGCAGCCTTCGGCGGAGGCCGGGGAGGGAAGGGCACAGACTGGGGAGAACATCGTTCAGTCACACATGCGTCCGACACAGAGCGGGAAGCGCATGTCCCAGGGATTGCACGGTGTGTGGCAAGCAGTGTGTTTCGCCGCTATTCATCCTCAGTAAGAGCCGTATGCGTAAACGCGCCCGTACGGATCTGCGCGGGGGGCGATCAGCGATGGTCGTCCCTACCGCGACAGTGACTCCACTAGCCGGTTAGTTGGATTAGCGGAAATGTCCGGAGCGCTTGCTCTGAAGCTTTGCTTAATTGCCGTACCGTTCGAGGATCGGACGCACGCGTGCCTTTACTGACGCGTCCGTGAGCGACTCATAAAACCGCCGGATCTGCGGGACGAGCCTATATTCCGATCGATTCTCAACAATCGCGTTCAACGCATGCTCGCGCGCATTGTCCGGCATCCCCGGCGCCCATAGCGCATCGACATAGGCATCGACGGCCCGGGCATCGTGGATATTGGACAGGGCGTCTACAATCGCCGAGAAGGCCGCCGGATCCGTCTCAGTCCGAAGAGCGGCAATAAGCGCGTTAACGGCGCGTGGACCTTTTGCGTCCCCGAGCTTTTCCGCAGCGCTTATCCGTCTGAACGACGACGGTGAGCGCAACGCTTCGATCTCGGCATCCGACTCTTGAATCGACAGTGAGTCAGGATCAGCGATCCGACGCTGAAACTCTTCGGCTCTTTGGCGCTGCGCTGCTGCCGACTCCGCTTGGCTTTTGTGCTCGTATTCCTCTCGCGCAGCTTCCGTCTGCCGCCGGCGTTCGGCCGGAACGCTTTCAATCGAGCAGCCAATCTCCAGCAGGGCCAAGGTGAAGCCGCAATAAAGAAGAGGGACGTCAGGATTCGCTTCGCCGCCATTACAGGTTTTCTCCGGCGGAGAGCCCGCCCTCCGAGACAGAATTCCGTTCCTGCTCTGATTCTCCAGCACTTCGTTGATGGGAGCGTTGAGCGACAGAGTGAGTGTGCCGTGTCGGTAAGGTCCAACTCGCAGGCCGCGTGACCGGCTCTTTGAGTGAGCCGCATCGCTGTCACATCGCATACATCTGCGGTTCCGTCAGTTGCCGGAAACGGCGTTGCGGGAAATAGTGATCCTATCAGTGTGCGAAGGGCCTGGAGCTCAGCTGGGAAACAAATCGAGGGGATAGATTGGCGGCTAACCTGCGCCAAAACAATAGCTTCGCGGGTGAGGAAAAATTGACATTGCGATTACGGCGGAGGCTGTGACTTTGAAGCGAGCGGCGCGTCTCATAAGGTGTAGGCGTATTGAGGATGATTGTTTAAACGATATCTGAAGCAGCCAAGACGGCAACGGCTCGGAATGCGGCGGTTATCGAAATCATTTCAAACGTCACAAAGGAGAAATGATGAGAAAGCATTGCGTGCGAATTCTGAGTGCGTTTTTTGGGTTGGCTGCGCTGGCGCTTACCGCCAAGGGTGAGCCCGTGGATCAAATCGTCGTCAACATCCCCTACGAGTTCGTCGCGGCGGGAAAAACACTTCCGGCGGGAACTTACAGGGTCAACCGCATCAGTGATAACAACAAAAGGGGACTGGTGATCAGCAGCTTTGAAAACGGCGTCGCGGTTATGGTCTTCTCGAGCGAGGTCGCCGACAAAACGCGCCCCGAGCAGCCAAGCGTGACGTTCCAGCAAGTTGGGGACCAGCATCTCCTCAACAAGATTCAAACAGCCGAGCACGTGTTCACAATCCCACTGTCTAGATCGACCGTTCTGGAAGCCGCTACGAAAAGTCACAGTGGTACGTCCGGATCGATGAGTTCGGGAAATAACTAAGAGTTGTCTCACAAGAGCTGGGAGAACGGGCTCAGGATTTGAGCAAGTGCGATCGAGCCTGAGCCCTCGTCATTTTTTTTTCGCGAGGCCGCGAAGGGTGCGCAGACCTGAAAGTGTCAAGGTAGTGGAAGGACGCTCAACTATTTCTCCTGCAGCGCGGTAGTCAAGATGAGAACAACGATCCAATTCCTCACCCGATTGAACGGACTACTCGGCGACACGGATAATCGGAACTGACTCGCCAGGGAGGGTGTCAGCTGTGCCGAGGTGCTTTTCACTTGGAGCTGATTTCGCCCCAAAGCATTCACTCTCTATCAGAAGTTCTCGCTCTCGTCAGTTTCACAATGTGGTACATTTCTCGACCATGCGGATCGTTTCACTGCTGCCATCGGCTACGGAGATCCTGTTTGCGCTGGGATTGGACCGGGAAATCGTGGGTGTGAGCCACGAATGCGATTTCCCGTGGAACGCGCGGACGAGGACGGTGGTCATTCATTCGCGGCTGCCGCACGATGCAACTCCTGCGGAGATTGACGCGCTTGTGCGGGAGTATGTGCACCGCGGGGAAAGTTTGTATGCAGTGGACACCGAGGTGTTAGAAGCGCTGGCTCCGGACCTGATCGTTACGCAGGACTTGTGCCATGTTTGCGCGGCTTCGCCGGATGATTTGGCGACGGCGCTGATGCGTTTTGACCGGCGGCCGGAAGTGCTGTGCCTGAATCCGCAGGATTTGGGAGACGTTTGGCGCGACATTCTGTGGGTGGGGGAGGAAACCGGTGGCGGGCCACAGGCGGAGGCGTTGTTGAAGCAGATTGGGACGCGACTTGGCGAGTTGGAGAAACAATTGGATCCTGCAGCGGAACGTCCGCGCGTCGCGTTTCTTGAGTGGCTGCAGCCGTTTTATGTTGGCGGGCACTGGGTGCCCGAAATGATTCACCGCGCCGGCGGGGAAGACGTTTTTGGCAGCGCGCGCACACCTTCGTTTCGAATTGCCGTGGAAGATGTGATCGAGGCGGCGCCGGAGATTTTGCTGATCGCGCCGTGCGGTTATGGCGCTCAGCAAGCGCGCGACGAGTACAAGTCGATGGCCTTTCCTGAAGAGTGGAACGCTATTCCCGCGGTGCGCAACGGCCGCGTGTACGCGCTGGAAGCCAACAGTTATTTTTCGCGTCCCGGGCCGCGACTGATTACCGGGATCGAAGCGCTTGCCAAACTGTTTCAGCCGGCCATCGAAGTTTCCCGCGAAGCGGAATTCGCAATCTTGCCGATCAGCGCGCAAACATCTTCCGCCCGCGCCGCCTCCATTTAGATCTTGCCCCCGGGTTTTGTGTTTGAACAACCATCTTTTTTTGCCGTGTTGACAATCCGGGGCTCATATATAAGAATCTTATATGTAAGAGAGCGACCTATGATTGGAGCAGGAATCAAGCGCGGCACGGCGGAACTTGCGGTTCTCAGCATCCTCGAAGCCAGCCCGCTACACGGCTACGAATTGGCTCAACGCATCGAGCAGCAAACCAAGGGCGCGCTTCGCTTCACGCTCGCGGCCTTGTATCCCATGCTGTACCGCGTGGAAAAGCGCGGGTGGATTCGGGGCGTGTGGGAAACCGGGAGCAACGGCCGACGCCGGCGCTGTTACCGGCTCACACCTGCCGGGAAGAGAAAGCTTGTCCCTTTGCGACACGAATGGTCACAACTTTTCGAGGCTTTACGCCAGCTTAAGAGGGTGGCCAATGCCTGATTGGGAAGCGCTGGTTTCGGAGCGTCTGGACACATCGGGACTTACCCCAGAACAGCTGAGACGAGGTAGTTGCAGAGCTGGCTGGGCACTTCGAGGAGTTCTACAAAGAGCAACGAGCCAAGGGGTACTGCGAGTCTAAAGCCATCGAGAGGCCCTCAGCCAGGTGGATGATTGGCCCGAGCTAGAGATTTCTGCTGCCAAGCGCGGGGAGAAGAGCACGGAAATGCGAGCGAAGAGTTTTTGGCTCCCGGTCTTTTCACTGTGAGCGTTTCGATAGGATGGCTTCAGATCTTGCAGCGTGCAAACTTCGAATCCGGCATCCCCCGTTTCCAACCTGTCCGCCTGATGATTCCATTCCTACTGTGGGTCCTGACCCTTCCCATGCTTGGGGCTGTCGGCGTGTATCTCTCGCGTCTTCTCAGAGCTGAAAGGTTGATACGTCTCGCGGCCGGGCTGTTTCCTCCAATCGCGATATTCAGCTTGATGTTTTTGCATGCGATGTGGCATGGATTCTTTGAAAGAAACGGTTTTATCATTCGGCACCCGTTCCACTTCGTTTTTGTCACATTTCTTTGGTCTTCCTTGCCAGCCTTGGCACTCTTATTGGGCGCCGTATCGTTTCTGAAGGCGCCGAGAACGCAGGTGGCAAATGCCTGATTGGACCGCGCTCGTCCGCAGCCACCTCGCTGGCCTCGTTCTTGAACCGAAGGAACGCAGCGAGGTGATTGAAGAACTCGCGGCGCATCTTGAGGACGCCTGCGCGGAATTGTGCGAGCAGGGCATAAGCGAAGAGGCTTGTGTCCGGCTCGCTCTATCTCAAGTGACAGACTGGCAAGATCTGAGTAGAGGAATTCAGATCGCAAAGTCGAAGGAGAACTTCATGACGGGTCGCGTCAAGCAGTTTTGGTTTCCCGCCTTAGTGACACTTCTGCTGTCAATGGGCTTGCTCATGCTGATCCAGGTTTTTGGTCCGAATCCATGGCTGGTATCCCGAAAGAGCGGGTGGTCGCTCGTCGCTCCTGTCGCGGTGATTTATCTTCCCTGGCTGTTGTCCTTGCCGGTGATCGGTGCGATGGGAGCTTATCTGTCAAATCGGGCGGGCGGCTCACGACGCGCGGCTATGGCTTCTATCGTTTTTCCCGTGCTCCCCTATTTGGTTTTCTTCCTTGTAGCGCTTCCGGTTATGGCCATGTTCAATGATCGCCTCGCCCATAACATCATGTTCGGCGCTTTGTTTGTTGGCTTATTCGCGTGGGTGCTAGCCCCCGGAGCGGCGCTCCTTGCCGGTGAAATGCTGGCACATCTCTTTCTCTCACGACGGCTGGATTCCGGGCGAATTGCCAGCTGAAGCCGACCGGTTCCAGCGGCGATAGAAGGGAAGTCCGGCCAGAATTAACA
>DATDGF010000055.1:0-13831 GCA_036522195.1 Candidatus Acidiferrum sp. | reverse complement strand
CGCTCTCATCAGGTGAAAGGCTGCCGCAGTTTTACAGCCGCACGCCAAAGAAGTACCTGCTTGGGACAGGTCAAACCTGGCCGCTGAAAATGAATCATAGACTTTCTCGCCAAGCGGCTTGTCCTTCTCGTAGTACATCGCCAAATTATCTGGGACGGAAAGATAGAAGTGTTTCATCATTTCGCTTTGCAATAATTGCCGCAAGCAATGAAACTTCCATAACAATTCAGCGTGAGTGACCGACGTATCGTCTGCGAGTTCTTTTTGGAAACGCAATACGGCATCAAAAGATTCTGGAAGATCGAGGTCTTTACTTAAGAACGCAATTTCAACCGACACCATGTTTGAAAATTCTTGACGCCACGGATTGGGAACTTGCAGGATTGGAGCGGCGGTAGAAGCCACTTGGGACACCTGACCAAGATAAGCGAATAGCGCGGTGATTCTTCCTATAAGGAGTGGCTTCATAATCTCCCAAAGAGTTTTCAGTTTGCGGGACACAACACCCCCCGCCGACCTGAATAATGCGCCACTTCTCTTTGATTCGTCAAATATATTATTGCCCTTGTAAGTGTTCATTCTAAAGGGGTTTGCCGTCCCAGGGTTTGCCGTTTATAAGCAAGCAGGCGGCAGTCTGGTGGAAAGTCAATTCCTTGACCGCTTTGCGGTCACGCATAAGAACGACCACGCATCCCAATGTACTTTTACTTTCTCCGATGGCCGCCGTTGCCGGACTCCACGCACCGCCAACCATTCCCACTTCTGCTTCGACCATGCTCAAAATGAAGCCCGCGCTACAGAAACGCTCGGCAAGGACCTAGCCTACTTCTTCTCCGCCGACTGCCTCTCCGCCTGCGATCTCAGCGCCGCCTCGCTCGCCTCATCCCCGCCGTCGTTCGCGGCGATATAAAACCCAGAACCGCCCGCACCGTCGCCTACCTGGCGCAAACGCTCCTCCAGTCCATCCGTCTCGCCCAGCACGAATACATCAACGCCTTCAGCGCCCACGGCTGGCGCAACGCCATCTGCAATTCCGTCAACGGCAACCACGACCACCTCTACCCACCCGAGCCTGCCCCTCAACCCCAAGGCGAAGAGAGATTCCTCGACTGCGCAGGCCGACCATCTCGCGGGAGCGAGATGGGAAGAAAAAGCGTCGGCCTGCTTCGCTCGGAATGACAGTAGTGGGGTTTGCGGTGCCGTGTCGGAGCTACGGAAACCACTTAGAAATTAGCCGCCGAAAACCATGCGGCCCAGCTTATCGCCAAGGCGCTGGGCTTCTTTCGGGTCGGTGGTGTTGCGGAAACGCTCGGCTAGTTCGAAGAATTCCTGCTGCTTGCGCTTTTCGACTTCGATGCCGTTCTCGATGAGTTCGACAAGCATGCGGTTGGAGCTGAGCCGGCGGGTCCTCGCAAGAGTGCGAACCCGGGCGGCAATCTTTGCGGGAAGGCTGACGCTTTGACGGACGGTCTTGTTTGTAGCGCTCATAACACCAGTATGCACCAGAATGATGCAATTGTACACCTCGCAGGTTCAAAGGCTAAAGAAGGGAGTTTTGCTGCAGGTCGAGGGCGGCTTGGGTGAGGTCGGCGGGGCGGCCGAGGTCGCGCCAGTAGTATTGGTCGACGCGGAAGGCGAGGATGGGGTGGGATTGGGCGGCGAGGCGGAGGTAGGAATCGACGATGGAGAAAGGGCCTTGTTCGGTGAGAAGGGGGAGGAGGCGGGGGGAGATCAGGTGGATGCCGGAGAAGGCGAGGGCTTTCAATTGATCGGATGAGCGAACGATTTCGGGAGCGTGGTCACGTCCGGCGCGGCGGCCGGACAGTTGGAGATGGTCGTCGAAGAGGAGTTGGCGCCCGGATTCGCGGGATTGGACAGCGAGGGTGGCCAGGGCGTGATGATCTTTGTGGAATTGGAGCATAGGGGTGAAGTCGATGGAGCTGAGGACGTCGACGTTGTGGAGGAGGAAGGGTTCGTCGAGATTCTTTGGATCTTCGAGGAAGAACCAGGCGGCTTTTTTGAGCCCGCCGCCGGTGTCGAGAAGGAGGTCGTCTTCGCGGGAGATTTCGATCCGCAGATTGAAATTATTTTTGGAGCGCAGGTAGTCGATGATTTGGCTAGCTAGGTGGTGGACGTTGAGGATGACTTCGGAGATGCCGAAGGTGCGGAGGCGGGTTAGGGTGATTTCGAGGAGGGTGCGGCCGTTGATTTCGACTAGGGCTTTGGGGCGGGTGTCGGTTAGCGGGCGAAGGCGGGTGCCTAGGCCAGCGGCTAGGATCATGGCTTTCATCGGAAAACCATCACTTGTCCATTTTCTCGAGTTCGAGGTGGCGGAGGACAACTTCGAGGCCCGCGCGGGGGCGGAGGCGCTTGGCTAATTGTTCGGCGAGGTAGACGGAGCGGTGCTGGCCGCCGGTGCAGCCGAAGGAGACCATTAGATTTTTGAAGTGGCGGTGCTGATAGGTGGTGATGCAGGCGTCTACCAACGACATGACACTGGCCAGGAACTGGTGGACGCTTTCCTGTTGCTGGAGATATTCGATGACCGGGGCGTCTTTGCCGGTGAGGGATTTGAATTGTTCTTGACGGCCGGGGTTGGGGAGGCTGCGGCCGTCGAAGACGAAGCCGCCGCCATTTCCGGTTTCGTCGGTGGGCAGGGACTGGTGAAAAGAAAAACTGAAAATGCGCACGACTAGATTTTGGGTTTCCGCAGCGAGGGCTTGCAATTTTTCCGAGGCCAGCATGCTATGAAATGCAGCCACCAGAGTGGGCAGCTCGATGGGTAGCCGCACGTTATGCAACAGCCAGCGGAGATTTTTCAGGGCGTAGGGAACGCTTTGGAGGAAATGGGCTTTGCGTTCATAGAAGCCGCGAAAGCCGTAAGCGCCGAGGGCTTGCATGATTCGAACATAAGCGTAGGCGTAGTAATACTGGAGGAAAGCTTCGCGATCGAGCTCGATGAAACCGGCGAGGCGGTCGAGAAAGTGATCGAGGAGTTGCTGGCGGAGTTCGGGAGGCAGGTCGGCCTTGGCGTCGTAGAGGAGAGAGGCGATGTCGTATTGGAGAGCGCCTTTGCGACCGCCTTGATAGTCGACGAAAAAGGGATTGCCGTTGCGGAGCATGATGTTGCGGGATTGGAAGTCGCGATAGAGGAAGTAATCGCGCGGGGCGCTGAGGAGGAAATCGGTGAGGCGGCCGAAATCGTCTTCAAGGGCTTGCTCGTTGAACGGGATGCCGGCGAGGCGGAGAAAATAGTATTTGAAATAGTTGAGGTCCCAGGCGATGGATTGGCGATCGAAGCTGGAGATGGGATAACAGACTTTGTAGTCCAGATCGACGCCGGCTTCGATCTGAAAGCGCGGCAGGACGGCGACGACTTTGCGATAGGCTTCTATCACTTCGGGCGCGATGTCCGCGCCGGTGCGATTTTTGGAGAGGAATTCGTAGAGCGTGTTGTCGCCGAGGTCTTCCTGGAGATAGGCGCCGTGGGAGAGGTCTTCGGCGAAGATTTGCGGGACGGGGAGGCCGTGGCGACGAAAATGTTTGGAGAATTCGAGGAAGGCGACGTTTTCCTCGCGGACGCCGTAGAGGATGCCGATGGCGGTGGATTTTTCGTTGGAGAGACGGATGATTTTGCGCCCGGAGCCGCCGAGATCGCCCTGGAGCGGCTGGAGGCGCGATGCAGGCGCGTGGAAATGCTGCTCGAAAAGCTTTTTTAGAACGTCTATCGACATGGGTTCCAGGTATTCCGTTTCGAAGCTTCCCTAACATAACTGATTTTTGACAAAGAGATTCGCTCGGTTGAGAGTGTGTTGCTAAGCCGGTTGCACGTGTCTGAAGCGCACAGCCAAGAGTGGCTGTGCTGCGTGAGCTTTTCGGCGGTCTGTATAATGCCTTGATGCCCTCCCGAAACAAGGAACGGAGAAACACGGAACAAAGAAATGCGGCGTCGAAGAAGCTCGACCGGATGACGGCGCTGGAGATCGTGCGGTTGATGAACCGCGAGGATGGCAGAGTAGCGGCGGCGGTGGGGCGGGAGATTCCGGCGATTGCGCGGGCGGTGGATGCGATTGTTGCAGGGATTCGAAAGGGCGGGCGACTGATTTATGTGGGGGCGGGATCGAGCGGGCGAATGGGCGTGCTGGATGCGGCAGAGTGTCCGCCGACGTTTGGGATTTCGCCGAAGCTAGTGCGAGCGTTGATTGCGGGGGGTAGGCGGGCGATTACGCGAGCGGTGGAAGGGGCGGAGGATTCGGAGCGGAACGGGGAGCGGGATTTGCGGGCGATTCGAATGAGGCGGAAGGACGTGGTGGTGGGAATTGCGGCGAGCGGAACGACGCCGTATGTGCTGGGGGCGCTGCGGTTTGCGCGGAGGCGCGGGGCAATGACGGTGGCGGTGACATCAAATTTACGGATGCCGATGGGACGGCTGGCGAAGATTGTGATTGCGCCGGAAGTGGGGCCGGAGGTGCTGACGGGGTCGACGCGATTGAAGGCGGGGACATCGCAGAAGATGGTGTTAAACATGCTGAGTACAGCGGTAATGGCGAGGCTGGGACATGTGTATGAGAACTTGATGATCGACATGATGCTGACGAATGAGAAGCTTGCGGGGCGGGCAATGCGAATCCTGGCGGAAGCTAGCGGGGGGAGTGTGTCCGCGGCGGAACATGCATTGCGGGCTGCGGGACACGATATGAGGGTGGCGCTGGTGATGTTGAAGATGAAGATGGGGCCAGTGGAGGCGAGGAAAACATTGAAAGCTGGGAGAGGGGATTTGAGAGAGGCGACGGGGGAATGAAGAAAAGGAATTAACACAGAGGACGCAGAGGGCACGGAGAAGACTGTAGATGACGGAAAAGCGGCAGCTGTGCTGCCGCACTCCAAGGTACGGCCGCATTAGGGCCGCGGCTACGAGGGAGAGGCGAGAGGCGGAATGGATAAGTTTCTGATTCAGGGCGGGAAGGCGCTGCGGGGGACGGTGGCGATCAGCGGGGCGAAGAATTCGGCGCTTCCGGTGATGGCGGCGGCGTTGCTGACGGCGGAGAAGGTGACGCTGCACAACATCCCGAAGGTGCGCGACCTGATCACGATGAGCAAGCTGCTGGCGTTTATGGACGCGAAGGTTTCGGTGGCGGAGGTGCCGGCGAACGATTACGTGATCGAGGCTCCGAGCTTGAATCATGCGGAGGCGCCGTACGAGCTGGTGAAAACGATGCGAGCATCGATCCTGACGCTGGGACCGCTGATGGCGCGGAAAGGAGTGGCGCGCGTTTCGCTGCCCGGAGGATGCGCGATCGGGGCCCGGCCGATCGATTTGCATTTGAAGGCGCTGGAACAGATGGGGGCGGAAATCACGACTTCGCACGGATACATCGAGGCGAAGGTGCGAGGGAATGGAGATAGAGGCAGAAGGTTGAAGGGCGCGCGGATTCATTTCGAGAAAATTACGGTGACGGGGACGGAAAATATTTTGATGGCGGCGGCGCTGGCAGACGGGGAGACGCTATTGGAGAATGTCGCGCGGGAGCCGGAAGTGACAGATCTGGTGGTGATGTTGAGGAAAATGGGGGCGGAGATTTGCGGGGATGGGACGTCGACGCTGCGGATTCGAGGAGTGGGGAAATTGCGTGGGACGGAGCATACGGTAATTCCGGACCGGATTGAGGCGGGGACGTTTCTGGTGGCGGGGGCGATTACTGGCGGGGACCTGACGATTACGCATTGCGAACCGGGGCACCTGGGGGCGGTAATTGCGAAACTGGGGCAGGCGGGAGTACCAATCGAGATTGTGGATAAAACCACACTACGCGTGCGGGGTGCGAAGAAATTGGTGGGATCGGATGTGGCGACGGAAGAGTATCCGGGGTTTGCGACGGATATGCAGGCGCAATATATGGCGCTGGCGACGCAGGCGGAGGGGGCGTCGGTGATTTCGGAGAAGATTTTTGAGAATCGGTTCCTGCATGCGAGCGAAATGATTCGAATGGGGGCGAATATTTCGATTGATGGGCACACGGCGGTGGTGCACGGGCCGGCACAGTTGTCGGGGACAACGGTGCAAGCGTCGGATCTGAGGGCGAGCGCGGGGCTGGTGCTGGCGGGATTGGTGGCGAACGGGGAGACGACGATCGAGCGGGTGTATCACATTGACCGAGGGTACGAGGGGATTGTGGAGAAGCTGCGCGGAGTGGGGGCGGACATTGAGCGGGTGCACGGCGCCGGCTCCTGACCGGGCAGTAGGTCAGCTTCCGGTTAGCGCGTTTACACTGAGTGGACTGGCCAAGACTTCTTTCTCAGCGAATTTAATTCTGCGGTAGAGCGTTGTTCTAGAGCTTGGCGTTGTTGCGGATTGACTGTACGACTTGATTGATCCCATCTATGACAACATCGGGCCTGTCGATGATGACGAAATGCCCACTCTTTTGCGCGATGAGCTGCTTGCTGTTTTGCGACAAGGACAGCAGATTCAGCTGCAATTTGTCGTAGTCGGGACTGCGGAACTCGTCCGTGCTGACATCGACGAGCGGCTTGTCCCCGAGCGGGTGACTGTGTTCCTTGGCGACGGCGTCGGCTTCCGCAGTACATTCCTGGCTTATACCGACATTGGATTGTAGAGCGGTTTGATTTCGGGTCTGGGACATGGCCCAAAGATGAAGCTCGCGATCGCGGGAGGATAACTTACTGAAGTTTGGATCGCTCTCTATCCCAATTGGTCCTCCGCCGCTGGGAATTTGAAGGCGTCGGAGGCGGCGGAGGGGGAGGAGCCGTCGTATCGTCATGGGGATGGGCGATGAACGTCACACCGAGATGCGCCGCGTGATCGACAAAAACCACACCCGCTACTTCGTCTGGGTATCGCCCTGCGTAGAGGCGCGCTACCAATGCGCCAAGTGAGTGCCCAACGAGAACGTGCCGATAAGCAGGCGTTATCGGAAACTGACGCACCGGCCCTGACTTTGCCTTAACGCTGTAAAGCCGCAGAATAGCGCCTTTTCTCATTTTCCCAAGTAATTGATGCTTTTTTGATGAGTCTAAAGTACCTACGCGGTAGTACTGCTCGCCCATTTAGGTTCCCCGCGCGAAGGTGCTAACCTGCCGCCCTCATGAAATTGACAGCGCTGTGGGGCAGAACTGTCTGGGGTGGCCTCTTTTCACGTTCGCGGGCTGCGAGTGTGGCGAATCTGCGGCTACGCACCAAGCTCCTAGTCTCATTTGTAATGCTCTCCGCGGGACTTACCTGCGCCACGCTGCTAGTGGTGCGACGAAGCGCGGAAGTGCAGATGCAGCACCAGGTGGAGCAGGATGCGCGCAACGCCACGCTGATGTTTCAAGTGACGGAACACCAGCACCAGATGGCGCTGAGCCGCACGGCCGATTTGCTGGCCTAGGTGGCGTATATGAGAAACGGGGACACCACGGCGATCGAGGATGCGAATGCGGACCCGTGGAAATCAGATGACTGCAACATGCTGGCCCTTGCGGACAAGAAGGGCCATATCGTTTCCTTGCACTCGACTGGCAGCGCATTTCCAACGGCGACCGCTGAGGTGATGCTTCGGCGCTCACTGAGCAGCGGAAATAACACGGCTTGGTGGATCAACGGCAATAATGCCTATCAGGTAGTGCTGCAGCGGTTTTACGATGGCCCACCATTGAAAAACAATCTGCTGGGCACCGTGGTGGTGGGCAGGTCCATGGACTCGCGGGCGGCCAGCGATCTGGGCCGAATTTCATCGGGCCAGATTCTCATCCGGTATGGCAAAGATGCGGTGGTGAGCACGCTTCCTCCGCTGCAGGAGCGAGAGGTTCTAAACCAGCTTCAGGACGATCCCAGCGGGCAAGAGCTGTACATCGAGCGCGAGAAATTCTTCGTGAGTTCGGTCGACCTCACTCCTGGTTCGCTGCCCACGACAAACCTCGTCATTCTCAAATCGTACAAGGAGGCGGCAGCGTACCTGGCGCGGCTCAACGATCTGCTTCTGGGGCTGGGGTTGGTGGCGGTGCTGGCCGGAGGGACGTTGGTGTACTTGATTTCGGATACCTTTACGCGACCGCTGGCAGTGCTGCTGGAAGGAGTGCATGCGCTGCAAGAGGGCGACTTTTCGCGCCCCATCGAAGCGCGTGGAGGAGATGAACTGGCGGAGGTAACGCGCGCGTTTGACGGCATGCGAGGCACGCTGCAGCGGAACGAGGCACAGAGAGAGCAGCTGGAAGAGCAGCTGCGGCAGGCGCAGAAGATGGAAGCGCTGGGACGGCTGGCGGGCGGAGTGGCGCACGACTTCAACAATCTTCTGACGGTGATCAAGGGCCATGGCGAACTGCTGGTCGACCGGATGAAGCCGACGGACGCTTTTTACGGCAGTACTCGGCAGATCATGAAGACGGCGGACCGGGCGGCTTCCCTGACGCGTCAACTGCTGGCGTTCAGCCGCATGCAAGTGCTGCAACCAAGAATTCTTGACTTGAATACGCTGGTTGCGGACATGAGCAAAATGCTGCGGCGGCTGGTGCGCGAGGACATCGAATTCAACTTCCGGCTGGGCGATTCGCTCGGGCGGGTGAAGGCAGACCCAGGGCAGCTCGAGCAGGTACTCTTGAATCTGACGGTGAATGCCAGCGACGTCATGCCGCAGGGCGGGAAACTGACGATTGAGACGCAAAGAATGAAAGTGGATGAAAGCCATGCGCATGCGCGGCCGCCGCTGCGGCCCGGCAAGTATGTGCAGCTGGTGGTCACGGACACCGGGCATGGAATGGACGCCGCGACGATGTCACGGATCTTCGAGCCATTTTTTACGACCAAGGAACAGGGGAAAGGGACCGGGTTGGGTCTGGCCACGGTGTATGGCGTCGTGAGGCAGAGCGGCGGATTTATCTGGGTGGAGTCGTCGCCAGGGAATGGCGCTCGGTTTGAGATTTACCTGCCGCAGGCGGTCGGAAAAGAAGAAGAGGATTCACGCGAGCGCGTGCCAGGAAGCTCGAGGCGCGGAACGGAAACCATACTGGTTGTGGAAGACGAGGATGAGGTGCGATCCCTGGCGTGCGAGTTCCTGCAGATGTCCGGCTACAGCGTGCTCACGGCCAAGGACGGGATAGAGGCACTGGAAGTTTCGAAACGGCTGGGTGGCTCGATTCAGCTGCTGCTGACGGACGTAGTGATGCCCAAGATGCATGGGACGGAGCTGGCCAAGACGCTGAAAGCCGATTTTCCGAGCTTAAAGATTGTGTACATGTCCGGGTACCTGGAGCAGGACACCTGTAGCAGGCAGATTCTGGAGAAGGCGTTCGTGCTGCAGAAACCGTTTTCGCGTGGCACGCTGATCCGGCAGATCGGCGAGGCTTTCGAGAGCAAGGTCCGCGACCGCGCGATGGCGGAAAAGGCGCTCGGCTAGCCCTACCCTACCCTGCCCGCAAAAAAGCGGGCCTCAGCAATCAACGAGAAAGTTTGCTACAATGCGCGACACCATTTTGGATGGGTGCCGCCCGCAGATTGGGTGGCGCTGGTGCCGAGGAGAACGACCATGGCGAACACGAATTCAGGCGCGAGCGCAAAGCGCTCGGCATTGCTGGCGAGGATCGATGAGTCGATTGCGGAGAAGAGTTTGCTGAAACACCCGTTTTATCAGGATTGGCAGGCGGGGAAGTTGAGCCGCGAGGCGCTGCAGTTGTATGCGGCGCAGTACTACCGGCATGTGGAAGCGTTTCCGAAACACTTGCGGGTGCTGGCGGCGCGCACGGAAGGTCCGCTGCAGGGATTGATCCGGGAGAACCTGGCGGAGGAAGAGGACCCCGCGGGGTCGCATCCGAAGCTGTGGAGGGATTTTGCGGCGGCCGTGGGAGTGGGCGAGGATGACATTACCTGCTGTCCTTCCCTGCCGGGAACGCAGACGGTGGTGCAGAAATTCCGGGAGATTTGCGGGGACCGGCCGGTGGCCGAAGCGGTGGCGGCGCTCTATGCCTATGAGGCACAGGTGCCGGAGATTGCCACGACGAAGATTGATGGTCTGAAGAGTTTCTACGGGGTGACTAAGGCGGAAGGACTGGCGTACTTCACGGTGCATGAGGAAGCGGACAAGGTTCATCGCGCGGCGTGGCGCGGATGGTTGGAAGAGCATGCGGAGGGAAACGAGGAGGAGATTCTGGCGACGACGAACGAGGCGCTGGATGCGCTTTGGGGGGCGCTGGATGCGGTGCATTGCGAGAAGGCAGAGGTAATGAAGTAGGGATGTAAAGACGTAAGGAAAAAGAAGAAATTAACACAGAGAGCACAGAGAAGAGTTCGGAAAGAGGTCCCCGATTGGATCGGGGGCCTCTTCGTTTAGGAAAGCAAATGGGGGGCAACGAGGTCGAGAAACTCGCGAGAGGTGATGACCTTCGTTTGTTTCCAAAATCGCAGCAAGTGACGCTGGTTCCCTGTTACCAGGTAGTCTGCCCGGGCGGAGTCGGCGCATTCCAGGAAAATATTGTCGTCCGGGTCGGGCGTGATCGAGAGACGCCGGACGGGCCTAACCAGATGGGCGTGGCTATTGATGAGCTGAAGGAAGCGATGCCGCAAGCCTTTGCGAATTTGGAGTTCCGCACGAGATAGGACAGTTTTGTATTCCGCGAGAATCAGAGCGGATACGTACAGCCGCGCAGGCCTCGCCAGCGCCAACAGGAGAACAGTGCGCTGCAAACCATCCGGCTTCAGGGCCGCAGAAACGAGGACGTTGGTGTCCAGGACCAGCCGGAGAGCGAGCATTAACGCCGTAGTTTCTTGGAACGCGCGGCCTTGATGATTCGGTCGATTTGAGCGGAAGTGAGCGCGTCGGTTCCCTTGCGACGGGATTCCACACCAATGGCTTGCAAAACCTCAGGTTCAGGTGAAGCGAGGCGGATGTAATCCCGAATACTGAGCAGGACGGCCCGGGGAGTGCCGCGTTTTTCAATCACCATCGATTGACGCTCTTGCTCGACACGACGAAGGAGTTCGGCAAAGTTAGAGCGTGCCTGGAGAACAGAGACCACTATGCCGCGGATTGAATTGATTTTCGCCATATTCTTTGATGTACAGTTCGAACCATCCAAACGTACACCTACTGGAGCCTCATGTCAATAGTTGGCCTTGGCAGGCTAGATGCGCTAACACCCTGAGAGACGCGGCTTGGATCAGATTCTTCCCGAGGCTCGAAAAAAAACGGGCGGACCGAAGTCCGCCCAGACAAAATCCGTTTTTGAATAAGAAGTTTAAAGGTTATTCGTGGAGGCCGGAGTCGCCGCCGTTGCCTTCGCCGCTTCCGGAGGAGGAACTGCCACCGCTGGCGGCGGCTTTTTGCTGCTTGTCGCGAGCTTCCTTGATGAGCGCCTTGCGGGAGAGGCGGACTTTGTTGCCCTCGATGGAGAGGACCTTTACGAGGACCTGGTCGCCGAGTTTCAGCTCGTCGCGAACGTCGCGGATGCGATGCTCGGAGATTTCGCTGATGTGCAGGAGGCCGTCGGTGCCGGGGAAGAGTTCGACGAAAGCGCCGAATTCCGCGAGGCGAACGACCTTGCCGAGATAGGTTTTGCCGATTTCGGCGCTGGCGGTGACGTCGCGGACCATTTGAAGGGCTGCGTCGCCGCCGGCTCCGCTGGTGGAGAAGATGTGCACGGTGCCGTCTTCGAGGACGTCGATCTTGACGCCGGTGGCTTCGATGATGGAACGGATTTTCTTGCCGCCCGGACCGATGAGGTCGCGGATCTTGTCCTGAGGGATCTTCAACTTGAAGAGGCGCGGAGCGTAGGCGGAGATTTCCTTGCGGCCTTCGCTGAGCGTTTTTTCCATGGTGTCGAGAATTTCAAGACGGGCTTTCTTGGCCTGGGCGAGGGCTTCGCGCATCATCTGGATGCTGATGCCGAGGACCTTGATGTCCATCTGCAACGCGGTGATGCCGTTGCGTGTGCCGGCGACCTTGAAGTCCATGTCGCCGTAGTGATCTTCCGCGCCGGCGATGTCCGTGAGGATGGAATATTTGTGGTCCTCGCCAACGACGAGACCCATGGCAATACCCGCGCAAGGCGCCTTGAGAGGCACACCGGCGTCCATCAGGGCGAGCGAACCGCCGCAGACAGTGGCCATCGAAGAGGAACCATTGGACTCCAGAATGTCGGAGACCAGGCGCATGGCGTACGGAAACTCTTCTTCAGCGGGGAGCAGATTCGCAAGAGCGCGCTCGGCGAGTGCGCCGTGGCCGATTTCGCGGCGGCCGGGGCCGCGAAGAAATTTCACTTCACCGACGCTGAAGGGCGGGAAGTTGTAGTGCAGCATAAAGCGCTTGAACTGGTCCTGCGCGAAGAGCAAGTCGAGACGCTGCATGTCTTCCTTGGTTCCGAGCGTTAGAGTGGCGAGCGCCTGCGTTTCGCCGCGGGTGAAGAGCGCGGAGCCGTGGACGCGAGGGAGCAAGCCGACTTCGCAGGTGATCAGGCGGATCTTGTCAAAGGCGCGGCCATCGGGCCGGCGGCGCTTGTTGAGAACGTCGTCGCGGAAGATGCTCTCGCGGAGGCGTTCAAACGCGCGCTTGGTGAGCGTACGCTTCTCGTCCATTTCCTTCTTGGGCTCTTCGGGAATAGCCTTGATGATCTCGTCTTTCAGAGCGTCGATGAGATGGTAGCTTTCTTTCTTGGGATGCTTTTCGGTATTGACCGCGTCGTGGAGGCGGTCGCCGTATTTTTTCTGGAGGTCCTTGTAGATGGCTTCATCGAAAGGCAGCGGCGGGACGACGACTTTCTTTGGCTTAATCTTCGCGTGAAGTTCCTTGATGGCCGCAACGATTTTCTTGATTTGCGCGTGGCCGAATTCGAGGGCGTCCGCAACGGCTTCTTCGGAGACTTCGAGGGCGCCGGATTCCACCATGACGATGGCCTCTTCGGTGCCGGCGATGACGATGTTCATTAAGCTCTTCTTCTGGTCGGCGACGGTGGGGTTGATGACCAGCTGGCCGTCGAGCAGGCCGACGCGGACGCAAGCAATGGGCTTCTCAAACGGAAGATCGGAGCAGTAAGCCGCAGCGGAGGCACTGGTAACGGCGATGACGTCGGGGTCATTTTCGCTGTCCGCGGAGAGAACCATGGAGACGATTTGCGTTTCATTGCGCCAGGATTCGGGGAAAAGCGGGCGCATGGGGCGGTCAATCAAGCGGGAGGTAAGGACTTCTTTCTCAGAGGGGCGACCTTCGCGCTTGAAGAAGCCACCGGGGATTTTTCCAGCGGAGTAGGTGTTTTCGCGGTAGTCCACGGTGAGAGGCAGGAAGTCGCGATCGTTCATTTGCGAGGCCATGCAAGCGGTGGTCAAGACGATGGTGTCGCCGTAACGTGCAGTGATGGCGCCATTGGCCTGCTTGGCGATTTTTCCGGTTTCGAGGATGAGAGGGCGTCCTCCCACTTCGACGGTCACCTGATGGGGTGCGGGTGTAATTGTGTTTTCAGACATAAGCAATGATTTCCTTTGGCTCGGCACTGGGGCGGAGCATTTCTGGCACATCGGCCGCGATGCGGCCATCCACGAGGAAGAAAGGAGGCGAGAAAACTGAGTGACGGACTAGACGCGACGGACTACACCCCGAGAAACTCCGGCACTAAATCAGCCGGATGCCTGACGACAGACTCCGTGTGGAATATGCCAGTTCTTGAGAACGCAGTGGATATCGCCCCGGTTGTAATGAAAATCGATGGCGATTACTTGCGCAGGCTAAGACGTTCAACAATCTCGCGGTACCGATCCGGGTCGCGACGGTTGAGATAGTCCAGCAAACGGCGGCGCTTGTTGACCATCAAGATCAAACCGCGCCGGGATGCATGGTCTTTCACGTGG
>DATDGF010000054.1:0-20802 GCA_036522195.1 Candidatus Acidiferrum sp. | reverse complement strand
CCTGACGCTCGCTTGCCGGCTTTCCTTAAAAGTCAAGATCTACGCCTCCAGGTTATAAGCCTCTTCGCCGTGTTGCGTCACGTCCAGGCCTTGGACTTCCTGTTCTTCAGTCACGCGCACGCCCGTAATCATATCCACAATCTTCAGCAGCACGATCGTTCCGACCAGCGCGAATCCCCAGGCAATCAACACGCCTACAAACTGATTTCCCAGTTGGCCCCAATTGCCGTCCAGTCCGCCCACGGCCTTGCCGGTTCCAAAGATCGGATTGATCACCTGCTGGGCGAAAACTCCAGTTAGCAGAGCTCCAATCGTTCCCCCCGCCCCGTGCACGCCAAAGGCGTCGAGCGCGTCATCATACCCGAAGATGGCCTTCACCTTCGTCACCATCAGGTAGCACACCACACCGGCAATCAGTCCAATGGCTAGCGCCGGCATCGGGCCGACAAATCCCGCCGCAGGCGTGATCGCCACCAGCCCCGCCACCGCACCGGATATCGCACCCAGCGCGCTCGCGCGGCCGTTCTTGAGCCACTCTGCCGCGCTCCAGCCTAGCGCCGCCGCCGCTGCTGCGAAATGCGTCGCGACAAACGCGCTGGTCGCCAGGCTGCTTGCCGCCAGCGCGCTTCCCGCGTTGAACCCAAACCAGCCTACCCACAGCAGACATGCACCAACAAAACTCAGCACCAGGCTGTGCGGCGGCATCGGCTGCTTCGGATAGCCGGTGCGCTTGCCGAGATACAGCGCGCACACCAGTGCCGAGACACCCGAAGAAATGTGCACCACCGTCCCGCCTGCAAAATCCAACGTCGGAAATTTTCCGCCCAGCGACGCGTTTAGCAGCCCGCCCTTGCCCCACACCATGTGCGCCAGCGGCGCGTAGACCACCAGGAACCACAACGTGAGGAACAGTACCGTTCCGCTAAACTTCATCCGCTCCGCCGTCGCGCCAGTAATCAGCGCAGGCGTAATGATCGCAAACATCAACTGATACACCATAAAGGTGGCCTGCGGAATGGTCCCCGCATAATCCGGGTTCGGCTCCGCGCCCACGCCGCGCAAAAACGCGTGTTCGAATCCCCCGATGAACGGCCCGTTACCGCCGAAGCACAGGCTGTATCCCACAAGCGCCCACATTACCGTGATCAGCGACATCAGCGCGAAGCTCTGCATCATGATCGCCAGCGTGTTCTTCCGCCGCACCAGCCCGCCGTAAAACAGCGCCAGCCCCGGCCCGGTCATCATCAGCACCAGCGCCGCGCTCACCAGCATCCACGCGTTATCCCCCGCCGACTGCGCGGCCTTCACGTCCTTATTCAGTTGCGCCAACTTGTCGTTAACGGCCTTGGGGATCTCGGGGGTTGCGGAGGAGGAGGCGGCTGCGGCAGGAGCGGGGGTTTGTTGCGCCAAGAGCGGAGTGGCGGCCAGCAGGATGGCCCCGAGTACCAGGACAAGGTTGAAACTACACTTCCGTCCCATCCACTTCATAAGTGTGTCCGCTCCGCTGACTCTGGATTCGACTGCCGGGACCGCCCCTTCGATGCCCCGGATTATACGCACCTCCCTCCTGTTTCGCTGTTTGAAATTTTCATTCCTACGATTCGTTTTTCTGATGCTGATGCGCGCGCTGACTTTTGCAGACGCGCGCCGCGGAATGGTTCTGGCAGGCCATCTTGCCGCCTAGATTGCAGTTATTTTTGTTGCTGGGTCTCCCTGGGCGCGCCGATCTTTTGAGTATCGTCGACCGAAAACAAAAGAAAATGGCTGAAGCTATGGCGCCGGTGATACCGCTTTCCCATAAAATTGCAATACCAGTCCGCGCTTTTCGGCAGCCACATCGCCGTTTTCGCCTTTTGAAACTCCACCGGGCCGTATTCGATCATCTGGTGGTCGCGAACCAGCCGGATTTCGGGAACCGTCCGCATTATGTCCGCTTCCATCGCCAGGATCTGCGAGTTTTCCGCATCAATCCACGCGCGTCCCTTGAGATGGAGCGGGAACGACATCCCGCCCACGCGATAGACACGCATCTCACTCATCTCGCTGTCTTTCTGCCGGAAATGAACGACCCATGCCGGCCTGCCGCGCCACTCGCCGCGTCCCTCGCACTTGAATTCGTACTCTTCACGAAAATCAGAATGAAAGACCAGCGCCAGCATGGGCAACCCCAGGGTGGCGAGATGCGATGGGAAAGGCTGAGTGGACACCGACCCATCGCGATACTCCTGTACGTCCAGCCCTCGTGCCCCGGTCTTGCGGATTGCCACCAGGTAGGTGAACGATCGCGTTTCCTTCGATAGCCGGACTCCAAGCGGGCTCAGGCTCTCGTGTTCCATTTCCTCGGTCGCCGTGAACTGGTCCACGTTTTTCACCAGTTCTTCCACGCGTGCTCCGGCCGCTTCTGAAACATCCTGCACAGAGCAGCTCGCCGCAGGATCCACACTCAGTTTTTCGTCGTCCACGTCAGGAGGCGCCCAATTCGTTTCGATCACCGGCGCGATCGGAGGCATGCTCACGTCGCTCATACCTGCCGCCTCAAGACGGGCAGGCGCGCTCGCCGCCCCGGGATGCGCCGCCACCGTTTCCGCCCTGGGCGCGTCGACGGTTCTCAACTGTTCGATGAGCTTCTTGGCGGTGGCTGCCTGCGGAACATTCGGCTGTTCGTGCACGAATCGGTCGAGCGTCGCCAGCGCTGCCTCCCGTTCTCCCAGGGCCGCCTGCGCCTCGCCCAACAGGAATCGCGTGCTGGCCGCTTTTTCCAGACCCACGCGCAAAGCTTCTTCGCACTGTTCGCGCGACTTCTGATACTCCCCCTGCTGGAAATAAGCAGCCCCCGCAAGCCAGTGCGCGCGCCACGAGTTGGGCCGGAGTCTCACGCTCTGTTCCAGCGCCGCCAGAGCCTTCGCATAATCGTGCTGCAGGAAATCCACTTCGCCGAGCGCCTGCAACGCGGGTGCATGCTTCGGCGCCATGGCCACGGCCTTTTCCAGGTATCCGCGCGCCAGCGCATTGTCGTGACGCCGCATGCACAGCAGTCCCATCAGATAATTCACATCGGGAAATCCCGGCGCCAGTTGCATTGCGCGCTTCAAGTGCGTCTCGGCTTCGTCCAGCCGGTCGGCTTGCAGCGCCTCCAGCCCTTTTTCCGTTTCCTTCAGCGCCTTGGGCGCAAGAATCGGAGCGCCGGGCGCCTGTTGCGTTCCTGCCGTGCCGGAGTCCGGAACCATCGTTATGTCAATGTTTTCCGTCTCTTTGTCCGCGGCGATGATCGCCTGTGCTTGTGCCTCGTGATATCCCGGCGCGCGCACTTCCACCAGGTACTCTCCCGCATGCAATCCGGTGAAGAGCGCCTGTCCCGCGTCGGTTGTGGGTACGGTAGCGTTGGTTAGTTGGCTCGGCGAGCGCACCGTCACCATCGCGCTTCGCCCGATCGGGGAGCCGTCCGGCTCATGTACCCGCACCATGATTTGACCGCTGGCCCCGCCTAGCGTTTGCCCCGGGAACTGCCCCAGTGCGATGTTCGGCCACACCAGTAGGGCTACGCTGGAGAGAAGAAATGCCAGCCTCCACGACAGGTGCCGGAGCCCCCACTCCATGATTATTCCGTCCCTAAGGCCACTCGTGTCCGTCTACTTTCCATCCGAAAAGCGCGCCTGTCAATCGTTTCGAAATGGTGGGAGCGTAGCGGCCGCCTCTGCTGGTTTGAGCAAAGCGCTATTCACAGTTTGACTGTTTTAGAGAATCTTCCGGGTGATGCCTGTAGGGAATTGTTCCCAGGGGGCTCGATATTGCGACGCGCTTCTTGCTCCCTGCCCCCGCTATCGTATAATGCAGCGCGGGCAGCAAGGCGCCTCTGATCATGCAGCCCGGGAAAGTGTCCCAATCCCGAATATGACGGAACGTCCCCCCATGGAGATCAACGTTCGCCATTCCGGTGCCGTGTCCATTCTCGAAGTTCACGGCCGCCTCACCATCGGTGAACCCAGCGAGCAGCTTCACGACGCGCTCAACTCCGTGATCCACGCCGGCGCCAACAAAGTCGTCGTTGTGCTGAACGGTATCCCGCAGATTGACAGCTCCGGCATCTCCACGCTCGTGCGCATTTCCATCAAGCTTGCCCGCGAAGGCGGCGTCCTGCGTCTCGTCTGTGGTCCGGGCCGCGTCCGCGACGCCCTCACCGTCACTCGCCTCGTCGAAGCCATCCCCACCTTCGAATCCGAGCCCGCCGCCCTGGCCAATTTTGCCTGATAACTGAGAGCGTTTCACAACCACAGGTTTTTTGCTCTTGTGATAATCTCCGCACATGAATTTGTCCAGGCGATTGTTATACAGTCTCTTGTTCGTTTTCTCCGTTCTCCTTCCTTGTGACCAAGCATTCGCTCAATTCTCTAAACTGGATGACCTGACTGCACAAATTGCCAAGAAACTCAAAGACCAGAAACCAAACCTCGTCGCCGTTGTCAGGTTTACGGCCCCTGACGGTTCTCCATCTCTTCAGGGCGACTACTTTGCTTGGTTTGTCGCTACCTCTCTTCGCTATCACGCCAAGAAAATTCGCGTCACCGATCCAAAGGCGCTTGAGTCCGCACTCGCCAAGGAAGGAATATCTCTGCGGGACCTCGATTCCGCGGAAACGTTGAATAAGATCGCGGCCCAGGCGCACCTTGATTTCATCGTGACGGGGACCGTCGAAACCGGGCCCGACAGCTACACAATTCACGTTACGATCAAACGTTTGCCAGGTGCGTCCCAACTAATAGACAAGACAACCGCTATTCGGCGAACGGAATTCACCGATAGTCTCAGTGAACCATTTCCACCAAAAACAGACAATCCGGTCGTGAAGATCAGCGGCCTTGGGGCTGCTGTGAACATGGCTGCGCCGCCCGTGTGCGTTTACTGTCCTGTGCCCTCTTACAACGACGAAGCTAGAAGGGAGAAAATCCAGGGAACATCCTTGTTTGAAGTTCTTATTTCCTCATCCGGGGAGGTCGTGAAGGCACATCCTACAAAATTATTGGGTTATGGTTTGGACCAGCAAGGGTTCGACGCAATTAAACGATGGCACTTTGAGCCGGCAAGGCTGGACGGGAAGCCAGTCCCGGTAGTCGTGATAATCGAAGTCACCTTCCAACTATATTGATCCTACAAATTGGAGCAACGATCGTTTGCGAGGGAAGCCGAAAAGCAGATATTTTTTGTCGCTTCCGACTACCCGCCCTTTTTCAATTCCGCAAGCACCAGTTTCGCCAATTCCTTCAGCGTTTCAAACACACCCACTCCCTGAATCGCCACGCCCTCTAAAACTGGCTCGCCCTTCTTCTGCAGTTGCTTTGTCAACTCCGCCACGGACATGGCATTCGGCAAATCGCGCTTGTTCAACTGCAGCACGTAAGGGATCGTCCCAAAATTCAGATTGTGCTCTTTCAAATGTTCCTGCAGGTTTTCCATCGTTTCGAAATTCGCGTCCAGCCGCTCTTCCTGCGAATCCGCCACGAACACCACGCCATCCGCGCCCTTCAAAATCAGCTTGCGGCTGGCCTCGTAGAACACCTGTCCGGGAACGGTGTATAAATGAAAGCGCGTCTTGAACCCGCGCACGGTTCCAAGATCCAACGGCAGAAAGTCAAAGAACAGCGTGCGGTCCGTCTCCGTCGCCAGGGAAACCATTTTCCCTTTTTGGTTTTGCCCCGTGTGGTCGTAAATCCACTGCAGGTTCGCGGTCTTTCCGCCCAGACCTGGACCGTAGTACACCAGCTTGCAGTTTATTTCGCGAGCAGGAAAATTGATGAAAGGCACGTTGTCGTCAGCCAGAACTCGGTCACAAACTTATAGCATACGCGGCGCAGGCAGGCCAGTCTCTCACCCCGTCTGTCACCTGCTGCATACTGTCACACACAGTCTCCGCGATAATCCTCGAATCTCCACGCTCTATTTTCAACCTTTGCCACCGGGAGGTAACTCGCCCAACCTCCACCCTCCTTTTTTCCCCACGTTGACGCGCGATACTTGCTCTGCTAGCATGCGCTTCATGGCAAAGGTTCGTAAGACCTCAGCACGCTCATCTGGCGGTTCCAAAAGCGGCCTGCGTGGCCAGTCTAAGTTAAACAAAAAAAAGACTTTAAATCCTCCACCGCCGGCCCAGCGCGGCGGCGTCGAGCTTGTCGATCCCCGCGTTCAAGCGCAGCTCAAAGTTTACGATGAGGCGTTGTCGCTCTTTCACCAGCAGAGATTTGCTAGAGCCAAGCAGGAACTGGAAAAAGTCTTAGAGGGCCCCAGCAAGGAGCTCGCCGATCGCGCCCGCATGCACATTAGTATCGCCGAGCAGCGCATGAAGCCGAGCGCCGAACAGAATCCCCGCACTGCCGACGAGCATTATCAGCGCGGTGTAGCCATGATGAACATCGGCCGTTGGGATGACGCGCGCGAGAGCCTCCAGAAAGCCCGCAAAGCCGCGCCGAAGGCGGATCACATTCACTACGCGCTGGCCGCGCTCGATTGCCTTACCGGGGAAGCTGATTCCGCGATGGCCAATCTCAAGGTGGCCATCCAGTTGCGCGCCGAGAACCGCTTCCATGCCCGCAACGACGAGGATTTTGCCTTTCTCCAGGAAGACCCACGCTTCACCGAACTCCTCTATCCAGAGAAAGACGGCCTCGCCAATTGATTTTGTGTGGGACAGGCTTAGCCTGTCCGACTCATTCCATGTCCAAACTGTAATTCGGCGCGGATTCTTGGTCAGTACACTTCGAATGCAACGAGTTGCTCTCCTTCTCTGTGAATTCTGCGTTCTCTGTGGATTCTGTGTATGATTTTGTCTGCCGGATGGCCGAATCTGACTGGTAAAGAAGATCGTTCTTGAAAAAGCCCGCGCTCAAATCGAAGTCTCTGCACCGCAGTTTCCGCGTAGTCGCCCTCGGCGGCGGCACCGGCCTCTCCACGCTCTTGCGCGGACTCAAGGAACACGTCATCCGCCGCACCGATGAACATCCGACGGCTGAACGTCCTATCTCCGATCTCGCCGCCATTGTCACTGTCACCGATGACGGCGGCAGCTCCGGCCGCTTGCGCCGCGAAAACCGCATCCTTCCTCCCGGCGACATCCGCAACTGCATGGTCGCTCTTTCGAAGGATGAAGCTCTCCTTGGCCGCCTTTTTCAATATCGCTTCCACGCCGGGCGTGGCCTCGTGGGCCACAACTTCGGCAATCTTTTCCTCGCCGCGCTCACCCATGTGACCGGCGATTTCACCGAAGCCATCCGCGTCAGCAGCAAAGTCCTGGCCACCCGCGGCCGTATTTTTCCTTCAACGCTTTCGAACGTTCAGCTCGTCGCCACACTCGAAAATGGACGCACCGTCCATGGCGAAACCCGCATCACCGCCAGCCGCGCCCCCATCAAGAAACTCAAGCTCTCTCCGGCCCCTGTCCGCCCGCTTGCCACCGTGATCGATGCCATCAAACATGCCGATCTCATCCTTCTTGGCCCCGGCTCGCTCTACACCAGCATCCTGCCGAATCTCCTCATTCCAGAAATCGCCAACGCCATCGCCAAATCCAAAGCCCCGCGTGTCTATATCGCCAATCTCATGACCCAGCCCGGAGAAACCTCCGGTTATGCCCTCGCGGATCATTTGAGCGCTATCCAGAAGCACGTCCGGCCCCGCGTCATCGATTGGGTCGTTGCCAATCGCCAGCCCGTCTCGCCCGACGTCGCTCGCCGCTATCGCGCGCAGGGTGCTGAGCCCGTTGCCATTGATCTCCTCGCGCTCCAGAAGCTCGGCTTCCGCGTCATCCTCGACAATCTCCTCGAAGAACACGGCGTCATCCGTCACAACACCCGCCACCTCTCCCGCTTGCTCCTCGAAGAATTCCTTCGCGCGCCGGATCGCTCCTGAAGTTTTGTCCTGGCTACTGGGCGGCCACTTTTCCTCGCAGCACTGTCACCGACGCTTTCGGCAGCCTGAACGTTCCTTCGTTCTTCGCATTAATTTTTGATGTCATCGGCGGACCATCCGGGTCGGCGTGGCTCTTTGTCCCTTCGGGGTGCCACGCGTACTGTTCCTCGCCGAATGTCACCATGCTCACCGGTCCGCTGAAGTGCTCTTTAGACCTGCTATTCGAATCGCTGAACTCAATTTTCATCGCGTGCGCGTTCGAAGGATCTTTGTTGATCAACATCAGCGACCATTCGCCGCCCGGCCGCTTCATCGCATACGCCGTGATCAACGTGTGCCCCGCATCATCCTTCATGTCCGCTTCCGCCGGGAACAGTTCATGCATTCCCGCGCCGTGTTTCACCCACTCCAGATTGATCATCTGGCTCGCAAAGTATTGCGAGGTGTGCTGCAGGATGTCCAGCTTTTCATTTGCCACGAAATTTCCGTACGTGCTGAATCCATGGCAGCCCGAGCGCAGTGGCTCCGGCTGAATCGGCGAGTGGTAATACGCCGCGCCGCCATTCGAAAGAAACGCTCCCACGCTGTCGGCCAGCCACAACGCCGCGAAATTCTCCGTCATCGGCGACGTCAGCGCCCACGAAACATTGCTCTCCGTGTTCATCAGTGGAACATTTTCCGGCACGCCGTCATCCCGCCACACCTGCAGGATGTGCTTCACCAAATCCGCCTCGCGATACAAATCGCTCCAATTGATCTCGCACGGTTCGAACGGATAGTGTTCGAACGAAACGAACGCCAGGTCCTGCATCCGCCCACGTTCCTTCAAGTAATCGACGAACCGTCCCAGCCACGACGTCCTGCCCTGCGAGTCCGGCCACACTTTGATGTCTTCATTCACTCCTTCAAACACCGGCCCGCCAAGCTTTAGCTTGGGGTCCACCCGATGCAACGCCGTCGCCCACTGCAGGTACAGCGCGCCGTAATCCTCCGGCGAGGTCTTCTTCCCGTCCGGCTCTTCACCCATCTCCACATACGAAATCGGATAGCCGCGCTTCTCGATGTACGCGATCTCCGCCGCCGAATCCTCCGGTATCCCGTAAATCAGGGAAACTGGAAGCATCGCCGGAAGGTTGTTCGTAATTCCGCTGGTAAAAAACAGATCGAAACCCGTCTGCACTCTGCCCGGCTCGATGTCCGCCGCTGTATGCCACGGATCCGTCGAGGAAACCGTCGTCGCTGTCTGGTTCTGCCCCGGCGCATGAGTGATCGCGTCGATGAATTCGCCGCTGGCTGTGAAATTCCCCGCATAAACTTCATTCACCGCGTAGCCCACGCAGTTTCTCGGATCATCGCTTCCGTGCGTGTCGCAAGTATTCGACGATTCCGTCATCCAGATTCGAACGAAGCGGGTCTTAACGGGCAAGTCCGACAATTTCCATGCGGCCATCCCTCCTTTTCCATCCTGCACTTCGCCGCCGGGGAAAACCGTCCACGTCCCCGCCGTCGGCTTGCTGAACGCATCCTCCCCAACCCAATACTGCACCGCATATTTGCGGGCGAACGGATTTGCCCACGCGATTCGAATCGCATCAATATCCTGCGGCGTCCCGAAATCAATCACAATCCACTGCGGGTTGCGCGCATCCTCCTCGCCCGTAAATGTTTTCGTCAGATACGGATTGCTCTTCCAGTAGGTCGCCGCATCCCCATCCGTCAACCGCGAATATTTCCCCTGCGACGCGTCGCTTCGCGTGTTTCCCCGATGTGGTAGCGCAAATCCGTATGAGTTCCGCAGAAACTCCTTCGGCTCCGCGCTCCCGGTGAAATACCCGCTCTGGTGCGCTCCATCGCTCCACGTTCCATTCGAATTCCAATGCCACGCCGTAATCGTCAACTCCGTATTCTGTCGGTAAGTAATCGGTCCCCATCCCGCAGAGAGCGATTCCTTCAAAATCGCTTCGCTGTAAACCCGATCGATTTGACTCGCCGGCAAAATGTCCATCGAACTCCCCAGCGCCTGATCCGGATCAAACTTGATCGCATGCGCCAGGGTCGTATCCACGCGCACGGTTTGCGCCGGCGAGCCCCCCGCGAAAAGCAGAGCCCCTGCCAAGAATGCCATGATCCACGTTGTCCTGCGCATCCGGTCGCTGGCATAAAAGCGAGTAGACTCGATCAGCATGATTTCCTTGCCTCCGAAATTGCAAACAACGCCCCGTCAAGCGTTCCGCTAAGTTGCATTTTCGCCTGTATTATATCGTTTTAATAAGTCAAATGACCGTGAATCCGATTCCATCCGAGCTTTCCCAGGCCATCGCGAGCTTCCCCTTCCAGTGGCATTCCATCTGGCACCCTCTCCCGCTTCCTGGTAACGTTTTGCCAGTTTTCATTCTCTGGAATCAGGGAGTCACCATGTCAACCTTCGGTCTGATCGAATACCACGACGCAAGCCCGCAAGTCCGCGCCATCTACGACGACATCATGGCTACCCGCAAGACCGACTGGATCAATAATTTCTGGAAAGCCATTGCCCACGATCCCGCCCTCCTCCAACGCACCTGGGACAGCATTAAGCAAATCATGGCGCCCGGTGCTCTCGACCCACTCACCAAGGAATTGATCTACGTCGCCGTCAGCGTCACCAACAATTGCCATTACTGCATCGCCTCACACACGGCTTCCGCCTTCGGTAAGGGCATGACCGATGCCATGTTCAAGGAACTCCAGGCCGTCATCGGCATGGCCAGCGAAACCAACAAGCTCGTCACCGGATATCAGGTCGAAATCGACCAAAGATTCCAGCCTCCACTCTCTCGCTAATTATTTTCCCGTCCCTTCGCCCTGTCCTTTAGGCCAGTGTTTCCACTGTAGTACGCGCGTACTATGGCTGCCTTTCTCCACCGAAGCACACCATATAGATGTTCGCGGGGACCTCTGTCTGTACTGTGCGAACAACAAAATCTTGCTTCGCGAGTGAGCACCCCATGGCACCCATCGCCAAAGAAAACGAAATCCAGTCTCACGCCACGGAAACCACGGCGCGTCCTTCAGCCACTGCTTCCGTTCTCGCCGACAACGCCAATAAGCCCCAGCCCGTTGCGCTGGAAGTCCCAGTCAGCGTGAACGGCGCTCGCACCGTCGAGGGTAGCGACAAGCGCGAGCCGTTCTCCGAATCCACCAAGACCGTCCTCATCTTCGGCAGCGGTGCGGTGATTCGTCTCTCCTCTTCCGTCACTCCTGGCCAACTGCTCTTCCTCACTAACGAAAAGACTAAAAAGGAAGTTGTCTGCCAGGTCGTTAAGTCAAAGAATTACAGAAATGTCAGCGGTTACGTGGAGCTGGAATTTACCGAGTCCGTGGTCGGCTTCTGGGGCATGCGTTTCCCCGGGGATCGTATCGGCTCGGGGCCACAGGCCGTCGTGAACACGTCCGCGGCGCTAGGCTCTCCCGTCGCAAGCGTTACCCCCGCAGCGCCGCGCACGGTTGCGCCGCCCGCAGTTGCGCCCAAGGTCGAACCTCTCCCGGCAAGTTTCGCTCCCAAGTTCCCCACACAGAGACCTGTTGTTCCTCCACTTGCTCCAGTGAGCGCGGTTCCCCCAGCGCCCAAACCGGAAGTGCCAGTTGTGCATGTGCCCGCCACGCCGGCTTCTCTCATGCCAGATCTCGCTGTAAGTGCTCCGCCTGTTAAGCCTGTTTCCCCCATCTCTTCCACCTTTGATCTGCCGCGCACGCCTGATGCACGAGCTTCCATTTTTTCAGCGCCTCCGCAAACTCAGGTAACCCCCGCGGCACTTGAAATCGCCGGCTTGTCTTCCGTGCCCGAAGTAGGCCCTGTCACGCCGCAAGCTCCTCTCGCACCGCCACCTTCAAGCCCGAGCGACCAGGAGACCGCGGCGCTGAAACAACAGGCCGCGCGTTTGCAAGAACAACTCTCCAGCATGCTTTTCATGGAATCGTCGGCCGCCAAGCCGGTAGCGGCTCCTCCCGCTCCACCCGCGATCCCCACCAGCACGCAGCAAGCTGACGTCGCGGCAAAGATCCTGGAATTCGCAAAGCCTGAACCCGCGCCGCTGCCCGTTCGCGCCGTCGAGGCGGCAAAAGTGGCGTCCCCTCCCGCAAAATCCATGCTCGATGATGAAGAATTGAAAATTCCTTCCTGGCTCGAGCCGCTCGCGCGCAACGCCGCGGCACCCGCTTCCACGCCGGAGCTCATCGAAAGAGAAAAATCGAAGCGTCTCGCGGAGCAATCCGCTGTCGAAGACATCGTCGTGGCTCCAGCCATCGTTGAGGAAGAAGAGCACGTTCCCGAATTGCAGGTGCCCAACTTTGGCAGCGACCTCAGGATTGACGCGAGCGATAACGTCGCAGCGACCGGTTCAGCCAAGTCCGGCAAAGGCTTTATGTTCACGGCCATCGCCGCCGGTCTCTTGATTTTCGCCGGCGTCGGTTATTGGTATTTCCGCCAGCAGTCTGCCGGCGTTCCAGCAGCCGCAGTAATCAAGCCAGTGCCCGCGATTTCTGCGCCAGCCGAAACGTTCCAAGCCAAGGGTGGCGCGGCACCCCAGACCATTCCTTCGGCACAAACGGCTTCCGCCGCGCAGGGCAATTTGCCTTCGCAAGTCGGCTCGAACTCCAATCCCGCGGGAGTCACGCCCGCAGGCGCAGCTTATGCCCCTGTGAACAACAAGGAAGTGATTCCCAATCCGGCAAAGAGTGCTTCGCCCCTGGACGTCTCCGCTTCTGCCCAGCCTCTATCAACTCAACCCAAAAAGTCTTCGCTGGGTGAGGTTCGCCTGGCAACTCCAAAGGTGACCCGGCGCGGTAACCTGCAAGACAACGGAGAAGCCGATGCTGGACTTGCCATGAGCGGCGACGAATCAAATTCCAATGGCGCAGCTCTCGGGGCCGGACTGGCCGTCAACGGTAAGCAGCCCGCCGCTCCCGCAGCACCCCTTCCGGTCGGTGGAGATGTGAAGCCAGCCAAACTGCTCACTCGCGTCCCCCCGGTCTATCCTTCTCTTGCCAAAGGCCAGCACGTTTCCGGCGACGTGCTCATCGACGCGCTGATCGATCCCACTGGCCACGTCAACACCATGAAAATTATTTCCGGGCCGACTTTGCTCCATCAGGCCGCTATGGATGCCTTGCGCCGGTGGAAGTACCAGCCGGCAACTTTGGATGACAAGCCCGTGCAGATGCATCTGACCGTAACCGTCCAGTTCCGTTTACAATAATCTTTCATCACCAACTTCGGCCAAAGAGCCATGTCACACACCGGTAGATTCGGTGTTCCCACATCTATGTAACCACGCCGTCCCTTGCAGCAGGCCGGAGAGGTTCGTATACTGGCGCCCCGGCCAAATGGCAGGTCTGGCGGTAGGGTAGACCGCTGAAATTCACCTTCCTTGGCGCGACAAAGCAAAGGCTGATAGAGCCGAAGAACCCGGGAGAGATTCCTCACCGTTCGCGCCCAAGGCCGTTGAGGTTGGGTCGGATGGAGATTGCATCATTCGTGAACATCGCCCGCGCTGAGGAGCCTGTTTTTGTTCCTTTCGAATGCGCGGGCATATCGCAGTACGCTTCCAAGGAGAGTTTCGCATGTCGCCAGCGCCTGTACCGGAAGAGATGAATGTCTACCAGAACGCCGAAGCGCGTTTTGAAGTTGCTGCGAACAAACTGGGCCTCGAGCAAGGCCTCTATCGCTATCTGAAATATCCGAGCAAAGAGATCACCCTGTACATCCCCATTGGGATGGACAATGGAACGCTGGAAGTCTTCAAAGGCTATCGCGTACTTCATTCTACTGTCCGCGGACCCGGCAAGGGCGGAATCCGCTTTGCGCCCGATGTTTCGCTGGACGAAGTGCGTGCGCTCGCAACCTGGATGACCTGGAAATGCGCTGTGGTAAATATTCCGTTCGGTGGGGCCAAGGGCGGCGTGATTTGCGACCCCCGCAAAATGTCCCGCGGAGAACTTGAGCGGCTCACACGCCGCTACACCGCGGAGCTGGCGGATTGGCTCGGACCGGAGCGCGACGTCCCCGCTCCGGACGTGGGTACCAACGAACAAACCATGGCTTGGGTGATGGACACATATTCCATGCATGTCGGTGAAGCAACAACCGCGGTTGTCACCGGCAAGCCCATCGAACTTGGCGGCTCCGCCGGCCGCCGCGAAGCCACCGGGCGCGGCGTCATGATCTGTTGCAACAAGGCACTCGCAAAATTAGGAATGAAAAAAGAAGGCTGCCGCGTTGTAGTTCAGGGATTCGGCAACGTGGGCTCCCTGGCCGCCGAGCTGATGCAGAAAGCTGGCTACAAAATCGTCGGGCTCGCCGACATCGGCGGCGGACTCTATACCGAGAACGGTTTCGATATCCCCAAAGTGATCGACTGGGTCTACACACAGAAAAAGCCGCTCCAGGATTTCCCTGGGGGCGGAGCAAAGATGACCGCGCGAGATGTGCTTTTCCAGCCTTGCGAAGTCGCTATTCCTGCGGCCATCGAAAACCAGATTACCGAGACGAATGCCAAGCAAGTGCAGGCCAAGGTTCTCTGCGAAGGCGCCAACGGTCCGACGACCTGGCAGGCTGATGCCATCATTGATGCCAAGGGCATCTTCACTGTGCCCGACATTCTCTGTAATGCCGGGGGCGTTACCGTCAGTTATTTCGAGTGGGTGCAGGACCGTCAGGGCTTTTTCTGGCGTGAGAGCGAAGTCAACGAGCGCCTGCTCGACTATATGGAAAACGCTTTCGACGAAGTCGTGCGCTTTGCGGAAATGCACAAGGTCAACAACCGCATTGCCGCATACATGCTGGCCATCGACCGCGTGGCCAAGGCCCTCAAGCTTCGTGGTATTTATGCCTAGCTTCTGAGGCCAACTTGTATTAATTTCTTTACCTCTCTTGCCGCCTATTGGGGAGGGCTGGCATGAGTCATTCCGTAACTCCGCGCCGGAATGTGGTTGTATCCTTGCACCTTGAACGGCCCGGAACAGAGAGTCCGCGCCAGGAAGGAGCACCACCGTGACTCCGGAATCCCTCTTGCCAGGCCACGCCAAGAACGAGCTGCAGCACCGTCGCGATGTTTGTATCGCCGGTCGCTGGATGTACGAACGCGGACACATCGTCGCTTGCGAAGGCAACATCTCCGTGCGCCTCGACGATGGCTGCATCCTTACGACTCCCACCTGCATGAATAAAGGTGCGCTTGCTCCGGAGGATCTCGTCGTTACCGATCTCGACGGCCGCCAGCTTTCCGGCCATCGCAAGTACTCTTCCGAATTGGCCATTCATCTTTTGTTCTATCGCATGCGGCCCGACGTCAACGCCATCTGCCACGCCCATCCTCCGACGGCCACAGGCTTTGCGGTTTCAGGACGCGCTTTGAATCGCGCTCTTCTTCCCGAGGTCATCGTGGGGCTCGGGCAGATTCCCCTGGTGCAGTATGCGACCCCGGGGACGCCGGAATTGAGCGCCGCCATCGAGCCGTTTGTCCCCCACTACGATGCCATGTTGCTCGCAAATCACGGGGCCGTCACTTGCGGGCCGGACCTCCTGACCGCCTTCTTTCGAATGGAGACCATCGAGCACAGCGCGAAAATTACCCTGGCCGCCGAAATGGCCGGCGAACCCATGCTGCTTTCCGGCCGCGAAGTTGCCAAGCTCATGGCCGCGCGCCCTCGCTATTTCGTCGCGCCACCGCCCGGCGGCGGCGCCGAATTGCCCATTACCTGCGACTCCGGCGACACTGCCGGCGATGACGTCACGCTCACGCGCAGCGAGCTCGACGCTCTGATAGACGAAGCCATTCGCAAGGATCGCAGCCGCCGCTAGATTTTTACATCCCGGGCTGGATCAACCTCAATGGCTTTCACTTGCCCCCGGCCGGACAAAACATCCTTCTTTTTCTCGTCCCGTTCCACTTGCAGTATCCTTTTCACAAGAAGGAGATTCTCAATGGAACCCAGAATTCATTACCTGAAATTCGCTCCCGAAGCACTGAAAGCCATGTATGACCTGGAAAAATATCTGGCCACCTGTGGCCTTGAACACAAACTGCTCCACTTGTTGAAGCTGCGCGCCTCGCAAATCAACGGCTGCGCCTTCTGTATCGATATGCATTCGAAAGACGCCCGCGCTCTCGGAGAGTCCGAGCAAAGGTTGTATGCGCTGGACGCCTGGCGCGAAACGCCTTTTTACACCGACAAGGAACGCGCCGCGCTGGCTTGGGTCGAGGCCGTGACTCTCGTTTCAGAATCCCACGTCCCCGATGATGTGTACGATGACGTGAAAAAACATTTCGGCGAAAAGGAGATCGTGGACCTCACCATTCTCGCCACCACCATCAATATGTGGAATCGGCTGGCCATCTCCATGCGCGCCGTTCCGGGTCACTACCAGCCCGCGCGTTCCTCAACCGCTGCTTCCTGAAAGCTGCGTTCGAACGCCTGAAAGGGCCGCCGGGGCGTCACCGCACCCGCAGGCTGCCGAGAACTTCTCTCACCTTTTTTGCCAGACTCAGCGGCGAAAATGGTTTTTGCAGAAAGGCGACTTCTTTCTCCTGGATTCCCTGGCGGATCAGCGAATCATCGATGTACCCGGACATGAACAAAATCTTCATCCGCGAGTTGTGCGCCGTCAGCCGTTTCGCAAGCTCCGCCCCGCTCATTTCGGGCATCACCACGTCGGAAAGTAGTAGGTCGATGCGATCTCGATTCGCTTCGCAGAGGGCCTCCGCTTCGTTCGGCCGCCGCGCGGAGAGCACCGTATAGCCATGCGAGGTGAGCACCGCGCGGACCAGCTCGCAAACGGAGGCATCATCTTCTACCAGCAGAACCGTCTCTGAGCCGTCCAACGCTGCTCCTCGCGCGTCCGGCGGTGCCGCCGCGGATTGCGCGGAATCGATGCGCGGCAAATAGATTCGAAACGTTGTTCCTCCGCCCGGCTGGCTTGTGAACGTCACATGTCCGTTGGCCTGCTGAACAATTCCGTACACCGTCGAAAGACCAAGTCCAGTGCCTTTCCCGGCCGGCTTCGTGGTGAAAAACGGTTCGAACACTCGCGCTTGCACATCCACTCCCATCCCTATTCCCGTGTCGGTGACGATGAATTCCACGTACCGTCCGGGCTTCATATGGCTCGGAGTAACGCCGGAATTCGCGAACTCCGCGTTTCTCGTTTCCAGCATGAATCGCCCGCCCTGCGGCATCGCGTCACGCGCGTTCACCGCAAGATTGAGGATCACCTGCTCAATCTGCCCCGCGTCTGCCAGCACTGTGCCGAGATCGGGCGACAGCTTCGTGGAAATATGGATGTTTTCGCTGATCAAGCGGTGGAGAAGTTTCTCGATGCCGGTCACAATCTCGTTCAGGTTGAGCGGCACCGGCTGGATCGCTTGTTTCCGGCTAAACGCCAGCAGTTGACGCGTTAGGGACGCGGCCCTCTCGCTGGCCTTCTGAATCTGCTCGATGTGCCCTCGCAGCTTGGGATCGCTGGCTAGGGCATCGGCGAGCACCGATCCATAGCCGCTGATCACCATCAGAATATTGTTGAAGTCGTGCGCCACCCCGCCCGCCAGCGTCCCGATGGCTTCCATTTTCTGCGATTGGCGCAGGCGCTCTTCCATGGCGCGATATTCGGTGATGTCTCGTACAACGCCAATCACCCCGATGATTCTTCCACTGGCGTCGCGATGCGGTGCTTTGGTGGTCAGAAATGTCCGTGGCCTGTCCTTGATCGTGAGTTCGTATTCGAAGGATTGCCCGCGGCCTGATTCCATCACCGCGCGATCCTTTGCCATGAGCTGTTTCGCGGTTGCTGCGTCGATCAGTTGGTCGGCAGACTTTCCTGAGATTGCTTCCACCGTCGTGCCCATCGTATCCGCGTAAGTCTGATTCGCGATGACGTAACGCCCCTCGAGGTCCTTGATGAAGAGCGCATCCCCGGTCCCGTCAAAAATCGACTTCAGCAGCGCGTTCCTTTCTTCGAGAGCTTCCGAAGCCCGGCGCTGCTGGCGCTCAGTTAAAACAATGCGCACGCTCGAGCACGTGAAGGAAGCCAGCACCGCGACAACCGCCAGAGCGAGCTGCTCCTCGGCAATATGGGCCGCCATCAGCAGAACCACCAGCGGAAACGCCAGCGGCACAAGCCGCAGAAATATCCGCAATCGTCTCCAGTCGGTCTCTCGTACCGGCGCAGGTTCCAGATTCCTCTGGATCTCCGTGTACGGGCAGGTTGCAATGAGCACCGCGCCTACCCCCAGCGCAAAGCTCCATGGAAGATCCCACCACGTTCCAGGCCGTACCTGGTCGACGACCTGGTGATACAGATAGGGACATTCCGCGCTGGCATAACAGAGAAAGAAAATAGCCATGCGGCCAAACAGCGAGCGTATTTCTTTCGTTTGCGCTCCAATCGCACGAAACGCGAAGGTGCTCACCAGCAGCGCGTCTCGGCTCCACTCCACCATCAGCGCGATCTCTGTTATGGGTACACCCCTGCGCTGCCAATGAGCGGGGACTTCGAACGTGAACAAATACAAGGCCGCGACCAGAATCCCGACCTGAATGAAGTCCAGCCATTCCTGCCAGTCTCTGGATTCTCGGTCTTGCCGGGTGTTGAGAAAAAGTGAGAGAAACGCCGGCGTCATCCACAGGAAATACAGAATGTCGCTTGGCCAGGGTTCGTTCAGGGATTTGTGCAGGACGCTGTCGTACACGGTGGCAAGCCCCTGTGCCGCCATCCAGATGACGAAGCCTGAGGCCTGCAGCCGCCAGAATGTCTTTACGAATCCCGATGATCGAAGGGAGGCATGCCACGCTGCCGCCGCCGCTAGAGCCCCGAACCCGAGCTGGATCAGGTTGGCCAGGAGCGGCTCGGCAGACCAGTGCGGTGCCGCGAGAAGCAGCACTGCATGAGCCAGAAAAAGTGCGAAAGCCAGCGCGGCGTATAGCCGCCAGCTCCACGCGGGAGCCTGGGAAGGGTCCACGAACTAGACCTCTCGGTTAAACCACCAATGCATGGATAAATCGATTATCCGGCACGAACAGGCAGGAACGATAGCGTTATGCGCGATTCGAATGCCCAGTTCCTAACCGTGATTCGAACGCGTAGCCACGTGCCGCTAAAGCGCACGGCCCTTTTGTCCGCGTTGACGGGTATAGCTATAGGGCGGGGAAAAGTGATACACCGCACCCTCGGGGAAAAGCAGAGCGTGATGGGGCTACTGATTATCAGTTGTTTGCGCGCCAATTAGTACATTGCCGCCACGAGGGGGCTAGCGAACGACTCAGGAGTTGGCCTCCTCTCCAAGGGAGATGGGCTATTTGGATTCGAGCACTTCGCGATGGTTCAGCTTCTGGATGGGGCGATTATCGTGTGGATACAGCTTCATGATGGTAGCCAATTGTTCGTCAGAGAGGGTGGATGTGGACTTCAAAACATACCAGGTCACTCCCTCTGTGCAGGGCGGCGTGGTGAGCGAGCCGCTATAAGTGTAATAACCGTGCTGTCTGGGCAAGAGTTCTTCTACGTTCACACGGACCGTAGAACTCTAGAAGGTTTTGTCGAGCTCTGGAGGAACATTCTTCCAAAGAGTTTCCAGAAGCGGATTGAGGGCGCCAGCCTTGAAGAAAATGGCTACGACGGCGAGGTGGCCGTCTGAGTCGGAATGGACAAGGTGCGCGACCATGTCGAAGTTCTTCCCGTTGACGTGTTCCTCGCTGGGGTGGTGGAAATGAAATTGTTTGAGGGAATAGGTCTTGTTGCCGACTATAAGAGTGCTACCCGGCGCGTAATTGATCATGATTGTATGGCCGTTGTTGATGATGCTGAGAGGGACGGCTTCGTACGCGAATTTTAGCTCAGGAAGGTCGGCGAGTTTGGGGTGGCTGATGTCGATGGGCGACTGGTTATGGCCCATCTTGCATGTGGCGAACGCGGGATCGAGCGAACCCCAATGTTTCGGATCCCCATTGCCTTCGTAGCTCCAATGCGGAGCGTGTGATTCTTGGGCGTAAGAGATCGCAGGAGCAAGCAAAATGCAGAGGGCCACGACAAGACCCCATGTCTTCCTTGCAGTTAAACGAAAAATCATTCGAAACCTCGAAATGATAACGCCCGAGGGGATGGACGGAAGAAAACTAATCCCGCATTTTCAACTTTGCGTAACTCGCTGTACCCAGGAGTTTCTTCTTTGGCCTCGAAAACCACACCATCGTACACCCTCTCGCCCGTTCGCGGCACTGTGAAACGTGTCCGAAAAAGGTAGGTTCCCCGGCTAAGTCCTTCCATGAGAAGGCCGGTAAGTGTCAAGAATGTTTTTCTTCTTCTTTCCTGTAAGAGTGTTTTTCTCTTTCTGTTTTCTCTTTCCTTTCTGTGGAGTCCTTTGCCTTCGAGCCGAGCCGCCTCTGTCGCCATCCTTCCATCCGCACTCTTTTTGAGCGATTTTCGCTCGGTGCAAGTTGGGCGTACTCATTTCAGCAGGGGCTGCTACCTGATTATCGACCTCGGCTCCCATCTCTTTGAAGGGAGTTGGGCCAGGACTTAGTCGCAGTCACCTGAACTCGGCGGTTGAGCTCGGCTGTTGAATTCCTCCCCTAGGCCACTTGGCCCACCACTTTGTGGTTGTTCCGCAGTGGTTCATAGACCTCTCCGCTTACCCACATCAGCGGTCAAGTCCCGATTAACGGGGTTTCTCTAACGAGGTCGGCCGTTGCAAGAGCTTTTTTCTGGGTGTTGGCCTCTTCCGGGGCACACCTGTGCGCCTTGTTCTGATTCATGGCAACTCCGACTCTATTGGTTCACCCGTGTTCATCCCTTACGCTCGGAACTGTGTCGCTTCATCGCTTAGGTGCTGCCCACCAACCATCTCTTCGGTCATTGCAGACCATGATGACTTA
>DATDGF010000053.1:0-2713 GCA_036522195.1 Candidatus Acidiferrum sp. | reverse complement strand
AGCAGCAAAGAGAACTTTGAAACTGCGCAAGACCAGGCGCAGCTCGTTTTGCGCTCACGCCGCCACCTTAGCGGAAAGATGGAAAATGACTTCTTTATCGGCACCAAGGAAAGTTATATGGCCTTGTGGCGCAGCATCAGCGCCGCGTTTTTTGGTGTGTTCATCCTGGTGAGCGCCATTTCGGTGGTCATCGGCGGCATCGTGATCATGAACGTCATGCTGGTGAGCGTCAGTCTGCGGCGCAGGGAGATCGGCGTGCGCCGCGCGGTCGGCGCAACACAAAGCGATATCCTGCGCCAGTTCATCGCGGAAAGCGTCCTACAATGTATCGCCGGCGGAATCGCCGGCATCTCCATGGGGTTTCTGGTTGCATTGGCCTTGCGGTCCTTCACTCCCTTCCCGGCCTCCGTGCAGACCTGGGTCGCGGTGCTGGGAGTATTCCTCAGCTCTGCCGTTGGATTATTTTTTGGGATCTATCCGGCGTTGCGCGCCTCGCGGCTCGATCCCGTTGTGGCGTTGAGGTCGGACTGATGCCCTTCATGACGCTTGCGCAAGCCCGCGAAAACTTCTTTGCCGCTATGGAGACGTTGCGCTCCTCTAAGGTGCGTTCCGCGCTCACTGTCCTCGGCATCGTCATCGGCGTTTCCTCGGTGATTTCCATGGCCGCGATCATCCAGGGCCTCAACAAGTTTGTGCAGGACCGCGTGGAATCTCTCGGCTCTCGCACTTATTTCCTCTCGCGATTTCCGCCTGGCTCGGATCCTTCTCGCTGGCCGGAGCGCATTCGCGTGCGCAAATATTTTGAATACAATTACGCCAGCTTCATCCGCGATGCCGCTCCCGACGTGCAAGCCTTGACCACCATCGGCACGCGAGGCTTTTTTTTCGGCGACTCGAACCTCATCACCAACGGTCACTATAGCGTCGAAAAGGTCATCGTGCGCGGTGCGGAGCCTGAATACATCGATGCCATACCGCTCTTCAGCATCGAGCGCGGCCGCTTTATCAGCGCCTTCGACCAGGAGCACGCCCGCCCGGTCGTCGTCCTGGGTGCGGCCATCAGCGAATCACTCTTTCCCAACACCGACGCCCTAGGAAAAACCGTGCGCATCAACGGCAGCGTCTACGAGGTCATCGGCGTGTTCGAACACGACCAGGGTCTGTTTGTTGGCCCTGGCGTGGATATTTTTGCGGTCATTCCGCTGAGCAGCTTCAAGAAGGAGTACCCGGAAGCGAAAGAGTTGATCATGGCTTTCACCGTCCCGGAAAATGTAAACGTCGAAACGGCGCAAGGCGAAGTCATCCAGGCCATGCGCCGCCTGCGCCGCCTCCCCGCTGGCACGGAAAATGATTTCGAGCTGAGCTCACCGGACTTCATAAGTAATTTGTGGAACCAGCTCACCGGCGCTCTGGTGATTCTCACCACTGTGATTAGTTCTATCGGACTGCTAGTGGGTGGCATCGGGGTGATGAACATCATGCTCATTTCGGTAACCGAGCGCACGCAAGAAATCGGCGTGCGCAAAGCCATCGGTGCGCGCCGCGCGGACGTCCGCCTGCAATTTTTGCTGGAGGCTGTGGTTCTCACGCTGATCGGCGGCACACTCGGCATTCTAATCGGAGCTGCTGTTTCTGCGACGGTGCGCACTTTGGTGCCTTCGATTCCCGCAACACTGTCCTATCTGTGGGTTTCTATCGGTTTTGCGATCTCCGTCGGCGTGGGACTATTCTTTGGCTACTATCCGGCGAATCTAGCGGCCAACCTCGACCCCATCGATTGCTTGCGGTACGAGTAAAAACCTTAACGTTCAACTCGGAGGTCCGGGGGTAAGGCTTCAAGCCTCTCAGTTGCTGGGCGGAGTCCGTTTTCAACTCGGACATGGAGCCCGCATCGGAGGGCCTCCGAGTAGTCTGCCCACGGAAGCAAGATTTGCCCGGTCAGGACGTGGTCCGACTGGAAGCCCGGAGAAATGGCCATCGCTCGCTGAAGACTGAGGCCGAGCAGCCCCGCTCCGGCCAGCAGAATAAACGCCAGGGCAATCTGAGAGACGATAAAACTGTGACGCAGGATTTGAGCGCCGTGTCCGCTCGTGCCGCCACTGCTCTCCAATTGAAGCGCATTTCCGAGATGCCGCCGAAGATGGAAGCAGGCGACGGGCACCGCGAACACAATCTTCTATCGGATACCGAATCAGTGATCTAATTTTTTCAAGATCGCCCGTTTCAACCGAATCGGGGTCAAGATCAGAGCTACAAATCAATGGACTAAGTCTGTCATCATTTCAGCATGAATGAACTTGAATTGCGTCTCAGAAATTTTCTCCGCAACAAGCACTCCGTCATCGCAAAGCACACGAATGCGGTCGCCAATACTCAAAGCCTTGGTGAACTCCTTGAGTTCTACGCGCTCCCAGGCTAAATCTGTAAGTAACGGTTGGCTGACATTCATTGCTCGCGCAAATTGATTTTCTCGCCCTACCAGCAGTGATTGATCCGCAATTCTGCCCGCAACCCGCCGATATCTACCTACAGTCCTTTTGCACCAATCCAGCACCGCTGAAAGCGGCAAGCCTACCGCCCAAATCCCACGATTTGCCGACATCCTTCATCTCCACCACCGCAGTTAAGTTTGCCCACAAGAGAAAATATCTTCGGACTTATAGGAGTATCTGTGACCAGGCGGGACGCTGTCGTTGCTCAAGGACAACGAACA
>DATDGF010000052.1:0-4688 GCA_036522195.1 Candidatus Acidiferrum sp. | reverse complement strand
AAAAACCCCGCGGTGGCAGCCGCGGGGCTATGACACGCAGTCTTTCCGGCCGTTAGTCCAGGAAGAAGAGGTGTCTTCCGGGCGAGAATACTTGCCCGCAGCGCGCGTGTCAACTCCATCTAGCCAACGGCACCCTGTTGTAGCGGCTGACTCGATCCTCGAAAGGAATTTGACACGCATGAAAACCAATTCGTTTTTCCGCACGCTCGCTTTGCTGGCTGCTATCGCTATCGCCGTACCGGCCTTTGCAAAACCCTTCGCCAAGAACATCAACATTGCGCAGAACGCGAAACTCGGCAAGTCCGAGCTGCAGGCCGGCGAGTACCGGTTGCAGATCGAAGGAAACAAGGCAACCATCCAGAAGGGCAAGCAGGTTGTTGCCGAGTCCGAAGGCCGCTGGGAAGATCGCAGCACCAAGGCATCTTATGACTCTTTGCTGATCAGCGAGAATGGGCAGGTGAAGGAAGTCCGCTTTGCCGGCCAGACCCGTGTTTTTGTTTTCAGCGAATAGTCCAGGAGATTCCGTGACTCCTTTCCTAGGGACGAGAGGGAGGCTGCACTCTGCTGCGGCCTCCCTGCTTGTCTGTACCTTGTTTGGCTTTCGAATCGGTAAAACGCAAACGTAAGAGCAATTGGGATTCTTTGCGTCCTCGCGATAGGTGCACCCGGCTATTCCGCAACCACTAAGGATTTTCTTCCTCGAACTAATCCCTTCACATACCGGTCAACGAATAAACATGCAATCGCCGTAGCTATAAAACCGGTAGCCCGCCTCGACGGCATGGGCGTAAGCCGCCAGCACATATTCGCGGCCGGCAAAAGCGCACACCAGCCCGAGCAGCGTGGAACGCGGCAAATGAAAATTCGTGAGCAGCCCTTCCACGACTCGAAAGTTGAAGCCTGGAACGATGAACAGGCGCGCTTCAGCCGCACCGGAAAGCACGAGATTCGCGGAACCCGCGTCTGCGGCGCGCTGCGCGGCATCTTCCAGAGCTCGCACCACGGTTGTGCCAATGGCCAGAATGGGTCGTCCGTCAGTGTGCGCAAACTCGATGCGCTCGGCGGTTGCGGCGGGAATCTCATACTTTTCGGAATGCATCACGTGGCCTTCAAGCGTTTTACTGTGAATCGGTTGAAATGTTCCGAGGCCCACGTTCAGCGTCAGTTCGCAAGTCTCCACACCGCGGGCACGAAGTTTCTCCAGAATTTCATGTGAAAAATGCAACCCCGCCGTCGGCGCCGCAATCGCTCCAGGCCGCTCGGCAAACACCGTCTGGTAGCGTTCGCGGTCTGCAGGTTCATCCGCGCGGTCGATGTACGGTGGAAGCGGCATGTGACCCAGCCGTTCGAAGTGTTGGTTTATGCTCAGCTCGTTGTGTGAGACAAATCGGATTGTTCGCACTCCGAGTTCGCCTCTTGCCAGGATCTCACCTTCAAGTTCTCCGTCCCCGAAGAATATGCGCTCCCCAACGTGCATCTTCCGTCCGGGGCGGACCAGCGCCTCCCATGTGACTGGATCGAGTTGGCGCGTAAGAAAAATCTCGACCTTCCCCGTCAGATGTTCCGAGCGCGTGGAACGCGACCACGGCTGCGCATGAACTCCCGCCCGCCTCCCAAACAAGCGCGCGGGAATGACGCGCGTGTTGTTCAGCACCAGGAGTTCATCTCCGCGGAGTAAATCAGGAAGCTCCTCAAACTTTTGGTCCGAGAATTCGCCGCTGGACCGTTCGAGAAGGAGAAGTCGCGAGGCATCGCGCCGGTCCAGCGGTCTTTGCGCGATTCGAACAGCCGGGAGGTGATAATCGAGTTCGTCCAGTCGCATGAAATTGGGAGTCTAGCAGCAATCCCATTGACACCAAGAAAGTAAACGAGAAATCCCGAAAAACGGACACTCCGGTGTTGCTGGATGGGGCTGAAACATGTTGAACAGTGGGACCCTGAACGTGTACTTAACATTTGTATTTTCAGAACGTTAAACGAACTTATTGGACATTGAATTTGTACTTGACACTAATGCGCTCATGTTTTATTATGCATGTGCAGTCACTTATGGAGGTGAACGCACATGAGAATTCTTACCCGTTGGGAACCCGCTCGCGGCTTAACCACTTTGCAAGACCAGGTGAACCGTCTATTCAATGACTCTTTTCGGCGCTCGGACGAGGAAGCCAGCCTCAGCGCTTGGGCTCCAGCCGTAGACGTGTACGAGACCGAGCACGAGCTGGTGGTGAAGGCCGATCTCCCGGAAGCCGATCCCAAGGATCTGGACATTCGCGTGGAGAACAACATCCTCACGATTAGCGGTGAACGCAAGTTCGAGAAGAAGGTGAACGAAGAGAACTACCTGCGCGTCGAGCGCTCCTATGGTTCCTTCGCCCGCTGCTTCACGCTGGCCAACACCGTTAATCCGGAAGCCATCAAGGCGGACTACCAGAACGGTGTCCTCACCCTGAGCATCCCGAAGCGCGAGGAAGCCAAGCCCAAGCAGATCAAGGTCAACGTCGGGACTCCCACGATGGCCGCTGCCGCCGGCAAGTAATTTGTGGAGAAAGCCGGATTGCAGCAGTAGATTAGGGGCTGGCGAAAGGTGCCGGCCCTTTTTTCTAAGCTGGCGCAGGAATTGAGGCAGTATGTTGCGATTTGAAAAAATGACCGTCAAGGCCCAGGAAGCGGTGCAAAGCGCACAGGAAGTCGCCGCGCGGCACGAAAATCAACAGGTCGAGCCGGTCCATTTGCTTGCAGCCCTCGCGGCGCAAGCCGACGGCGTGGTGCCGCCGCTTCTTGCACGGTTGGGCATTCGAAACGAGGTGCTGACGCAGGAGATTGAGCGCGAGATCGGGCGGTTGCCAAAAGTCCAGGGTTTTGGACAACAGCATCTGGGCAAAGCCTTGAACGAAGTGCTTGAGCGCGCGTTTAAAGAGGCGGACAAATTCAAGGACGAGTATGTCTCCACCGAGCATTTGTTTCTGGCGATCGCGGGACAGGATCGCGATCCCGCCGGGCAGCTCCTGAAACGTCAGGGCGCTTCACACGAAGCGATTCTGCAGGCCTTAACAGGTGTGCGCGGAACGCAGCGCGTCACTTCTCAGAATCCCGAAGCCACCTACGAGGCGCTGGAAAAATATTCGCGCGACCTCACGGAACTCGCGCGCCGTTCGAAACTCGATCCGGTTATCGGCCGCGACGAGGAAATTCGGCGCGTAATGCAGATTCTCGCGCGGCGCACGAAAAACAACCCCGTACTGATCGGCGAGCCTGGCGTAGGGAAGACCGCGATTGTGGAAGGCCTGGCCCAGCGCATCGTTTCCAGCGACGTCCCGGACGTGCTGAAGACCAAGCGCATTGTGGCCTTGGACCTGGCCGCCCTGGTTGCTGGTGCGAAGTATCGCGGCGAATTCGAAGACCGGCTGAAAGCCCTTCTAAAAGAAATTACTCAAGCCGAAGGGCAAATCATCCTGTTCATCGATGAGCTGCACACTCTGGTGGGCGCAGGAGCCGCGGAAGGCGCGATGGACGCTTCCAATATGCTCAAGCCGGCGCTGGCTCGCGGAGAGCTGCGCGCCATCGGCGCCACCACGCTGAATGAATACAAGAAACACATCGAGAAAGATCCCGCACTGGAGCGCAGGTTTCAACCGGTGCTCGTCAGCGAGCCGACTGTCGAGGACACCATCGCGATTCTGCGCGGCTTGAAGGAGCGCTACGAAGTCCATCATGGCGTTCGAATCAAGGATGCGGCCATCCTCGCCGCGGCGACGCTTTCTCATCGTTACATCTCCGATCGTTTCCTTCCCGACAAAGCCATCGACCTGATCGACGAAGCCGCGGCGAGCCTACGGATGCAGATCGATTCCCTTCCTGTCGAAATCGATGAGATCGAACGGCGCATCATGCAATTGGAAATCGAGCGTCAGTCGCTCTTGAAAGAAAAAGATGCTCATTCAAAAGAGCGGCGCAAGCAGATCGAGAAGGAATTGGCGTCGCTGAAAGAGGATTCGAGTGCGCGCAAAGCGCGCTGGCAGGCCGAAAAGGAAGCGATCGACAAAATCCACAAGCTGAAAGAACAGATCGAGCAATTGAAGACGGAAGAACAAAAGTACGAGCGCGCCGGCGAACTCGCGAAAGTAGCCGAGATCCGCTATGGCAAAATCGCCGCCGCGGAGCGCGAGCGAAAGCAAGCAGAGGAACAATTTGCTTCGGTGCAGAAAAACTCTCCCATGCTCAAGGAAGAGGTCGACGAAGAAGACATCGCCACACTTGTAAGCAAGTGGACAGGAATTCCTGCCGGACGCCTCATGGAAGGCGAAGCGCAGAAGCTCGTGCGCATGGAAGAGCGCCTGCGCCAGCGCGTCGTCGGTCAGGATGATGCCCTGGCGCGGGTAGCCAACGCTGTCCGGCGCAGCCGAGCAGGACTCTCTGATCCCAAGCGGCCGATCGGTTCGTTCATTTTCCTGGGGCCGACAGGCGTCGGGAAAACCGAACTGGCGCGCGCGCTGGCGGAGTTTCTATTCGACGACGAAAAGCTGATGATCCGCATCGACATGAGTGAGTACATGGAGAAGCATACCGTGTCGCGGCTCATCGGCGCGCCTCCGGGCTACGTGGGCTACGAAGAAGGTGGCCAGCTCACAGAGCAGGTTCGCCGTCATCCGTACTCGGTGATCTTGTTCGACGAAATCGAAAAAGCG
>DATDGF010000051.1:0-76731 GCA_036522195.1 Candidatus Acidiferrum sp. | reverse complement strand
ACGGTCACAACGCCAGATCAAACGAGGTTCGCACTACAGCGTGCGTGAACTGGAATCTGCCATCTTGGAGTTCATCGAGGTGCACAACGAGCAGCCCAAACCCTTTGTGTGGACCAAGAGTGCCGAGGCGATTCTCAACAGCATTGGACGGTTCGCTTCCCGTACTCTGGCTGCACATGGCACAAACAATATGCAAGAAATCAGTGACTCAGGAGACTAGCCTCTCGTGACCCGGCCTAGTCCTGCGTCCCGACGTCAGCTACCCGGTTTGATCCATTCGATCCTTCGCTCCGAATCTCTGTTTTTGCCGTTGACACAGGCATCTCCGAGTGTTAGAAAATCGCACAAAGACAAGCTCTTTGGTGGTGAGTCTCCTAACGAATTGCCAAATGCAGTCCGCGAGTGAGGCCGCAGTCCTGCCTGGCAGGGCAGGTCTGCTGTGCCGCCGAGAGCCATTGTCATGCAACACCCCACCCACCCCGGGAGGTGAAAATGTACCTGTTTTCACCTCCTTTTTGTTTTAAAGCCCCCGTAAGAGCCTGCTGTCTCTAACTCCTGTATTTTCAATCGCTTCTTGCACCTGGAGGCTTCTGCGCTAAGATGGGCCGGGCAGCTTCTATCGAAAATGAGCTCTTCGTCGCATCCACTCCTTTCATTGGAACACGTGACCGTTCTCCGCGGTATGCGGGAGCAGCGGCCTGCCTTGGACGACGTCACCCTTCGGATTGGGGCTGGGGAGCACGTGTGTATTCTGGGACCCAACGGATGCGGCAAGTCCACGCTGATCAAGACCGTTACGCGGGAGTGCTACCCGTTGGCGCGCAAGGGATCTTCTATTTCCATACTGGGGCGCGAGCGATGGGACATTTTCGAGCTGCGCTCGCGGCTCGGGATCGTCTCGCCGGATTTGCTGGCATCATGCACCACAGACGCCACGGGGCGCGATGTGGTGCTCTCCGGTTTTTTCAGCAGCACGCGGATCTTTCCCCATCATCATCCTGATCCCGGGCATCTCGCGCGTGCGAATGAAACTTTGGCGCAGCTCGGGATCGCCCATCTCGTGGAGCGCGCGGTCGCCGAAATGTCCTCGGGCGAAGCGAAGCGCACGCTGATCGCGCGAGCGCTGGTGCATGACCCGCAGACTTTGCTTTTCGATGAGCCCAGCAATGCACTGGACATTGGGGCGCAGCTGCAACTCCGCGACACCATGCGCGAGCTAGCGCAGTCCGGGCTGGGGATTTTGCTGGTGACGCACCACGTCTCGGAAATTATTCCGGAGATTGAGCGCGTAGTTCTCTTGCGCGAGGGACGTATCTTGGCCGACGGTTCGAAACGCTCCGTGCTTACGCAGGAAAACCTCTCGAATCTGTTCGGTGCCACGGTGCGGCTCGGCCAGCACGATGGGTTCTACCATCTATGGTAATTTCCTGCGGATTCGAATGGGCGAAATAAGCTGCGAGGGCGCCGAGGTTAGTTCGTCTGCGCGAATTCGTAGAGGAATTCGACGTGCGAGAGTGCGGCGCCGTCCATGCTTTTGATTTTTGGATTCTTCGATTCGATCAAATAATACTCATCGGGGGCGTGCGCGCCGTTTCCATGTCCCAGGCCGAAGTGTCCGGCGGGCAAGTGCAAGGGAGGCCCGGTGAAAACGAAGCCGGGCCACGAGCCGGCGAGGCGCGGAAGTGTGACCGGATCGATGCCATTCTTTTTGTAGACCGAGGCCGCGGCGCGAATCACGGCGCAGTCGCCCGGCGTGCTGGTGGGGTCGTAGCCGCCGCTCATGTGTACGTCAATATCCCCGAATCCCTTCTTGGCCAGGTGCGCTTTGAGAGCTTCCAGTGTTCCCGCTGCGGTCATATCCGGAACAAGGCGCATGTCCAGTTTCGCGACGGCCTTTCCGGGAAGAATCGTTTTTCCGCCCGGCCCGGTGTAGCCGCCCACAAGCCCTTCGATATTGACCGTTGGGCGCGATACCAGCAACTCCAGAGCCTGGGTCCAATTCACGTCATGAACCCAGCGGTCCACGCCGAGAAGCTTCTTGGCATCTGCTTCGCTCAAGCGCCGCGCTGCTTCGGCAATCATTTTTTTGTCGGCTGCGGAGAGAGGACGAGCATTGGCGGCGAATCCTTCGATGACCGGCTCGTTACCGTCGGGTGAGACGAGCGTCGCCAGCGCTTCGACAAGATGCCACGCGGGGCTGTCGAGGCGCGCTTTGTTGCTGGAATGCACGTCCTTGCGCGGGCCGCGGCCCCAGCGTTCGCCGCTGGAGGTCAGCTCGCACTCGACGACGCCTTTCGCGCCGAGGAACATGGTGACTTCGCCGTCGAGACCCTGCGAGGCGTACGGCATGTACACGCCGGTGCATTTTTTCAGAGCAGCGGCCACTTCCGGCTTGTGAACCACTTGCGGGAAATGCGGCGAGCCGATCTCTTCTTCGCCTTCGGCCACGAAGACAATGTTCACGGGCAGCTTTTTGCCTACGCCGCGAATGGCGTGAATGGCGGCGAGGAGCGTGGCCTCCGGACCTTTCTGGTTTACCGCGCCGCGGCCCATCACGACTTTGCCGAGGCCGGGTTTATCAACGAGCGCGGCTTCGAAAGGCGGAGAAGACCACTCGGCGGGATCGGCTTGCTTCACGTCGTACATGAAATAGAGGCCGATGGTGCGCGGAGCGCCAGCGTCGAGCGTGGCGAAAATGCCGGGCTGGCCGTCGGTGGGTACCTTGGTGACCTGTTCGAATCCCGCTTCGCGCAACATGCGCATGGTCAGGTCGCAGCCTTCCGTCATGCCGCGGTTTTCCGCGGCGATGGACGGCTGGCGAATCCAATCCTGCAGGCGCTTCACGGATTCGTCGTGGCGCTTGTCGATCTCCGCGCGAATGGCGTCCGCTTCTGCTGGATGCGCCTGCGCCCAGCGCGGCATAGCGAGGGTGGCCGCTGTTGTCGCAGCCGTGGCCGCAGCGCCTTGCAGAAAGGTGCGCCGGTCCGACGGGGGCGAATTTAACTTTGCGCTGGTTTTGTCATCGATATTCGCTGAATTTGCCAAGGATGCCTCCTGAACCGTGCTCCTATAGATTTCGATGCAGTTTGAGCTCCTCTATCAAAACCCAACGCGGGAGCCTATACCTTCCGGAATTACTCGGCAATGGCGGAAGTTGCGGGCCCGGATTCGCGGTCCGGTTCCTCGCGCCGTATTTCATAGTGCAGGCGATTCACAAAAATCGCGATTGTGCCCTTTGGCCCCACGGCCCAACCATGCTGCTCGTCCAGGAAAGTTATCGCGTTCAGATTTAGTGAGTCGGTATGCTTCCAGTGCCCGCCCTGGTCGCGGCTGAGCTCTTCGCCATTCGGTCCCACGGCGAAGAAGGTGAAGTTGTCGAGAGCTCCCACAGCGGAGCGATAGCCGCCCGGTCCCTGCTTGGACAGGTGCCAGGTCTTACCCCCGTCAGTCGAATAGGCGCAAACGCGCGCATCCTGAGCAGGAGTTTGATAATCACCGCCCACAACAAGAAGCGTTCCGGGTTGGTTCGTGTCGGCGAAATAGCGGTGAATGATGGAGAAAATGCCCGCGGATGGTTTGCCATGCGCGACGGGTGTCTCCGTGACGGTCCAATTGAGACCCAGGTCGGCCGTGTGAAAAACGCGCGCGGTTGTTCCGCCCGTCGCGAAATAGAATTCGTCGCGAGACGAAAGTGCGAGCGAACTATTGCTCGCGGCAAACGCCCCTTCGCCGGTCAGTGCCGCCGGTAGGCTGTCGCTGGGTAGCGCATTCCAATGCTCTCCGTCCGCGGTGTGCAGGAGGAGAAACTTGCCATCCACGGGATCGCTGAGTGCCAGGCATTCCTTTTCGGACCAGCAGGCCAGCGCATCGAGGAAAAAAGGGTTGCGCTTATCGGTGTATTGCCGCTTCCAGGTTTCGCCGCCGTCGGCGGTTTTGTAGATGCGGGATTTTTCGCCTTCACCGCTGGACATCACATATGCGGTGGTGGCGTTGAAGGCCACGATTCCGCGGAAGTCCAGCGTGTCGCCGTCTGCAACGTGCAGGCGCTTCCACGTTTTGCCTTCGTCGAGCGAGCGAAGAATCACGCCATTCGAACCGGAAACCCAAACCACTGGCACGGGCAAGCCTTTTGCGTCCGGGGTGTAGGCCGCGCTAACGCCACGCAAATTCGTGTCGATTCCGCTGGTTTGCACTTTCCACCATTGGGCTTCGGCGGAGGAGCTGAAAAGCAGCAAGAGTAGAAGTAAACGCATCGCGCACATTTTAGCAGGCGCAGCAAAACTCCCGCGCGAAAAGCGCAAAATGTTATTTACCGCGCTTCCGGCTTGAGCAACTCGTCCAGATAATCGGGCTTGTCCGGGATTCGAATGAGATGCGGATAGCGCTCGCCTTCGTGGTAGTCGATCGAAACGATTTTGTAGTAATCGTTGACGATCACCAGCAACTCGATTGGTTTCGAATTGCTCTTGCTCGCCTTGATGGCGTCGTCGAGAATTTCAGGAATGAAAAGCCGGCCGTTTACGCCGACAACTTTCATTCCGGGCGCGAGCCCGGCCTTGAACGCAGGGCCGTAAAAAATCGGATCGCTGATTACCCCTTCCCTGCTGAGATTGAGTCCGATTGTGTACGTGCTGTTGGAAATCCCGCGGGAAATTCGCCCCTGTACCGGCGGCTCCGGAGTAAAAATCATTTTCCACCCGAAAGCCTCGATGCCGCCAACCGGCGCATCAGGCGAAGTGGACATCAGGCGCGCGTTCCAAAAACCTGCCCAATCGTAACTCACCACCTGATTCAGCGTTTGCATGAGTTCATCGAACGTGTAGGTCTTGAGTTCCGGTCCGTTATTAGGTCCGCCATAAAAAGTGTGGAAGAAATCCTCGAGCGATTTCTGACCGTGGCTTTGCTCGCGAATTACGCTGGCCGTTTCCAGCCAGAGCAGTTCGCCTTCTTCGTAGTAATCCGAGCCGCGCCGCCAACTGATCCATCCACCGGTGTCCGGCCCGCCGGTAAAAGTTCCCGGGACCGCGACGGCGGTATCAACCACGGGCCGCCACGTGCGTCCCGGGCGTCCCGGTCCAAGGCTCGCCGAGTAGCTCGCCATTGCCTGGTGATAATCATCGAGAGTCCACAGTCCACTGCGCGTGGCAAGCAAGTCCCCAAGATACGAAGTATTGCCTTCGTAGACCCACAACATCTCTGTTTGCAGTGGAACCTGGAAATCTGCTGGAGACATGTCTTTCGCGCGCCGGAATTTTCCGCTCCACGAATGCGCGAATTCGTGCGCCAGCAAGCCGCCGACTTCACGCGACGCGCCTGGGGAAAGCAAAACGCGCTCCGGGAGCCGGCTGTCGTTGGATTCATGATGCTCAACGCCGAAATGCGGCGTGTGCTCGCTCAGTGTAAGCAGGAAATGGTAATCGCGATAGTGGCGCGAACCGAAAAGCTTTCCGGATTCCGCCACGAGATTCGTCAAACCCTTTTGCACTTCCGGGCTAATCGCCAGCGCCGCTTCGCTGTCGGAGACGACATCAATCTCGTGATGAATCGGCTCGCCCGGCGGCGTCAGATCGAAAACGCGGTAATACTCGCCGGCGATCACCGGAGAATCGAGCAAACGATCGAGCGTCACAGGCTGAAAACTGATTTCAGAAGCCGACTGGTTTTCAATCGGCAGCGCGGTGCCAAACTTCCAGCCAGCCGGGAGCCGCAGCACCGGTTTGAGGATGATCCGCTCGGCAGGAGCGCCTGCCGGATAGAGCACCACGGGATACCAATTGAGATCGAGCAGTTTTGCCGTCGCCGAACATACTGGGCCGCCGGCGATCAGGTAATCAAACGAAACTTCCACTTCTTTAGCGCCGGGCGGCACGTCGGCGTGAAATGTGAACACGTCCAGCGTATCGCGTTTCCACGAGAGGACTTTGCCATTGGCGGATATTTTCAATGCAGTCAGATTTGCAATAGGTCCGATCGGCGCGTGCGTGCCCTGAATCCATTTCGGATAGTAAAGCGTCAGCGCGCCCGGTGCCGCGGGAATCACTTCGTGGGAGTGCAGGATTTTCTGCGTGGCTTGCGTGGCATCCACCGCGAGGCGAATGGCCGGGCCGGATTGCGCAAAAGCGAGAGCGTTGCTGAGCACGGCAGCCACACCAATTAACGGCAAAAGACGCAAGACGAATCTGTTCATTCGAAACTCTCCTCGCATCGCGAGCTTCTCTTCAACGGATTTGGAGTGCGAATCGAAAGCGCCCGCCAGCATTTCGCAAGGATTTCCTCAAGCGACGACCGTGGCCTTGGGCAACAATAGGATTCGCAGGGCTGAAAAAACCGCACTCGCGCGCCGCATCATACCGCTGGCTGTCCGCCACCGCAACGAAAGTAGCCAGGACGCCGACCGTTACACACTCGGCCAGCTTGCGCAAGGAACGGCAGGGTACTCCGCAAACTAAAGATTTGAGTATTGCGTCCCACTGCCTTAGACTTCCGCGGGCTTGCAGGAAGGAGAAATTATGCAAACAACGCGCAGAACTTTTCTAGAGGCTGTGGGAGCGGCCGCCGCCCTCGGTGTCGTCGAAAAAGCAGCATTTGCGGCAGCGCCCGAACGGGCGGCAAACGCCGCTGCGGTCACCGAAGAGAAAGTTTTATTCTGGGTTGCAGTTTCGACGCCCTGTGACAAGGATTTGAAATTTGATGAGGAACTCTACAAGGACCTGCTCGCTTACCTGAAGGCCAACGGAGCGGATGGCGTGGTGGTGCTGGGAACGACGGGCGAATTCCCGTCCTTCTCCTTCGCGGAACGGAAAAAAGTTGCGGAGACGGCTTTCAAGCACCGCAACGGTCTGAACATCATCGTCAGCAGCGGCACGTCAAATTTTCCGGAGACCATCGAGCTGTCGCAGCACGCGGAAGCCAACGGTGCCGACGGCTTGCTGATCGTTCCGCCGTTTTACTACAAGCGCGTGCGCACTGAACCCTTGACGAAGTATTACTCCATGATTTTCGACAAGGTGAAAATCCCCATCAGCCTCTACCACATCCCGTTTGCCAGCGGCGTGCCCATCAGCCACGAGCTGTTGCACAGCCTGGAAAAGTATCCGAATCTTGCGGGCATCAAGGACTCGGTAAGCGACCCCGCGGTCTATCAACAATTTGTCGCGGAATTTCCCAAGCTGAACATGCGGACCGGGACAACCGAAAATCTGAAGTACGCGCTGGACCACAATATGGGCGCGATCCTCGCCGAAGGCAATAATTTCACCAAGCAAATCGCGTCAGTCTTCGCGGCCAAACGCGCCGGGAAAGACCTCAGCGAATCCATTGCCAAGCTGGACGCGGCCCTGAAGCTATTGCGCGCAGGGGGCGTCGACGAATACGGGCCGATGAAATACGCTCTCAGCCTGCAGATGGGAACGCGCCAATTTTATCAACGGCCGCCCAACTCCGATGTAACCGACGAACAAAAAACAAAAATTAAGCAGGCCCTCGAACTGATGAAACAGATGGGGTAAGGGAATCCGCAAGCACCACGGAATTCAGGGGAGGAGCGCATATGGTTCGAAAGAAAGTATGTGAATGGAAGCGTTTAATCGCGTGGAGTGCGGTGGCTGTCGCCTTGATGCCTGCCTCGGTGTTGGCCCAGTCTCAGACGAAAGTTACGGAGTGGCCGTCGTACGCCGCTGATCTGGCTGGAACGCGTTACCGTCCGCTGGATCAGATCAATGCCTCCAACTTCAACGATCTGGAAATCGCCTGGCGCATCAAGACCGACAACTTCGGCGACCGCCCCGAATACAAATTGGAAGGCACGCCACTGATGGTCAACGGCGTTCTCTACGCGACTGCCGGTTCGCGCCGCGCGGTCATTGCCCTGGATCCCGCCACCGGCGAATTGCTGTGGATCCACGGCGAACATGAAGGAAAACGCGGCGGCGCCGCTCCGCGGCAACTCTCTGGCCGCGGCCTAGCCTACTGGTCCGAGGGAAAAGAAGAACGCATTCTCTATGTGACGCCGGGCTTTCGGCTGATTTGTCTAGATGCGAAAAATGGTATTCGTGTTCCGACTTTCGGAAACAACGGCGAAGTGGATCTCAAGCTCGACGACGATCAGGAAATTCTCCCGGATCTGATAACCGGAGAAATCGGAATCCAGTCCGCACCCGTGGTTGCGAAAGACACGGTGATTATCGGCGCGGCTTTCCGCGAAGGCATGACTCCAAGGAGCATGCGCAACAACAAAGGATACGTGCGCGGCTTCGACGTTCGAACCGGCAAGCGCCTCTGGATTTTCCATACCATCCCGAAGAAGGGGGAATTCGGCTACGACACCTGGGAAAAAGGTTCGGCGGAATATACAGGCAACACCGGGATGTGGACGCAGCTTACCGTGGACGAGCAGCTCGGACTGGTCTACCTGCCAGTCGAGTCGCCCACCAGCGATTTCTACGGCGGGCATCGCCCGGGCAACAATTTATTTGGCGAGACCCTGGTATGCGTGGATTTGAAAACCGGTGAGCGCAAGTGGCACTTTCAATTGGTGCATCATCCCTTGTGGGACATGGATATTTCCTCTGCGCCGATTCTTGCCGACATCACCGTCGACGGGAAACCCGTCAAGGCCGTGGCCCAGCCGACAAAACAGGGTTTTCTTTACGTGTTCGATCGCGTGACCGGCAAACCGATCTGGCCCATCCCAGAGAAACCAGTAGAAGTCGGAAATGTGCCGGGCGAATGGTACTCGCACACACAGCCAATTCCCTCAAAGCCTCCGGCTTACAGCCGCAACGGTGTTTCCGTGGATGACTTGATTGATTTCACTCCGGCTCTCCACGAACGAGCGAAAGAGATCGCTTCGCACTATCACCTGGGCCCGGTCTACACGCCGCCAACCGTCAGCAAACTGGAGGGCCCGCTCGGTACACTCACGCTAGGGACCGCGTCCGGCGGCACGAATTGGCCCGGCGGGTCGTACGATCCCGAAACTCACATTGTTTACGTCTATGCGTGCAACGCTTGCGTCGAACCGATCGGACTCGTACCCGCCCCGAAAGATATTTCGGATCTGAATTACATTGCGGGTACCGCTGGAAAAGAAGTGCAGATTCTGAAAGGCCCCGGCGAGAACGCGGGTGCGGATGCTCCAAAGCCACCCAAGAAAGGGCCCGGAAGCCAGTATGTTCCGATGAACGTGGACGGCTTGCCGTTGATCAAGCCGCCCTACGGCACCATCACGGCCATCAATCTGGATAAGGGAGAGTTCGTCTGGCAGATTGCGCACGGCGAAACCGAGGATGTGGTTCGCAATTCCCCGGCGCTGAAGGGCATGAATATTCCGCGCACCGGCCAGGAGAGCTACAACATCGGCACGCTGGTCACCAAGAAGCTGGTCATTGCCGGCGAAGGCCACGTGACGACCACCTCTGATCATCCTCGCGGTGCGATGCTGCGCGCTTACGACAAAGCCACTGGCAAAGAAGTTGGTGCCGTCTACATGCCCGCGCCGCAGACCGGATCGCCGATGACCTACATGCTGAACGGCAGACAGTACATCGTCATTGCGGTGAGCGGCGGCCCTTATTCTGGCGAGTATATTGCTTACACTTTGCCTTCGAACGATTGAGGCAGGACAGCATTTCTCTGGCGCGGGAGGAACTTCCGATGATTCGAACGCGCGAGAGTTTGAAAGAAAAGAGGGTGTGAAGATCAGGGATCTAGCCATTGCAATCGTCGGCCTCGCCGTTATCGCGGCGTCTGTCTGCGCCCTGCGCGCACAGGAGCCACCGTCTTCGGAGCGCTCGGTCTGGGACGGTGTATACACGGAAGAGCAAGCCAAGCGCGGAGAAGAACTCTACGAAAAGCAATGCTCTCCTTGTCACGGCGACAAACTCGCCGGTAGAGAGTCCGCGCCGCCGCTCACCGGCGGAGCATTTCTATCGAATTGGAATGGCCTGACGCTCGGGGATTTGTTCGAAAGAGTTCGCAAGACGATGCCGCAGAACGCGCCGGGAAAACTCAGCCGCCAGCAGAACGCCGACATCCTGGCCTACATGCTGAGCTTCAACAAGTTTCCCGCGGGGAAAGCCGAACTCTACCGTCAGGCGGAGATGCTGAAAGAAATTCGATTCGAAGCAACGAAACCGGAAGCGAAAAAGTAGTTACAGAGAGATTTGGTTTTTGTCACAGCTTTACGTTGCATTGTCTAGGTACTTCTGTAAACGGAGGAGCGATTTATGAAAAGGATGTTTCCCGCAATGGTGATTGGCGCTGCGCTCATCGGGTTCCTCGCCGGCTATGCCGCGAAACCGAGTCCGCCCACGATTCTCAGCGGGCACTTCGATGATCTTTCGATGATCTCGAGTGTTTCCGCTCAGGAAAATAAACCCGAAGTCATGCCTTTCGGATTCAATTCTCCGCGAGAGCCGGCCCTTGCGCCCGATGCGCCGCCGATCACTTACTGGAATATTGACGACATTCGAAAGGCGAGTGCGGAGATGGCCGAGAAGGCAACCAAAATGGCCAAGGAGGCCGGTAGCGGAAGCTCGCAATCGTTCGGCGGCGGCCCGGTGCACGTGCAGTCACGGAATTTCAGTATGTTCATGCTTTACCGCCTGCATCGTGAGCAACCGGTCCTCAGCCTGACCAAAGTCAACAGCGTGTGGGATGACGCGGAGCAGCACGCCGGTGCTTACGATTTTTATGTGTTCACCGCGGGAACTGGCGAGATGGTTTTGGGCGGCAAGATCGCCAATCGGCAAAACTTGATGGACAAGGACGGCCCGGTTCCCGGCGAATATCGCGGCCAGCCAGTCGTCGGAGGACAAACATACAAAGTAAAAGCGGGCGATTGGCTGCTCATTCCGCCTGATACACCGCACCAGCCCAAACCCGACGTCGGAGGCTTCAGCTACTTCATCATGAAGATCAACGTCGGCGTCTATCCCTGGAACCTCATCCGCTAGTATAGCGCCACGATTTGCGCAGCGGTAGCTGGATCAGCGAAGTTGTCCGGGCTCGACGCCCCTCTTGCGGGCTTCATCGAGAAGCGCGTCGGTCTTGGCTTCCAGATCTTTTTTCTTGTCCTGCAACTCGCGGATTTGGACTTCGATGGGGTCGCGATCGAAACTCTTGTTGAGCTTGATGCCGCTGGCGGACGATGACGGCTCGCCTGAGTTGAAATTCTTCAGGTCAACGAGCTGCTTGTCCACTTCGGTAATTTGCTCCTGCAATTTCTCCAACTGTTTGCGGACCGATGCGATGTACTGCTCGTCCGCTGGTTTCTCTGCAGTTGGCTTCGTCTTCGGGCCACCGTTCGCATTGCCCACCACGGACACCGGGCTATTCGTATGCGCGAGATTGTCGTTGGTCCACACTTTCTTGGGCTTTGCGGCATCCGCCGTTGGCGCGGGGTTCTGCGAGGAAGCTGCCGGTGGCGGCGAACTTGATTCGGGAGACTGCGCGGCGGCAGAGGCCGCGAAAAAGGCCGCAAGAACCATGAACGAGAGCGAACGGGGCATAAAACCTCCTGACTCTCGGGGTCGAGGCCGCTGGGGGCAATAAACCCATTTTAGCAGGGAAGGTTTCAGGGCTTCGCTAGCGTAGAACCGGATTTGCCCAACCCAGCACCCCCAAGTTCCTTTCGAACGGCCTCCAGGGCTTCTTTGGGCGGGCCGATGTAGCGGTAGTTCGAATAAAACGTGCGTTCGTGAATGGAGAAGCTGGAAAAAAACTTGCGGCCGTCAAAATCGTATTGTGAAAAACTGGCAAGCCACAGCCCGGGCATGAACTCGTATCGCTCCTGCATGAAGTGGCTTCCCTTATAAACCTTGGCGAGGAACAGGCCGACGGAAATATCCTCGGTGACTTCACCCTCAATGCGCGCGAGCTCGTCGGAGTCTTCATCGATCCATACGAATCCGTGAACTTTGCTGAACACCGCGGACAACCTTGAAGTGGGCTTGAAAGCCGGGTTGGGCTCCATGGTGTACTTGGAAAGCATGCGGTCCGCGCGAGGCTCACGGGCGACGAAGGTGAAGAGAAAGGCAGTGCGCGTGGAGTCGATCAGGTCGTTGCGGTCTTTCTTTTTTTTCGCGAACTTTTCCATCGCGTCGCGCTGTGAGCGGCTATCGCCAACCGCCAGCGCCAGCGCCTTCTCGAGGTTTTCCAGATCGTGCCGGTAGGCTGCTGCATCCGTGGGCTGGCCGTCGGGGCCGATGGCGATATGGTACATGCCGGTGCCGGAAGGGATGACGCGAGTGATTTTTACCGAGATGATCGCAGGATCACTCGGACTTTTGCGGATTTCGAGACTTTCGACCCGCTCGTAAACGTCCCCGGCTTCCTCATTTCTGCGCTGGTTCGCAACGACACGGTCGAAGAGATTTGGCTTCGACGCGGCAATCGTCGCCGTGGAATCCGGCACAACCGATTGCGCCGCGGCGCTGGTGGCCAGCGCGAGAGATACAGCGGCGATTCGAATGATCATTCGTCCAGGCATGTTTCGGAGCGGCAAGTATGCCGCAAGTGTGCACAATCGTTTGATTCGAATGGACACATAATTATTGTACGCCGCTGGCTTCTTGAAATGTGCCCGTAGCCCACAAAGCATCACTGGCCACCGCGCTTTCCGGATCGTCAGGGCTTTGGTTTTTCAGCCGGCTTCTGCTGTTGTTGCATGTTTTCCTCTGTCCACGGCGGCACGATGCCATTCACGCGTGCGTAAGCGATCGATTGCCCAAGATGTTCTCCCAAGTGTCCGGTGATCATGATGAAGGAGCCGCGCAGGGTGGTCTGCCGGCCAAACATTTTTTGAGGTTTGTCGGCATCGGCGTCACTGAGGGCGAGGATAGCCCCGCGGAAATGGGCGAAAGAGTCCTTCAGCGCTTGGATGAGTTTCGGCTTCTCGGCGGAGAGAGCAGGGATAGCTTTGAAATCAAGACCTGCGGGCGGGGCCGTGCCGAGGCCGCGGGCAATGCCATAATTGGCCGAGACAATATGCGTGTAAACCTCACCGACCGAGCGAACACCCTCGGCGGGGCGCCAGGCATACTCTTCGGTGGGCATGGCTTCGGCGAGGCGAATGTATCGCTGTTCGTAGTAGGTGACCTCTTCAAGGAACTCGGCACGAAGGCCGGGGGCGGGTACAGCCAAGGCGGCCGCAGGTTTGTCCTGGCCCTGACTTGGGCCTGCAAGAAGCAAAGTTATGCCTGTAAAGCAAAGAAAATAAGTATAGATACGGCGCATTTCATCCTCCGTCACGCACTGCTCTTTGCGCCGCCACTTGTTTGCCTGAAGCGCACACAAAAACGATACAATCAAGAGGTAACAACGGACGTGTTGTACCCCCTATTGAGCCGGGTCCAAGGCTACCCCAAGTGTGGTTGAAAGCAAAGTCGCCTCCCACACGTCTATATATCCAGGAACGAAAGGCCGGGGCTTTTCGTACTCATTTGAGAAGGTGGAGGTCTGTTTGAGCGTAACTCCCATTGGAGGGGTAGGCACAATACCCACGGTGGCACCGCTGGCGGTGGGCGCGCGGCCCAAGGCCGTTGGCTTCCGGGCAGCTTGGGTCACCACAGTCGAAACGCTGAAGCTGGCAATGGATGCCCTTCGCGCTCATAAGCTGCGCAGTCTCCTTACCTTGCTGGGCGTTATTTTGGCGGTAACCACGCTTGTCTTTGTGATGAGCGTCATCGCAGGGCTGAATATGTACGTAGCCGACCGCGTGGCCAATCTGGGTGCAAACGTGTACCTCGTCCACCGATTCGGAATCATCACCAGCGAAGACGCCTGGATCAAGGCGCAGAAGCGGCCACTTGTTACGATGGAGGAATACGAACGGCTCCGCGACAACATGAAGATCGCCAGTGCCGTAGCCGCCGAAGAAGATCACAACGTCCAAGTTCGCAGCGGCAACCTCACAATGGAAAACACCAGGATGATGGGGGCTACGCCGAACTTTGCTCAGGTGCGAAATCTCACTGTGGCGCAAGGTCGATTCATCACTCAGGCAGATGAGGAACATCGTTCCGAGGTCGTTTTTATCGGACCAGATCTGGTGCAAAAATTTTTCCCCAACGTCGATCCGGTTGGCAAAGAAATCCGCGTGCAAACGCACACTTACGAAGTGATCGGCGTGGCGGAGCCGCTAGGGAGCGCCTTCGGAGAGTCACAGGACAATTACATGGTCATGCCGATTTCCGCCTGGCGGAAAGGCTGGCATACGAACAGCGACTGGGTGGCGATCTTCGTACAGTCGCCGAACGCGGAGATGATGCAGGCCAGCCAGGACGAAGCGCGCATGTTCTTCCGAGCCTGGCGGCATTTGCCTTACAACGCTCCCGACAATTTCGCCATTCTGGGCTCCGACTCGATTATGCAGTTGTGGCACGACCTCACGGGAAACTTGGCCTTCGTGGCCATCGCCCTGGTGAGCGTGTTTCTTGTCGTCGGCGGGATTGTAATCATGAACATCATGCTCGCCAGCGTGACGGAGCGCACCCGTGAGATCGGGCTGCGGCGCTCGCTGGGAGCAAGGAAAAAGCATATCATGCTGCAGTTTCTAACGGAGTCGGCCGTCCTGGCTGCTATGGGAGGCTTGATCGGAATTCTGGCGGCTTACTCCCTGGTGTTCTTGGTGAAGGCGATGTTTTCGTTCCCCATGGAGACTCCCTTGAGTTCGGTGATTCTCTCGCTCTGCGTGGCGACCGGTGTGGGCCTCTTTTTCGGAATCTTTCCGGCTATGCGGGCGGCCAAGCTGGATCCCATCGAAGCCTTGCGCGCGGACGGGTGAAGAACAAAATGGCTCAGGCACACGGCGAAAATCTGAAACAGGCGCTGGACACCTTGCGGACGCACAAACTGCGCAGCGCGCTGACCGTGTTCGGCGTGGTGCTGGGTGTAAGTGTCATCATGTTGGTAGCGGCCCTCATCTCCGGCTTTGACGAGAAAATTCAGGAAAACATTAAACAGTTCGGCGCGGATACGGCGTTCATCACCAAATGGGACCAGGGACGGCACGGCGGACCGCCGCCGCTGGAAGAACGCCGGCGCAAACCGCTGACCATCGAGGACGCGAAGGCCATCCGGGAGAAGTGCCCGGCGGTCAAGGCCGTAACCACTTTTCTGCAAACCGGCTGGGATCATGCCCACACCGTACGTACGAAAGCCGGGCAAGTCACGGCCATCGATTTCCGCGGGGTACAGCCAAACTTCGGCGAGGTTTACGCAAACGCGGCGACCCTCGAGGGCCGGTTCATCAGTGAGGGAGACGATCTCCACAAGGAAAAGGTGGTCATGCTCGGAGAGAACGTGGCGCCGGTACTGTTTCCCGAAGGGCATCCAGTCGGAAAAGACGTAATGATCGATGGCTCTGACTTTCTGGTCATCGGCGTCGTTGAAAAACCCAAAGGTGGATTCGGCCTGGGGGACGAAGACCGGCGTGTGCTGATTCCTATCAGTACGTTTCGCAAAGTCTATCCCACCGCGGACGAAGTTAATATGCGCGCGCAGGCCTACCCCAAGATGCTGGACCAAGCCGTTGACCAAATCCGCGAGGTTCTGGAACGGCGGCGGAATGTCCCTTTTGGAGGGAAGGACAATTTTTCGATTGCCACCGCGGAACAGCAAGTGGAGGAATTTCATAACATCGTGGGAAAAGTGGCTCTGGCGACGGTGGTACTAAGTTCCATCGGCCTGCTGGTGGGCGGAATCGGCGTAATGAATATCATGCTTGTGAGCGTAACGGAGCGGACGCGGGAGATTGGAATCCGCAAAGCGATTGGCGCCAAGCGCGGGGACATCACCTGGCAGTTTCTGCTTGAAGCGATGACACTGACGGGGGCCGGAGGTGTCATTGCGCTTATAGTGGTCAACGCGCTGGTGTTGTTGATCCGCGTTACGCTGGAATGGCCCGGAGCGGTTCCGCTATGGGCCGCAGCGACAGGGGTTGCAGTCAGCGTAAGTATCGGATTGATCTTCGGGGTGTGGCCGGCGATGAAGGCGGCGAAGCTCGATCCCGTCGAAGCGCTGCGCTACGAATAACGCGGCGAGAGATTCTCTCTATCCAATCGCACGCATTTTTAAATAGAAATTACTTCATCAAGGCTGAGGATTTTACAGCTGCGTCAGCGCGTTCAGAACCCGTGGCCGATCCCGCGGGCCAGGCGACTTCCATAGCGACCTCGTGGCGGATGAGCAGTTTGGCATGGTGATTTACATGGACTGCCAAAATGTTTGATCCGTCAGAACGAATTTCCGCCAGACCTTCTTTCTCCAAACGGAGACTCTTATCCGGTTTATAAAGGGCCACGCGGAATTGATGCGGTCCGGTGGGAAGGGCGTGCTGGACACGGATCGGACCACCTGGCGTGGCCGTTTCGAAATTGGTAGTGAAGATCAGTTCGCGATCCGCAAAGATGGCCAAAGTGCCTTCGGTGACCGTGGACGTGATTTCAATATGCAGGCTGGAAGCCGGAACCGCCTGGGCCGCGGATTGGGATGCCAGCGCCACAGACGAAGCGGGAGGAGAGGCATCCCGTTGGAAGCCTTGAGAATCACCGGTTTGCTTCGTGGGAGCCGCAAGTAGCTTTGCCGGGCGAATGACGCGCCGGTTGGCGAGTTGCGTGACGGACTCGCCCGCGGCCACTGGATGAGCTGCTTCTGCCGCTGGCGTTGCTGAATGATTGAAGGCTTCCACTGGCACTTCCGGCGGCGAGATGCGGATCGAAGGGACAGACGGAACCAACAAGCGAGCGCGGAAGAAACGGGATGCCGGAATCGAAGCGGCGAGAAGCAAACAAGCGGCGGCGGTGATCCAGACGTCGCGCAGTCCGCCGGACTTCGACCGCGAAAAGCGATTCCTGGTTTTCTGCGCCGTGGAGGAAGAACTCGAACGCGCGAGTGGATAAAGAGCAGAAGCGAGTCCGTCGCAGTCGGTGAAACGGTCCTTGGGATTTCTTGCCAGGCACCGGGCGACGATGCGATCCAGCGCCGCGGGAACCGCCGGATTGTGCTGCGAAGGCGGCACTGGCTCGGCATTCAGAATCTGAGCGCACACGGCGCCAACGGAACTGCCATCGAATGGTCTAAGACCGGTCAGCAGCTGATAGAGAACAACCCCCAGTGCAAACTGGTCGGAGCGCGGATCTTGTGGTTCGCCTTGAATCTGTTCGGGGGCCAGATAGGCCGGAGTGCCCATCAGGTTGCCGGAGCCAGAAATCTGGGATGCGAAACGCGCGATACCAAAGTCGCCGAGTTTTACCTTGTTTTCCGCGGTTACCAGAATGTTGCCTGGTTTGACGTCGCCGTGAATGATTCCGGCGCGATGGGCGAGTGCGAGAGCGCCAGCTAAATCGGCAGCCCAGGCGCACGCCCGCTGAATGGTCAGGACGGACGGATCGAGTTTATCTTCCAGCGTTTTGCCGGCGACATACTCCATTACCAGGAAAGGAGTGCCCTGCTCGTCGATTCCGACGTCGTACAACTGAACGATGCACGGATCTGAAAGTTGGCCGATAATCTGCGCTTCGCGGAGGAATTGCTCCTCGATGCCTTTACCGAAACTATTCAGAAAGGTTTTGAGGGCGACGGTTCTGCCGATGACGGTATCGCGCGCTTTTTCGACACGGCTCGTGGCCCCGGAGCCCGAGGAGTTCGTAGCGGTCCTTTGAGAGAGTAATCATCAGGCCGAACGAAGGAGTCGCGCGGCGCGATCGCGCAGGCCATGGCCGTTGCCATTGCCGACAGCTTGCGGCGAGGACTGGGGAACCGTCTTGCGACGCGCGAAGGGATAGAGATCCTCGGCGAGCGTTTCACCTACGCCATAGCGCGCGATGGGATCCTTTGCCAGGCAGCGGGCTACTACTTCATCGAACCCGGTAGGCACCGAAGGATTCGCGTGCGACGGCGGAAGCGGCGTGGAGGAGAGAACGCGGCCGCAGATGGCCTGAAGAGAATCGGCGTCAAACGGTCGCTTTCCAGTGACCAATTCGTAGAGCACAACTCCAAGCGAAAAGAGATCGGAGCGCGCGTCTTGCGGCTTACCCATGATCTGCTCGGGGCACCAGTAGGCAGGGGTACCCAAAAGCGGAGTGGTGCCGGTATCGTGACTGGAGAGGCGAGCCATTCCGAAGTCCATGAGCTTTACGCGGCCGTCGTCGGTGATGAGGATGTTTGCAGGCTTGACGTCGCCGTGAATGACGCCCTTGCGGTGCGCGGCACCCAGAGCGCAGGCGACCTCCGCTACGATGGCGCAAGCGCGCGGGTAAGGGACGCTGCCCCTTTCGAGGATGCGGTCGAGGGGCTGGCCTTCCAGGAATTCCATGACCAGGTAAGGTGTTTGGGTAGCCTCTTCGATGCCCATGTCGTGGAGCGCGATGATCGAGGGATGCGAGAGCTGGCCGACGACGCGCGCTTCCTGCAGGAAACGCTGGCGGGCCTCGCCCTGCGCGAGTTCCTTTGCGAAAAGCTTGATGGCCACCTGGCGGCCGATCATGGGATCGTGCGCACGAGCCACGCGTCCGCTTGCACCGGTGCCGATGATTTCTAGAATTTCGTAGCGTCCGACTTGCACGGGGACCTCTCCCTCAGACTGGTGACGATTCCTGTCGATAGAAATAATGGACGAAGGGGTTGTTCTATTAAATGGGGCAAGCGTCCTGTTCAGAAGGGTACGGAAGTACTAGCAGCAGACGGAATTGTAAGTTCTTAATCTTCAGGGTTAGCGGGAATGCTCTGGGTTTGCGGCGGTACTGGTTCGAAGTTCGGAACGACTGGCGGGGCTAAGAGACCGGGCACTAGATTTGGCTTGGAGGGAGAGGATCCCCGCCTCTTTTTTGTAAGTGCGGAATCTAAAGGACTTAACGTTCTTGTAAGTCTTTTAGAATGAACACTGAACATTTGCGAGATGGCTTGTAAGTGTTGATTTTAAGGAGGTTAGGGGTCAACAGAAGTTCGCTGAACAGACTCTCAATCTGGGGTATGTCGCGAAGACCTTGTTGTGGGCTTAGGGAGTGGGTTGCGGACGGAAAAGCGGCAGCATTGCTGCCGCACTCCAAATGGGAGTATACCCAAGAGTAGAGTACACTATGCGGTATAGAGTCGTCCAGAAAAAAGCGGGCTGGGAAACGGGGGAAGTAGGGATCCCAGGATCAGTTCGGACGAGAAGGAGTGCCGAGGGAAGCGAGGGCCGGGGCGGCATTCAAGCGGGCGGGAAAATCACGGATGAAGGATTTCATGGAGGAATGCCAGAGGCCGTTGAAGCCAAAGAAATACATCTCATTCAAGGCTTGCTCGCTCGGCCACTTTTCGAAGGCCATGCGATAGGTAGCTACGAAGGTGCCGGTGCGGTCTTCGCCGAAATGGCAGTGGACAAATATTTTTTGAGCCGGATCGTCGCGGAAGAGAGAGAGAAATTGAACCACCTGTTCGTTGGTCGGTGGGGACCATTCGTTGACGGGGATGTTGACGAAGCGCATGCCCAGGGCCTCGACCTGCTGGCGTTCCCATAGAATTTTTGCGGGATCTTCAAGGCGGAGGTCAACGACCGTGGTGATGCCGAGTTTTTTGAGCTCGGCGAGACCTTCGGCTTTGGGTTGGGCGCCGCGGTAGAAATGCTCATTCACTTTTCCGCTGTTGGGAATAAAGGGGATGCGAAGTTTTTCGCCGTAGGCCGAATGCATTTCGGAGGGAGGAGCGGGAGGCAGAGGTCGCTGAGCGCAAAGAAAAAGAGGCGCGAAGTGGAAAAAAACAAGAAAGAGGAGAAAGCCAAACCGTTTCATAATGGATTGGATGCAAGAATTGTGGCAGACGATGGGAAGAAGTGAAAAGCGTTGCAACGAAGGCGGTTACGCAGAAAGAGCACCACTACAAATAGACACAGTACGTAAACGTCAACCACATTTTGCGTTTTTCTCTTGACAGGAAATTTACATCCGTTGATACTTCGTATCCAGATTCGGGGGGACGTGGAAACGCCAGACGGACCGAGTCGGGGATCCTGTGCGGTCCGTATGAAGCCACGAAATCGGCCCGGGCTCTAAGCAAAAAAAACCGAGCGCGAAATGCATGCTCCGCGCCCGTATTTGAGGCGCGGCACCTGCTGTGAGGCTGTGTGCGACCCACCAGCCAGCGGCAGAGCATTGGCGTTTTGACTGGGACTCTAAAGCGATCGCATGGCGATCGGCTTTTTTTTCGGTGGCGGCTCTCACGAAGGGAATGAATCAAGCCACGGTTGCTTCAACCCAGACCTTGAAGCGAAGCGTGGCGACTCTGCGGCGCGCAGAGGAGTAAAATGAAGGGGTTCCCCGCGCGAGTGGGAGCCCGGAAGCGCGGAGGAACCGGATGGCGACTGTGAAACATGCACTGAGAGGGAAAGAAGTGGCGACGGAGATGATACCGGCCACAACAACAGAAGCGGCGGTGAAAGCTCTGGCTTTCGAGCGGTACTTCACGGATGGAAAGAAATCTCCCTTCGATTTGGTGGAATGGGAGAAGCGCACCGCGCTGATTGGGAATGAGAAGGGTGTGACCATCTTCCGGCAGGAGGACGTGGAAGTGCCGAAGAGCTGGTCGCAGACGGCGACCAACATCGTCACCAGCAAATATTTTCACGGGAAGCCCGGGAGCGCGCAACGGGAAGGCTCGGTGCGGCAGCTGATCAGCCGCGTGGTGAATACCATCGTGCGGTGGGGCGAAGAGTGCAAGTATTTTGCGGACACGGAATCGCGCGACGCCTTCCGCGATGAGCTGACGCACCTGCTGGTGGAGCAGAAAATGGCGTTCAATTCGCCGGTGTGGTTCAACGTGGGCGTGCAGCCGAAGCCGCAGTGCTCGGCGTGCTTCATCAACTCAGTCCACGATAACATGGAATCGATCATGGGGCTGACGCGGACCGAGGGAATGCTGTTCAAGTGGGGCTCGGGGACGGGGACGAATTTTTCGACGCTGCGCGGGAGCCGGGAAACGCTGTCGGGTGGGGGGATTGCATCCGGGCCGGTGAGCTTTATGAAGGGCTTCGACGCCTTTGCGGGAGTGATCAAAAGCGGCGGGAAGACGCGGCGCGCGGCGAAGATGGTGATCCTGAACATCGATCACCCGGATATCGTCGAATTCATCGAATGCAAGATGAAGGAAGAACGCAAGGCGCACGTGTTGATCGAGCAGGGCTACGATAGCTCGATTGACGGCGACGCGTACAGCTCGATCTTTTTTCAGAACGCGAATCACTCGGTGCGCGTGACGGACGATTTCATGCGCGCGGTGGTCGAGGACAAGGATTGGTGGACGAAGAACGTGCTGGACGGTCAGCCGAATGAAAAGCTGCGGGCGCGCGACCTGATGCTGAAGATTTCGGATTCGACGTGGCACTGCGGCGATCCAGGGATGCAGTACGACACGACGATCAACCGTTGGCACACGTCGAAGAACACGGCGCGGATCAATGCTTCGAATCCCTGCTCGGAATATATGTTCCTGGACGATACGGCGTGCAACCTGGCTTCACTGAACTTGATGAAGTTCGTGAACGCCAGCGGACAGTTTGACGTGCCGGCGTTCAAGCATGCGGTGGACGTGGCCATCACGGCGCAGGAAATCCTGGTGGACAACGCGAGCTATCCGACGCCGAAGATTGCGGAGAATTCGCACAACTTCCGTCCGCTTGGGCTGGGCTACGCCAATCTCGGCGCGCTGCTGATGTCCATGGCGCTGCCGTACGATTCGGGCGAAGGACGCGACGTGGCCGGCGCAATCACCGCGCTGATGTGCGCCGAAGCATACGCGCAGTCAGCACGAGTTGCGGAGCGCATGGGACCGTTCCCGGGGTACGAAGTGAACCGCGAGCCGATGCTGGACGTGATTCGAATGCACCGCGAAGCGATGCGGGGAATCAAGCCGGAGCACGTTCAGACGGAATTGTTTATGGGAGCGCAGGAGTCCTGGGATACGGCGCTGGCGCTTGGGGAAAAGTACGGCTACAAGAATTCGCAAGTGACGGTGCTGGCTCCGACGGGCACGATCGGCTTCATGATGGATTGCGACACGACGGGAATCGAGCCGGACCTGGCGCTGGTGAAATACAAGAAGCTGGTGGGCGGCGGGCTGATCAAGATCGTGAACAACACGGTGCCGCAGGCGTTGATGAAGCTAGGGTATACGCCGGAGCAGACCAGCGAAATCGTTTCGTATATCGACAAAAACGGAAAGATCGAAGGCGCGCCGTACTTGAAGATGGAAGACTATCCGGTGTTCGATTGCTCACTGGCGCCGCAGGGCGGCGGGCGGTCGATTACCTGGACCGGGCACGTGAAGATGATGGCGGCGGCGCAGCCGTTCCTTTCAGGTGCGATTTCGAAGACCATCAACATGCCGGAGGAATCGACGGTTGAAGACATCATGAACGCGTACATCGAATCGTGGAAGGTGGGGCTGAAGGCCGTGGCCATCTACCGCGACAATTCGAAGCGTTCGCAGCCGCTGAATGCCGGCGGGAAAAAAGAAGAAACCAAGACGGAAGCCGCGGCCGTGGTGGAACACATGCAACGTGAACTCTTTGCGCGGGCAGTGCGCGAGAAGATGCCGGTCGAGCGGGCGTCGGTGACGCACAAGTTCAGCGTGGGCGGCCATGAAGGCTACATCACTGTGGGAATGTATGAAGACAATCGTCCCGGTGAAATTTTTATCAAGATGTCCAAGGAAGGCTCGACGCTTTCTGGCGTGATGGATGGACTCGCGCTGACGATTTCGCTCGGCCTGCAATATGGCGTGCCGCTGAAAGTCTTCGTGGACAAGCTTTTGAACACGCGGTTCGAACCGTCGGGGATTACCGCGAATCCGAATATTCGTTTTGTTTCTTCGGTGCTGGATTACATCGCGCGTTGGCTGGGCGGGCGGTTCATCTCGGCGGATTATTTGAAACTGAACAATGCGCCTCCGGTGGAGAACGCGGCAACGGCGGCTCCGGCCGCGGTGCTGCCAGCGATGATGCAGGCCACCCTGGCTTCCATGCAGACGGCAATGTCCGCGTCGAGACCGAGCAACGCGCATGAAGGCGCGCCGACGTGCAGCGAATGCGGCATGCTGATGGTGCCGAATGGCGCATGCTACAAGTGCGAGAATTGCGGCAGCACGAGCGGATGCAGTTGATTCTCGAGCAAAAGGAGAGAGCCCAGAAAAAACGATGAGCGCACTCCCCTCCGGTACAGGAGTAGCAGCACGACTAGCACCCGCAAAGCCAAAGACGCGCGGGTTTCTGCACATCGTCCGGCATGGCGCCGGACCCCACGCTATTTATATCCTGACGTATCACCGCCTGGACCGTGAAGGCTTGCACGCGAAACCGGCATTGGCGGAGGGTGCGCAGGCGTTGATCGAATTGCTGGAACGCATCGGCGTGGATTTTCATCTCAGCGAAGTGCGCGGGGCACTGGAAGATATTCTTCGGCTCGGCTCTGCCAACATCCCCGATCTGTGGCTCAGCGATGAGGAGATGATCGAGAAGGGCCTCGTCGAGAGCTAGCTAGGATCAAACTGAAGGTAAGAAGAAAAGGCCGGAGGCGGTTGCCTCCGGCCCTTTCTGTTTTCCAGAGTGAAAACGCCGTCTGGAATCGCTCATTCAACCACGGACACCGCAGTAGGTGCGTGGTGAAATCGGCGCCATGCCAGGCGAATGGGAAAGAAGAGCAGGGCGCACCAGAAAAATAGCGGCAGGCCAAATTCGAACAGGGCACCAACAAAGGCACAAACTGAGGAGACGATCGCAGCTACTCCCTCGACAAGCGAATTTCGAAGCTGGAGAAATTCTCCCGCGAGATTTGCCTGAAGAGGAGCGCGGTAGTCTTCGGTCAGCGTGACGCGAATGAGAGCCCGCGCAACTGTCGAGACCAGACCCGCGTGTTCGCGCTCGGCTTCCACGACGGTTTCATTGGTTTGGGCGATGTCTTTTTCAAGGGCCACCGCGTCGCGCAAGTCGCCTTTTTGCTCGCGTTGCAATTTCTGAAGGCGAGAAAGATTGGTCTGTGCCATGGAGAGGTGTCTTACTGCCGTGGCGAGCTTGACGGCGGAGTCTTCACCCGACTCCGAGATGGACTCAGTGCGCCCGAGTGTTTTCAGGTCGTAGAGGGCAGCATCGAATTCGGTGGAAGGCACGGAAACGTTGGCTGAAAGTACCCGGCCAAAGCCTGAACGACTCTCTGTCCGCAGGTCTTCGAGATAACCCTGATGAACAAAGACAATTTTGTTGAGTGCCACAACGGTGTGATCGAAGTTCGACGAGCGAGTCCGAAGGTCAGCGCTGCGAGCGATCCACAATCCGCCTGGAGGTAGAGTGGAATAGTTGCTAAACGATGCTGCACTTTTTTGCAACATCGGGCCGCTATCCCAAGGTGCGAAGGCCGAAAGACCCGTGCTCTTCGAACTCGCGATGCCCTTGAATAGCGACTCGACGGCGATGCGCGCGCCGATGACGGAGGCCATCATGAATGCCACTAGCGCGAGGGTCGCAAGCAAGAGGCGCTTGATAATAGAAAGACGATTCGAAGCATACGAAATGGCACACCTCGGGTGTGCCGCGTAGTTGTGCGGGAAAAAATTGAACGCGGCTGCACTAATAGAGGCCGGCGAAGCTGGAAAAGTTCCCCGCAAACTACCGGGGTGTGACGGAAGCGACGCCGTCTGTCAACGCGGGCGGGGACGGAGGGGCGGGCGCGCGGTGAGGGAGCGCGGGCGCATGCGGAAGCGCGGGCCGAGCGGCGGCGGGACGTTGCGGAGGAAATCGCCGCAGCAGGGACAGTGGCCGTCGTTGGGGGTGGGCACGGTGATATCGGCGCGCATCCACTGGCCGCGCGCTTCGCAAAGCGGATTGATGCACTGCACGGTGAAACCGGGCAAGTATTGCATTTAGACTCCCTCAGAGTCCGCAAAGCTCAGGTCAGATTTTTCGCGCCGATAAAATTCTCCAGCGAAAAATCTACCGAGCCCCTGGCGGCCCGTCACGATGCAATGCTCCCGTCGGAAAAAAACTCTGAATACCATCTGGCCTGGGGACACGGCGGGAACAGTGCAAGCGACGGGGCGAATTCTGGCGCGAGAAGGCTGTGGTGTCAAGAGAAAAGACTACAAGCTATTGTGGTCCTGTTGCGGGAGGGGTGTGGCCAAGAGCCTTCAGAAGAATCTTTGGTAAGTACGAAGATGTTCGTTGACAATACGAAGAGCTTCGTAATAGACTCCGCGCATGGCACACGAACCTCTTCAAAAGCCAACGGCTTCGGAACTGGAAATCCTGCGCGTTTTGTGGACGCGTGGGCCTTCCACCGTTCGGGAAGTTTATGAGGCGTTGAGCGAACAGAAGTCGCTTGGTTACACCACGGTTTTAAAACTCTTGCAAATAATGACCACCAAGGGCACCGTGCGTAGAAACGAAGACCAACGTGCCCACGTCTACGAAGCTTGTCAGCCGGCCGCGAAAACGAAGCGGCAGCTTGTGGATGATGTGCTGCAGCGGGTGTTCGAGGGCTCTGCGAGCGAATTGATGATTCATGCGCTGGAGGGACGGCCGACGTCGAAGAAAGAGCTGGAAGAGCTACGAAGGCTGCTGGATGAGTATGAGGGGAGAAAGCCATGACGAACTTCGCGAATTGGATCTCACCGGAGATTTTGCGGACGTTGGGCTGGACCTTGCTGCACTTTATCTGGCAAGGCGCGTCGCTTGCGGCCGTGTTTGCCGTCGCCGTGGCGGCTTTCCGGAGTGCGGCAGCGCGTTACGCGATGGCGGTGGGCACACTGGCGGCGATGATGGCGGCACCGGCGATCACATTCGTCTGGCTGCATGGAGATTCGAATCCGGCCGTGCGCTCCGGGGCGCAGGGGACTTTGCCTTGGTTGGGAAAGACGGCGCAGCAAGCGGCAGTTGCCGCGCCATCCAGCGCTCCGGTCGCAGCATCGCGATCAGAAATGGGGATGCTGTGGCTGGTAGAAGCTTGGTTCCTGGGGGTTGTTCTACTGAGCCTGAGAACTGCGGGCGGACTGTTCTTGATCGAGCGGATGCGACGCAAGGAAATCAAGCCGGTGGGACGAGAGCTGCACGAACAATGTGCGGCGCTGCAACGGAAGATGGGTCTCGATCGCGTCATTCGATATTGCGAGTGTCACCGGCTGGATGCGCCTGCGGTTATGGGTTGGATTCGACCTGTGGTGCTCTTGCCGGTGCGGGCGCTGATCGGGCTAAGCGGTGAACAACTGGAAGCAGTGATAGCGCATGAGCTGGCACACATCCGGCGACTGGATTCCTTCGTGAATCTTTTCCAGATTGCGGCGGAAACGCTGCTGTTCTATCACCCGGCGGTGTGGTGGGTGAGCCAGCGAATTCGCGCCGAGAGGGAGCACTGCTGCGACGACGAAGCGATTTCCGTTTGCGGGGACGTGGTGAATTACGCGCGGGCTCTCACGCTGATGGAAGAGTGGAGGGCGGCGCCTGCGTTGATGATGGCGGCGAATCGCAGCCCGCTGGCAGAGCGCGTCATCCGTTTGCTGGGACTGCGTGGAGCTACAGGGAGGACGCGCATGGCAGGACTGGGAGCCAGTTTTATTTGCCTGGCGGGCGCGCTGCTGGCGGGGAATGCGTTCCTGGCGGTGGCGCACGCTTCACTGGGGAACAGCACTTCCTCAAAGGAGATCCAGGAAAGCGGCAGCGTGATTGTTGTGAGGCCGGAACCTGCCTCCGCAAAGGAACTCAGCCAGCAAGCTCCGAAGCTTGCCCCCGCGGCAGCGAGCCGGCCTGCGCCGAAGCCGCAACCGAGCAGCGCGCCGGAGCCGCAGCCGTCGACCGGCGGCAACAAACAATCCTATATGGATGCGATGGAAGCCGCGGGCTATAAGAACCTGGATGTGGATGAGCTGATTGCCATGAAGGTTCAGGGTGTCACACCTGAATACGTCAAGGCGATGCGCGATCTGGGATTGCAGCCAACCGCGGATGAAATCGTGGGAATGAAAGTCCAGGGCATTACGCCGGAATATGTTCGCGAAATGAGAACGGTGGCGCCAAAGCCTTCGGTGGACGAACTGATCGGGATGAAGGTTCAGGGCATCACTCCCCAATACGCGCAGGAGATGCGCGAACTCGGACTGCAAGCAGGCCCCGACGAGTTGATAGGAATGAAAGTGCAGAGCGTGACACCGGAATACGTCCGCGGGATGAAGGCGACCGGGCTCAAGCCCGACGCCGATGAGTTGATCGGCATGAAGGTGCAAGGAATCACGCCGGAGTATGTGAAGTCGGTGCAGGCGGCGGGATTCAAAGACCTGACCTGCGACGAGTTGATCGGGGCCAAGGCCATGGGAGTCACGCCCGAGTTCATGGAGAAAGCGAAAAAGCATGGGTTTCAGAACTTGACGCTGGAAAAGCTGATTGCACTGAAGAACGCCGATATTTTCTGAGGTACGCGAGAGGCGCGAAGGGAGACGATCCATGAATTCTGAACGATTTGCCGGGCTGGTGCTTATCGTGGTGGGCGTGTTGTTTGGTGTCGCGAACACAATAGGCGTGGAGACGCAAAGCGGCGACTGGACGATTCACAAGTCTGACATTCCCGGCAACGTGGAGTTTGCGCTGATGGATTCGCACGCGGGACGGCATTTTCATCACAGCTCCGATTGGCCCGCCAGCGAATTTTCCGGAGTCGACTTTTCCAAGCCTGGACACCAGGAAGTGCACTTCACGATTTCGCGTGACGCCGGTAAGTTTGAATGCGAAGGATATCTCAATGACGACGAAGGCGCGGGCTTGTTTCATTTCGTGGCAGACCCGAAGTATGCACAAGAGATGAAGTCGCTGGGTTTCGAAGGGGTTGACACGGACAAGCAAGTGGCGATGGCCATTCACGATGTCAGCGTGAAATTCGCGAAGGAAATCAAAAGTAAGAATCTGCAGGGCCTGGATACCGACAAGCTCATCGCCTTCAAGATTCATGGAGTGACGCCGGAATTTATCGACACCATCCGTGCAGCGGGCTTGAACGTTTCCGAAAGCGACAAGTTCATCGCGTTCCGGATTCATGGTGTGTCTCCGGAATTTATTTCGCAGGTCCGGTCTGCAGGTTTGAACATTACCGACGCCGACAAGCTGATCGCTTTTGGCATTCACGGCGTGACGGCAGACATGATTCGCAGCCTGCACCAGGCGGGATACTCGCCCGACGCGGACAAACTCATCGCCATGAGAATTCACGGAGTAACGCCGGAGTGGGTCGAGCAATTGAAAAAAGAGGGCTACGATCACGTGGATCTTGACAAGCTCGTCGCCTTTCGAATTCATGGAGTCTCGCCGGAGTTTATCGGGCAGATTCAGAAGCTGGGATTTACCCATCCAGAGCCGGACCAGCTGATCGCCATGCGCATTCACGGAGTGACGCCGGACTTCATTGCCGGGCTGCAGTCGCGGGGAATGAAAAACCTGACCGTCGATCAACTCGTCAGCATGCGGATTCACGGAATCGATTAGGACACATTTAGGGTTTACTCTGGCGAAACTTTCTGACGGAAGGCCAAAGAGACCTGAGAATCGCGCCGAGGACGACTAGGGTTTGGGCGCTGCGGCTGGGGCAGGTGGCGGCGGGACTGGCTGCAATTGCGCGAGGCGCGCTTTCAGGGTATCGAGTGTTTGCTGCTTGTCGCTGACCTGTTGTTTGAGCCCATCCACTTTGGCTTTTTGCGCGGTGGCACGGGTGTAGTCGGGATTGGAAAAGTAGGTATCTTGTTCCAGTGAAAGCTGACGCTGCGCAAGATCGAGCTCATTCTGCGCTTGTTTGATCTGTTCCTTCAAATCCGCAATTTCCTTGGCAGTTTTTTCATCCTTCGGATCAGGCGCCGCAGAGCCCGCGGCGGCTTGCCCAGAAGGCGGATTGGTCGTTCCAGAAGGCGACGCCGGTTCCGTAACAGGAGTCGCGGGCTTCACGTCGTCATTGGTGATGACCGTAGCGGGCTTGGGGGCCGCCCTTTTCTGTTCGCGAGCGCGGCGGGCGGCTTCCGCGATAGACTGAGTATCCTGAGACTGTGCAAGGGCGGCCGCGGGAAGCAACGCGGATGCCACGACAACTGAAATAGCCAGGCGCAGGGAGATCAAGCGCGACATGATACAACTCCTCGTGGAAGAGTGAACTGGGTCAATTCTCAAGATACGCCGGCAGGGCTGGAATGACAATCCAAAGAAGAGAGGGAGTGCGAAACAGCCAATGGTGGACGCAGAATTTCGTGGTCGAGCAAACAAGATCGCATAGACGGTTGGTTCCAGGTTGAAAGCTTGCGATGATACTTAAGTGCGGCCTTTCGCAGGCCCACGACCCGGAATGCAAACTTTGACGAATCGAAAGAGAGTGGTATCGGTGGTGATGATGGCGCTGATGAGCGCGGCAGAGATTTGCGCGCAGGATTCAATCACTCCGGTGAAAGCGACGGAGAAGAACGCGGCGCCTGTCTCAACGAGAGAAACAACAAAGAAGCAGCAGGACAGTCCTCCACAGACGTCGGGTGTCGAAGCAATCAGTGCCGAGCAGGCCAGCACGGAGCAATACACGCTTTCGCATGAGCGCTACGAGAAAGCGGTAGCGTATTCGCGCGCAGGCTACACTTTGTACTTTTTCTCTTATTTTCTGGGCGCCATTGTGCTGTTGCTGATTCTTCGACTGGGAGTGGCCGCGAAATTCCGGGACATCGCCGAGAATGTGAGCGACAAGAGGTGGATTCAAGCACTGGTATTTGTTCCGCTGCTCTTCCTGACGATCGATCTTCTCGATTTGCCGGTCAGCATCTACTGGCATGCGCTTTCCCGGCACTATGAACAGTCCATCCAGGGGTGGGGGTCATGGTTGTCGGATTGGATGAAGCGCGAATTCCTGGGAATGGGATTCGCTTTCGTGATTATTTTGATTTTGTTTGCGGTGATGCGGCGCAGCCCGCGGCGCTGGTGGCTGTATTTCTGGTTTCCGGCGGTGCTGATTCTGTTGGGTTTGATCGTGGTAACCCCGCTGGTGATCGATCCGCTGTTTAACAAGTTCGAGCCGCTGAAAAAGCAATGTCCGGATCTGGTGGCATCGATCGAAAAGCTTACGGAACATGCCGGCGTACCCATCCCCGCGGAACAGATGTTCCTGATGATGGCGAGCGAAAAGACTAACGCGATCAATGCGTACGTAACGGGTCTGGGCGCTTCCAAGCGAGTCGTGATTTGGGACACCACCCTTCAAAAGACCTCCCGGGATGAAGCGCTGTTCATCGTAGGGCATGAGCTGGGGCATTACGTTCTCGGGCACGTGCGCAGGGGTTTTTTTATGGGTGCGGCCGGCCTCCTGTTCGCGCTCTATTTTCTGTTTCGTGGATTGCAGTGGGCGCTCGACGGCTGGGGCAAGGACTGGAAGATCCACGGGCAGGAGGATTGGGCAGCCTTCGTGGTGCTGCTCTTGCTGCTGCAGGTGTTGCTGTTTTGCTCTTCACCGGTGATCAACGGGCTCAGCCGAATGGAGGAGCATGCGGCGGACGTCTATGGACTGGAAGTGATTCACGGACTCGTGCCGAATTCGGAGGAGGTCGCCGCCCACGCGTTTCAGGTGCTGGGGGAACTGGACTTGTCGGACCCGAATCCGCCCGCGATCATCACGTTCTGGCTGTATTCGCATCCGCCATTGGCCGACCGGCTGGTGTTCGCGCATACGTATGACCCGTGGGCAAAGGGCGAATCACCGAAATACGTGAAATAAGGAAGATAGCCAGAGTTTTGGATTCCCAGTCATTTATCCCGCTGCAGTGTGGAATGCTTGCGGGCAAAGGCGGCGACCTTGCTGCGGTTGCCGCAGACGGCCATCGAACACCAGCGCCGGCGGTGCGTGCGCGATTTGTCGTAGAAAAAAAGGCCGCAATTGGGATTGGCACACAGCCTGAGCCGTGCCTTGGCACCTTCGGCGACCAATTCCGCCGCAGAACGGGCCACAGCGGCCAGCAGCCAGTCGAGGCCGCCCTCTCGCGCGGCGAATTCGATTTGCCAGGCACCCGCGCGGTAAAGCAGTTCATCGTGACCTTCGGTAATCCGAAGGATCTCGTTGATGGGTTCGCTCCATTCCACGGCTATTTTTTGTTTCCTGTGCAGGCCCATGAACACCTTGTGGAGCGAGGAGGAGAGGCGCTGCGCCTTTCGGAGCAGGCCTTGCGCGGCTTGGGGGTCGAATTGGGGCAGAGCCAGAAGCTGGACGCATCGTTCAGCAGAGACGACGCGCGCGGATTCGAGGAATAGAATGAGTTCCTCCCAGGTTAGCTCGGATTGGGCTGGAGTGGTATTTATGAAGTCGAGGCAGAGACGGCCGCCGAGTAGACAATTGTTTGCGTTCGCGACAGGCAATGGGTGCCTCGAATAACCAGTTAAAGCTAACATAACGGTTATTCCCGGCAAAGACGTCTTTCACTCCAAATCCCGGTAACCTCTTGCGGTGGGGCGAATCAGATGGGCTGTGAGAATAGGGGAGGAAGGCCATGAAGGTGGTACTAACAGGATCGGCAGCCCTTTCAACGTGTATTTTGACGGCCTATGCCGTGCTCCACTCTCCAACTCAAACCTCTCATGCGGCGCCGGCTGGAACTCGTACGCCGGTGGTGGTGGAGTTGTTCACTTCCGAGGGCTGCTCCAGTTGTCCTCCGGCGGATGCGTTGCTGGCGGGGCTGGAGTTGCAACAGCCTATCGAGAACGTGGACGTGATAGCGCTTGAGGAGCACGTGGATTACTGGAATGAACTGGGCTGGGTGGATCCGTTTTCCTCGCATGACTGGACGGCCCGGCAGTACGCCTATTCCGGGGTCCTGGGCAATGGCAATCCCTACACGCCGCAAATGGTTGTGGACGGGAGAACCGAGTTTGTAGGGGGCCAGGTGCGGAAAGCCCGGCAGGTAATCTCCGAATCCGCTCGAACGGAAAAAGCTCAAGTGACGGTTGTGCCCGGAAGCACCGGCAAGCCCGGCACGGAAACCCTGTCCTTGAAGATCGGGAAACTCCCAGTTGCCAAACAGAACGACAAAGTGGAAGTGTGGCTGGCGATCACCGAGACGGGACTGCATTCGGATGTAAAACGGGGAGAAAACTCGGGACAAGACCTTCATCATGCCGCCGTGGTGCGCTCCATTCGAAAGATCGGCGAAGCGAAGGGTGGAGAGGAAGTCTCGTTTGCGGGGGACGTAAACGTGGTGCTTCAGTCAGGGTGGAAACGTGAAAACCTGAAGGCCGTGGTATTTGTACAAGAGAAAAAAGGATTGCAGATACTTGGTGCAGCGGAAACACCTGTGGCACGATAGGGGCGGCCTTAATTCTGTGAGATGTCGCCGGACGGCAAAGCCAGTCTCAGAATCGCTCATTCCCGGTTAGCGTGTTGATCAGCGAATCAAGCAAGACAACTAAATGTATTCTATGCAACGGTAAAACCTCTCTGAATTGGAAGAGAGCCGCGCTTACGGTGGCCCCCGAAACGCGTCTGAGAGGGACACGGGTTTCACATTTTTCCGTGAGGTGATTGTTGGACATTGAAGCTTCCACGGATTCTTCCACCCAGCCGCAATCTACGCCCCCGCCTCATGAAGGAGATTCTGGGAAATTATTTTTTAACGAAGAGGGGGAATTGCGCGTGGGCTGGCGCCTGCTGGTTTACGCCACCTTCGTGATCGGACTCGAATTCGGCGGTGGAATCCTATTTCTCCTTCTTGCGCGGCCGGTGCGCGAGCTGTCTTCGCCCGGATTCCTGTTTGCAGAGGAAGTGCTCAGCTTTCTCGCGGTCTTCGGGGCCGCGTTGATCATGGCGCGGATTGAACGACGGCCCGTGTGGGTGTACGGATTGCCGGCACAAGGCGCTTTCGGCAAATTGTTTTGGCAAGGCTACCTGTTTGGATTGGTTGAAATATCCGCACTGATCGGACTGATTTACGCTTTTGGCGGATATTCGTTTGGAAGCCTGGCGCTGCAAGGAGTGGAGCCGCTGCGCTGGGGCATCCTGTGGGCGATTGTTTTTATCTTCACGGGCCTGTTCGAAGAGTTCCTGTTCCGGGGCTACACGCAATACACACTTGCCGATGGCATCGGATTCTGGCCTGCGGCGATTCTGCTTTCCTGTTCTTTTGGCGCCGTGCACCTGCGAAACCCGGGAGAAAATTGGGTGGGCGCGGCGGGTGTCGTGACCATCGGACTGGTATTCGCGTTTGCCCTGCGGCGCACGGGCAATCTCTGGTTTGTGGTGGGATGGCATGCAAGTTTCGATTTCGGCGAGACTTTTCTCTATTCGGTGCCGGACAGCGGCGTGCGCTTCGACGGACACCTTTCCAACGCTGCTTTGCACGGTTCCACTTGGCTCACCGGGGGCTCCGTGGGCCCCGAAGGTAGCATCTTCAGTTTTATGATCATGGGGATCCTCGCACTGGCCGTTCATCTCCTGTTCCCCGCAAGAAACTCAACGCGCGCACCGAGTTGAATAGCAAAGCTTGCTTAGTGGACAAGGCCGGAGGCGAAGACCAGCTGAACGCCTTGTGCTTTGGCTTGCGGCAAGACGTCGCGTAAAGCCTGAAGAGTTGCAAGGTGTGGATGCCCGATGGCGATGGCTTCACCCTTTTCGCGAGCGCCGCGGAGGGCCAGATTCAACTGCTTTCGCACCGCCGCGACTTCGGCGACATCATCAAGGAAAGGGACGTTTCGAAAGGCGGAGCGAACCCCAGAGTCTTGCGCGGTATCGAACGCCACCGTCGCTGCCGTGGTACGGCTGTCGATGTAGAACAGATGCCGGTCGCGCAACACGGGCATCAGTTCGTACATGAGCGCGGGATCAGACGTGGCCTGCGAGCCCTGGTGATTGTTGACGCCCACTACGCCGGGAACATTTTGCAGGAACTGGCTGACCATCGCGGACACGTCTGCTGCCTGCATCCCCGGGTGCAGTTCCTGTGCTTCGGGCTGTTCGTTCGCTACGGATAGCATGGGCAGGTGGAGCAGCACCTCAAAGCCACGGCGATGCGCTTCGTTGGCAATCTCGGCGGAGTGCTCGTGGTTGGGCAAAACAGAAATCGTCAGCGGGTAAGGAAGAGCAAAGATGGCTTCGGCGGCGGCGCGGTCGCTGCCAAGATCGTCGAGAATGATGGCAAGCTTTGGGGAAGAGGGCCGACCGGAAGCGTTCGCGGAGCGCGACGAGAGATTCCCGCCGGCATGGATGTGAATCGTGTGCGCCCTTACTCCAGATCTCAGGTAAAAGAAGAGGATTCCTTCACGGCTTTCTGAAGGTTCTTCCGTGAGACTGTTGCGAGTAGCCACTGCGCCGAGGGCTTGCTGGATTTTCGCAACCTGGGACCGCACAGTGGAATCCGTTCCATTTGGAAAAAGAGTGATGTCCAGATGATCCGTGGGTTCGCGGTTTCCCTCGGGCACTTGCAACCTGACACGGATTTCAGACCCAGGCGGAGCCGCTGATTTGGCCGCGTCTGCGAGTTCTCGCGTGATGGCATGGATCTTCGAGGGTGCCGGGCGCTCTGGTTCCGGTTTCTTGCAGCCGAAGGTTGCGAATAGAGCAAACAGAACGAAGACCCATGCAAAAGTGGAAAGGGTAGTCTGAGCTTCAGATGCGATCGGAGAATGTGGTCTGATGAAGACGAGCCGCCAAGCCACGGAAAACTAAGCGGCCTTTTTTACAGGCGTCTTCAAGAGGTCCAGCGCACGATGGTAGATGGGATCTTCCGGAGAGAGCGGGCGCGGGCCAAGACCGGGTTCTTTCTGATTCTCAGGCGCGGGCGCGGCCTCTTGATCGCCGGAATCGGAATCGTCTTCGGCAACAGCGCGCACAACTTCTGTAGGGGTGACGCCTTCTTCCAGGATCGCTTTCCCGCCCGGGTTGTAATAATTCGCTACCGTGAGAATCAGCGCGGCACCATCATCCATGGTGATCAGTTTTTGCTCGGAGGCGAGACCGAAGGTACGCTCTCCCACGACATCGCCACGATGGTTGGCTACCATGGCGGAGGCAAGAACCTCTGCAGCGCCGGAAGTGGTGACATCCACAAGCGCGGAAACCGGACCCTTCCAAACGACCTGCTTGGGCTCGGCCGCAAAGACCTGTGTCGACACCGTTTGTCCGCGAAGTGTCGTCAGCGTGCCGGAGGGAACGAAAAGACGGGCGATTGCAATCGCTTCAGAAACCGGGCCGCGGCCGCATTCGCGCAGATCAAGAATCACCTTATGAATGCCCTGCTTCTCCGCTTCGATCAGCCGGTTGCGCACTTCCTCGGCGCGTCCGGCGTCCAGTGACGGCAGGCGCAGCACGAGAATGTCCGGATCCACCTTCTGGGTGATGATCTTGGGTGTGGAGAGTTTTTCGCGCACGATATCGACTTCTTCGGGCGTGGCTTTGCCGCGGCGAATGACCGCTATTTTGACGCCGCTGCCGGGCTGGCCCGAGAGCAGGTTTAGCGCCTGACCGACGGACATATCGCGTGTCGTGAATCCGGCGATGGATTCAAAAATGTCGCCGCTGCGAATCCCGGCCTTTGTTCCAGGGCTATCGGGAAGAACAGAGAGAACTATGACGTAGCCGTAGCGCTTGCTGAGAGTCAGACCAGTGTCGCCGGTACTGGAGTTGGCGAGTTTCTTTTTATACTCGTCGTATTCGCGGGGAGTGAGATAGCTGGATTGAGCGTCAAGCGATTCGAGCAAACCGTGGAGCGAGCCAGCGGTCACCGTGCGCATGTTCGGGTCGTCAACGTAATCCTGCTGAATTTTTTGCAGGACCTCACCGTAGACCGTCAGTGACTTATACGCTTTGTCATCGGTAGCGTGCCCAAGGACGTGCCCCAGGCCCACGTAACAGAAGATGACCACCGAAACCGAGATGATTGCAATGCGAGCCGCTCGATTCATTCCTCACCTATCCTCAGAAAGCTACAAGATTTGATTATAGCACCGCATAGGATTGGGACGCGGTAGGAACGCAAAAGGAAGCTTGGGTAATCTTGTGGGACGAGGGCCATTTCGGGAAAGAGACACAGGGAATCACTGAAATGTTGTGAAATAACCACAGGGCAGCGTCCGATGTGGCAGGGGTAATTCTTAAGTTGTTGATATTAAAGGCCAAGCTTGACAGCGGGTGGTATGCAACATGCTACCATTGAGTTCGGGGCATGTTCCAGACATCCATCATTAGAGAAGCCAGCGCCGAGGGTGTGGGCCTCCACACCGGAGTGTACGGCCACGTCCGCCTGGTTCCGGCGCCGGCGGAGACAGGCATTGTGTTTCGCCGCGTGGACTTGGACAACTTCCATATCGAAGCACAAGGCCAGAATGTTGCGCGCGTGAGTTACGCGACCAGCCTGATGAAGCAGGGCGTCCTGCTCTCCACAACCGAGCATTTGCTTGCGGCCATTTATTCCTGTGGAATTGACAACGTGTTCATCGACATCGACTCGATTGAGGTGCCAATACTGGATGGCTCAGCAGAGCCTTTCATGCAGATGCTGGAGCACTGCGGCATTCGAAAGCTGCGTAGAAAGCGGCGCCACCTGAAGGTTTTGAAGCCGCTGGAAGTTGTTGAGGGCGACCGGCGCATCGGGATCTATCCGGCCGATGAGTTTCGCGTACGCTGCTATGTGGACTTTCCACATCCGCTGGTTGGCCAGCAGGAAGTGGAGATGGTCGTCGGTCCGGAGACTTTTCGACACTTGCTGGCGCGGGCGCGAACATTCTGCTTCGAACGAGACATCGAGCCGCTCAAGGCCATGGGATTGATTCGCGGCGGGTCGCTGGACAATGCCATTGTCCTCACCAGCGATGGTGTCATGAACGGTCCTTTGCGCTTCCCTGACGAGTTCGGCCGCCACAAGGCGCTGGACCTGATCGGTGACCTGGCATTGGCGGGGCTTCCGCTGCTTGCGCGCGTAGAGGCTCACAAGGCTGGCCACGCCCTGCACACCCAGCTCGTCAGCCGCCTGCTGGCCGATCCCTCGCTCTGGACCATCACGACCGAGGAAGCATCTCTCCCCGAACGGGATCAGGGCTACCTGGCCGCACTCTCTCCCGCCCCCGCTACTGATTAGGCATGCGCTGCGTCCTGCTCATCCCTTCATTGCGAATTGACTGCTACTCCCGCAGAATGGACTGAAAACCATGTCCAACAACGACCTTGCGATCGTAATCCTGGCCGCGGGAAAAGGCACGCGGCTGAAATCCAGCATTGCCAAGGTGCTGCACCGCGCGGGCGGACGAACGCTCGTTGAGCAGGTGGTGCTAGCCTGCGCGCCGCTGAAGGCGCGGGAGACGATTGTCGTCGTGGGGCACCAGGCGGAGCAGGTAACGGCGGTGGCCGAACCAATGGGTGCCGTCAGCGTAATGCAGCAGCCGCAAAACGGGACGGGCCACGCGATGCAAATCGCGCGACGCGCGCTGGGAAGAGCAAAATTTGCGATCGTCCTGCCGGGTGATGCCCCTCTAGTGCGCACGGAAACTTTGAAGGCCTTGGTGGCGATGCATCGCAAAGGGAATGCCGCGGCTACCATTTTGACGGCGGTGCTCGCGGATCCCTCGGGGTATGGACGGGTAGTTCGAAAGTCCGAAAGCATGGTTTCCGCCATCGTTGAGGAATCGCAGCTTAGCGAGGAACAGCGCGAAATCAATGAAATCAATTCAGCGATTTACTGCTTTACGCTGGAAAAGCTCTGGCCGGCGCTCGGGCAGTTGAAGCCGAACAACCATCATCGCGAACTCTATTTGACCGACACTATCGCTGTCCTGAACACCAAGGGCGAAACTGTCCTCGCCCAGGTTGCCTCCGATTCTCGGGAAGTCCTGGGATGCAATACGCGCGCGGACCTCGCCGAGGTCGACCGCATTTTTCGAGAATGGAAGCGCATCGCGCTGATGGATGCGGGCGTGACCATCCAGTTGCCGGAGACCGTGCTGATCGATCCGGATGTGACGGCAGGCGAAGACACGATCCTCGAACCCGCGGTGCAGCTGCTGGGTAAAACAAGAATCGGCGCGCGCTGCACGATTCGAACCGGAAGTGTGCTGAAAGATGCGATTCTGGGCGATGACGTGATGGTGGAAGCGCATTGCGTGGTGGCCCAGAGCCGGCTCGATGACCGCGTGATCATCGGTCCCTTCGCGCGGTTGCGCCCGGACAATCACTTGAAGGCGGACGCGCGCATCGGCAATTTCGTGGAGCTGAAGAAGACCACCATCGGCGAAGGTACGAAGGCTATGCACCTCTCGTATCTCGGCGATGCGAAGATCGGGAAAAAATCGAACATCGGTGCCGGCACGATCACTTGCAACTACGACGGCTTCCACAAGTATCCAACCACTATCGGAAACAAAGTCTTCATCGGCAGCGATTCCGCGCTGGTGGCGCCGGTGCGCGTCGGCGATGGTTCGTACATCGCCGCGGGCTCAACGATCACCGAGAATGTTCCGGCCGACGGGCTTGGCATCGCGCGCGGACGCCAGGCAAATAAGCCGGGCTGGGCCGCGAAGAAGCGGCGCGAATTGGCGGCTGCGGAAAAACTGAAGAAAAGATCCCCGCGTCGTGGAAAAGCACGAAAGCGTCGCGCGAGAACGAAGAAGCGGAAATAGCATCGTTCTCCCTGGTGCGTGAAACGGAAGGAGCCTCGCCGTGGGCAATTGGGTGAATTGGGTGCTGGTGATCGGCGGCATCGTGTGCGTGATCATCGAGCTGGCGCTTGGCGCATTGACCGGTTTCGATCTGGCGCTTTTGGGCGCATCGCTGGCAGTGGGCGGCGGAATCGGGCTTGTGGCCGGCTCGGCAAAAATTGGTTTGCTTGCGGCGGGCGTACTCGCACTGCTTTATCTGGCGGTCTTTCGAAGCTGGCTGAAAAAGAAGCTGACAGTGAAGGATCAGGCCAGCAATGTGGATGCGGTGGTGGGGAAAACCGGCGTGGTAACCAAACGGATCGCCATTCGCGAGCCGGGCATGGTGAAGGTTGGATCTGAGATTTGGCGAGCGGAGTTGTCCGGTGGAGATGAAGTCGCCCGCGATGCCGGCGCAGTGGTGGTGGTGCAATCGGTCGAGGGTGTGACGCTCAGAGTGAGGTGAAGAGATATGGATGCCATCGGCGGATTGGTCATGGTAGCGATCTTCGCGTTCCTGGTGCTTGGTTTGGTGGCGCTGGCCAAGGGCGCACGAACGGTGAAGCAATATGAAAAAGGATTGATAACGCGGCTGGGCAAGTACCACGGAATGGCGCCTTCGGGACTGACGTTCATCGTGCCGTTTGTGGACGATATCGTGCGTGTGGACATGCGCGAGCAGGTCATCACCGTGCCGCCGCAGAAACTCATCACCAAGGACAATGTGACGGTGGAAGTGGACGCGGTGGTCTATTACAAAGTGATTGATCCGGTGAAATCGCAATATGAAGTGCAGGATTTCGGCTATGCCTGCACCACGCTGGCGCAGACGAATCTGCGCAACCTGATCGGTGACCGCACGCTGGATGAAACTCTCGTTGCCCGCGACATGATCAATACGAACTTGCGTGAGGTTCTCGATGAGGCCACCAACGGCTGGGGCGTGAAGGTGACGCGCGTCGAAGTTCAGAAAATTGAGCCGCCGCGCGACATCACCGACGCCATGTCCCGCCAGATGAAAGCCGAACGGGAGAAGCGCGCGGCCGTACTGGAAGCCGAAGGCATCAAACAGAGCCAGATTCTACAGGCCGAGGGGAAGAAGCAATCGGAAATCCTGAAGGCCGAGGGCGATGCGCAGGCTCGCGTCACGCGGGCGAATGCCGAAGCCGAAGCCATCAAGCTCGTTTCCACCGCCGCCGAAACTTATTTTAAAGAGCGCGCCGAGATGATGCGACGCCTCGAAGTCTTGAATAACACGCTGGCACAAAATACGAAATACATCGTGCCATCCAACTCCAGCCTCGTAAATGTGCTCGGCCTCGATGCCGCCGTGCAATCGTTACCCAAGTCCTCGCCGGATGCGCCCGCACCGGCCGCTTCCGGACCCGCGGGCCGTTCTATCTGATCGTAGCGGGGGCTTGTCATGGCAGAGGCAAACGTCAAACCAGCGATAAAGCTCACGACGATTTCTCCGGTGTTTGTTGTGCCGGATGTTGTGGCTGCGGCCGAATACTATCGAGACGTCCTGGGCTTTCGAATCCTCGGCTATTTTCGGGATCCGCCGGTGTTCGCCATGGTGGCGCAAGATACCGCCGAGATTCACTTCGGCAAAGCCGATGGCGGAGCTCTTCCATCGCCCAACGTTGTGCGGCGCAGCATTAGCGTCGATGCCTGCGTTTGGGTGAATGATCTCGATGCACTTCACGCGGAGTTGATGGCTCGCGGCGCCAAAATCGTCGAACCTCCGGTGCTGCGCGTCTACAATTGCTATGAAATGGTGGTCGAAGACAACTTTGGCTTCCGGGTGTGTTTTTCGATGGATTACAGCATGAAGGAGAGCTGAGACAGAGCAGCTCTGCGTCCCTGCGTTATTTCTCTTCCTTGTTTGATCCTCCCCGTTCGAACTCGTGCGTGTGTGCTAAAATAGCAGCTCCCGCAACGCTACAGGGAGCTGCAACCGCATGAAATTTGGAGTCGTTGTTTTTCCCGGGTCCAATTGCGACCACGATGCGTTTTACGCCATCGGCAACGTTCTGCAAAAACCCGTCGAATTCATCTGGCACCAATCCCAGGACCTTGCCAATTGCGACGCCATTATTCTGCCCGGCGGATTTTCCTACGGCGATTATCTTCGCACCGGGGCCATCGCGCGGTTTTCGCCGGTGATGAAGTCGGTGGAGAAATTCGCAAAGGGCGGCGGCCTGGTGCTCGGCGTCTGCAACGGATTTCAGACGCTGCTGGAGTCCGGCCTGCTGCCCGGTGCGATGATGCGCAACAGCGGCCTGCGGTTCATTTGCCGTCACGTGTACGTCCGCATCGAGCAAACGGATACGCCTTTCACGAACGCCGCGCACAAGGGCCAGATTCTCAAGATGCCAATTGCGCACTCCGGCGGCAACTACACCTGTGACGACGCGACGTACGCCGAACTCGAGAAAAATCGCCAGGTGATTTTCCGCTACACGACGCCCGACGGTTCGAACGACGACGCGGGCAATCCTAACGGCTCGATGTATAACATCGCGGGAATCTGCAATCGCGAGCGCAACGTAGCCGGCTTGATGCCGCATCCAGAGCGCGCCGTCGAATCCGCGCTGGGCTCCGCCGATGGCCTGGTGATTTTGCGTTCCATGGCCGAAGCTCTCGTCGGCACCGCAAAGGCCACGGCTTGAGCTGCAGGCCAAGAGGATTTTCTTGTAGGGGCGTAGCATTGCCGCGCCCTTGCAACTTCTAAGCAGGGGAAATGGCGACAGCAATCACAGAAATGAAAGTCACTCCTGAAATCGCGGCCGAACACGGCCTGAGCGCTGAAGAATACGCGCGTGTGAAGCACATCCTCGGGCGCGAGCCAAACATCACGGAACTGGGCATTTTCAGCGTGATGTGGAGCGAGCACTGCTCTTATAAGTCGAGCAAGGTGCATCTGAAGCGCCTGCCTACGCGCGGCAAACTTGTCGTGCAAGGGCCGGGCGAAAACGCCGGCGTCGTGGACATTGGCGACGGCCTCGTCGCGGCCTTCAAGATCGAATCGCACAATCATCCGAGTTACGTCGAGCCGTTCCAGGGCGCTACGACTGGCGTCGGCGGAATCTTGCGCGACATTTTCACCATGGGCGCGCGGCCGATCGCCGTGCTCGATTCGCTGCGCTTCGGGGAAATTACGGCCAGCAAGAATACAAGTGAAGAGGAAGCTGCGAAGAATCGCCGCATCCTCGATGGCGTGGTTCGCGGAATCGCGAATTACGGGAACTGTTTTGGCGTGCCCACCGTTGGTGGCGAAGTCGGCTTTGAGCCGTGCTACTCGCAGAATCCGCTCGTAAATGCTCTGGCGCTTGGCATCGCGAAGAAAGAAGAAATCTTTCTGGCCAAAGCCAAGGGCATCGGCAATCCCGTGATTTATGTCGGCGCGAAAACCGGCCGCGACGGAATTCATGGCGCCTCGCTGCTGGCGTCGGCCGAATTCACCGAAGAATCGAAGCAGAAACGCCCGAACGTGCAGGTGGGCGACCCGTTCATGGAAAAGCTGCTGCTCGAAGCCTGCCTGGAAGCCATGCAGACCGGCGCGGTCGTTGCGATTCAGGACATGGGCGCGGCGGGACTGACTTGCTCCACCATGGAAATGGCTTCGCGCGGCGGCACCGGCATCGAAATAGATCTCGCCAAGGTTCCGCAGCGCGAGACCGGCATGACGCCTTACGAAATCATGCTCAGCGAATCGCAGGAGCGCATGCTGCTCGTCGCGGAAAAGGGACGCGAGCAAGAAGTCCTCGGCGTTTTCAAGAAGTGGGGCTTGGACGCCATGGTCGTCGGCCAGGTCACCGAAGGCGGAATCGCCCGGATCAAGAACAACGGCAGAGTCGCCGCGGAAATCCCCGCGCATCCGCTCGCCGAAGAAGGGCCCGTCTATAATCGCCCGCTCGCCGCGCCCACGCCGCGCATCGAAACGGAAAAAGATTGGTTTGCGTTCGCTCCCGACGGAACAAATCTCACGCAGAATTTCGTGAAATTGTTGTCATCGCCGGCGATTGCCTCAAAGCGTTGGATCACCGAGCAGTACGACACCAGCGTGCGCACGAACACGCTCGCGGGCCCCGGCGCAAGCGATGCTGCGGTGGTACGCATCAAGGATCCAAAGACGGGAGACGTCAAGCGCGCCTTGGCTCTCGCGACCGACGGCAACGGCCGCTGGTGCCAATTGAATCCCCGCGTAGGCGCCATGCATGCCGTCGCCGAAGCTGCACGCAACGTCGCCGCCAGCGGCGCGCGTCCCATCGCCGCCACGAATTGCCTCAATTTCGGCAGCCCGGAAAAACCCGAGGTGATGTGGCAGTTTTCGCAAGCCATCGACGGACTCACCGAAGCCTGCACCGCCCTCGGCACGCCCATCACCGGCGGCAACGTTAGCTTCTACAACGAAACTCTGGGCAGATCCATCTACCCAACTCCGGTCATCGGCGTTCTCGGGGTGATCGAAGACGTCTCACGCGTCCTGAAGATCGCCTTCCGCGAAGAAGGCGACGCCATTCTTTTGCTGGACGGAGCGATGTCGGCTGCAAGGGCGCAGCATGCTGCGCTCCTACAAACGAATGAATTAATCGCATTTGCACGCGAATTTTCCTCGAGCGAATACTCGATGGCAATCGCCGGAATCAGTGCCGGCGAACCTCCCGCGATTGACCTCGCCGCCGAAAAACGCCTCATCGACTGCCTGGTCGCACTCGCTGCCGCGGGTTCCGTCCAATCCGCCCACGACATCAGCGACGGCGGCCTCGCCGTCACGCTCGCAGAATCCTGCTTCGCCTCGGTGTCTTCTCTTGTAGGGGCGGAGCATGCTGCGCCCGTGCTTGGCGCGATCGTAAATCTAGGCGATGAACCATCGGCCGCCGAAGCCGCCGTCTTCAACGAACGAGGCGCCCGCGCCGTCGTCTCCGTCAGCCCATCAAAACTTGCCGCCGTTCTCAATACTGCGAGACAATATAGCCTTGCGGCGCACCAGATCGGCCAGGTCATCCGCGGCGATGCTTTCCGCATCCAATACAAGGGGAGCGCGGTGATCGATAGTTCTGTCGAAGCGCTGCGTGGCACCTGGGCCCATTCGCTCGAACGCATCTTGGTGAAGGAATGAACCGAGTGGTGTCCGCCTTAAAGCAGTTCGCCGAACTCTATCTCATTATCGTCGGAGGGGCTTACACCTTGTCTGCACTCGTCGCCCTCGTATTGAACGCGCGGACACTGTTTCAAACTGCGGACCCGGGCGAAGTTAGAACGATTCGTACGGATCTCCGTGAGAATTGGCTTATGTTTATCTCCGCTGCTTTGATCTTACTCGCTGGCATAGGGATGCGCGGGTATCGTTGGTGGGGGCTCGTACTCGCCGCAGGAATGGGAATCCTTGCAGTTGGTCACGGATTGCAGTGGGAGTTAACGCATCCGGGGATTTGGGACTATTACGATTTTACAATTGTGCTACCGACGGCGGCGATTTTGGTTTGGGCGATTTTACCGCCCACATGGCTAGAGTTTAAACGACAGAGCCTGAGGGCTTCGTGAGCTGGCAAAACATTCTCGACGATCACTTTCATGACGAGTGTGGTGTATTCGGTGTCTTCGGACATCCCGAAGCTGCCAATCTCGCCTATCTCGGTCTCTACGCCCTGCAGCATCGCGGGCAGGAATCCGCCGGCATCGTCTCCAGCGACGGGACGGAACTCCACCTCCACCGCGCGATGGGCGAAGTCGAGGAAATCTTCCAGCCCGGCGTGCTCGCGCAACTACCGGGCAGCTTGGCTATCGGCCACACGCGCTATTCCACCGCCGGCGACAAAGCTTTGCTCAACGCCCAGCCCATCATGATCGACTGCAACAAGGGCAAGGTGGCGCTCGGCCACAACGGCAACCTCACCAATGCCGCCGAGTGGCGCCGCAAACTCGAACATCGTGGCTCGATTTTCCAGACCAACAGCGACACCGAAGTCATCGTGCACCTGATCGCGCGCTCGCAAGCGCGAAATCTCTCCGGCGCATTGGGCGATGCGCTGAATCAAGTCGAAGGCGCGTATTCACTGGTGATGCTCACGCAGGATGAATTGTATGCAGTGCGCGATCCGCGCGGTTTCCGTCCGCTGGCGCTGGGAAAACTGACCACGCCGGGCGGCTTCGTTTCGTGGCTGGTGGCTTCGGAGACCTGCGCGTTCGACCTGCTCAACGCGCAATATCTGCGCGAGATTGAGCCCGGCGAAATGGTGCGCATCTCGAAATCGGGCATCGAATCGATCCGTTTCGCGCCGCAGAAGCCGCTCCAGCAGTGCATTTTCGAACATGTTTATTTTTCACGGCCCGACAGCATCGTCTTCGGCCGTTCCGTCAACGAAAGCCGCGAGATGCTCGGCCGCCTACTCGCCAAGGAGCATCCGGTCGACGCTGACATCGTTGTGCCCGTGCCCGACTCCGGCGTGCCCGCGGCTGTCGGCTATGCGCTCGAATCCAAAATTCCGTTTCGCATGGGCCTGATCCGCAATCACTACATCGGGCGCACTTTCATCGAGCCGTCGCAAGCCATCCGCAATTTCGGCGTGAAACTGAAATTGAATCCCATCCGCGGCTTGATCGAAGGCCAGCGCGTCATCCTCGTCGATGATTCCATCGTGCGCGGCACCACCAGCCGCAAAATCGTGCGCATGGTGCGAGAAGCCGGCGCCAAAGAAGTCCATGTGCGCATCAGCTGCCCGCCCACGATTTCGCCGTGCTACTACGGCGTGGACACGCCCACGCGTGAAGAATTGATCGCCTCCTCCAACACGCCGGAAGAGATCTGCAAATTTCTCGGCGCCGATTCGCTCGGCTACGTTTCGCTCCCCGCGCTTCGCCAAGCCCTCAGCGATACCGAAGGCAAGTTTTGTACGTCTTGTTATACGGGTGTCTATCCCACGGATCTGGTGCAACTGGAAGTGCGCGAAGCCGGAGCATTTGTGAAACCGGACGGCGCTTCGAACGGCAACGAAATTGAACCCGCGCCCGCGGAGCGGCCGGTAACGGTGGAACATGAAAGCTGACAAGAACAAGGTTCAAGAGGAAACAAACGTACCGGTTAAAACCAAGATTCAACGCGAGATCATCGCGTGGTTCTGGGTAGGGTTGGCTTTTCTCCTCATCAATGGCACGATCGGCCAGGCGCGGGTGATTCCCTCCGGCTCCATGGAAAATACTTTGCTGATCGGCGATCACCTCATCATGAGCCGCATCGGCTACGATGCGGGCGTCCCTTTTACCAACTGGCATGTGCCGCTGTGGCGCAACCCCAAGCGTCAGCAAGTCATCATCTTCAAGCCGCCGTTCGCGCCGGACACGCCGGACTATGTAAAGCGGGTGATCGGATTGCCCGGCGACACCATAGATATTCACGACGGCGCAGTATGGATCAACGGACAGAAGCTCGCCGAAACTTATACGACCGGTCCCAGTGAGCCCTATGAACTGCACACGCCATACCCGGTTCCGGCCGATTGTTATTTCGTCATGGGCGACAATCGAGGGAATTCCTACGACAGCCGCTTCTGGGGCTGTGTTCCGCGGAAGGACATCATTGGAACCCCGGTGATGATTTACATGTCGCTGAATGTTTCGCCCGAAGCCTGGGAGCCGGGACAGATTCGCGAGCGTTTCTTTGCCTATGCGAATGCCCTCCTGCATCCGGGGATCGTGCGCTGGAAGCGGATTTTTCACACATTCTAGTTTTATCTTTTTGTGAGCGGTCGCAATCGGCAGCAAACGCCGCGACCCTCTGCGGCGTTCGAATTCATTCCTCAGCATGAACACCGGGAGGCACGGTGCGCCCGGAGCAGAAACGGAAGCGGACAGGTCTCTCATGAAATATGCCGATGCCGGCGTGAACATCGCTGTTGCTGACGATGCCAAGCAGAGAATCCGCCACCATGCCAGCCGCACGTTTACGCCCGGCGTGCTCGGGGGGATCGGAAGTTTCGGAGCGCTCTTCGCGCTCGACCGCAAAAAATGGAAAGAGCCCGTGCTGGTTTCGAGCGCGGACGGCGTGGGCACGAAGCTCAAAGTCGCCATGGCCACGGGCGTGCACTCCACCGTCGGCGGCGACCTCGTCAATCACTGCATCAACGACATTCTCGTGCAGGGCGCCAAGCCGCTCTTTTTTCTCGATTACCTCGCGATGGGCAAGCTCGATCCCCAGGTCGTCGAGCAGCTTGTTGAAGGGATGAGCCGCTCGTGCCGCAAGGCCGGCTGCGCGTTGATCGGTGGCGAGACCGCGGAGATGCCCGGGTTTTATCCGCCCGGCGAATACGACCTTGCGGGGTTTATCGTCGGCGTTGTCGAGCGAAAAAAACTTCTAACGGGCAAAAATGTGAAGCCGGGAGATACGCTGCTCGCCTTGCCGTCGGCTGGCCTGCACACCAACGGGTATTCGCTGGCGAGGAAACTTGTATTCGAAGTGGCCAGGCTGAAGCCGGACACCTATGTCGCCGATGTTGGTAACAAAATTGGCGCAGAACTTCTCAAGCCGCATCTCTGTTACGAGCCCGCGTTAAAAAATATCGTCGCTCGCGGATGGGTTTCCGCTCTCGCGCACATCACCGGAGGAGGCATTCTGAGAAATCTGCCGCGGGTGCTGCCCAGCGGCGTCAAGGCGCAGATCGATCTGGCATCCTGGCCGGTGCCGTCGATTTTCAAGTATCTCGCCAAGCTCGGGAAGATTGATACGGACGAACTGCTGCAATCCTTCAATATGGGCGTTGGCATGATTCTCATCGTTCCGCCGAAAAACGTGAAGTCTGTCGAAGCCGACCTCAAAAAGCATCGCGAAAAATTCTTCCGCATCGGCCGCATCGAACGCAGCGAATCCGGCAAAGCGCGCGTGGCCTGCTCCGGTTCGCTGAACATCGCGTAACGCGCGGGTCGAACCGCCATTCCTTCAGCATCATGCGCTTGTTTCCGGCGGCCTCCAAGAACGGTGTATCTGTTAATCTCCGGCGTATTCCGTATCTATGCTGGACCGCGCAATTTCACTGGGGCAATCCTTCCGCGAAGTGCGGATAGAGCGCGTTCGCCCTTCGCGCTAACTCGCGCTCCAATCGCTTCGTCCACCTTACTTCCACGCGCATCTGCTCGATCATTAAGCCCACCATCCATACCGCCTCGTGATACTTGTGGCCTACCTCGCCGTAAATCGACAGCAGAGTCTTCTTTTCTCTCGCGATTTCTTTCAGCAAAAATCTCCGCCTTCGCTTCAACTGATTCCGAAAAACTCCCGGCCGCGCTTGCCAGGAAAGCGCCATCCACGTCAAAAAAGGCGGGCGTTCTCTCTGTGTGGTCCAGTCTGCTTGCTCTAAAGAATCCGCGAGCGCTTCGCGTCCCTTCTCCGTCGTCTCAAACGTGCTGCGCTCCGGTCCCGCCGACGGCTCGTCCGTCCCAGAAGCGCGAATCATCCCAGCTCGCGCCAATTTTTCCAGCGAGTAATAAACCTGTGGCCGCGAAATCCCCGCCCAGTCACGGATCTCCCGGCGCTCCAGCTCCAGGTTCGCTTGATACCCGTGCATCGGCCGTTCCGCCAACAGGCTCAACAGCACCAGATCAGGCGTCGTCAGCGGCAATTGCCTCGTCGCGCGCGTAATTCTTCGTGGCCTCTCCGCGCTCCTCAGCGCACTCTGCGCTTCTGAGTTGTCTATTCTCTTCATTTCTTTCCCGTCTTACGCTTCTTGCTCCAATACCACCACTGGCACTTCTCCACGGCTAACTTCGGATTCCGCGCCTGCGCCACCGCCGCGCAAAACGCATCCAGCACGCAGATGTCCTGGTGCTGCCGCGCCACGCGTCCCAATTTTTCATATAGCCGCTGAGGATTCTGCCGCGCCAGTTGCGCCACGCTGCGAATCCTCAGCAGCTCGAAATCGCGCAGCATCGCCGGGCCGATGGAGATGAGATCGGCAAGCTGACGGTTGGGTTTGGGCATAAAAAATCTCCTTGACTTCAAATCTGCCGTTTCCTAATCTAACTAGTCTAAACAAGACTAGTTGCTCTGTCAAGGAGAAAACCCGCCATGCGCCAGTTTGTACTCGCGGCCTTTACGCTCTTATTCGGTTCGTTTTTCTGCACGCCAATCAAACTCAGGAGAAAAAAGCCATGAACGTCAAACGCATCACCCCGGTCCTGCTCGTCAAGGAGATCGCACCCCTCGTACCCTTCTGGGTCGATCGCCTCGGCTTCACCAAGACTATCGAAGTTCCCGACGGCGACAAGCTCGTCTTTGTCACTTTCCAGAAAGGCGCCGCCGAAGTGATGTACCAGACTTACGCGAGCGTGGAAAAGGATGCGCCGCCTTCCATGTCCGCGGAGGCCAGGAAAGGTCCCACATATCTCTACATGGAAGTCGACGATTTCGATGCCGTACTCGCCGCTATGAAAGGCGTAAAAATCGTCATGCCCGTCCGCACCGCGTTCTATGGCATGAAGGAATTTAGCGTGCAGAGTCCCGGTGGCCATTTCATCACTTTTGCTAAACAAGTCGCACCGCCGCAGCATTAGGACGTGGCCTCGCCCCGGCCCCCGGCGATTTGTCGCGCTGGGACCCTTTATGGGCAGAGAAACAGGCCCGCAACTCTTTCCTAGCCCGGGTGTTTAATGAAGTACAGGGGACGCTTCAGACTAACCTGAGGCGCCAGTAGGCCTTTCAGATCCAGTTAGGTCTAGAACAGGTCTTCCGGATCTGGCGAAAGGTCTAAAATGCGCTACCTAAGGTATTTCGCTTTACTCGGCATTTTCATGCTTACCGCAAGTTACTCTAACGCTCAAGTTTCCGTCGGCATCGGAGTCGGCCCCGGCTATGGCCCTGGTTACGGCTACGTCAGCGCGGCTCCCGTCTGCTCGTACGGTTACTATGACTCTTACCCTTACGCATGCGCACCGTATGGCTTCTACGGGCCCGACTACTTCGTCGGCGGTGTCTTTATTGGCGCCGGCCCGTGGTATCACGGCTACTATGGCCGCGGTGGTTACGGCTATAACGGACGCGGCGGTGGCTACAACAGCGGCTATAACAACAACCGCTACTACGGTGGTGGCAACGGATATTATGGCCGCAACGGTGGATACTCTGGCCGAAACGATGGCAACTACGGTCATGGTAATTCCGGCCACAACAATGGCTACAACGGGCGGGGCAATGGCAATTCCGGCCACAACGACAGTAACTACGGTCGCGGCAATGGCAACTCCAGGTACAACGGCGGCAATTCTGGGCGCGGCAACGGGAACTCTGTCAACGGCAATGGTAATTCCGGGCATGGCGGCGGAAACGGCCGCAACTCGGGTGGTGGTGGAAACCAGGGCGGTCGCGTGGGCGGAAACTCTCACGGCAACCACGGCGGCGGGCATCAGTAATTCGCCCCGTCCACTTTCCACCAAGAACCGGAGCGGCTGGCAGCGGTTGCTGTCAGCCGTTTTCGTTTGTAAGGTGGTTCTTCGTTGCGGTCATGGGCAATCCCAAATATCCCGCCTCCGTCGTCCGCTAATTCTCTCTGCTCATCCGCTCCTGATTCCTGGTGGCCTTCACTGATCATTGATATCTGTATATCTGATCACTATTCACTCGGTGCGGGCCGCTGCAACGGCAGCTTTGTTCATTGCGCCTTCCCAACGATTTTGTTACGCTTCGCGAGTTCCAGCCCTGTGGGAGGTTCTACCATGGCGTTCTGCAGCGCGTGTGGCGCAGATGTTGGCGGTGCGGCCTTCTGCCCAAAGTGCGGTGCGAGCCAGAGCCCCGGGGCAGTTGTCGCGGCTCCTTCGAGTGAGGGGCTTGCGGAGAACGTGGCCGGATTGCTCTGCTACGCCGGCCTTTGGGTCACAGGAATCATTTTCCTGCTGATCGACAAGCGACCCTTCGTGAAGTTCCACGCCGCGCAATCGATTGTAGTGTTCGGTGCCCTGACCGTCTTGCGAATCGGTCTCGGGATGATCTTTGGCCCCAGCGGTTTGCTCGGCTTGGGTTTGTGGCTCGCTCTTTCCACATTAATCGGCCTGGTGTGGTTTGTCCTCTGGATACTGCTCATGGTTAAGGCGTTTCAACACGAACTCTTTAAAGTGCCAATCGCAGCGGGAGTGGCCGAAGGCATTGCCGGGAAGTAGTTTCTCCTCGAACGCAAGCGCCCAACCAATATTTATTGTTTGCTCGTAGGAAGTGGAGGAGGCCGGCGCTCGATCTCTGTCGGCACCGCAATGGACCGCGCGCCATTCTTGCCCACCGCGCGCACGGCAAAAAAATGATTGTCAGTAGAAACACCCTTCAAAACCGTTTCGCCAGGCGCGGTTGCAAAATCATACACCGTCCAGCGCGCATCGGTCGTCTCGCGCCACAGGATTTCGAATCCCGCGCGTTCGGCATCATCCTCGGCAGCCCAGGACACTTTCGCGTCCGGCGTGACGGCTCCCGTTAGCTTCGGATTCGTCGGTGGAGCCGGAGCTAGCGACAACTGGCGAAGTGCTTCCGCATTGTCGCGCGCCACGTCACCCATAAACGTAAAGTTCAGATATTTCTCAAAGTCTCCGTACTCGATGCCGTTTTCCGTGCGCGGAGTTTGATGCTGGTGATTGTAGTCCTCGAGAGGTTCCGTGAAGCGGACCGCAGGAAGCCCCGTTTTGTAAAAAGGATAGTGATCGCCGCCGCGTCCATAGCGGTCCACGCGAAAGATCATTCGAATCGCAGCGCGGCCGTCGATCTCTTCCACCGCGCGGGCCAATTCACGCGAAGGTGAGTCCGCATCGTCGATCTCGCCATTTCCGGAAAAGAGCCGCACGCGATGAGGCGCGCCGGGTGCGGGATCGGCGCCGACGATGTCATCATCAAGCATTCCCCCAACCGTGTAGCCCTGCTGCTTCGTCCACTCCAGAAGGTATGTGGCGCCAAGCAATCCCTGCTCCTCACCCGAAACCGCCGCAAAAAGTATCGTTGCGCGATACGTCCCGCGCCCGCTGGCCGCCGCCTTGCTCAACAGCCGCGCGCACTCCACGCTTACCGCCACGCCGGAAGCATCGTCGTCCGCGCCAGGAGCGTCCGCGTTCGGATCCATCACATTCGAAGGCCGCGAATCAAAATGCCCGGAGACAATGAAAATCGTTTTCGCCAGTTTGGGGTCGGAACCCGGAAGAATGCCGTAGACGTTTTCGAGCGGTATCGGTTTTCCAGAGGTACGTTCCGAAGTCGATTCGAATTTGTCCACCACCACCTGCAGTTTTCCGTTCGAATCTCTTGCGATTTCGTTGAACCGCGCAGCGATCGCATCGCGCGCGCATCCAGCCCCGCGCTTCGGGTCATCCCACGAGGACAGCGTCAACCGCGTCCCGCAAGCCACCAGTTTTCCGATCAGCGCCCGCATCGATTTTTCATCCACCGAAGCGCGCGCAATGCTTCCTGCCGGCCGCGGCAACAGCTTTGTCTGTGGTTTCCCCTGCGCTGGCTCCGCCGGATCACGCCCCTCAACCCCCTGCCCCAAAGCCGACACGGTGCCGAACAAAAGCATGACAAGAGCGCACAGAATAGAACTCAATGAACGCCCGCAATATTCGACCTGCCACTCATTCATGATTTGTGATTCCCCGTTTGACTTGTCCATCGGCGAATCCGGCATTCTAGCAAAGATTCCCTCCGATGGTGCTAAGAAACCCCCATAGCAGGCTCCTTTGCATGGACCCGGAGAACTTGCCCATCGAATCCGCGATGAAAAAAATTCCGCGTCGGCGCTATAATGCAGGCTTCGCTAGAATGACCATCTGATCTTCTTGAGGCTCCGCGCTCCATCGTGCAAGCGCCGATCTGAGGATTATGGCGAAATTCAAACAGATACATGGGGGTCGTGTATTGGTGGGCGGATTCTTGGCGGAGCTTCTTGTTTTCGCGATCGTCTTTCCCACGCGTTACCTGTTTGGCCAGCGGGCCTTTCTGGCGTCCATCCTGATTGCCTCTGCCGTGCTGCCATTCCTCTTCGCTGTGTGGGTCGGCCGGCGCATCGAATCCCTCTTCGTACTTCACGGAGCGCTTGTCGGTGTGGTCGCCGCGCTCATTTACTTTGGCGTGGCGTGGGGCCAGCCGCAGCCTCTCCTGTACAAGATCGCTCATGGCCTCAAACTTGTGGGAGGGATGGCCGGCGGCATCGTAGCCTCACGCCGGAGACCGGCGGCCGCAATCGTTATGCGGTCAGAGTGAAAGATCCCTCTGCCTGTCTCCGCGTCCCGTTTTGCCGATTCCCCCGCTTATGCTAACGTTTTTCTTTCATGAGCAAACGCCTTGGCGTCCTCTTAAGCGGCCGCGGTTCGAACTTCGAGGCGCTCGCGGAAAGCGTCGCGGCAGGTAGGATTCCGAACGCGGAAATCGCCGTCGTCATCAGCAACCGCGAAGGCGCACCCGGCATCCAGCGTGCGGAATCGCGCGGAATCAAAACCCGCATGATCCCATCGAAAGGCCTCGAGCGCGAAGTCTACGACCGCCAGGTTGCCGCCGTCCTCGACGAGCACCGCGTCGATCTGATCTGTCTCGCGGGATACATGCGCCTCCTGTCGCCATTCTTTGTGGCGGCATTTCCGAACCGCATTCTGAATATTCACCCCTCGCTCCTGCCTTCGTTTCCGGGCTTGGAGTCGCAGCGGCAGGCCCTCGAATACGGCGTGAAATTCGCCGGGTGCACCGTGCACTTTGTGGACGAAAATCTGGATGCTGGCCCTATTGTTCTGCAAGCCGCAGTGCCCGTGCTCGACGAAGATACGGAAGCAACGCTTTCCGAGAAGATTCTGAAGGAAGAGCATCGGATCTATTCCGAGGCGGTGAAAATCGTGCTCGAAGGAAGATTCAGGATTGAAGGACGCCGCGTCCTTCACGCAACCTAAGAAATCCATGACGCAAACGAAATTCAAGCCCGTGGAAGAGCAGCTCGCCTACCTCAAGAAGGGCGTCGCGGAAATCATTCGCGAGGAGGATCTGAAGTGCAAGCTGGAACAATCCGCGAAGACCGGAAATCCCATGCGCGTTTATCTCGGCGTGGACCCTACTGCCCCGGATATTCATCTCGGCCACACCGTGGTCCTTCGCAAGCTGAAACACTTTCAGGACCTGGGCCACACGGCGATTTTTCTTATCGGCGATTTTTCGGCAATGATCGGCGATCCCACCGGACAGTCCGAAACCCGCCCGCCACTGACGCGCGAGCAGGTGGACGCCAATGCCAAAACCTATCTCGCGCAAGTTTTCAAACTCCTGGACCCCCAGAAAACCGAAGTCCGCTACAACAGCGAATGGCTCGAAAAACTTTCCAGCTACGACGTAGTGCGACTCTGCGGCCACTACCGCTTGGCGCGCATGCTCGAACGCGAGGATTTTCGCTCGCGGCTGGCCAATAACCAGCCGATCTCCGTTCATGAACTTCTGTATCCACTTTTGACGGCCTACGACGCCGTGGCGCTCCGGTCCGACGTCGAAATCGGCGCGACCGAGCAGAAATTCAACTTGTTGGTCCACCGCGACATCCAGCGTGAGTACGGCTTGTCCTCGGAAGTGGCGCTCACCATGCCCATCCTCGTCGGCCTCGATGGCTCGCGCAAAATGTCCAAGAGCCTCGGCAACTACATCGGCATCACCGAAGCGCCTGGCGAAATCTTTGGCAAAATGATGTCCATCCCCGATGAACTCATGTGGCCCTACTACGAGTTGGTCACGGATCGAACTCTAGAGGAGATCGCATCACTAAAGAAGGAAGTATCCAGCGGCACACTGCATCCCATGGATGCAAAAATGCGGCTTGCCCAGGAAGTGATCGCCGGCTTCCAAGGCGAATACGCCGCGCGCGGAGCCGCTGAGAATTTCCAGCGCGTCTTCCGCGACCGCCAGGCTCCGGAAGAAGCACCTGTCCAAAAGCTGCTTAGTGGTCCGGCAAAAAAACTCGCGGCATTGCTTGTCGACCTAAAACTCGCTTCCTCGAAAAGTGAAGCGGAACGCCTGATCAAACAGAAGGCAGTCGAAATTGATGGCGAGACCATAGACGATCCACGGCGGGATATTGAATTGAGCAGTCCGCGTGAGTTTTTGCTGCGCGCGGGAAAGAAGAAGTTCCTCCGCGTTGTCGTTGAGTGATCCTACCCGAGAACTTCCGCGACAAGTTGTGAAACAAGCTGTGCAATCGAAGGCGCCGCGGTAAGTCCGGGCGACTCGATCCCCACAAGGTGAATGGCTTGCGGCACATTCGGATCGCGAGTAATCACGAAATCCGCGATCCCTTTTCCGCCTGGCGGAACGAGCTTCGGCCGCAGCCCCGAATAACCCAACTGCAAATCGCGCTCCTCGATTTCCGGCAGCAATGCTTTCGCGCTGTGAGCAAAATCTGCGATCGGCAGGCGATTTTTCTCGTAGTTATCCTTCCCCTCGACATAGGTTGCCGTCGGCCCAACGAGCACGCTTCCCCAAAGCGTCTTTGTAAAATGCACGCCAAGGCTGAGGCCGTCCGAATGCGGCAACGGATAAACCAGATTCTTGATCAACAGCGATTGTGGCCCGCGAATCTCGCAGTATTCCCCGCGTACGGGATAGATCCGCCACGAATGATTCCCAAGCAGCGCCGCGACTTCATCCGCAAAAAGCCCCGCGGCATTGACCACGCATTTCGCCTCAATCTTTTCGTCCTGTGAATCTTCTTCGTCGCCGATACGCAGGCCCACGCGGATGGTTTCGCCCGAAGGCTCCAGCGAAACCACGCGCGCGTGTGTAACGATGCTTGCACCCTGATTCGTGGCCACGCGCGCGTAGCCATGAACCAGTTCCTCGGCGGAAACTATTCCGGTGGACGGAACTTCGAGAGCCGCAACGCCTTTGATAAACGGCTCGCGAGCGCGAATCTCAACAGGCCCGATAATGCGCAATCCCTCAACGCCGTTATCCTCTCCGCGCTTTTTCAGCGCGAGGAGTTCTTCTTCCTCGTACGCATCGACGGCCACGACGAGCTTCCCCGTATGACGGAACGGAACGTTGTGCCCTTTGCAAAACTCATACGTGAGCCGGTTGCCCTCGACGCAGTGCCGCGCCTTCAGCGAATTCTTTGGATAATAAATTCCCGAATGATTCACGCCGCTGTTGCGCGTGCTGGTGGCCATGCCCAGCTTCGGAAATTGTTCGACAAGAAAAATGTCCTGCCAGCGATGGGAAACAGCCTGCGCGATGGCGCAGCCAACCACTCCACCGCCAATAATCAAGATGTTGGCCTGGTCCATGGTGTGTGAAATCAACGGCTATTGATCGCCGCCCGCTGCGTCAAAATAAGGCGTGCAGGGCACCAGCCGCGACTCCGTCCCATCATGCACGGCGTAGGAAGCCTGCTTGTTCTCTTCATATCCATTGCGCCAGAGCGACGCCGCGCCGTGAACGCCATCTTTGTTGATCGCGTAAAAGTACAAGTGAAACGTTCCCAGTTTCGTCTTGTCGTTCTTATAGTGCTTAGCAACGCGTCCCATGGCCTCCAGGCAAGCGTCCGTTGGCGATTTACCCTGGCGCATCATTTCCACAATAATGCGCCCGCCGGAAATTTTGATGTTCTCCTCGCCCTTGCCCGTCGAGCCCGCCGCGCCCACTTCATTGTCCACGCAGCAGCCGGCGCCGATGATTGGTGAATCGCCCACGCGTCCGGGAATTTTCCAGGCCAAGCCGGAAGTCGTCGTCGTGGCGGAAATATCTCCCTTGGCATCTACGGCCATGCACGGAATCGTCCCCGTCGGCGGATGCGTGATGACGCGCTCGGCGTAAGCGATTTGTGCGGCATCGCCGTTAAAAATCTCGGAAACACGCTGCTTCCATTCCGGAGAATCAATCCCCGGGCGCCAGTTAAAGGAAGTCGACGCTTTCCACGCCAGCCAGATTTTGCGCGAGTGATCCGTAAGGAGATTGATCTCCTCGAACCCCTCGTCCACGCCAAAGCGCCGCGCGCCATCGCCGACAATCATGACGTGATTCGTTTTCTCCATCACCGTCTTTGCCAGCCGCGAAACATTCTTGATATTGCGTACCGCGGCCACCGAACCCGCGCGGTACGTTGGTCCGTGCATCACGCTGGCGTCAAGCTCGACGACTCCTTCTTCGTTCGGGAGCCCCCCGTAGCCCACGGAGTCGTCATTGGGGTCGTCCTCAACAATAGTGACTGCTGCGACGACCGCCTCGAGTGTGTCCCCGCCCTGCTTGAGAATATCCATGCCCTTACCCAGAGCATGAAGCCCATTGGCGCTGGAAATAATCAGCGGCCGCTTGCCTTGCGTGGCAGCAGCGGGGTTCGCAAGAGCGGACGCACCGCTGCTCTTGCCCGGCGGCGTGCTGCCAAAAAACTTGCCCACGCCGGCAATCGCGCTCCCCGCAAGCGAAGTCAGAAAGAATTTACGCCGCGACCAGAGTTCCATCTCGAAAGCCTCCTAAACGTGCGGAGGCAATATACAACAGTTGGCCGCCAGCAGTTCAAAGCCGGAAGGGAAAAGGATACCGATGAGGGTGCAGCTCAGCGGTTGGACCTCAGGTGGCGAACCCGAAGCCCCGAATCTCACTTGCAATGAAATGCAATAGAAATTTAGAGGTCCGACTATAAAAAGGTAACAGGCCTCGTCGCGCTTTTCCGTCAATGGCCTTTTTCTTTCTGTTCGATGGCTTCGCGCAGGCCGTCGAGCATGTGCGTCGCGGCGTTTGGGCTGTCCGTCTTGCGCACGTCGGACCACAGCGAGCTTCCGGACTTGGGATCGATCAGCGAGACGCGCGTAGAGCCCGGAGGCACAGCTTCATCCGCGCCCACCCAGTCTTGTTTGCCGGGTTTGGGTGCAGCGGCCGCTGGATTTTCCCCGCCAGGAACAAATTTCACATAGTTGCCGTTCGAAAGCTGCAGCACGATATCCGCTTTCTCCGGACTGTCCACAACCTGGAAGCGGCCCCATTTTGCCAGCTCCGTAAACGCGGTATTTTTCAGCTCGGCGGCAGTCGTGTGATTTTCAACGTAAATCGTCTTGGCATTCATAACTATGGTGGGGAGCGAAGGCCGTTTGTCCTTGGCCGCCGATATCGGGCATTGTGAGACAACCAGAACAGCCGCGATCAAAACACGCGCTAGGATTTTCATGAGGACACACTCCTTACCGACACTGTCACTGCGGCAACTTCGCGCGTGACCCGCTTGGCCATTCGGCAAGCTGCTTCTGTTCTTACCTGCAGTCTATGGCTGTCTATCGAACCCTGTAACTGGACGTGGGGCGCAAAAGAGGCCAGATGGCGTCGCGGTAATGCAGTCCTGTCCTCTGGTGTAGTGAAGCGCCTCTCGGCGATCACACCCTTGGAGACCCACATCGGCGAAATCGCAGAAAAGTGATTTCAGTGGGATGCTGGAGATATGGAGGGAAATTCGCCCTCCCATCGGGCGATAACCACGCACGCGAGGCAATTACCAAGTACATTTACCGCGGTTCGCCCCATGTCCATCAGTTGATCAATTGCGAACAGCAGGAAGAGCGGCTCGGTTGGCAGATGAAATGACGTTGCCGCGGCAAGAACCATGACCAGCGACGCGCGCGCCACACCCGCGGTTCCTTTGCTGCTTACAAGGAGCGTCAAGAGCATGACGGCCTGCTGGCCAATGGTCAGGTGAATCCCCGCGGCTTGCGCGATGAACAGAAGTGCCAGCGACTGGTAAAGACTGGAGCCATCCAGATTGAAGCTGTAGCCCGTTGGTAACACAAACGCGACGGTCTCGCGGGGCACCCCAAATGCTTCCATCTGTTCCATTGCACGAGGTAGCGCGGCCTCCGAACTCGCGGTGGCGAACGCGATGGTCACAGGTTCGGTCACCGCGCGGAGGAATCGCTTCACCGGCACGCGCGCCAGCAAGGCAATCGGAAACAATACGCACGATATGAAAAAAATAAGCGCCACATACATCGTGGCCAGCAGCTTTAGTAACGGCAGCAGAACTCCCAATCCAAGGTGCCCCACCGTATAGGCGATGGCTCCAAACACTCCAACCGGTGCGGCCAGCATCACAATGTTCGTAAACTTGAACATCGTTTCCGAAAGGCTTTCGGCGAACGCCAGCATGGGACGCCGTTTGGGTTCGGCGACGAGCGCGAGCGCCATTGCGAACAGGATGCTGAACACCACAACTTGCAGAACCTGGCCCTCGGCAACCGACTTCGCGATGTTTTCCGGAAAAATGTCCGTGATCAACTGTGCCGCGGTATGCGGCGTTGCATTCAATGTTTCCGCAACTGCCGCAGGCGGCAACCGCACGTCTTCGCCAGCGCGGCTCACATTGATAGCTGCAAAACCGATCAGCAGGGCAATCGTGGAGACGATTTCAAAATAAATCAAGGATTTCACGCCCAGCCGCCCGACCTTCTTCAAGTCGGCGTGGCCCGCAATGCCCACCACCAGCGTGCCAAACAAAAGCGGCGCGATGATCACCTTGATGAGTCGAAGAAAAATCGTGCCGAGGAATTGAAGCTTTACTGCCGCCGAAGGCCAGTCGTACCCCACTTCCGCGCCGGCCAACAGCCCCACAAGAATCCACGCGGTGAGCGAGCGTCGTGACGTCGCATAGGCGGCGATCAGCAGGATCGCGACCCAGCGCAAAATTCCCGGGACAATTCCGGGCATCCCCGCCGCCTGAGCGCCAGCGAAGAGCGAAACCGCGACGGCAATCGTAGCGGCCACAACCGCCGCCAGAAGAAGTCTGTTTTTCATCGGCCCCGAACGAAGCATTTCATCGGTGCCGAAAGGTATTCTGCTTAGGAGCTTGTGTCAATGGAGAGCGGACGTGACGGAGGCCAGTGCAGGTATTCTTAGCTCAAGATTTTGGATCCGGGCAAAGCAGATTGCGAAGCAGAGTCTTGCCTTGCTCGTCCGTGAGGCTGCCCTGACGAATCAGCGAAATCGTCCGTTCGATGAGCGCGTAGCACTGCTCGTCGCTCGCTGGCTCTTTGGTGTGGCTGTCCCCGTTGCTCTCGCTCCGCTGCGGTTCGAAGGGTGCCGCACCGCTTAATTCCGCCAGCCATCGATCGAGAATATTGAGTTGTTCCGGTTCCACTGTCGTGAAGGCCAGCCCCATGCCCATTCCGGTTTTCGAATACACGACATCCGCATGCACTTCGAACGACCTCTTCTCACTCGTGATGCGCATCTTCACGCCCGTCTTTAACGGGAACGGGCTGAACGCGTCGACTTAGCATCCGCCCCGCCCCAGGTCGCTGCTCCGCGCGTTCAACACTGACCGCTGCACCCTATCCACGGCCTGCACCGCAGCCGTGAACGAATATCGCGGATAGCGGCGGCGTTCAGAGCGCTCCGACGCTGTTGAGCGTGAGCCAAGTTTCACAGATTCATTCGGCATTTCGACCGTCAGCGCGGGGACGGCTGCGTGCTTAGCTCGTGACCCTGCAACTTCTAATCCACGCGCAGCGCCACGAGCGGATCGATGCGCGTCGCGCGACGCGCGGGAAGATAGCAGGCCAGCAGCGCCACCCCCATCAGCAACAGCGTGATAGCCGCATAAGTAATCGGATCGGTCGCGCTCACTCCATACAGCAGCCCCGAAGCCAGCCGCGCCACCGGCAGCGCTACCAGGATGCCCACAGCCGCTCCGATTAGTGCGAGCAGCATTCCCTGCCTGAGCACCAGTCGCAGCACTTGATGCGGCTGCGCTCCCAGCGCCATCCGTAATCCAATTTCGCTCGTTCGCTGCGCCACCGAATACGCCAACACGCCGTAAATTCCAATCGACGCAAGAATCAGCGCCAATGCTCCGAATAACCCGAGCAGCGCCGCGCCCATGCGCGCGGGCCATAATCCCTGTCCCAAAATCTGCTGCACCGTCTGCCCGTTGGTAAAAGCCAGATTTTTATCCAGTTGCTGTACCTGCGTTCGCACCGCGCCGAGCAACGGCTCAGGGTTTCCCGTCGTGCGCACAATCAGCGTGGCGAATGGCGCATACTGCTGCCGCATTGGAAAGTACGCCACCGGCTGCGGATCTTCCCCGATCTGGCCCACGACGCTGGTCCCTACGACGCCCACGACCTCGTACATCTTTGGCTCAATCACGAAGGAGAATCGCTTCCCCAGCGCTTCCTCACCTGGCCAGACAAGCTTGGCCATCGCTTCGTTGACGATAACCACCGGAGTCGTAGTCTCGCGGTCAAATTCCGTGAAATCCCGCCCGCGCAACAAAGGAATGCGCAGGGTCTCAAAGTGTCCGGGCGTCACGTCATCCAGGTTCACCAGCGTTCCACGGTTGTTGGGGTCCGCCTGCTCCCCTTCGCGATAGATAGTTCCGGCAATGCCGCCGCCGAGGATGCCGTTCGCCGAGACGGTGGCGTTCACTACCCCGGGAACCGTCTTCGCACGTTCGATGGCGTCCCGGAAAAACTGTTGCCCGTGATCGGCGTCGTAGCGCAGCGCCCCCAGATCGAAATTGAATTGAAACAGGTTCTGCGATTCGAATCCCGGATTGTACTGCTGTGCATTCTGCATGCTGCGCAAAAACAACCCCGATCCAACCAGCGCCACCAGCGCCAGGGCCATCTCCGAGATTACCAGCAGCCCGCGCAAACGGTTGTGCGTCCAGCCCAGCGCTCCGCCGCGTCCACCGACTTTCAATACCTCATTGATGTCCGTTCTGGACGCTTTGATCGCCGGAATAATCCCGAACACCAACCCGGTCAGCAGCGAAATCACTACCGTAAAGCCCAGCACGCGCCCGTCAAAGGAAAGATCAATCGAGCCGTCCAGCAAGAATGGCGGCCGAAACGACCATAGAATTTTCCGTCCCCACAACGCCACCAGAATCCCCGCCAGTCCGCCGAGCAACGAAAGCACCGTGCTTTCCGTCAACAGCTGCCGCACCAGGCGCCACCGCCCAGCGCCCATCGCCGCGCGAATGCTCAACTCTTTCTCGCGTTTGGCCGCCTGTGCCAGCAACAGATTCGCCAGGTTTACGCACGCGATCAGCAGCACCAGTCCGACCACGCCCATCAATATGCCGCCGGCAAGCGAAAACTGCTTCCGCTGATTAATCCCCAGCGCCGACTCATTTAGCGTATAGAGTTCCACCGTGCGGCCCTTGTTCTCGCGGGGGTATTCCTTTTCCAACCCGGCAGCGATGGTCTTCATCGCCGGTATTGCTTGTTGCAAACCAACCTGTGGTTTCAGCCGGCCGACAATCGAAAGCCAGCGGAAGCGCCGGTTATTCTCGTACTCCTTGAGCTGGCCGGAGAGCACATAGTCCCGCATGCTGATGGGGATCCACAGTACGTCCGCGGGCCCAAGTGTCACCGTGCCCTTGAAATTCGGCGGAGCCACTCCCACCACCGTGTACGGCGTGGCATTCAGAGTGATGGTTTGCCCGATCGTATTTGCATTCGAACCGAATCGCCGTGCCCACAAGCTGTAACTCAAAACCACCTCGGCGTTCGCGCCCAGCTTCTTGTCTCCGTCCGCGATAAAGGCGCGTCCGCGAAAAGGCTTGATGCCCAGCACATCGAAAAAATTCCCGCTTACCAGCACTGCGTTCAATTGTTGCGGCTCGGCTTGCCCGCCCCAGTTCAGTGGAATAGGAAACGTGTTCATCGCCAGCCCGGTGAAAACCGTGTTCTGGTCGCGGTAGTCCTCATAGTTGGGCAAAGAAGTGCCCGTCAGCCGGAACGTGGTGTTCGTATCGATCGTCTGCGTGTCGCGCGTGAACATTTCCGCCAGCCGCGCAGGCTCCTCGACCGGCAGCGGATGCAGGAAGACCGCGTTGATAATCGTGAAGATGGCGGTATTCGCCCCGATCCCCAGCGCCAGCGACAGCACCGCGACAAAAGTGAATCCCGGGCTCTTCCGGAGCATCCGCAACCCGCCCCGCAGATCCTGTTGGAAGTTTCCAGCCATACCTACACCGCCACTCAACGCATAGGACGCACAAGAACCGCATTCGTTTCCAGCTTTCCTTTCTCGCCGGCAATTCCTACTCCGATCCTACCCCCACATTCAATGGGTCCAGCCTGTTCCCCGGATGAATCGGGACATTCTCGATTCGCCTAAACGAAAAACGACGCTGCTTCCACCATCTACAGGTCGAAGCAGCGTCGTTTTCTTGCAGCGTTCGCGCGCGTTCACGGCATCCAGGGGCTGCCGATGCCGCCTGAATTAACTCGCGAGCCGTGCCATCGCCACCTTCGCGAACGTTTCCTCTTTCAGGCCGAGTACCACGCGCCCGTTGACCTGTCCCTTCTTGAGCCGGCTGAACACGTCATTGATGGATTCCAGCGGCAATGTTTCAATCGTCGCCTTCACTTTGCCATCTCCAGCAAACGCCAACGACGCTTCCAGGTCCGGGCGAGTGCCAACGATGGAGCCCCGAATGGTGTAGCCGTTTAGCACTACATCGAAAATCGAAACAGGAAACTCCCCAGGCGGCAGACCATTCAGCACGCAAGTCCCTCCGCGTCGGAGCATTCCGACCGCTTGCTTGAAGGCGATTGGCGAAACCGCTGCCAATGTTTAGAAGACCTGGAGTTCACGTACTCTCGGCTACCGCAGGCCTTTTTAGAGCCTCATTCTGGGAACGTGTGCGTCCTGCGATTCCGAAGGGGTCGACATACGGATTGACTCGTTCGTGTAAACTGCTGGGCGTGCGGAAGCAAATATTCAGCGCCACCAAAGTTTCCTGATCCCAGCGCGAGGCCAAAAAACATGACGCCATTGCATCGAGAGCTTCTCCAAGAACTTCAAAGCTTTGCCCAGACCGCTCCTACGGCCCAGTCCCTCATGGAGCGGATGGCCGAGCGCCTGCACGAGAAGATGACGCGCTACAACTGGGTAGGTTTTTATCTGATCGATCCCGCGGATCCGGGCTACTTGATCGTCGGACCTTTCGCAGGCAGCTTTACTCCCAACGCCCGCATTCCTCTCAGTACCGGACTCTGCGGTGCGGCCGCCACCAGTGGTCAGGTAATCGTCGTGCAGGATGTTTCCGCGGATCCGCGCTATCTTGCGGGATCTTCGTTGGTGAAGTCTGAGATTGTTGTCCCTATCTACGTCAACAAGAAGCTTGCCGCTGAGCTCGATATCGAAAGCTATTTCGCTGACACATTCAGCAAATCGGAGCAGGAATTCGTCGAAGCCTGCGCCAGCCTGGTTGCCAACCACTTGGCAAAAGGCTAGTTCGGCTGGAAATTGGTCCGGTGGAGCTGATGCCCCCGAAACGACCGCCACGCGTCACCCTACGACTCCGCGAACCCCGCAGTGGACCGCCAGGGCCGAAAAACCACCTGCCGTTTCCTGGCCTTCCCACCAGTTTCCTCCGCCACAGCCGAGCTGTAAATTAAACGTGTCCCAGTCCAAGGTGAGGCCATGAACGAATTCTCTACTTGGATGCAGAGCAATTGGTATGCGCTGGGAAATCTCCTCCTACAAGCTTCCTTCCTGACTGCAGCGATTTGGTTTGCGCGCGACATCCTCAAAACCATGCGGGCATCCCAGGAGCAATTCGGAGCACTGCTCAAGCTCTCGATGACCGGTGCGCTCACGGAGCGTCACTCGACAACTGCCGCCGAGCGCTCCTTTGCAGCCGCCAGCCCTTATTGGCTCACGCCCCAGGAATTTCCGCCCGCTCCCTTGTGCGAGCCAATCGAAAGCGGTCCAAGCCATTGGACCGCCGCGCTACACAGCGTGACCGTATGGCTGCAAACACCCATGAGCACCGGAGAGTTCGCCCCATGGCGCAAAGCCATAAAGTGGCTCCAGGCCCCCGCCCGCAGCTAACCGTCGCAGTCCGCTCTCGTAAGTTCTTTAGCCGCAATACTTATGGGCCCTCTGTGCTAAAAACAAACGACTTATGGCATAGCTAAGTCCTTTAGATGCAACACTTACAAAAGGCAAGGGGGTGGAGAGTCCCGCCTCTCAACAATAGGCCTTCACTCCGTCAAAAGTGTCTCCGAACTGCCGCAAGCGACGCAAGAGCTGTCAGAGGTGATCGCCGTGCGTGCCACGGACCTTGCTGCAACGAATCCCAGAAGCGTAAGCTGTCACGGGGTCGTGGGGAGAAGATCATGGCGCACAGCTATGCAATTCGAGATTCGGTTTTGCAGGCGATTGGCAATACGCCTGTGGTGAGGCTGCGGAAAGTCGTGACACCCTCCATGGCCGACGTGCTGATCAAGCTCGAGTACTACAGTCCCACCGGCTCTTACAAAGACCGCATGGCGCTGGCAATGATTGAAGGAGCGGAGGCGCGCGGCGAGCTGCGCCCGGGGATGCGCGTGGTCGAGTGGACGGGAGGCAGCACGGGCTCGTCTCTCGCGATGATCTGCGCGATCAAGGGTTACCACTTCACTCCCATTTCCTCGGACGGATTTTCGAAAGAAAAGCTGCAGACCATGCGTCTTTTCGGCGCGGACCTGGAAATTTTTCCAGCCGAAAACGGCAAGCTTGTGCCGGAGCTTTACCAGAGAATGAAGCGCCGCGCGGAAGAGTTGGCGCAGCAGCCGGGCACTTTCTACACCGACCAGTTCCATAACGCGGACGCCATTCGCGCCTACATGGGAATCGGCAAAGAGCTGGTCGAACAGGCGGGCAATGGCATAACAGCGTTTTGCGGCGGAGTGGGTACGGCTGGAATGATCTCCGGCGTGTCGCGTGCGCTGAAGGAGGCCGGATGCAAAGCGCGCATTGTGGCGCTCGAGCCTGCCACCTCGCCCGTGCTCACCACGGGGAAAGGCGGGCCGCACCGCGTCGAGGGGATCGCCGCGGGATTCCGGCCGCCGCACCTGAAGGATGGCGAATACGACGAAGTGCGCACGGTCGAGGAACCCGCCGCCCGCGAGATGGCGCGACGCCTGGCAAAAGAGGAGGGGATCTTCGCGGGCACGTCTTCCGGCCTCAACGTCACGGCTGCGCTGCGATTGGCACAGGAGCTCGGGCGCGGCAGCACCGTCGCCACTGCGGCCGTGGATACCGGTTTTAAATATCTTGCTGGAGACCTATACCAAACGTAGTCGCCTATCCCGAAAACTTCTTCGTGGCGACCTTGTAGCTCCGGTCTTCAGACCTGAGGCTTTGTTCCTCAACGATTATTCTGCACCGAGCGGGAGGAAATACTGGGTTCCTTTGACCGGCTCTTGGAGCCGGCGCAACAACTGCTGTAAATCTTCGCTGCGCTCGACAAAATCGATCTCAGAAGTATTGATGACCAGGAGGTCGGAAGCGGCATAGCGGAAGAAGAAATGTTCGTAAGCGCGGGCGACTTCTTCGATGTACTCAGGCGAAATGTGGGATTCGTCGCGCGAAGCCTTCTTGGCGATGCGTGCGCGCAGGACTTCCGGCTTGGCCTGAAGATAGATCACCAGATCGGGTGAAGGAATGTCCGCGGTCAGCGCCGCGTAGTAGCGCTCATAAAGCTTCAGCTCTTCGTCGTTCAGATTCAGGTTGGCGAAAATGCGGTCCTTTTCCATCAGATAGTCGGAAAGGATCGGGCCGGGAGCTTCGACGGCCAGGGCTTCGCGCAGCCGTTTCTGCCGCTCGAGAAGAAAGTACATCTGGGCGTGGAATGCCGAACCGGGCTTCTCCGCGTAAAAGTCGGCTAAAAACGGATTGTCCTCGCAGTCGTAAATGCGGCGGGCGTGGAGCTTTTCGGCGAGGACTCTTGCAAGGGTGGTCTTACCCACGCGCAGCGGGCCTTCGATAACGATGAACTGAGGCGCCTGCGGACCTCGCTGGGCTGTGCGAACGCGCTTAGCTGCGGAAGCTTCGTGGGCGGCCATCGTTGGAGCGACGTCCCGACCGTGTCGGGGCGCCAACTGCCGGGATTATAACAGAGTCATTCCCAGTGCGAAGCAGTGATCGAAGCGAAGTCGCGGTGCGCAAACGCTCAGACGCCACCCCAGAAGTGCAGCTGCTTGTTTCTGGGGAGCCTGTGTTGCCCAGCCGCGGGATGAGCTGGACGGTAGTACAGGGCCAGGAATGTAAAAATGTTTTCACATTTATGGCCTAGTACTGCCGTTTTAAAAGAGGTAAACGGAGGTGCCAGCAGGTCGTACCAAACAGAATGTGACCAACGGGCCAGTGCAACCTGCCCCTTTGTACAGTAATTTGCTGATATTGCGAGTGGGGATGGACTTGCAATACCCCCTGGCAATACTGAGGTGGCAAAATGGTCCTCGCAGCACTTCTTTTGGTTTGTTCTATCCCGCAGATGGACGATGCGGCAAAGCTTGGTTCCGAGTTCCCGACAGCGGCTTCCGAAACAAAAACGGCAGATTCCAAGACGAACGATGCTTCCGCATCCGCCGCTCTGCCTGCCATGCCGACGCCGAAAGTGAAGAGCGACGCCGAAGCGGTCACCCCGAACCCAGCGGGGCAGCCCTTCCAGCCAGTGAAGCCGGCGTTTACGCGGCCCCAGGAGACGCCCAGGCAGAGAAAGATCTGGTATGGGCTTCTGATCGCGGGACACAGCGGGGCAGCCTTTGATGCCTGGTCCACGCACCGCGCGGTTTCCGGCGGATACGGGACGGAATCCAACCCGTTCCTACGTCCTTTCGCCGGTTCAAGGGCGATTTACGCGGTGACTCAGATCAGCCCCACGGTCATGGATTTTGTGGGCAAGAAGATGATGGTCAGCCAGAACCGCTACATTCGAAAGGCGTGGTGGATCCCGCAGCTGGCGGGTGCCAGCTTCTCGTTCGCGGCTGGAGCGCACAACGTCGGCGTCGTGCACTAAAAAAGTGCAATAAAAAAGTTCCCTCAACCCCCAAACATGAAGCGTCCCGGTGACCCTCCTCACCGGGACGCTTCTGTTTTTGGAGCCCGCAGATTCGCGCCGCGCGATCTGCTTCGAATTACTTGCCGACTACAACCAGCACGAACGAGCCGGGCTTCATTTTTCCGCGGCGTTCACCCGCTGCGGGTGCATCGAAATCCGCGGCGGGAAGAAAGATGTTGTGAGTTTTCAGGTCGAGGCCCATGGTGCGAGCTGACTTCTTCGTGGGGACATTCTCGACGACGGTATATTTGTCCGAGGAATCCTCATGGATAACGGTGAGGTTGCCGTCGCCGCAAGAGGCAAACACATAACCGGTCGAGGGATCGAAAGCGCTGGCATCCGGGCCTTCGCAGATGGTTGGGGTGGCAACGACTTTACCGGTGTCTACGTTCATCACGGCCATCACTTTTTCGTCGCAGACGGAAAAAGTGCGACGATTTTTGACGTCCATAGCAAGACCTGACGGAGATTTGCAGGGCGCGAGAGGCCAGTGGTGGAGCTCCTTGAGAGTTGCTGCATCGATATGATGAAGCTCGGAGCTATCTTCATTGTTTACGTAAACGGAGCCTTTGCCATCGGCGACGGCGAATTCGGGCTTGCCGCGCAAGTCAATGTTGCCGAGCACGGTGCCGTCGGCGGCGTTAATCGCAGTGGCGTTTTTGCCGCGGCCATTAAAGGTGAAAACGCGCTTGGTGACGGGTTCGAAGAGGATGGCATCTGGGTTGGCGTCGGTTTTGGCATTGCCGATAGCCTTCAAGGTTTTGAGGTCGAAGATGGTGACGTCATTCGAACGGCCATTGCTGGTGAAGCCGCGACCGAGGTCCGAAGCGATGGCCACGCCGTGAACGCCTTGCGTGTCGGGAATGTCGCCGACGACGGCGTAGGTGTCCGCATCGATAACCATCGTGTGGGTGCCGCGCGAGACGTAAACGCGGCGAGCGTCACTGTCCACATAGACGTAGTCCCAACCTCCCTCGCCACCAACGGCGACCGTCTTGATGACGTGATAGCCGGAAGCGGCAGGAGCCGGTGCTGCCGCGTGTGAGAAGGATGCCACACAAAAAATTACGGCAATGGAGAACAGAACAGCGATCGCGAGAAGACTGAAACTTTTACGCATAGTGTTTTCTCTCTTTGGCTTAGTAGCCTTTATTTATGACTGAGCCCGACTAGCTATACAGGGATGAACCTAAACGCAAGATAAATCCCGGGGTTCGAAAGTGTGATTCGAACGTGCAAATTCGAACGCGGAAATCTCTGGTGACCACTCTACTCCTTGGATTTGTGCTGTTCGAACCAGCCCGCAATATACAGCATTTTGGCGATGTGATGGCTGGGGCGGCGGCCGATGCCGTGCGGTTCTTCTGGGACGCGCACCAGCACGGTGTCGACATTCAAGAGTTTCAGCGCTTCGTAGAACTGTTCGGCTTCGGAGATGGGAGTGCGATAGTCGGCTTCGCCGGTCATGACCAGCGTGGGCGTTTTCACTTTGGCGATGAGATTGGTGAGCGAACGCTGCATGTAATTGTCGGTGTTGTCCCAGGGCAGGCCGGGGAACCAGTATTTAGTGATGAAAGGTATATCCGAAGTGAGCGCGAAGCTGTACCAGTTGATGACGGGATAGAGAGAAGCGGCGGCGCGGAAACGGTCGGTGTGCTCGATGGTCCAGCAGGTAAGGACGCCGCCGCCGCTGCCGCCGGTGACGAAGAGATTTTTGGTGTCGATGTTGCCCTTGGCAATGACGGCATCCACGCCGCTGTTGAGATCGAAGAAATCATCGCCGGGGTAAGCGTGATGGATAAGGTTGGAGAATTCCTCGCCGTAACTGGTGCTGCCGCGCGGGTTGGTGTAGAGAACGATGTAGCCGCGGGAAGCGAGCACCTGTTTTTCGAAATCAAAGCGGTCGCCGTAGTCGGAGAAGGGGCCGCCGTGAATTTCCAGAACCAGCGGATATTTTTTTGTGGGGTCGAAATCGGGCGGGTGGACAATCCAGCCCTGGATCTTGCGGTTGTCCTTTGACGATTCGAACGAAATCTCCTCGACATGGCCGGGTTTTTTCTGCGTGAGCAGTTCTTCATTGAGAGAGGTGAGGACTTTCATCGCGCCATTATTGAGGATGGCGATATCGCCGGGATTGTCGGTCCGTCCGTAAGTGAGAGCGATCATGCCCGTGCGCGAGAGAGAAAAAGTGCCGCTGCCGCCGGCGCCAAGAGTGGAAGCGAGGTGATCCGCAATTTTTTTGCAGGCGCCGTCGAGCGAACAGAAGCCAATTTTCGAATCGCCTTGATCATCGTAGCGGAAGTAGATGCCGCTGCCGTCGGAAGCCCATTGCGGGTCCTGGACGTCGCGATCGAGCTTGTCGGAGAGGGCGTGGGAGCCCGTGCCGTCGCGGTTCATGAGATAGAGTTTGGTGGTCTGATGGCCCTGGTAGCGGTCGTCATATCCGGTGTAGGCAATGAATTTTCCGTTGGGAGAGACGGCGGGTGAATTGTCTGGCCCTTTGCGATTGGTGAGCGCGCGGAGGGAACCGTCGGCCACGCTGAATTCGTAAACTTCGTCGTCGAAGTATTCGTGATCGGATTCAGGATGACGGTTGACGGAAACGACCAAATACTTGCCGTCGGGGGTCCAGGATCCGCGCGAGGGACCGAATTCATTCCCGCCGTTGGGAAAATTGCCGTTGGTGACTTGGCGCGGCGCGCCACCTTCGGCGTTGGCGACGAACACCTGCATGTAGCCGGGCTTCAGATAACCCGTTCCATTGAAGCGATAGACCAGACGGTCGTAGACGGTTGGGGGATCGGCCCACTTCGCGCCGGAGGGAGGGGAAGGAAGATCGGCGATGTGCGGACCTTTGCCGGGAACGAGTGAGGAAAAAGAAATCATTTTTCCATCGGGCGACCAGGCGATGGCGTCGGGCACCTGATCGAGGTTGGTGATGCGCGCGGTCTGGCCGGTATCCATCCAGCGGACATAGAGCTGCTGTTTGCCGTCGGCATCGGAGAGATAAGCGACGCGCGTGCCGTCGGGCGACCAGCGAGGCGAGACGTCGGTTCGATTGCCCGTTGTGAGTGGGCGATGATCGGTGCCATCCGTGTTGATGGCCCAGAGATTTGCGAAGCGCTTGTCGGTCATGGGGTCGGCAAAGCGGCGGACATAGACGATTTTCTTTCCGTCCGGCGAAATTTGCGGGTCGGTGGCGGTTTGCAGCTGGAACTCGTCCATGGCCGTCAGCCGATTGGCGACGTCTTGCGCTTTTAGAGGAAGAGAGAAAGTAATTGAGACAGCAGCAGCCAGCGTAGCCACCGCAATGCGTGCCTTGAAACTCATACGCAGGGACCTCCTCGCGGGGGCGAGTAAACAACGCGAAAGCAGACCTGTCAAGGTGGAGAAGGGAATAATTGTGAAGGACGGTGGCCGGGCTTCGTTGACACGTTTGCGCGGGGTTCGTTAGACTAACTTAGTCGTTGATGCGAACGTTCCCGCTTGCACTGTTTCCCGGTAGCTCAAGGTTCAGCATTCGGCTGTTAATTTTCAGACGAACCGTTGATTCTGCACCGTTTAACCCCGAAATTGACCTCCGAAAATGAACAAGTTGGACCCCATGTTGGTTTGCTAATTCACCCGTTCCTCAACGAGTGGAATGCTTGCAAATTCCTTGTAGAGCAGAAGATCGTAAAGAATCTTCAGCCCGCCCGCGAGAAAGAAGGGCACATTGATCCAGGATGTCCGCGCGAACATGAACCCGACAAATAGAGGGCTGAGGGCGGCGCCGGTGGTGCGCGCGACTCCCGTAAATCCACCCGCGGCAGATCGCTCTTCGGCCGGAACGACGGCCATCGTATAGGACTGCCTAGTAGGAACATCCATCTGACTGATGCTGAACCGGAGAAGAAGCACCACCACTGCCCATGCGAGATTGGGCATCAGCGGCACGAGGATGAGCAGAACGTTCGACGGCAGATGGGTGACCACCATGGTGCGGATGAAACCGATGCGCGCCGCGAGCCCGATAGCAAAAAGAGCGGAGATTCCTGCGAAGACATTCGCCCAAAAGAAAATCGCGCCGAGCGCGGCAGGTTGCACACCGAAGCGTAGATAAAACCAATAGGCGGCAAAGCTTTGCACGACAAATCCACCCGCGAACGAATCAAGGGCAAAGAGACCCGATAGTTTCAGAACAACATTTCGCGAGCGGGCAATTCCGAGAATACTTGCGACGCCCGATGAAGCGACCGGCTCGTTCGAACCGCGGTTGACTTCCACCGACGTTGAGAGACGCTGGAACAGAAGCGCCAGGGCAACTCCCAGTGCGGCGTACAAGAACACCACTGCGCGGTAACTCTGAACATGGGACATCGACGTGTGTTGCAACGCCTGCGTCAAGCCCCCTCCAAAGAGCGCCCCCAATGCGGTCGCAAGCGAACCGGCGAGCGTGTACCACGCAAACACTTCGGTGCGAGCCGCGGATGGAACAATGCGGGAGAGCGCAGCTTGTTCGATCGAGAGAAAAGGCCCAACTTCATTGCCGCTTGGACTGATGACGCCGATGGTACCAGCGATAACAAGAAAGAGCAGATTGCTGGTGAACGCGAAAGCCAAACCCGCGGCGGCCATGAGAATCGATCCGACGACCAACATGCGCCGCCGTCCAATGCGATCCGCTCTTGTCGTCAGGTACAGCGAGACGACAACGTCGCCCACGAGGGTCAGCGTGAGAACCAGGCCGGCTTGCCCCTCCGTGAGCCCGAGACCGATCAAATAGAAAACCAGAATGACGGAGAGTGAACCGTACGCGAACAAACGTGCAAACCGGGTGACGAAGAGAAGCCGTCCATCACTCGATAGAGTCCGGAGCACACGCGGGATGAAATTCGTCGTCGCCATTCGGTCTGAGATTGTCTTAACTTCCTATCAATTCGTTACGGCGTCGTACACCAACATTCGCGCGACAGTTTGCCGTCCTCTTCCTGCTCGGGTGTGTAGAGGCGATGGGCTTTGAGATCGACGGCCACCGTGTGCACGGCGTGCTGGACACGAAAGTCTTCGAGCTTGCGATAGTTGTCCGGGTCGTCTTGATGGAAAACGGCAATAGCTCCGCTGTAGCACGCAACGTAGATGCGGCCCAAACCTGGGTCAAACTTGATCACGTCGGGTCCGCCGGGCATTTTGAGAAACGCGATCGCCGCGTGCTTGTCGAGATCGAAAACGGTCATCAATTCGTTTCCCTCGCGCGAGAGAAAGGCACGATGGTGTTCCGGGTCCAGCGCCATGCCGTGGTTTCCTTCGCATTTCCCAACCGGATAGCGTCCAATCACCTGATCGGTCGCCGGATCGATGACCGCGAAAATATTCTGGTCCTGCAGCTTGACGTACACCTTCCGCGCCACGGGGTCGTATTGCGGCATTCCTGTCTCGCTGTCGAAATGCAAGGTCTTGATGATTTCGTCCTTGGTCACATCCACAATCGCTTCCGCCTTGCCTCGCTCGTCCGAGACATACAGTTTGTGAAACGGAGCAGCGTACGCACTGCCACCCGGTTTGGCCTCGGTCTTCAGCTTCTTGACGACCTTCATCTGCTTGAGGTCGACGACGCCAATGGTGTTGTCGTGCGCGTTGGACGTGTAGAACTTCTTGAGTTCCGCGACGTATTCGAAGCCTTCGGCCCCCGGCGTGTCGGTGATAGTCGCGACAACCTTGTTTGTGGCAAGGTCAATGACGTAGGTCAGGTCCGCTCCGAGATGCGCGGATATCACGTAATGGTCGTCCGCGTCGATCGTGAGATAGTCAAAGCATTTGCCCGGCGGTCCCGGAAGATCAAACTCCGCGACCTTCTTCAGCGTAGGCCCGTTTGCCGGGGACGGGAGCCTCGAAGCTCCCGTCATCGTCACGAGCCCGCACAGGAACAACAGCCACGTTTTCATCATCGATCTCCTCGCAACACCCTTACTTCACCGCGACACGGCTCAAGGCCGCCTTGATGCCGCCGCCCACCACTTGCGGACTTCCCGCGGACCAGAAGTGCATGAAGAACAGACGCGGTTGTTCGGTAAGCATGTGACTGTGCAGCGCCGTAACCGAAATCTGGTGTTCCTCCAGTGCGGAAATGACGGGATTGACCTCTTCGGCGGTGAGCACGAAATCGCCGGTGGTCGCGACGTTGCCCGAATCCGCAGCCTGAAAATTGATGGCTTCCGCCACACCGGCCGCTGGGGGAATAGTCATTCCACCCATTGTGATGGCGTCGCTGCGCGCCACTCCGTATGACAGCACACCGACCTTGAATGTGCCTTTGCGTCCCACGGCGTCTTCCACGGTTTTGACCCACGCCGGCGCGGATTCCTCGGTCGCCGGCGCGGGCTTTTCCAGCGGCGTCTTCGAAAGCGCAAGAGCCGCACGCAGCGACGTGGCCAACTGCACGGCTGGGCCGTGCCCCATGTAATGCGCGTAGAGCACTCTCGGCGATTCTTCCATGAGATGGTTGTGCACGGCCGAGATGTCAAAACCGGACGACCGCAATTTCGCGATCACGGGATTCACCTCGCCCTCGAGGAGCACCAAATCGCCCATCACCATCGCGTTGTTATCGGTTCCGAGAAACGCGGCCCACGAGCCAAGCGCGAGACCCGGCTTGATCGCGAGACCGTGCACGGACACATGCAAATCGCTTCGCGGAAAACCAACCTTATATACATCGCCTGTCTTTTGCCCTGAGCGTCCGAGGACTTCATCGATCGGACCCGTAGTGACTCCCTGCGCGCGGGCGAGCGAGGGGAGCAACAAGAAACACAACACAATTAAACAGCGCAGTCTGGCGATCATCATCCTTCCTCCTTATGAAATTGGTCGTTCTGCTGGGAAATTTGTTTGGCCGTGGCGGGTCTGCCATTTTCGTTTGTCGTTGGACCAAAGACATTCCTTCTGCCGTACTAAGAATGAGCCACCAGTACGTGCACCGCTTTACTGAACGTCTCCCGCCGCAATACATCTGCCTCGGCAGCATGCACGGTTCGTTCTGCCGCCAACACCGTCAGATAAGCGTTCACGGTCGCGACCGCCACATCGAGACGCGTTAAAGATGTCTCGGCGACGGCTCGATCGCAGTTCCTGCGACAAATGTTCAACACGATCCGCTCCAATCCAGAAACCGCTAGTTCACGTACTCGCTCACGCTAGCGAGTGATACAAACCCTCCATCAGTTGCATGCCCCGGTCGAGAAGTGCCTGGTCCGACAGTCCTTGACGGGCCCAGCCCTTGAGAACTTCGTCGATGCCATAACCTTCTTTGCGGCCGAATTTGCCGTCCGCCAGATCCGCGTCGTGAATGATTTCGGAAATCGCGCTCACTCTTCTGTCGCGAATCTTGAATTGTTTTTGCAAGGTCTCGAACGTACAGTCGTCGCCACGATGGCCGAAGCCTCTCTCGTGGAACATGTCGAACGGCACGGCTTCGCGTGGCACCTGTTCTTCGGGCGCGAAGGCAAAGCGCGCGTTGGCGTCGATGAAGCGCCGAATGAGCCACGCCGAAGCCGAACGGGCACAGACCGATTTTCATTTGTCTTGTTTGCGTTACGTGCTCCTCAGTTGCACTGAAACAGCCCCATTTGCAGTCTAAAGGTAAGCGTCCGGTTGTGCTTTCAATTACCCACAAGTTTAGCTCCAAGGGTGAAGCATCCGGTACCGCGCGGTTCATCATCGTCAGCCAGAAAATCCTCCAACTGAGAATGCAAAAGACCGCGATCAAATTGGTCAACCGCTGTGCCGTTCGCAGTCGCGATTCTTCTGCTTTGCAGCCAGACTTCAGGATTTTGTGAAAGGTCTCGATTTTCCAGCGCATGCTGTACCATTTGAGTTTTTCAACGGCCTCGTCGCGAGAGCGTACGGGCAAGTCGGTGATTAATTTCCAGTCGATCCTTTTTCGCCCTTTCGGTGCTCCGCGTTCCTGCGCGTGGATGACCGTGAGCATGAGTTCCGGATACTTCTTCTGTTTGCCGATGGGCGGAAGAACCCGGATGCGGCGATATCGGATTTCCAAAATAGCTTTCGACTGATGACCCTTTTCGTCCGTCACCTGGATGCGATGCAGCCCTTGGATGCGCACTTCTCGCATTTCATCGGCAATCGTATGTTTTCCATCCCCCGCAAGGCGATCCACGCAAGTGCGCACCAGGAAATGCGTGCCAACTGCTTCTGCTCTGCAAAAGAGCTCGTAAATATCGCTCTCCAGGTCGCCGATGTGAACGCAGCGTTCCGGATCGTTCAAAAGGGCCGTGGATTGCTGCAGATTCTCCAGCCAGCGGATGCTTTCTTTCTTTTCAATCGGCACGCGCGTGGGATTGATTTTCTTCTTGAGAGCGTTGCAGCCTATGAATTTGCTTCGCGTCCAGAACTTCATAGCCGTCAGGCCCAGGGGCAGTCCATCGGTGGTCACCGCCAGGCTGGAATGCATCTGAATTCCGCACACAACGTAGTGCTGCAGCTGTCCGTTCAGGTGCCTTCCCACGGGAAGTCGATGCAGAATGCCAACCGAGCTGATGTTCTCCCGGTGATAGGTAAATTCCGTCGTATCGTGAAGGACCAAAACAGTGGAATCCGTAGCAACGAATCGCTCGTGTGTAGATTGGAAGTGTCCAGCAAGAATGTCCTCTTCGTTCACGCGGTGGTTGGACAGAAAACGATAGGCTGCTTTTGTGTTTGCCCAGTCCTGGCAAACCAAAGGAATGCTCTCGCCGGTGCTCTCGGAGAGCTGCTGGAAAAGTTTTCTGAATCGCTTGTTGAGCCGGACGTCTGTGAACTCGCTACCAACAAGTTCACGTTCAATCCATGTCTTGGTTTGGGCGGTGGCGTAATCAACCCTCGGTGAGCGTTGCGACTCCTGCCGCTTCGTCATAACGGCAGTTCAGCACGGGCGAGCCATACGCACAGACACAGTCCCAAAGGTGCTACGCGAATTCGCTAACAGAAGGTACTGGTCCCCTCCCGCTCAGCCTCAGCGAACTTGTGGGTAATTGAAAGCCGGTTGTGACCGTGTGTACTAAAAGTGTGTGATTGAGGATGATGGCCTTTGTGGGGCACTTTTGTTTGTGTCCACAAAGAGGAATGGTGGACACATCCGAACAACCACTGCAAGTGAGGGTACCCGGAAGGAAGCGCGTTTGGCGGACGAAAGCGGAGCGGCGAGCGATTGTGGAGGAGACGCTGGTGCCGGGAGCCTCGGTCTCGAGAGTGGCACGGCGACACGACGTGAATGCCAACCAAGTGTTCCGCTGGCGGAAGCTTTATAGCGAAGGGCAG
>DATDGF010000050.1:0-42678 GCA_036522195.1 Candidatus Acidiferrum sp. | reverse complement strand
TGGTGATGCCGGGAGATAACGTGAGCTGCGAAGTGATGCTGATCACGCCGGTGGCTTTGGAGAAGGGTTTGCGGTTCGCGATTCGCGAAGGCGGCCACACGGTGGGAGCAGGAGCGGTTACGGAAATCATCGAGTAGGTTTGGTTTTCTAGAGAGGGCTGTGGAATAACGAAATGAGACAAGGCGACAAAATCCGTATTCGTTTGAAGGCGTACGATCACCGCATTCTGGACCAGTCCACGAAGGAGATTGTGGAGACGGCGAAGCGTACCGGCGCGGAAGTAGCCGGGCCGATACCTCTGCCCACCACCATCAACCGCTGGACGGTCTTGCGGTCGCCGCACGTGGACAAGAAATCGCGCGAGCAGTTTGAAATGCGCACGCACAAGCGGCTGATCGACATTCTGGAGCCGACGCCGGATACGGTGGACGCGCTGATGAAGCTGGATCTGCCGCCGGGCGTGGACGTGGAGATCAAGGCGTTCGGGCACGCAGCAAAGTAAGAGCATTGCAGCAGTCGGCAGAGAACAGTGCATCTGCGAAACGGCAGCACTGAGAACTGAAGACTTAAAACCAAGCAGCGTGAAAGTGAACGCTGCAAAAGAGAGACAGGGGCGATGGCGGTCAACGGAATTATCGGAATCAAGCTGGGGATGACGCAGGTTTTCACTGAAGAAGGCACGCTTGTCGGGTGCACGGTTCTTCAGGCGGGGCCCTGCGTGGTCGTACAGCGGCGCACCAAAGAAAACGATGGCTACGAAGCCGCGCAATTGGGGCTGGTGGAATTCGTCAAGCCGCAGCGGGTAAACAAGGCCATGACCGGGCACTTCAAAAAGGCCAATGTCGCGCCGATGAAGGTGCTGCAGGAAGTGCGCATCGAGGAATCGAAGGACGAAACCAAAGTTGGCGACCGCGTGCTGGTGGAGAATTTCAAGACCGGCGAACTCGTGGATGTAAGCGGCGTCAGCAAGGGCAAGGGATTTCAGGGCGGCGTGAAGCGCTGGCATTATCGCGGCGGCGACGCCTCGCACGGTTCGATGCATCACCGCGCGCCGGGCGGCATTGGTGGAAGCTCCTTTCCGTCGCGCGTGTGGAAGAATCAGCACTTTCCGGGCCATATGGGGAACGAGAGAGTAACGGCGAAGAACTTGAAAGTCGTGAAAATCGACACTGACGAAAATCTGCTGCTGGTGCGGGGATCGGTGCCGGGGCCGAGCGGAACGTATATTTTCATCCGTAAAGCGAGAAAAGCGAAGTAACGCGGAGCGAGAATTCGCTTCGCGAAGAGCAAAGAAGGAAAAGAGATTATGCCGGTCGTGGATGTCGTCAATTTGGAAGGCAAGAAAGTTGGCCAGGTGGAATTGGCCGACGCGATCTTTGGCGCAAAAGTGAATCAGCACCTGTTGCACGAAGCTTCGCGGTGGTATCTGCGCGGGCAGCGCGCGGGTACGCACAAGACCAAGGACAAGAGCGAAGTCAGCGGCGCGGGCCGCAAACTCTGGAAGCAGAAGGGCACGGGCCGCGCGCGCGTGGGCTCGATCCGGTCGCCTCTCTGGCGCCATGGCGGGACGGTTCACGGACCGAAGCCGCGCGATTACAGCTACGCGCTGCCGAAGAAGATGCTCCTCGGCGCATTGCGTTCCGCTCTCTCGGCCAAGCTCGCAGAGCAAAAGCTGACGGTCGTGGATGCCTGGACTCTGGAGACGCACAAGACCAAGGCGCTCTTGGAGACGCTGGGCAAGTTGAATCACAAGAAGTCGGCATTGCTGGTTGCCTACGGCGAGAACCGCAACCTGGAACTCGCAAGCCGCAACGCAGAAGGCGTAACACTGGCGGCGCCCAATGTTTTGCAGCCGTACGACGTACTGAAGCATGACTTGCTGGTGCTTTCGAAAGATGCCGTGGCCCGGTTGAGCCATTCGCTCGATCCAGAAAAGACGCCGGTGGTTGTGCCGGACGTCGCAACGATTGCTCCGGCGCCAAAGCCGGCCAAGAAAGAAGCTGCGCCAAAAGCGGCAGCCAAGAAACCGGCGGCAGCGAAGAAAGCCGCCAAGCCGGCCAAGAAAAAGGGGAAGGGATAAGCGATGGCAGCCCCTCACTATCAAATTATTCGCAGGCCGATCATCACGGAAAAAGGCCTGGGCGTAAAAGAGACGCAGCATACCGTGGTCTTTGAAGTTTCCGCGAATGCTACCAAAACGGAAATCAAAGAGGCCGTGCAGCAGATTTTCAAAGTGAAAGTCGCGGCCGTGCGCACCGCGAATTTTGTCGGCAAGATGCGCCGCCGCGGCCAGAACGAAGGCTATCGGCGCGATTGGAAAAAAGCGTACGTCAAGCTCGCCGAAGGCGAAAAAATGATCGAGTACGCGGAGAATTTGTAAGACCGGGACGGCAGTAAAGCGAAACGGCATTAAGCACTAAGAAGGTAAGAGGCAGCGATGGGACTGAAGAGCTTTAATCCATATACGGCGTCGCGGCGGTTTATCACCGTCGTGGACAAGAGCCATATCACCAAGCAGGAGCCGGAAAAGGCGCTGGTCGAATCGAAGAAACGTTCCGGCGGCCGCAACAATCACGGCGAAATCGTGATCTGGCACCGCGGCGGCGGCCACAAGAAGGCTTACCGCAAGGTGGACTTCCGGCGCGACAAGCTGGGCGTGCCTGCAAAGGTTGCGGCGATTGAGTACGACCCGAACCGCAGCTCGAATTTGGCGTTACTTCACTATGCCGACGGCGAGAAGCGCTACATTCTGCATCCCGTGGGATTGGAAGTGGGCGCGACGGTTTCGACCGGCGAAGGCTCGGACATTCTTCCGGGCAATGCGCTGCAGTTCAAGCACATTCCTCCCGGCACGATGGTGCACAACCTGGAACTGTATCCTGGGCGCGGCGGACAGGTGGTTCGTTCCGCAGGCGGCTCCGCGCAGTTGCTAAGCAAAGAAGGCGATCTCGCGCTGGTGAAGCTGCCTTCCGGCGAAGTGCGCAAGTTTTCCATCGAATGCATGGCGACGGTTGGCCAGGTCGGCAACCTCGATCATGAGAACGAAACCTATGGAAAGGCCGGCCGCACGCGGTGGCACGGGAAAAAGCCAACCGTTCGCGGCGTGGCCATGAACCCCGTCGACCATCCGCATGGCGGCGGCGAAGGCAAGGTAAAGGGCAATCATCCGCAGACGCCGTGGGCTTTCCCGACATTGGGAAAGAAAACGCGGAACAATAAACGCACCGACAAGCATATTGTCGAGCGTCGGAAGTAAGTACAGGCGTTTACTGAGGCGAGAAACCGGGCGGCGAAGGAAAAGCAGCCTGGTGAGAGCAGAAACAATGCGAGCGACACGCACAACACGAACAGCGGGACGACGCAGCCGGCCGGTAAAGCGGTCGAGGCGGCGAGTAACTGCAAAACGGTCGACGAAGCGCGTAAGGGCCAAGAGCAGCAAGCCGGTACGTCCGGCGGTCAAGGTAGTAGTAGCTCCGCCGGAGCCAGTGCTTTACAAGCTGTGTAAGCCAGGCTGGGCGGTCATTGTGGAACGGATTGCGAATGCGCAGGGCACGCGATTTGTCTGCCCGTTCTGTCCGAGGTCGCATCGCGTTCCCGGACCGGTTCGGGGATTCAAGAAAATGCGGCGGGCACCCTGGGGCCGCTTGCGGCGAGTGGAGGAATAAGGAATCGATGGCACGCTCACTGAAAAAAGGGCCGTTTGTAGACGGCCACCTGCGCGTCAAGGTCGAAGGACTGAACACGCGCAATGAAAAAAAAGTTATCAAGACGTGGTCGCGGCGTTCCACGATCGTGCCGGAAATGATCGGGCACACCATCGCCGTGCACAACGGGAAGAAATTCATTCCCGTGTATGTGACCGAGCAGATGATCGGGCATAAGCTGGGCGAATTTTCGCCGACGCGGTCGTTCAAGGGCCACGGCGTGAGAGCGGCGCTCGAGAAGGCTGCTGGCCCGGCACCAGCAGGAGGCGGCGCAGCACCAGCGGCAACATCCGCGGCGCCGAAGGCATAGGACATGGCTGACGCACAAACACAGAATGCCCAGATTGAGGCGCACGCGCTCGCGCGGCACGTGCGCATGTCGCCGCAGAAGGCGCGGCTAGTGATGGACCTGATCCGCGGGCAAAAAGCGCAGGACGCGCTGCATACGCTGCGGTTCACGCTGAAGCGCTCCGCCAAGCACATCGAAAAAGTGCTGCGCAGCGCCATCGCCAACGCGGAACGCAAAGCCGAAGACGCCGGCGCGCCGCTCGATGTCGACGAATTGTACGTAGCGAACTGTTTTGTGAATGAAGGCCCGCGCTGGAAGCGGCTGCGTCCGGCGCCGATGGGCCGCGCGTTCCGCTACCAGAAGCGCACCGCACATCTGTTTGTGGGCGTGGCCGAGCATCACGTTGCGGCAGCGCAGCGTGTCGCGGCTATCGAAGCGGAAGCGGAAGCGCAAAAGGGCGTGCGCGGCACGGCGCGCCGTGTTCGCAAGGCGTTGACCGGGAAGCAAGCGCCCCCGAAGAAGGGAAAGAAGTAATGGGACAGAAAACGCACCCGTACGGATTCCGGCTGGGCTACAACAAACCGTGGAAATCGCGGTGGTATGCCGACAAGGATTATGCCGACCTTCTTCACGAAGACGTGAAGCTCCGCAAGGAGCTGAAAGAAAAGCTGAAGAGCGCGGGAATCAGCTCGATTGACATCGAGCGCGCGGCCAACAAGCTGGTGGTCCGCATTTACACCGCGCGGCCGGGCATCATCATCGGGCGCAAAGGCGCGGAGATCGACAAGCTGAAGCAAGACGTGCAGAAGCGCACCAAGCGCGAAGTGCACATCGACATTCTGGAAGTGCACCGTCCAGAACTGGATGCGCAGCTCGTGGCGGAGTCGATTGCGCTGCAGCTGGAAAAGCGCGTCGCCTTCCGCCGCGCGATGCGTAAAGCCGTGGATTCGGCGCTGCGTTTTGGCTGCAAGGGCATCAAGGTGCGCGTCGCCGGCCGATTGAACGGCGCGGAAATCGCCCGCAAAGAGTGGTACTTGCAAGGGCGGTTGCCGCTGCAGACTTTGCGCGCAGACATCGATTTCGGCACTGCGGAAGCGCACACCACGTACGGCTTAATTGGCGTAAAGTGCTGGGTTTATCAGGGCGAGAACGTGCCCAAGAAAGCCTCAAAGATTCAGAAGGAACGCGAAACCGCCGCTGTAGCGTGAGCGGAGCGCAGAACGAGATCAGGGAAGCGAGAAAATAGCGATGTTGATGCCGAAGAAGGTGAAGTACAGAAAGCAGATGCGCGGCCGCCGCAAAGGCAAGGCCTGGCGCGGCGGTGATTTGGCGTTCGGCGAATACGGTTTGAAAGCCATGGAATGCGCGTGGATTACCGACCGGCAGATTGAAGCGTCGCGCGTTGCTATAACGCGCTTCATCAAGCGCGGCGGAAAACTGTGGATCCGGATTTTCCCCGACAAGCCGTTCACCAAGAAGCCCGCGGAAACGCGCATGGGCAAAGGCAAAGGCGCTCCGGAAAAGTGGGTGGCGGTGGTGAAGCCGGGACGCATCATGTTTGAGATGTCGGGCGTGGACGAAGCGACGGCAAAAGAAGCCATGGGACTGGCGGCCAACAAGCTGCCCATTCCCACGAAATTCGTGTCGCGCGCGGGAGGGTTTTAACGATGCCGCGGCGAATTGAGAAGATCCGCGAAGCGGGTGTGGACGAATTGCTCGCGCAACAGAAAGATTTGACGGAGATGATTTTCCGGCTGCGGTTTCAGCTTTCCACCGGACAGGCGGAAGCCCTGAAGCGGCTCCGTGAAGCGAAAAAAGATCTGGCGCGGGTGAAAACACTTGTTCGCGCGCACGAGCTGAAAGTAGGGAAGGCGTAATGACAACCGAAACACAAACCGCCCCGGTTGCCGAGCGCGGCGAGCGCACGGTGCTCACCGGCAAGGTCACCAGCGCGAAAATGGAAAAAACGATTGTGGTCGAGGTGCAGCGGCTGGTGCAGCATCCGAAGTACCGCCGCGTGGTGCGCATCTCCAAGAAGTTTTACGCGCATGACGAGAACCGCCAGGCCAAGACCGGCGACACCGTGCGCATCGTGGCCTCGCGGCCGCTTTCGAAGTTGAAGCGCTGGCGGTTGAAAGAAGTGCTGACGCGGAACGCGTCGGCCCAGTAAGAGAGACAGGGGAGCAGACCAATGATTCAGATGCGAACCTGGCTGACGGTAGCCGACAATTCCGGCGCGCGCAAGCTGACATGCATCATGCCGGTGGGCGGCGACGCGGGATTGCAGGCCGGTCTCGGCGACGTCATCACCGCCGCGGTCAAGGAAGCGACACCGGAAAGCCAAGTGAAAAAGGGAACCGTAGTGAAAGCGGTTGTCGTGCGGATGCGGAAAGAACGCCGCCGCAAGGATGGCACGTACATCCGGTTTGATGACAACGCCGCGGTGCTGATCAACGAGGCCGGCGAACCTGTCGGGACGCGCGTGTTTGGCCCAGTGGCGCGTGAACTGCGCGAAAAGAAATTCACCAAGATCGTTTCACTGGCTCCGGAGGTTTGGTAGGCCATGACACTCAGACATGAAAGAGCCGAGCGAAACACCATCGCCATCCGCAAGGGTGACAATGTGAAAGTGATCGCCGGAAAAGACGCCGGCAAGAGAGGCCGCGTGCTTTCCATCAACGCAAAGAAGAACACTGTAGTGGTGGAGCACGTAGGCATCATCAAGCGCCACACCCGGCCGAATCCGCAGAAGAACATCAAGGGCGGAATCGTGGAGAAAGAAGCGGGCATCAACGTTTCGAATGTGCTGGTCATTTGCGGAAGCTGCAATAAACACACGCGCATCGGCCACACCGTGTTGCCGGACGGCACGAAGGTGCGCAGTTGCCGGCACTGCAACACGACATTGGACAAGTAAGAGCCAACGATAAGGGAATGCGATGAAGAGCCGATTACAGGAAAAATACCGAAGTGAGACGATGCCCGCGCTGATGAAGCGCTTTGGCTGGAAGAACTTGATGGCTGTGCCCAAGCTGCAGAAGATCACCGTGAACATCGGTCTCGGCGAAGCCAGCCAGAACGTGAAACTGCTGGACACCGCGGCGGTGGAACTGGGGCAGATCACCGGGCAGAAAGCCATGATCACCCGCGCGAAGAAGTCCATCGCGAACTTCAAAATCCGCAAGGGCATGCCCATCGGCTGCGCGGTGACTCTACGCGGCGACAAGATGTACGAATTCCTGGACCGTTTGTGCAACGTGGTGCTCCCGCGCGTCCGCGACTTTCGCGGCTTGCCTTCGAATGCTTTCGACGGCCGCGGGAACTACACGCTGGGCCTGAAAGACCAGCTGGTGTTTCCGGAAATCGATTACACCCGCGTGGACAAAATCAAGGGCATGAACATCACCCTGACGACCACGGCAAAAAACGACGAGCAAGGCCGCGAACTGCTCAAGGGGCTCGGAGTTCCGCTTCGCGAAAAAGGGGTCGCACAATAAATGGCACGCACAGCAAAAATCGCCAAGTCACTCAAGAAACCGAAATTCAAGGTGCGGGTCCGCAACCGCTGCCGTGTTTGCGGCCGCGCGCGCGGGTATATCCGCAAGTTCCAGATGTGCAGAATCTGTTTCCGCGGTTTGGCGCTGAAGGGGGAAATCCCCGGCGTCGTGAAAGCGAGCTGGTAGTCGCCGGGGTAAGTGGTGCCATCACAGGAGAACTATGCAGACAGATCCCATTGCCGATTTTCTGACGCGCCTCCGCAACGCGGCGGCCGCCAAGCACCAGCGCGTTGACGTTCCAGTCTCGAAGCTCAAGACCGAGATCGCGCGCATCCTCAAGGAAGAGGGCTACATCTCGACCTACAAGCTGGTGGACGAAAACAAGACCCGCAAGATGCTGCGCGTTTTCCTGAAGTACACGCCGGACCGCCGCAGCGTCATCACCGGCATGAAGCGCATTTCGCGCCCCGGCGCGCGCGCGTATCTCGGCGCGACCGACATCCGGCCCGTTGTGGGCGGTTTGGGCATCAGCATCATGACCACGCCGAAGGGGTTGATGAGTGGCCGGTCGGCGCGCAAGGCCAAGCTCGGCGGCGAAATTCTTTGCGAGGTTTGGTAGCGGGTTTATTAACAGAAGTTTTCGATTTTAAAGGACTTGAGGCTTAGCGAAAAATGTCACGTATTGGACGCAAACCAATTCCACTGCCCTCGGGCGTAAAGATCGCCATGCAGAGCGGCAAGATCGATGTGCAGGGACCGAAGGGCAAGCTCTCGGTGCCGCTCCCGCACGGGATCACCTTTGAACAAAAGGACGGCGTGCTGACCGCCATCCGCGCCACGGAAGATCACCGTGCGCTCCATGGCCTCGCGCGCGCGTTGGTCGCCAACGCGGTGCAGGGAGTGACGACGGGCTTCAAGAAGGATCTGGACATCGTGGGCGTCGGCTACCGAGCGGAGCTCAAGGGCAAGATTGTGGCTTTCGCGCTTGGCAAGTCGCATCCCATCGAGTTTCCGATTCCGGAAGGCATTCAGGTCGTGGTGGAGAAGCAGACGCACCTTATCGTCAGCGGCGCGGACAAGGGCCAGGTTGGCCAGGTAGCCGCGGACATGCGTTCGCTGCGCCCGCCCGATCCGTACAAGCAGAAGGGCGTTCGCATTACCGGTGAGCGCTTGAAGAAGAAGGCCGGCAAGGCTGGAGCGAAGGCCGGCGGCGCTTAGGAATAAGGAGAAGAGACTGTGGCATCGGCAAGAGTTCGAAGGCTATCGAAAGATTTGCACCGCCGCCGGGTTCACGCCCGCGTGCGCACCAAGGTCGAGGGCACGGCAGATCGCCCGCGCTTGTGTGTGTACCGTTCGCTGGGACACATCTACGTCCAGGTGATCGACGACCGCTCGGGCAAGACGCTGGTTTCCGCCAGCTCGGTGGATGGTGAATCAAAGAAGAGTTTGAAGGGCGGCGGCAACATTGCGGCCGCAAAAATAATCGGCAAAACCATCGCCCAGCGCGCCAAGGCCGCTGGAGTCAGCAAAGTAGTGTTCGACCGCGGCGGATACAAGTATCACGGCCGCGTCAAGGCGCTCGCAGACGCGGCGCGGGAAGCGGGGTTACAGTTCTAAGCCTATGTCGAAGCAAATTCTGCGAGATAGTCTAGCGGTTCGCCGGCTCCTGGAAGTAAGTCCTTCCGACCTGAAGGATGACGTGATTGCTATCAACCGCGTCACCAAGGTCGTCAAGGGCGGCAAAAATTTGAGCTTTTCCGCACTGGTGGTTGTCGGCGATAGCCACGGCCATGCGGGATTCGGCATGGGCAAGGCGCGCGAAGTGCCCATGGCCATCAAGAAGGGCATCGAGCAGGCCAAGAAAAACCTGATCAAGCTGAACCTGAAGGGTACCTCGATTCCGCATCAGGTTCTGGGACGCTATGGTTCGGCGCAGGTGCTGCTCAAGCCGGCTTCGGAAGGCACCGGCGTCATCGCCGGTGGCCCGGTGCGCAAGGTCATGCAGGTTGCGGGAATTACCAACGTGCTGACCAAGTCGCTCGGCACCTCGAACCCGCACAACGTCGTGAAAGCCACTTTCGCCGCGCTCCTCAGCTTGAAGGATGTAGCGCACGTTGCGGAAATGCGTTCGAAGACAGTTGATGAAATCCGCGGCAGGCCGCCTAAGGAAAAAGCGGCCGCAAGTGAGAGCAACTAATGGCTGTCAAAAAAGTAGCGCACGAAAAAAGTTCGTCGAAGAAGCCCTTTAACCGTACAGAACACAACGGCAAAAAGTCCGGCGGCAAAGTGAAGATCAAGTGGGTGGTCAGTTTCATTAGCTGCACCGATGACATGCGGCAGACGATCCGCGGCCTCGGCTTGCGCAGAATGCATCAGGTGGTCGAGCGCCAGGACACGCCGGAAACACGCGGCATGATTCACAAGGTGCGGCACCTCGTGGAAGTGGTGGAGTAAAGCGATGGCGAAAAAAAATTCAAGCGGTCCCCGCGGGGGCAGCAAGGGCGGTCAGCACAAGCCGGCAACTCCGGCGGCGAAGACGCGTCGTTCCTTCACGCTTGCGAATCTGCATCCGCCGGTTGGCTCGCGCAAGAAAAAAGTGCGCGTCGGTCGCGGCATCGGTTCGAAGCTCGGCAAGACTTCCGGTTCCGGCAACAAAGGACAGAAGTCCCGCCGTGGCTATTCGCGCCGCCGTGGATTTGAGGGCGGCCAGATGCCGCTGCATCGCCGCATGCCCAAGCGCGGTTTTCACAATCCGTTTGGCGTGAGCTATTCGGTTGTGAACCTGGAAGAACTGAATGTTTTTCCAGCCGGTGAGACAGTGACTCCGGAATTGCTCCGGGCGCACGGCTTTATTCGCCGCGCCACCGACCCCATCAAAGTTCTCGGCGATGGCGAGTTGACCACCAAACTGGCCATTCACGCGCATGCGTTCAGCGCGTCGGCCAAGGAAAAGATTACCAAGGCAGGCGGCACGTTCGAGGTTGTAGCCTAGTTAGCTCTAGGAAAGGCGCATGAATCGATTCCTTGAAGCAGTGAAAAATATGTTCCGCATTCAGGACTTGCGGAACCGCGTCCTGTTTACGCTGGCGCTGCTGGCGGTCTATCGCATTGGTGCGTACATTCCCATCCCCGGAATCAACTCTGCTGTCCTGGATCAATTGTTCAATCAGGCCGCCGGTTCTGTGCTGGGCATTTTCAATCTGTTTAGCGGCGGCAACTTCCGCCGCATGACGATTTTTGCGCTTGGCATCATGCCGTACATCACCTCTTCGATCATCTTGCAGTTGATGACCGTGGTGTTCCCGTACCTCGAGCGCTTGCAAAAAGAAGGCGAGCTCGGCCGGCGGAAGATTACCCAGTACACGCGCTACCTGACGATCGTCTTGAGCATCATTCAGTCTTCCACCATCGCCGGCGCGCTGCAAGCGCAGAGCCTGGGCGGACAATCGCTCGTCTATCATCCGGGACCGTCGTTCGTTCTGATGACCATCCTGACGTTGACCACCGGCTCGGCTTTCATCATGTGGCTGGGCGAGCAGATTAGCGAACGCGGCATCGGCAACGGCATGTCGCTGATCATTTTCACCGGCATCGTGGTGGGCTTGCCGCGCGCCGTGGCCGACCTCTATGAAAAGGCGTCGACGCGGGCTTGGGGACCTTTTACACCCATCGCGCTGATTTTCCTGGTTGTGCTGATGATCGCGGTCGTCGCCTTCATCGTCTACGTCGAAGGGGCTCAGCGCCGCATTCCCGTGCAGTACGCCAAGCGCGTTGTCGGACGCCGCGTTATGGGCGGGCAATCTTCGTACCTGCCGCTGCGCGTCAATTCCGGCGGTGTGATTCCGCCGATTTTTGCGAGTTCCTTGCTCGCGTTTCCGCCAACGATTGCGCTGCTCTTCGCGCACAAGTATCAATTCATCGATGACTCCGTGAGAGCCATCAGTTTCGGCGAGCCGCTTTACAACCTCATCTACGTTTTGATGATCATCCTGTTCGCGTTCTTCTACATCGGCATCGTCTTCAATCCGACGGAGCTCGCGGACAATATGCGCAAGAACGGCGGATTCATTCCCGGCATCCGGCCCGGCCGCACGACCTCGGAATACGTCAGCAAAATTTTGAAGCGGCTGACGTTCATCGGCGCGATTTATCTCGCTCTGGTTTGTTTGCTGCCGGAATGGCTGATCACTGGTATCCACCTGGATCACATCGGCTGGGGCATCGGAGCATGGTTTGACCGGCACCTGCCCGCATTGATCTTGAAGGGCCTTTCGGTACAGTTCTATTTCGGTGGTACGTCTTTGTTGATTGTCGTGGGCGTGGCGATGGACACGGTGCAGCAGCTCGAAGCACAGCTCGTCATGCGCAATTACGAAGGTTTTGCTCGGAAGGGCCGGTTGCGCGGCCGGCGGTAAGGGAGAAAAGCTGGGTGGCTCCGGACACACGGCATCCCGACAAGTTGGATCGCGCAGTGATTTTTCTCGGGCCTCCGGGCGCGGGAAAAGGCACGCAAGCCATGGAATTGGCGAAGAAGTACGGTGTGCCGCATCTTTCGACCGGCGATATGCTTCGCGAGCATGTCAGCAAAGGCACTCCGCTCGGCGCCAAAGCCAAGCCCATTATGGAGCGCGGCGAGCTGGTCCCGGATTCGCTTGTGCTGCAAATGGTCGCGGAACGCATTGAGCGGCAGGACTGCTCACACGGCTTCGTGTTCGACGGGTTTCCGCGGACGGTGGTGCAGGCTAAGTATCTGGGCGAGTTGCTGAAGCATCATGGGTACAAACGGCCGTTCGTGATTCATCTGGTCATCGATCCTTCGGTGCTGATGCTAAGGTTGACCGGCCGGCGGACCTGTAAAGTGGGCGGCGAGATTTATAATATTTATGAGCGCCCGCCGAAGGTCGAAGGGATTTGCGATAAGGACGGCAGCGAACTGATCCAGCGGCCGGACGATCTCGAAGAAGTGATTGGCCCGCGGCTCCAGGCGTACGAGAAGCAGACGGCTCCGCTGGCCGCGTACTACCGGCGGCTGGGTTTGCTGCACGACATCGACGCCTCGAAGAGCGTGGACGAAGTCGGCCGCCAGGTGCTGCAAAGCGTGCAGAGCGTGCGCGGAGCGAAATAGGATCGAGGATTTGGGCGCGGGAAGGGCCCTGGAATTGGGCCCGGTTAGGGCCCGGGAAAAGGATCGATGGCGATTCATCTCCGGAGCGCGGAAGAACTGGAAAAGATGCACCGCGCCGGGCTCGCCGTGCACGAGGTTTTGACGGCGCTGCGGGATACGGTAAAGCCGGGGCTGACGACGATGGACCTCGAGAAACTTGCCGAGGAAAAAATCGCCGGAAGGCCGGGCAAGGCGGCGTTCAAGGGGTATCGCGGATATCCTTGCGTGCTGTGTACCTCGGTGAACAGCGAGATCGTTCACGGGATTCCGTCGCCGAAGCGGAAGTTGCGCGAAGGCGATATCGTCTCGATCGACTTCGGGATGGAAGTGGACGGCTATTACGCGGATTCGGCCGTCACGGTTCCAGTAGGTAAGATTTCTCCGGAGTTGCGGAAGCTGCTGGATGTGACCCGCGAATCTCTGGACCGCGCGATTGACAAGATGCGCGCGGGCAACCGCCTCGGCGATGTCGGCCACGCGGTGCAAAGCTGGGTCGAGAAACACGGATATTCGGTGGTAAGGGAATTCGTCGGGCACGGCATCGGCACCAAGATGCACGATGAGCCCAACCTGCCGAACTACGGCGATGAGGGGCACGGCGCGCGGTTGCAGGAAGGAATGGTAATCGCCGTCGAGCCCATGGTAAACGCCGGCCGTCCGGAAGTTCGGATGCGCGACGAATGGGTGGCGGAAACGGCGGATGGCAGCCCCTCGGCGCACTTCGAGCACACCGTGGCCATCACCACGAACGGACCGTGGATCCTGACGCGGCCGAAAGAGATGACCGGGCCATCCTGGTGAGGCTGCCCGGAAATGCAGTGGCCGGTCTTTAGAACGGCCGGTGGAAACAAAGGAGAATATGGCGAGACCCATTCGCGAAGAAAAGAAGAAAGACGACTCTGGCAATTCGAAAGAAGACGCCATTGAAGTCATGGCAACGGTGATCGAGCCGCTGCCCAACGCGATGTTCCGCGTGGAGCTGGAAAACAAGCACCAGGTTCTGGCGCACGTTTCCGGCAAGATGCGCAAGAATTTTATCCGGATTCTGGCGGGAGACAAAGTTGCAGTCGAGCTTTCGCCTTACGATTTGACGCGTGGCCGGATTGTGTACCGATACAAGTAGTGCAACGGTTTTGTAGGGCTGGCCTTCTGAGGCCAACCGTTCGAGGAGTAGCGCAAAATGAAAGTACGGGCATCGGTAAAAAAAATTTGTGACAAATGCAAGGTGATCCACCGGCGCGGTGTGGTCCGGGTGATTTGCGTCAACCCGAAGCACAAGCAGCGCCAGGGCTAAGGATTTCTTGAGGAGAATCGCATGGCACGTATCGCAGGTGTAGATCTTCCGCCGCAGAAGCAGCTTTGGGTCGGGTTGACCTCGATCTATGGCATCGGACAGGAGCGCGCGAGGAAGCTCGCGGCCAAGGCCGGCGTGGATCATTTTAAAAAGATTCGCGACCTAACCGAAGATGAAATCAACCATCTTCGCCAGGAAATCGAAAAAGAAGGCCGCGTGGAAGGCGATCTCCGCAAGGAGATTCAGATGAACATTCGCCGGCTGATCGAAATCCAGGCGTATCGCGGAATTCGTCATCGCCGCAACCTGCCGGTCCGCGGCCAGCGCACGCACACCAACGCGCGCACCCGCAAGGGTCCTCGGCGCGGCGCAGTAGCGGCCAAGAAGAAGGTCGTCGGCAAGAAGGGCTAGTTTTTCTTTGGAGTGCGGGAGCCAGGCTCCCGCTTTTCCCGTGCGTCAAAGTTGTTTGATTGATCGAAGAAACGGAGCAAATCGTGGCAAGAGAACCAAGGGCCGCAGCAGGAACGCCGGAAACCGGAGCACCGGGAAAACCGGCAGCGGCAACAAAGCGCAAGAAGGAATTCAAGAAGAAGCGTGAGCGGCGCATCATTCCGCACGGTGTGGTGCACCTCGCCGCAACATTTAACAACACGCAGATCACCATCACCGATCCCGATGGCCGCGCCATCTGCTGGTCCTCCGCGGGCGCCATCGGCTTCAAGGGCTCGCGCAAGGGCACGCCGTACGCCGCGCAGCAGGCCTCCCTGGCTGCCGCGGGTGTCGCACGCGACCAGTATGGGATGAAGAGCGTGGAAGTCCGCGTCAAGGGCCCGGGCTCCGGCCGAGAGTCCGCAGTGCGCGCTTTGGCCGCTGCGGGACTCCACATCGTGGTGATCCGCGACGTTACGCCGATCCCGCACAACGGTTGCCGGCCGCCCAAGCGCCGCCGCGTTTGATCTTTATGACATTTATGACCAAGAGAAAAGATTCAGAGAGTTTTGGGAAGGGAGAATAGAAGTTGGCAAGACACCGAGATGCAGTCTGCCGCCTGTGCCGCCGGGAAGGGCAGAAGCTGTTTTTGAAAGGCCTGCGTTGTTTTACGGAGAAGTGCGCCATTGAAAAGCGCAACTTCGTTCCGGGACAGCACGGGCAGTCACGGCGCCCCAAGGTCGCGGGTTACGGCCTGCAGTTGCGCGAGAAGCAGAAGGTCAAGCGCACGTACGGGCTGCTGGAGCGCCAGTTCCGCAATTATTTTGAAAAGGCCGAACGCGCCAAGGGGCCAACAGGCGAGAACCTGATCATCATGCTCGAACGCCGTCTCGACAACGTCGTGTGGCGCGCGGGCCTGGCGTCTTCGCGTTCGCAGGCGCGGCAGCTCGTGCTGCACGGCCACGTCCGGGTGAACTCGAAGAAGGTCAACATTCCTTCGTACCTCGTGAACGTTGGCGAAGAAGTGGCCATCAAGGAAAAGATGCACCAGAACGCCATGGTTCTCGAAGCGCGCAATGTCGCCCAGAGCCAGAGCGCCGTGCCTTGGCTCGAACAGGAACGCGAACAGTTCAAGGCCAAAGTCGTGGCCATGCCCAAGCGCGATGACGTGCAAACGCCACCGATCAACGAGCAGCTCATCGTCGAGCTGTACTCGAAGTAATTCGCTCCGGCCCAGCCGGGGTCAACCGTTTTCAGGATTGGGGCCGATTGGCTTGGCCCGGAAGGAAGGAACACGATGTGGAAGGGTTTTCAGAAACCAAAGCGTCTTGCATCCGAGCTGGAATCGCTCACCGAGAAGTACGGGCGTTTCTCCGCGCAGCCGTTTGAGCGCGGCTGGGGCACGACGGTAGGAAACGGATTGCGCCGCGCGCTGCTCAGCTCCATCGAAGGCGCGGCTATCACTGCCGTAAAGATCGAAGGCGTGCTGCACGAATTCTCTTCGATCCCCGGCGTAGTCGAGGATGCGACCGACATCATCCTCAACTTGAAGCAGGTGCCCATCAAGCTGAACACTGATCTGCCCAAGACGATTTACCTCAACGTCGAACAGCCCGGCCCGGTCACCTCGGCGCAAATCGAGGAAGATGCGGACTTCGCGGTGCTCGACAAGAGCGTGTACATCGCCACGGTCAGCGAAGGTGGCAAGCTCCAGATCGAGATGCGTGTCAAGAACGGCCGCGGTTACGTGGCCGCTGACCGCAACTACGACGAAGACCTCCCGATCGGCTACATCCCCGTCGACAGCGTTCACTCGCCGGTGCGCAAGGTGAATTACTCGGTCGAAGCCGCGCGTCTCGGACAGATGACCGACTACGAAAAACTGATGATCGAAGTGTGGACCAACGGCGCCATCACCCCGCAGGATTCCATCGGCCTCGCCGCCAAGCTGGTGAAGGATCACATGAGCATCTTCATCAACTTCGAAGAGCCTGTGGAAACCATCGAAACGCCCCAGGACACCGCGCACGACCCGCGCCTCGAGCACCTGGACCGCTCGGTCGAAGAACTCGAACTCTCCGTGCGCTCCTACAATTGCCTGAAGAACGCCAACATCCCGACCATCCGCGAGCTCGTACAGAAGAGCGAAAACGAAATGCTGAAGACCAAAAACTTCGGCCGCAAATCGCTCAACGAGATCAAAGATATACTGGTGAAGATGGGCCTCGCGCTGGGCATGAAGTTCGATGAGCACGGCCGCATCATCTGGCCGCCGCTCCCGAGCCAGACCGCCGCACCGACATCAGACGATACCATCGGACTGTAAACGACAAGGGACACATAGACGATGCGACATCTCAACTCTGGATCAAAACTCGGGAAGCAGCCGGCTCATCGCCGCGCGGTGCTGCGCGCGCTGGTCACCAATCTGTTCGAACACGGGCGGATTACCACCACGCTGACGCGCGCCAAGGCCGCGCGTCCCGTTGCGGAAAAAATGATCACCCTCGGCAAGCGCGACACGTTGCAATCGCGCCGCCAGGCCGCTTCCTACATCATGCTGCCCGCGATCACGCAGAAGCTTTTTAGCGAGATCGCCCCCAAATTCTCCGACCGCGCCGGCGGTTATACCCGCATCATCCATGCCGGCAACCGCATCGGCGACAACGCCAAGGTAGCCATCCTCGAGCTCGTCGGCTACGAATACAAAGCCAAGGAAAAGAAAGAAAAAACCAAGAAGGAAGAACCCGCCGAAGCCAAAAGCTAGCAAGTCATCGGCAAACCAACTTGCGCCCGCTCTGGATTCTCCAGGGCGGGCGTATTTTTTCAACTTGAGTTCAATTGTGGTCGTATTTGAGCTTGGAAGGCACAAGCGCGGGCCCAGAGTTGCGCGAAAGCGTGTCCGAGGGTGCGCTAGGAGCCGGCCGCTGGATTGGCGGGACAATCTTGCGCGGGTAGGTGGGGTGGTAATTTGCCAATCTGATTTCGCTCAAGCTGATTTTGTCGCGTACGCTGTATTGGAATTCGGGCTTGCTTACCAAAAGCTGAGTTCCTGAGCAGACAGGAAGGCGAATTTCGTGATCTTCAAAAAAATAGAATCTCGAGAGTGCGACTGAGAAGTCCTGGATCGGGCTGAGATCGAACTCGGCTCCATTATCGGCTCCAAGATCCCAATAGGTGGCTGGGGAATCAGCCCAGGACTCCTGTGCAGTGGCCTCTTTCGTAACGCTGCACTCGGAGTTTGGAAGCTCGGCCACAATGAAGACCGGCTTCGGCCTCTTCAGGGCTGAAAAGCAATGCAGCCAATCATTGGAAATGTTGTTGAGGCATCGAGCGTTGCCTGGAAGGAGCGCTGTATCACCCGCCACTTTAATCGAGGCCGCGGCGCTGAGCTGGAAGAACCTGAGCAAGAGAGAGACTTCGGCTTTGACCGGCGTGTCCTTGATCGTGTCATAGAACTTTTTCTCGACGCTGATACTGGGCCAAACGCGGGTGCGCCCGTAAGAGATGGCCCCCGACACTAAGTGCCAGTGAGAGGTCCATCGCTCCCCGCTTGGTAACACAAGATCCAGCTTCACCGCGTGGAGTTGGACCACAGACTTGTCGCCTAGGCCCTCAACTTGAAAGGGCATTTCGATTTCGACTTCATCGCCGAACCATCGCGGTGTTCGCCCGCCTTCGTGGGCGAACGTCAAAGTGCGGTCAAAAGTGAACTGCGCCGGCAGAGGGTGATCGTTGGTTGGGAGTGGATAGTCGTGCCGAACCATTGTTTCGTAAGGCGTCAGAACTAGGATGAGAACCCCGGCAATAAGAGCCCCAGCGATTATAAGACGCGCGAGTACCGCCTTGCGATATACGTACTGGATCGTGATCACAGTCACGGTCGCCGCTAGGAAGAGAATCGCTTGCACGCCATCCACGTCGTCCGACATGCCAGAGTTGGGGACCAGCGAGCTGATACCGGCAATTCCGAGAAGCAGCAAAAACAGGATAAGAAGAGCCAGCGCGGCCTGACCGATGCCGGAGGTGACGGCCGCAAGGGCGAGCGAAGGCAGTACGAGAATCACGATGAACATGAAGTGGATCTGGATGAGACCCGGCAGTGAGGATATCAGCGGAAAGTTACCCATTTTCAGCAATACGATTTGACCGATCAATAGCGGAACATGAATGAATAAGAGGACAGCCAATAATTTGGCCGCAAGGAGTTTGTACCAGGCGTATGGGCGCGTAATCCAGAATTGGCGGTCACCGACAAGCGATTCGCCCTGAACAAGGCGCGCGATCAAAAAAGCCCACGAAAGAAAGATCAGGGCGGGAAGGGCGTTCAGCATACCGCCAACGAAGCGCATAGAAATGACTTGACCGGTCCATTTTCTGGGTTGGTACCAGACGAAGACGACAAGCACTGCCAACGACACGAGAATTTCGGGCCAGTGCTGGCGCACGTCCTTGCGGATGATGTGAAGGATCTGGTTCACGCTCGATCTTGTCTCACGACGGTCTCCGGCTGCCCTTAGCAAGAACCAAAAAAATAGCGCGCAAAGACACGCGCGAAAATGTCACATCACTCACCGGCCCGAACCGCTGTGCAATCTCCCCTCGAATGCTTTCTGGGTTGAATGCTGAATCAACGAACCGAACCACCGAACCCGAAGCGCTTGTTTGATGCCAGTTAGCGGACAAATTCGGGGGGACGGCTGCCGGGACGTCGAAAGTCAGCGCCACTTCGCGAAAGCGAGCATTGAGAGAGGCCATCTCCTCGGATACCTGTAAGCGTCCAGAGTCCAGGTACGCAATATGAGTTGCAAAGTCCTCGATTTCGGCCAAGTCGTGCGAGGAGAGAAAAACCGTTGAGTCCGCGGCACGTTCGAGCAGGGCTTTGCCCAATTCGTCGCGGACCATGGGATCGAGGCCACTGAACGGTTCATCCAGCACAATCAGTTTCGGCCGAAAGGCAAGGGCGCTAGCAAGGGCAGCTTTCATCCGCATCCCTCGGGAGAGTTGTTTCAGCTTGCGATCGAGAGGCAGGTCAAGACTCTGGACGAGTTGTGTTTCCAGCTGATTGTCCCACGTCGGATAAAAGGGCCGAAGATAGGCTAAGAAGGAACCAACGCGCATCCAGCCCGGCAGCTGCTGATTTTCCGAAACGTATCCTATCGATTCAAAAGCCTTGCCGGAGACTTTTCTTGAGTTCACACCGAGGACGGAGGCGTTGCCGCTCGACGCCCGGAAAATGTTCATCAGAATCTTGATGAGTGTTGTTTTTCCTGCCCCATTGGGGCCGACAAGAGCATTCACCGCACCCTGCGGAACGCAGAAGTCGAGTCCATCGAGAGCATTTACACGGCCGAAGCGCTTCGTCAGAGCTTCAGTTTGGATGGCATTCGCGCGGATACTATACCAGCTCATGTCCACATCTCTAATACATTCGCACGTGTATGCTTTGACTATTCGACGATTGTGGATTGGCCTCGCCAGCGGAACGACACTCAACATCGCGGCAATCGCTACAAGCGCGCCTGCGTCGTCCAGGAGGGAATTGGCGTCGTCCTACCTCCGTCAACTATTCGTGGCGCAACGCAACCATGGGATCAACCATGGTCGCACGGCGCGCGGGGATGAAGCACGCCAGCAAAGCGACTCCAACCAACGCCATGGTGACTTCCGCGTACGTTCCTGGGTCGGTCGGAGTAACTCCGTAAAGGAATCGCGCGATCAGGCGGGTCAAAGCAACAGCCAACCCGCTTCCCACGACTACCCCGATCGTGGTGAGCTTTAACCCTAGCTTGGCAATCTGGCCGAGCACATTGGTCCGCTGCGCCCCCAGAGCCATGCGGATACCGATCTCCCGCGTGCGCCCGCTGACAAAGGAAGACATCACACCGTAGATCCCCACGACTGCCAGCAGCACCGCAATGCCCGCGAATATTTCCAGCAACCGCGCGTAGAATTCCCAATCGGTCATGGATTCCGCGACAACCCGCTGCATCGTCATCACATTCGTGACAGGTTGCTCGGGATCCAGCTCCGCCACCGCCTTCTTCAACGCCGATGCGAGGTCTGCCTGTGGCCCACTAAAGCCCGTGGCCGATCGCAGCACCACACCTTGGCGTAGATGGGCAAGGGCTGCGCCGCCGGGGAAAATCGCTGGCTGCTGCAGATAAGAGGCATACACGAAAGGGGGAGCATCCTCACCCAGGCCAAAATGCTTGACGTCGCCGACGATTCCGACAATCTGCCGCGGACGCGGCTCATCGGTTTGATAGGCATCGTATCTCAGGAGCAATTGCTGCCCGATGGGATCTTCGTTCGGAAAGTAACGCCTCGCAAAAGATTCATTCACGACTAGTGCCCACGGCGCGCTCTGCGAGTCATGGGCATTCAGGTAGCGCCCCTTGCGGAGAGGAATCCGCAACGCGCTAAAGACGTCGGGACTTACTTCATCGAAACCAGCCCAGGGCCGCTTGTCGAGCGGCGGGGCAGGATGTCCCAGAATCGAAAACGTAAACCTTTCCGCCCCATGCAGCGGGAGTGAACTCATCAATCCAGCTGACTCGAGACCTGGTATCCCTTTTATTTTTTCAAGGAGCTGCTCGTAAAAGGCGGTGACGCTCGGCAAGGTCTTCTCCATGTCCCCGCCGGGCACCCGTTCGAGGTACTTCCCGCCTTCCGGCAACTGGATTTCCATGGTCATCACGTTTTTAGGGTCAAATCCCGGGTTCACGTGCCGCAAGCGAAGCAGCGTGTTGATCATGAGCCCCGCTCCCACCAGGAGCACCATGGTCAAAGCCACTTCGGAAACGACCAGGGAGTACCGGGCAAAGTTGCGCGAAGCGGCTCCCGTGCCGCGCTCGCTTTCTCGCAGCGCCAGATTCAGATCCGGCCGCGAAGCTTGAATCGCCGGCGCTAGTCCAATGAGGATGGCGCTCAACACGGAAATGCCTAGCGTGAACAGAAGCACCCGGCCATCAAGAGTGATCTTCTCAGCGTTCGGGAAATCAACGGCGAGTTTGCGAAAGATCCCAATTCCCCAGATTGCCAGAATTGCGCCGAGAAAGCCTCCGAGAAGAGCCAACAGCCCGCTTTCCACCAGCAATTGCTGCGTTAACCGGCGTCGGCCCGCACCCAGCGAAGCGCGCAACGCAAATTCTTTGCGGCGGCCCTCCGTCCGCGACTGCAACAAGTTCGCGACGTTGACGCAGCCGATCAGCAGAACAAACGCCACCGCGCCCAGAAGCGGGTAGAGCGCTTCTCCTGCCCAGCCGAACAACGCTTTGTGCAAGGTAACAACTTTCTTGCCTACTCCCTTATTGGTTGCCGGAAATGCTTGCTCCAGTCGCCGCGCGATCACGTCCATTTCAACCTGTGCCTGCGCCAAGGTCACGCCGGGCTTCAGCCGCGCGACTGGCATCAACCAGTGGTCGTTCCGCGCTGAATAGCGGGAACTCTCCGCATTGATGGGCTGCCACAGGTCAATCTTTCCGCCGTAGAATGGCGCAAACCCCGCCGGCATCACTCCGACCACGGTGGAGACCACTCCCTCTATGTTGAAGGCTCTGCCAAGCACGTTTGGATCGTTGTTGAAGTGCGTCTTCCAGAACGAACTGCTGATGAGAACTGCTTGCGATTTGTCCTGCATCTCCTCGGCAAGGAACATCCTGCCAAGGATCGGCTTCACCCCCAACAAATGGAAAAAATTTGGCGTTGCGTTTTGCACGCGAATCGGTTCGGGCTCGCCGATGCCTGACAGGGTGGCTGACTCCGTGAAGCTGGTCAGCGCGATGTCTTCAAATACGTGGTTTTGCATTTTCCAGTCGGACATTTCCGCGATCGGCGGCGGCATCTCGGAATTCGCGTGCGCCTCATCGGTTTGCCAGATCGTGACCAGCTGTTGTGGATGCTCGTAGGGCATGGGACGGTAGAGCACCGCATTGAGCACACTGAAGATTGTAGTGTTGGCGCCGATTCCTAGCGCCAGCGAGAAAACCACTACGGCGAGAAAAACCGGATACTTGCGCAGACTCCGCGCCGCATACCGCACGTCTTGTAAGAGGGTTTCAAGATTGGCGAAGTTCCGCATCTTGCGAATCACCTCCCGGCGCATATCAATCTCTAGGTCTTCGCTGGGTCCGGTTTCAGATCGCCGAGGCCCGCCTTGACCGGGGAGATTCTCAGTTGTCCCACGCAATCGGGCCCGTTCGCAAGCGATTTCTATTTCCGGATCCTGGCGGCTGGACCTTTGGATTGCGACTCCCGCGATACTCTTTCGAAATTCCAATTCGAGGTTGTGCGAAGGAGTCTAGAGCGCGGGTTCGATGGAGGAATTGGCGGGAGCGGCGGTGCGCCTCCAGCGAAACCACAGCCACAGGAAGGCAAAAGCTGCGAAAGCTCCAGCCGAGTCCAGCAGTGAATCATAGGCAGAAGCCGTGCGGCTGGCCACGAACGCCTGATGAATTTCGTCCAGAATGGAGTACCCCGCCGCAAGCGAAAGCGCTGCAACCCCCCAAGTCCAGCGCCAACCCTTGCGTCCAGCGCGCACGCCTCGATACAAGAGCAGGCAAAACACGAAGTATTCGCTGAAGTGCGCGCTCTTACGAATGACGTGATGGATGAGATCGAACCGCTCGTCCGTGATTGACGGAATCAACCAGCGCAGCATGGGCTCAAGTACGGAAGCCGTGTGCTCCGAAGAAAACGTGTCTGTGGACATCGAGAAAATCACGCAAGCCCACACGATCGCCGGCCACCAGGCGCGCAGCCAATTCCACGCGTGCGGCGGACGCATGCGAGCTTGGATCTCCGCCAATTGCGGAGCGAGGCGCGGATTGCGCCAGGGCTGGCTTTCCGGCACTAAAAATTCACTCCCGTCTCTTTTTTCGCGGTGCTATGCATCCGTTCTGATTCCATGCGCTATTCCATCCGCCCTACTCCATGCGATAGTTCGGCGCCTCTTTCGTGATAATGACATCGTGCACGTGACTCTCCCGCAGCCCCGCGGCCGTAATCCGGATGAAGCGGCTCTTCTCTGTCAGTTCCTTCAGCGTGTTCGCACCCGCGTATCCCATGCCGCTCTTCAGTCCGCCCACCAATTGATCCGTCAATGCACCCAGCGATCCTTTGTAAGCCACTCTGCCCTCGACACCTTCCGGCACGGACTTGCCGCGTTCTGCGCTTTCCTGCGCGTAGCGGTCCGCCGATCCCGCTTCCATCGCACCCGTGGAGCCCATGCCGCGATACGACTTAAAAGTCCGGCCCTGGTACAGAATCGTTTCGCCGGGTGCCTCTTCCGTTCCCGCGAATAGGCTGCCAATCATCACGCAAGCCGCGCCCGCCGCGACCGCTTTGGTAATGTCGCCCGAATATTTGATACCGCCATCCGCGATGATTGGCACGTCCGTGCCCTTTGCGGCGCGCGATGCCTCGATGATCGCCGTGAGCTGCGGTACGCCTGCGCCCGTAACCACGCGCGTCGTGCAGATGGACCCGGGCCCGATCCCCACCTTTAGCCCATCGATACCCAGCGAAATCAAATCCTTGGCGCCTTCATAAGTCGCGACGTTTCCTGCAACCACCTGCATCTCCGGCAAGCGATGGCGAATCGCTTTGATCGCTTCCATCACGCGCTCGGAGTGCCCGTGCGCCGTGTCGATGGCCAGCACGTCCGCCTTGGCTTTGGCCATCTCCACCGCTCGCTCAAGGAAATCCCCCGTCGCGCCAACCGCTGCACCGACGCGCAGCCGGCCCTGCTCGTCCTTCGCCGCCCGCGGATATTCCAGTTTTTTCTGAATGTCTTTGACGGTGATCAGGCCCTTGAGATTAAAGTCTTTGTCCACCACCAGAAGTTTTTCGATGCGGTGCTTTTGCAGGATGCGTTCCGCTTCTTCCAGCGTCGTGCCCACGGGAACGGTAACCAGATTTTCTTTCGTCATCACCGAGCTGACCAGCTGCGTGTGATTTTTCTCAAACCGCAAGTCGCGGTTAGTAAGAATTCCCGTCAGCCGCGAGCCGCGCGTCACCGGCAGCCCGGAGATGCGGTACTTGGTCATAATCTCCAGTGCCTGCCGCAAGGTAATGTCCGGAGAAATGGTCACGGGGTCAACGATCATGCCGCTTTCCGAGCGCTTCACCCGGTCCACCTCTTCGCCCTGCCGGTCAATCGGCATGTTGCGGTGCACAATCCCGATGCCGCCCTGCCGCGAGATCGCAATCGCCAGCCGCGATTCCGTCACCGTATCCATCGCCGAGGAAGCCAGCGGGATGTTCAGCGCCAGCTTGCGGGTGAAGTGCGTGCGCGTGTCCACCTCGGTCGGCAGCACGCCGGACTTGCCGGGCAGCAGCAGCACGTCGTCAAAAGTAAGACCTTCGGAAATCGGACCTTCGTTCATTCCAGCCTCACGTCGGAAGAGTGGGCGCCCCGAAACAAGCGCCATAAAACAACGCAGCCCAGCGGGTTCCCGCCGGGCTGGAAGAACAATTCATCAAATCGAAAAAAATGCTTCACGGTGAATCCCCCATTATAGGGGTCAACGCATTTCTGGTCAAATTGGCGGCAGGAATGGCGACGGGAAGCTTTGCGGGCATGTGTAGAATAGAACTCGACGATGGAAGTCACCTTTTCTGAATTTGAGGCGCATCCCCTGTTGAAAAACGGACACGCCATGACCATCGCCTCGGCTTTTCTACCTAGGCGGTTTGACATACCTCTCGCGGAAGTGCGCCTCTTTCAGGTCGATCCAGAATCGCGGCTGCTCGCGCGTTGCCACTGGCAATCCGGGAAGCGCAAGGACGCGCCTGTACTCGTGATCGTGCACGGCCTCGAGGGTTCCAGCGATTCGAATTACGTACGCGGCATCGGAGAAAAGGCCTTCCACCGCGGCTTCCACGTTGTGCGTATGAACCAGCGCAACTGCGGCGGAACGGAAGCTTTGACGCCGACCCTGTACAACTCCGGGATGAGCTGCGACTATCGTGCCGTCTTCGAAGAACTATCGAGCGGTGATGGCTTCGAACAAATCTTCTTCGTCGGCTATTCCATGGGCGGAAATCTTGTCACCAAAATGGCTGGCGAATTTGGCCCGGCAGTCCCCAAAGCTCTGCGCGGCGTAGGCGTGGTTTGCCCGGCGATCGACCTGGGAGCCTCCGCCGACGCGCTCGAGAGCCTGGAAAATTGCGTTTACCAGCGACGCTTTGTGAACGGCCTGATGTCCCGCTACGCGAGAAAGCAGAAACTGTTTCCGGATCGCTACCGCAGCGATGGCCTCGGACCGGTTCGAACAGTCCGTCAATTCGACGACGTCATAACCGCCCCGCAGTTTGGTTACCGCGACGCCCAGGATTATTACGATGACGTCGGCGCGAAACGCGTCGCCGCTCAAATCCGCGTCCCGCTCCTGATGATCACCGCGCAGGACGATCCATTTGTGCCTTATGCTTCTTTCCTGGCCGCAAAAATCATCGAAAACCCCGCCATACAATTCGTTGCGCCGACCCACGGAGGCCATTGCGGCTTCATTTCAAGACATAGTGGCACCGAACGATTCTGGGCCGAGCAGCGCATCGTCGATTTCTGCGTTGCCCACCTAGCTGATCACTAAATCTCTGATCTCAGATTTCTGATCACTGATCTCCGCTTTCATCCCAGCGGCTTCTCCAGCGATACAGGAAACCCCGGCGTAAGCAACTGCGCTGGCCCATCCCCAACGATGACCATATCGTCCTCGCACCGCAACCCGAACTCTCCCACAATGTAGATTCCCGGCTCATTCGAAAACGTCATTCCCGGCTCCAGCTCAGTTTTGCTTCCGCGCACCAGATAGGGATGCTCGTGCCCGTCCAACCCAATCCCATGCCCCAGACGGTGCGTGAAATACTTGTAGTCCGGCCCATATTCCGCGTCGGTGACCACTTTGCGCGCCGCATCATCCACAGTACCCGAAAGTTTTCCCGCGCGAGCCGCGTCCAGCGCGGCATTCTGAGCGTTTCGGACAATTTCGTAGACACTCGAAATCTTTTCCGAGGGTTTCCCGAACACGCCCGTTCGCGTCACATCCGATTCGTAACCATCCACCGTGCAGCCCCCGTCAATCAGCACCACATCGCCTTCCTTGAGCTTTTGCGGCTGAATCGTGCCATGCGGCAACGCGGCCGAAGCGCCCAACAATACCAATGCACCGCCTCGTAAGCCCATTTTCAAAAAACCGCCTACCACCAGCTTTCCGATTTCCTCCTGCGACATCCCGGCCTTCAGCGATGCAAAGACTGCGCGAAACACATCGCAAGTCGCTTCACAAGCAAGTCGCATCAGCTCCAATTCATGCGGCGACTTCCGTCCCCGGCAAGCGATCGTCACCGCGTCCGCGGAAACGTATTCGAATCCCGGCGCCGCTCCCCGCAGACGATCGGAAAAAGTGAACGGCGTGGTTTCTTCCACGCCCATGCGCCCCGTTCGAATCCCTCGATCCGCCAGTGCGGCCGCGGCGATTTTCGTCGGGCTCTGGTCCTCCTGCCATACGCGTACTTCTGCCGCAAAATGCAGCTTTTCCCGCAAGCGGTCTTCCTCGAACGCCGGAACAACAACAATTGCTTCACCCGTGCGCGGCAACACCAATCCCAGCAAGCGCTCGCTCATTCCCCAGCGAATCCCCGTGAAGTAATAAAGAGAAGTACCGGGCGCGAAGAACAGTGCGTCGAATTTCGAACCCGGAGCGGACATCAGCTTTTGCGCATGCATCAGCCGCTCGTGAAACTCATCCGCCTGAATCGGGTGAACCCGCGAGCCCAGTGGTTTCAGGCCTGCAAACGCCGCTGGAAGATTTCCTGGAGCGTCCTCAGCTAAGGTATCGGCTCGCGGAGTAAGCGCCAGCGCCGAAGCCGCTGCTGTCCCTCTTAGGAAATTTCGGCGCGACGGCTGGAAAACTGAATCCAGAATTGTTTTGTTCATGTCAGTGAAGAGGTTTATCTGGCAGGACCACAGCTTGTCAAGCCAGTTCGACGGTCACAGGAACAAGAATCACTCGCAGGCAGCCAGACCGATTTCTAAAAAAAACGGGAGGTGCCCTTTGGGCACCTCCCAAAACCGACAACCTGAACCGAAGTTTAGAACACCAGCTTCAATCCCAGCGTCATCGACCGAATCCCGCCGCTGAAGAACTTCGAAGGCTGCAGGAAGTTTGGGTTGAACGGTTGCACGTAGCCGCCCGTTGTGGTGGCTGTGGTCACCCCCGCGGCGCTGAAAACGTTTCCGTTGCTCAGCGCGTAGCTTGGATGGTTGAGGATATTGAACACGTCCGCCTTGAACTGGAGGTATTTCGATTCGCTGAAGTGGAAGTTCTTCGCGACCGACAGATTGAGGGTCGCGAAGCCCGGTGTCGTCAAGCTGTTGCGGCCGACGTCCGTTTTTACACCGGGACCTGCCACCACGTACTTGGCGTTTCCGTTGATGGGCGTGTACCCGATAGCGGGGAAGAACGTGTTTCCTGTTGGGTCGCTGGGATTGAAGCACGCGCCGCCGGCACCTACGCCAGTGGGCACGTTGAACGCTCCCGGTCCGCCATTAGAGAATCCGGTCGTGCCTCCGGGCAGCTCACAAACTGCGTAAACGTCAGAGCCAGTCAAGCCGGATCCGAACGGGTTGGCCACCACGCGGTCGCCCGCGGAGTCGCCGTTGCCATTCGAATCAACGCCCGATTGGAGCGTAACGGGCTGTCCGGTCTGGGCCAGGAACACGGAACCTAGGCTGAATCCATTGGCCAGTGCCTTCACCCAGCGGCTGTCTGACTTTACATCCGGAACCTGATAGGTCCACGAGAGCGCGAATTTGTGACGGACATCGAGGTCCGAGCTGGCCCAATCGTTGCGCAGGTTATTCGTATCCTGAGATCGCCGGGGGTTCAGGAGACTGGTGAAGAATTCATTGGTAGCATTGTCCAGCGTATGGGCGTAGGTGTAGTTGGCGTTAAACGTCAATCCCATGCGCGAACGCTGGGTGAAGCTGACAGAACCCGCGTGATACGTGCTGCTGGCGAACGGGGGATCCGACGTGACGTTGCCCTTGAACTGAAAAGGCGCGTATAGGTTGGGATTGAAGCTATTAAATGCGTCGTCGGTCGGCGTGGACGGAGTCCAGTTTGTCGGAACGTCCGAAGCCTTGAAGAACGTCGGGAGCGGAGCGCCTCCGGCATCGAAGAAGCTCTCGAAATTGCGGCGGTACTGCACCGGCAGCGATAGCCCTCTCGTACCAAGGTACCGAACTTCGATGCTGGCGTTGCGGTACACCTCATGCTGTACACCCAGGGACCAGGTCAGGATCTTCGGCATGACGGTGTCATCGATGTAGCTGGTGGTCAAACCGCGCGCCTGCGCTTGCGTAGCGGGTGGAATGTAAGCGGGAGGCAAACCGCCGTTGGCGAGGAAGCCCGTTCCGCTGCCGCACCAACCCGGCTTGGGAGTCAACGTGCAGGCGGAGTTCGGATTGAGTTCACTCTGGAGCTGCGGAGGCAGAGTGATGGAAGCGAAGTTCTGAAACTTCACATCGTAGGCGATACCGAAACCGCCGCGGATGGAAGTCTTCCCTCTGCCTGTTGGGTCGTATGCGAATCCAACTCGGGGCGCGAAGTTGTTCTTGTCCGTCTTCGGCACTCCGAAAGTAATGACGCCCGGCACGTTTGAGATTGCATTAAGAGCCTGGGTCTTATCTCCCACCGGATTGGTCCAGTATTCGTAGCGCATTCCCAGGTTAAGGGTAAGACGTGGCGTAACTTTGTAGTCGTCCTGTGCGAATACATAGAACGCGCTCTGTGTTCCGAGGAAGCTTCCAGAGCCCGCGCCACGAAGAGTACGGCCCGGCACGCTAGGCAACAGATCGTTTACCAGCTCCTGTGTGGACGTGTACCAGTAGTCGCCGTTGCTGCGGGACAGGAAGAACTGCGGGTAAATGAAGTGGTTGTACTGGCCGCCGAATTTAAATGTGTGCTTCCCTTTGGACCAGGAAAAGTTGTCGGCGATTTGATAGGTGTTTTGTTTCTGGGTCGAGTTGTCCCCCGGCCCGATAGTATTAAACCCGAGATCTCCGATGGTCACATCAGCAGGACAAACGGTGCAGGGATTCACGAAGGGTTCGGAAAAGTAGGAATACTGCACACGCAGATCGTTCACCAGGTGGCTATTAATGGTCCATATGTCGTTCAGGGCGATCTTGCGATTGCGTAGAAGCTCCGACTGATTGAACAGTGCCTGCGTCGAATTCACCGGAAAAATGAAGCTCCCTTGATTGAGCAGGAATCGGGCCCCCAGTTGGTGCTTTCCCCAAGTGTAGTCCGTATTGAATTGTGCGTCATGCTCTTTCTGGCCCACGGGGCTGATGATGATCAGGTCGCCGATGGGAATGGATTGCCCGTTGACGGTGATGGGGGTGAGATTCCCTTGAGGTGCGACCGGAAAATTTTTCAGGATATTCAGAACCGCGGAATCCGCGGCCATCGATTCGAGAGTTGCCAAACCTGCGGCCGTCGGCTGGATGAGCGGGGTCGCTGTGCCTTGCCCGTGCAGTGTGGTGTATTCGTAGGCTCCAAAAAAGAACCACTTGTTCTTGATGATCGGGCCGCCTAAGGTGCCGCCGAAACGATTATTATCAAAGTCCGGCTTGCCGGGGATCGTTTTATTGGCGATTGCGTTCTTGGTCAGATTGTCCAATGAGTTGTAATTCCTATTCTGGTTGTACCATTCGCCGGACCCATGCCAGTTATTCGTACCGGTCTTGGTTACTAGGCTGAATTGACCGCCTGCGGAATGCCCGTCCTCCGCGCTGAATTGGTTCGTGGTGAGGTTGAATTCCGCGACGGCGTCAGGGATGACAGTTGAGTTGTTCCCCGTCACACCCAGGTTGTTGTCATCCAAGCCGTCCACCGTAAAGTTGTTATCACGCGGACGCGTTCCGCCCACCGACCCGCCGATTCCCGTGACGCCGCCGGGCTGCGCTACTACGTTGGGTGCCAGCACCGCCAGGTTCAGCGGGCTGCCGTTCAGTGTTCCCGAAGCGTTCGGCAGTTGCACGGCGCTCGAGTCAAACGTGTTGTTCAAGGTCGATGACGTCGTCTGGATCTGCACGTCGCCGCCTGATACTTCCACAATTTCTGTCGCGACCCCCAAGTCCAGGTGCGTATCCGCCACATTGTCTTGATTGGCGATGACACTGACATCCTTCCTCACGAAATTCTTAAATCCCTTGGCTTCCACGCTCACCTTATACAAGCCGGGAATCAGTCCCGGGAAAGAATAAGTGCCCGCTGACGTTGCCGTAATTTTTACGGACACACCGGTGTCCTGATTTGTGGCCGTCACCGCCGCATCTGGAACTGCCGCGCCGGAAGGATCCAGCACCTGGCCTCGCAGCGTTCCCGTAATTCTCTGCGCCGATGCAGGATTCGAAAGCAGCAGCACCAAAGCCGCCGCCATCAACACGAAAATGGATCGTCCGCAACAACTGAGAAAAGTCTGAAAAACACCGTTGCGTTTCTCTCTCCCACCTATCATTTGCTCCCCCTTAAAGTGAACTTGCTCGAGTTGCAAAGTCTGAAAAGTCCCGGTGAAACACGTTTTGGTTGCAGGCCTAGGATCAGAAGTGCCGTGAAGGAATGCATGCCGTTTGCCACCACGAGTGCGGAATAACAGGCAACCTTTTCTATGACTTGCGCGCCATTTCGACCGGCGCAAATTCTAAACCTCGATACTTTTGGAGGATTTAGCCGCTTTAGATACAGGTATGCGTAGTGGCGAGAATTCTGTAGCTCCCATTCGAATCAGCAGGCCCACTCGAATCAGAAAGAGGGCGACTCGAAGGACCAGGCCTGCTCGAATCAGAGAGAAGGCGATTCGAATCACAAAGCCTCTAGAATTTCGAAGTGTGTTACTCTCTGCCGCATGACCGGTGAACCGTCATTCGAAAACTTTTGGCCCGAGTATGTGCGTGCGCACAGCCAGCCCGGGACGCGGGCGATTCACCTGGCGGGCACCCTCGCCGGGTGGGTTTTGCTGATACTTGCGGTCGCGCTGCGGCACTGGTGGTGGATTCTGGCGGCGTTGGTTGTTTCCTATGCGCTGGCGTGGATCTCGCATTTTCTTGTGGAGCACAACCGGCCGGCTACGTTTGAGCATCCGCTGTGGTCGTGGTGGGCGGACCAGAGGATGGTGGCGCTGATGCTCACTGGAAAAATGGGAGAGGAAGTTCGGCGCTGCGCCGCTGCTTCGAATTGACCGGAGAAAAACGGTTCCACTTCAAAACGGATTTTCTGCGGCGAAGAAAAAACTCTTAATCAAGAAATGCAACCAGCAAACTCAAAGCCGAAAAGTCAAAGTGCAATTTCAAACCGCGGGGCAAAAATCTCAAACCAAAAACCAAGAACTACTCCGTGCGGACCGCGAGAATATCTTTGCCCTGGATTTTGATTTCGACGGCGAGTGGCGGGCGGAGATCGGAGCCCTGCGCGATTGCGCCACGCACCAGGAAATTTCCCGGGAGTGTGGCCATTTTCAGCGGGTCGAAAAGGGTGTGGCTGCAGGGGTTGCCGACCATCGGATGTTTTGCGCCGCTGAAGCCGTACTCATTTTTCAACTTGTCCAAATCCGTGATGTATTCGAGCTGGCAATTTCCGTATGGCGAATTCAGCGAAAACGCCCAGTAGCTGCTCGCTTGCGACGCAGATGCCGATGGCAGGCGCACGAGCAGGGCCGGGAGGTTTTCGCCGCTTAAGCCGTTACGAATATAAAATTGTTTGGATGACCAGGGCTTGGCCATCTCCGCCACATTGGCGATGCCGGGATTTGCTTCGGTTGCGTGCGGAAGCAGCGTGCTGGGATCGGGCGCAGGCGACGGAACTTCGATTTGCGGCTGCTGTTCGGCGATGGGTATCTCTGCGTGCTTGGGGCGGAGGACCCAGCGGGCGCCAACGAAAACGACGAGGAGTAAGCCGAGAAGTCCAATCACCAGACGGGTGGCCGGGTTGGTGCCGGTAGGGCGGCGCGAGCCCGGTCCGGCAACTCCCGGAATCTCGGGCATCTCGGACTTGAAGCGGTCGGCTGGGGGCTGGTCGGCCATGTTCATTTCGATTCTATACTCAATTCGGAGTCCCATGGCAAATGACACTTGGAGATTGAGAGCAAAAAGTGACTTGAGGTTATGACGGAAGGATGCGCTCGGAGCTGCGGGTTGAGTGTGTTCCAGAATGGGAAGAGTTGGGGTGCGCCCGAAAGCGGGCCCCCGGCTGTTTTTTGTAAGTGTTGCATCTAAAGGAGGTTAGCCATGCCGTAAGTCTTTTATTTGCAACACTTGCGGGGGAATCCAAGTGTGGCCGCTAAAGGACTTACAGGGGCATGATGTTGGCGAGAAAGGAAAGGTCTGGGACGGGAAGATATTGGAGGCGTTTGAAGGACTACCTGGCGGGCGCACATAAAAGGCGAGGCATCGTCAATGGCAAGTGCCGGCGCTTTGCGAAAAGTGACTTAAGCCGCAAGTTGGGGGAGCAGGACACGCCCAAAATGTCAAAGATGATCTGCAGAAGATCCTTTAGGGTTCGCTCGGTTGTCTGGTCCATTAGCTATTGGCTGGCCGCCCGGAGATACGAGCGGAAATTAGGCGAAGTCGAGTTCGTCGATGTAGCACCAGCCCCAGGTTTCGCCGGGTTCGAGGGATTATGTGAAGGGGCCGGAAAGGTGGAGGCTACTACCAGGGGTGGTCAGCAGGATTGATGAGGTCGGACTGAAACTTAACCCCACTCAGAAAACGATCAAGTCAGCTCCCGGACGGGGAACTAAACTTTTGATCCAGCTTGCAACGGAGAATTCGAATGCCAATTCGCATCGTGCTCGCTGATGACCATGTCCTTGTACGCCAGAGCCTGAAGACCCTGCTGGAGCGTGAAGGATTTCAAGTCGTCGCGGAAGCTTCCGACGGGCAGGAGGCCGTTCGCCATGCAGCGTCGCTCCAGCCCGAGATCGCTGTAATGGATATCAGCATGCCGATTCTGAACGGGCTAAATGCCGCAAGGGAAATGAGTCGTTCTATTCCAAAGACCAAGGTCATTCTCCTCACCCAACATGATGAAGGCCAGTACATTTCCGAAGCATTGGACGCAGGTGTGAAGGGCTATGTGCTGAAAAATCAGGTTGCCAGCGATTTGCTGGATGCCATCCGCCAGGTTTCTCGCGGCCAGGTTTATTTGAGCCCCGGCGTCTCGAGTGGTGTGATGGAGGCCTACCACTCCAAGTCGGAGAAATCCAAAAATTCATTGACGTTGCGAGAGCGGCAAGTGCTCCAGTTGATTGCCGAGGGAAAATCCACCAAAGACGTGGCGTCATTACTCGGGATCAGCGTGAAAACAGCGGAATCTCACCGCACGCGGCTGATGAACAAGCTGGATATTCATGAGACGGCAAGCTTGGTGCGCTATGCAGTTCGCCAAGGCATGGTAGAGCCGTGATCTGAGGCTTGCTGAAGAGATTTCCCGCAAGGAATAATGAATCCGGAGAAATGTTTCCGTGCAAGTTGAAAATGGGTGCCACCGGGCGACGCAAGTAACTCCAAAGAGATCAGGCGAAGTCGAGTTCGAGTTCGTCGATGTAGCACCAGCCCCAGGTTTCGCCGGGTTCGAGGGATTTCATGATGGGGTGCTTGGTTTTATGGAAATGCTTGGCGGCGTGCTTGTTTTTGGAGGAGTCGCAGCAGCCGACGTGGCCGCACTCGAGGCAGAGGCGCAGGTGGACCCAGGTGTCGCCCATCTTGAGGCACTCTTCGCAGCCTTGAGTGTGCGGCTTGACGGGGCGAATCAGACCGAGATGCGTGCAAGCAACCATAACTTTTCCTCCCTTAGGTAGCGGCTAAATTGCGGTGCACGAAAGTAACGGCCATGGCGCCTTCGCCGACAGCCGACGCGCAGCGCTTGACGGAACCGTGGCGGACGTCGCCTGCGGCGAAGAGGCCGGGCATGCTGGTTTCCAAGTAATAAGGTGCACGTTGGAGTGGCCAGTTCTGCAGGTTGTGGCCGTTCTGTGAGAGATCGGGGCCGGTGACGAGGTAGCCCTCAGAGTCGCGCGCGATGCCGGCTTCCTTGGCCCACTCCGTGTGCGGCACGCCGCCCAAACACAGGAAGAGCCAGTGCGTGTCACAGGTACGCTGTTGGCCGGTTTTGTTTTTGGTGAGAGTGATCGCACGCAAAACAGAATCACCGTGGAGAGCAGTGACCTCGGTGTGTGTGAGAACCTCGACCTGGGGAGCGGCATAGATGCGATCGACGAGATATTGGGAAAGAGTCTGTTTCAACGAAGAACCGCGGACGACGATGGTTATCTTGCGGGCATATCGGGCGAAGTGCATGACGGCTTGTCCCGCAGAGTTGCCGCCTCCGACGACGAAGACGTGCTCGCTGCCGCAGAGAGCCGCTTCGCTGGCGCCAGCGTCGTAGTAGACACCGGCTCCGAGAAGGCTCTCTTCATTGGGAAGATTCAGCCGACGATACCGGACGCCAGTGGCGCAGATGGTAGCGTGGGCAACAATTTTAGTGCCGTCGGCGAGGTAGCCTGTACCCTTGCCCGGTGTGAACTCACCGCGAACGCCTTCGCGCAGTATGAGAATTTCCGCGCCGAAGCGGCAGGCTTGCTCGCGCGCGGCTTTGGCAAGGTCGGCTCCACTGATACCTTCCGGAAAGCCCAAATAGTTTTCGATCCTCGAACTGGTGCCTGCCTGGCCGCCAACAACCGAGCGTTCGATTAACACCGTTCGCAGGCCCTCGGATGCGCTATAGACGGCAGCGCTCAGGCCCGCAGGCCCCGCGCCGTAGATGGCGAGATCGTACTCCGAGCGGGACGGATCACGGAGCCAGCCGAGTTTTTCGGCCAGCTGGCGGATGGTAGGGCACTCCAGGCGAGTGCCGTCGGAGAAGAGGCTGATGGGGAGCCGTGGATCGTTGAAATTGTCCACCCCAAGCTCGCGAGCTTCTTCGTCGCTCTTGAGTTCCACGAATTCAAACGGAACATCGCCGCGATAAAGGAAGTCACGAATCGCATAAGCTCGGGCCGAGGCGGCCTTTCCAAAGACTTTCACGATGGGTGGATGGGATTGCGGTTCTTCGGCCATGTCTTCTGGAAGAGAATATCATTCCTCGAAGGATGTTACCTAAGATGCGGTTGCGCGGTCTTCTGTCATGTCCAAATTACGCCGAGCGCCATCGGCAAGCCTGGCGCGGGGCCAAGGTAGGACCACGCACGGAGAGAATCCGAGCCACCCGTAGAGGCGTAGGCAAACAATGTTCCCAATTCGACAAGGGAATCTGTTATTGAGATGAGTACAAATCGCGCTACAGGGCTTGTTTCCTAGCGTCGGGGAAACTAGTGTAGAAGGAAGCGTGAGGAGGGGTAGGAACCTCCACCGACAAATATGAGTTCCGAGACACGAGGCGGGGCGCGGGCGTTTGTCCGCAGCCTCAACATCCTGCTGAAATTCGCGCGTCTGTACGAGTTTGGTCACGCGAAAACGGCGCAGCAGTTTGAGACTACGTGGAAGGAACTGCGCGGGGCATTGGATGACAGCGCGGGCAGCGGCGTGCTGCTGGGCGCTTCGGGGACGCAAATTCTTCTAGATGGCGTGCCGCTGGGATCGGCGGCGGGTGAACGCAGCTTCGCGCAACTCCTGATTACTTCCGGTATCGCCAGCATTCACTTTTCACCGACACTCACACAGCCGCAATTCGCGCGATTCGTGCGCGCGTTTCCGAGCGGAAATGCGAAACCGTCTTCGTTGGCGGAGCAGTTGAAGTCCGCGCTGGCGGGAGAAACCAGCATCAAGGTCAATGAGATCCGCTACGTCGCAGAGGATTCCTCGGTTGCGGGAATTAAGGTGGCGGCGCAACTGACGCAGAAGGTGCTCGGCGCGCAGGGAGACAAATTTAAGGATTTCTTCGAAGATCCTAATAAGCTGCTGCAGATGATTCTGGCGGCGGAGAGTTCGCGCGGCGGAGGCGGCGGTGGCAGCGGAGCGGGCGGACCTGGACACGGTTCGGGAGGCCAGGGACCTGGCTTCGGCTTAGGCGGCGGAGGCACTGGAGGCAGCGGCTCGGGTGGAAGTAGCGCCGGCGGCAGTGGTGGTTCGGGCGCGCCTGGAACGGGTACGGGCAGCGGCTCCAGCCTATGGGAACCGAGCGGCGGCGGCCAAGGCGGCGGTGGAGGATTGGGTACGGGCGGGCTGGGAACGGGCGGAAGTGGTAGCGGTGGTGTCGGTGGGGGAGGAGCCGGCGGACCAGGCTTCGGTGGTGGAAGCGGCGCTGGCGGTGGGAGTGGCACGGGTACCGGAACTGGCAGTGGTGGAACGGGAGCAGGTGGGGGTTCTGGAACCGGAGGTGGTCCAGGCTCCGGAGGCGGAACCGGGGGCGGCGGTGGTATAGGGGCTGGCGGTGGCATTGGAGGTCGCGGAGGAGGCGCGAACCCGCCCGGCAAATGGCGTACGGCTTCGGCGATGCTGCGCGACACAATGACGGGCGGACCTGGCGGAGTGTCATCAAGCGTTCTTGGTGGAGCAGGAGCGGGCGAGGGCGGCGGAGGGTTCTCCGTTGCGGAAGAAGACGTTCGTTCGATGCTGGGACTCTTCGCTCAATTGGGCAAGTCGCGCAAGGATCCCGAATCACGGCTGGATGTTCCGACGTTTCAATCGCGCCTGAGTGCCATGCCGGTGCGCGCGCAATACACGCTGCAGCAAGCGCTCGCGGGACTGGCCGCGCAAGCGCCCGATGCCAAGCCGGACAAGCCGATGCTGCTGAAACTGGCGGAACATGTGGCGATTCGCTTCGCGCTGGATAGTTATGAAAAAGGCGAGCTGCGCGTCAACGCAGTGAAGCAGTTGCTCGACCGCATGAACACAGAAATTGAAGCGCTGCGCAAGATTCTCTCCACGCAGGAAGAGATGATGGCGCACGCGGGACTCTCCGTTCAGTCGTACACGGAGCTGCTGGATCAGGAATTCTGGGAGCAGGTGCCGGAAGAGAATAAGAAGGAAGTGTTGACGTCGGACGAATCCTGGTGCGTACCGCCGCGGAACGTGCGCGCGTTTCTGGAGGACATGCTGCGGCGCGGGGAACTCAAGACGGTCAATGAAATTCTGATGAAGTACGCGTCCTGCATCGGGCTGGAAGCGCCGGAAGCGCGGCGCACCACGGCCATCGGACTATCGGACCTGGGCGAACTGTATGGCAGCGGCGACGGCAGCGCCTTGATGGACGCCATCCGGCGACTGGGCAATCAGTTGGCGATCGAACGCGAACCGGAATTGCAAACGCTGATCAGCGCCGCCTTTGTGCGCTTGAGCCAGGAAGCGGCTTCGAAACGCTGTTACCCCGCGATCCAGCAGGCCTTGGCATCCCTCGACAGCGTGGAGACGCAACGGCCGGGATCGACGCAGAGCCTGCGGCCGCGCATCGGTGCTGAAGAACGGTTGCCGGAATTTATTGAGGAAGCGTTGCGGAGCGGGCACATCGCGGATGGCATGTCGGAAATCCTTGGATTAATGCCCAAGGCCACGCTGCATTATGCGACCAACCGTTTCGCGCATTGCGGATTCCGTGAAGATTGCGAACTGCTTTACGACGTCGTCCGTGGGTTGGGCGAGGACGCGACGCAACGGCTGGTGGAGACTTTGCAAACCGCTCCTGCAGGGGAAGCCGCCGAGGTCGTTGGATTGCTGAGCCAGCTTTCGCCGGAGAGTGTGGAGAAGATCCTGCCGCTGCGATTGTCGCAGTGGCCGCGTTCCGCGCACGACCGTACGGTGCGGCAGCTTTCGGCGACGCCGGCAGAGCAGCGGACCAGATTGCTGGTCGCGCTCTATGATTCGCTGGACGTAATGATCCGCCCGCTGGCCATCGATGAGATGGGCATGAGCGGGGAAGGCTCATGCATCCCCAAGCTCATCGAACTGGCGCAGAACGATGAGACGCCGGGATTCACGCGAATCAAAGCGGTCGAAGCGCTGGGTCGATTGCGCGCTTCGGGTGCCAGCGCCTTGTTGCAGCACATTCTGGACGCGCGGCAAGTGTGGCGCTGGGTCTATCCGAACGAATTGAGGATAGCGGCGGGCCAGGCTCTGATTCGCGTCGATCCATCAGTGGGCATGGAAAAGGTTGCCGCCAGCGGCATTGACCGGAAAGAGCTGACTCTGGAGCCCGCGGATCCGGAAGCGAACGCGTCGGTCATCCGGCAGAGACGGTATGCGCGCTTGAAACTTTCGCGCAACATTGTTGTGGTGACTACGAATTTGCGCGAAAACTTCCGGCTGTCGATTCCCGAGATGAATCTGGGCGGCGGGATCGGTTCTGGAGAGCGCCATCTGGCGCCGGGGTCGCTGTTGACATTGAAATTCACGCAAGGCGTGCGCCACATTAAAGCGCAGGCGATTGTGCGCGGAGCCCGGCCGCAGGCCATGGCGTTCGAATTCGTGGGAATGGATCTGGATGAGCGCTACCGGCTGCGGAAACTGCTGCTGGAATTGGGTGGCCTGCCGATGGTTGCGCAGGTAACCAATCGAACGCGTCGGCGCGGACGCGTGGCGATCGCCAAGAACTAGCTTTTAGACTATTCAAATCACGCCCGATGCGCGTGAAACCCCTCCCACCTGTCCCTCCCAAGATCGTACCCGTCCGCTCGTTCAGTGTGTCCACCCGGCCTATAGGAGTCTTGACCGCGCGGACACATGGAACCTCTGTACCATTGCGGGGTACGGTCGCTGGCCCTACGGTACTAGACAGGGAGTCCTATTCGGGACCTACGCGGCATGGAATGAAAGCAGATCCAAAGACAACGGCAGCACGCGCTTTCGTTAGAAGCCTGAACATCTTGTTGAAGTTTGCGCGCCTGTACGGCTACGAACACGCCCGTACGATCGAACAGCTGCAAATCGCGGGACAGGAATTGCATACCGCCATCCCGCCCGGATCGGAAGGTGGACTTCTCCTAGGCGCGACGGGTGCGCAGCTTTTGCTCGATGGCGTGCCGCTGGAAGGCGCGCCTGCTGAAAAGCAATTTGCGCAGTTACTCTCCGCCGCGGGGCTGGCTAGCGTGCAGTTCTTCCCTTCTGTGACTGGGGAAGAGCTATGGCGCTTCGTGCGCGCGTTTCCCACCGGGAAGGCCAAACCCGCCGAACTGGCGATGCAGTTGAAGGTTGCTTTGACCGGTGCGCAAGGAATCCGCATTAATGAGATTTGCTTTGTGGCTACGGACTCGCGGCTGAAGGAAGCGAGCATGGCCGCGCAGTTGGCGGTCGCTTCCCTTGGCAAGGACCAGGATAAGTTCACGGATTTGATGAACGATCCGCACAAACTGCTGGAATTGATTGCCGCTGCCCAGGGTGCCAAGGGTGACGGAACTGCGGGAACGGGAGCGAGTGGACCAGGGACCGGAGGAGTTGGGCCAGGATTTGGCGGCCCAGGAGGCGGAGGAGCGGGCGGCCTGGGTCCGGGTGGTGGGCCGGGCTTCGCTGGAACCGGCGGAGGGGGATCAGGGGTGAGTTGGCCAGGTGGCGGCGGACCTGGGAGCGGACCGGGAGGCGGAGGCTCTGGGCCTGGTGTACTGGGTGGTGGAGGCTCGGGGACTGGCGGACCCGGCGGCGGTGGGGGAACGGGGTTTGGCGTTCCGGGTGGGGGTGGCTCTGGACCTGGCGGGCCTGGCGGGGGTGCAACGGGAGTTGGGGGACCTGGTGGCCCAGGCGGCGCGCCGGGGACTGGCACGTGGACCGGAGCTGGCGGTAACGGCGGCGCGACACTTGTTTCCGGTGTCGTTGCCGGCCTCGCTGGCGGAGGACCTGCCGGACGCGGTGAACCAACCGAAGAAGAGCTGCTTGGAATTCTCGGTGCACTGACGAGTTTCGGAAACATCACCGCCGGGCAAGGCGGCGTAGGTGCGGCGGTCGCATTCCAGGACCAGGTGTCACAGTTGCCGGGCCGCGCGCAAGACACTTTGAAGCAGGCGCTCGCCGCTTTGGCCGCGCAGGCGCCGGACACGAAGCCGGATGAGTCCGTCCTCGTGCAGTTGGCGGAGCACCTGGCGATTCGTTTCGCCATCGAGCGCTTCGAAAAGGGCGAAGTCAAAGTGAACGCGGTCCGGCAGATGCTCGACCGCATGAATCAGGAGATCGAGAATCTCCGCAAAATTCTTGGCGCGCACGAAGACAAGATGAGCGACGCCGGTTTACTTGTCGAGTCGCATCGCGAAATCCTGGACCGGCAATTCTGGGCGGCGGTGCCGGAAAGCGGGAAGCGCGCGGTACTCCTTTCGGGAGAGGCCTGGTGCATTCCGCCGCGCAACGTGCAGTCCTATGTCGGCGAACTCATCGAGCAGGGAAGTATCGAGGAGGCCATCAGCATTCTTCAGAACTACGCGGCTTGCGCGGACAGCGAAGAGGCGGATGCGCGCAAGAAAACCGCGGTTGGACTTTCCGAAATGGCGGAACTCTACGCCAAGGCCGATCCGAAACTGTTGAGCGAAGCGCTGCGCCATCTGGGGCTGCGCCTCAATGTGGAACAGGACAGCGAGCTGCAAGGACTGGTCAGCGGCGCGTTCGTTCGCTTGAGCCAGGAAGCCGCCACCAGCCGCTGTTTCCCCGCGATGGAGCAGGCGCTGGATCTGGTTCTCGGCGTGGAAAGCCAGAGGCCGGGAGTTGGACGAAGTCTGCGCAACAAGATGGGAATCGAGGAGCGCATCCCGGAGTTTGTGGACGAAGCGCTGCGTGCGCGGCAGGTGGCCGCGGGCCTGACGAACGTTCTGCGGCAATTGCCGCAAACCACCATGGAACAGCTCGCGACGCGTTTCAATCGCTGCAGTCTGCGCGATGACGCCGAGCACATCGCGAATCTGGCCGCTGACTTGGGCGAAGAGACAGTCCAATACCTGCGCAGCACCGTGCGCGGCGGGCCGATCGCGGAAGCGGTGGAGATGGCCGGCCTGCTGAGCAAGCTCGATCCCGAATCGATCATGGTTTATTTGCCTGGGCGGATGAAGGATTTTCCGCGGACTTCGCAAGATCGCGTAATCAGGCAGATTTCAGCGAGCGGCGCGCCGCGGCGCTGCCAGATTTTGCTCGAACTTCTGGATCACGTGGACCCGCTGGTGATGCCGCTGGTGATTGATGAAATTGGCGTGGCGGCGGACCGCGAAGCGCTCGGCAAGCTTCTGACCATCGCCGATGGAGATATCCCTTCCGGCGCCAGTCCCTTTCTGCGCGTGAAAGCGATTGAAGCGCTGGGCAGAATCAATGCGCCGGAGTCCGTGAGCACCCTCAAGCGGATTCTCGAGTCGAAGAAAATGTTTGGCTGGCAGCATCCTCAGGAATTGCGGATCGCGGCGTTCCAGTCGATGGAAAAGTTGGAACCGGGATGGGCGGTAAATTATTTGCCGAAGAGCGGGATCGAGCACGAAGACCTGGCGCTGGCTCCACTGGCAATTCCCTCAGTATCGAAATTTGTGCGGCATCGCCGGCACACGCGCGTGCGGCTAAAGAAAACCGTCCGCGCGGTGTGCACCAACCTCAAAGAGGGCTGCTCCATGGAGATCAAGACCGCCAGCCTGACGGGCGGCGTTGCCACCCTCAGCCGGCACCTGACTCCGGGGACGCAGGTGCAGTTGAGGTTGCAGGTGGGCCTCAGAAATTTGCAGGCTACTGCGCTCATGCGCGACTCCCGCGCACAGGACATGGCCTTCGAGATCGTGGATATGAACCTCGACGAGCGCAGCAAATACCGCCGCATGCTGGCGGGAAATCTCTCCGCTGGTTCTAGCAAACCGGGCCTTACGGAAAGTGATCCGACTCCCGCTCAAGTAGAAACTCTGGCTTCCCGCTAGCCTTCTTCGTTGCGCGGCTTCACATCTCTTGTAGCGGCCGCTTTCTGAAGCGGGCATTCTTTGGCTTTGGAGTGCGGCGGCTTGACGCCGCTTTCTCCGCACGAAGCTTGCTTCGGCTCTTCTTCTCATCGACCCCGCCCTGGCGGGCCACTCGTTTGCCCCGAGCTTGAAAGGGGCCACTGTTTCTCGTGCCCGGCTTTTTTTGCATTTCCCTCTTAATAAACCAGGTATTGTCATGGTAAGCTATCATCTGTAGAAAGCTACGCCCCGACCACCGTCGGGGCGTTTTTGTTTGTGTGCCGAGCATGTTCGATAGCTTGGAGGTGAAAGTCCTCTACCCATCTTGATGGAAGAGAAGGGTTAGTGAAGCGCAAGGGCGTCGTCGCGAGGCGGGGTCTGAAAGAAGCGCGGAGCAAACACGCGAGCCGATGGAC